>JBDHQI010000001.1:0-237314 GCA_039806955.1 Verrucomicrobiota bacterium | reverse complement strand
TCAGACGCGCACGCCCAGCAACTGTTCAATCCACTTTGCTAAAATTGCGTTCCCTAAGTCCGACAGGCTGCTAGGCGGGGACGCTCTGGCCTGCGGAAAGTCCGCACGCGATCAGCATCAATCCGCCGGCCACGGCCCAGGCGCGAGGCCATTTCGCAGAGTTCATAAATCGGAGTTCGCGGCTCATGGTGGCCGTCAGGAGTTGAAAACACGCACCATCGGTTGTCAAAGATGGACGCAGTCAAGACTCGACGAACGGGCCGAAGGCTTCGGCGCCAGGGAGCTGTTCGGCTTCCAATTGACGGCGGAATCCAGAACGGCGACTCTCCGTAGGGGTAAGTGAAGCCGATTGGCATGGGGTCTCACACCTGCGAACGTAGCGGACGCATTCCGCCTTGGTGGGATGCCGAGCATCTTTGAATTGGACAAACGCGGCGAACTTGGGGATAGAAGGATGAGTATTCCGACGGCGGCGAGTATGCCCGTGAGTGCGGAGCGACGCCCGCCGCGAAATCTAGAGCTTTACGACCGCCTGGATCAATGAAATTGCCTGGCCCGCCAAACTGCCGCCAGATCTGCCGTAGCGGCGGGCGGCATCCAGCGCGTTTATTGCTGCCGAATTCCTGGGAAAAACCAAACCGTCTGGTGCTGCCATGATCAAACGAAATCGTTTGCTAACCACCCTGATCGCATTGCTGCTCACCGGTTGCAGCGGCTCGGGCAGAAAAGTCGGTGAACCAGCCGGGGCACGAGAAGTCAGTGGTCTGCATTTTTACGGGCAAGGTGGAGTGGTGATGGATGGGGTTGCTTACTTCACGGCTGACGATTTTTTGAGCGATGAAACCAGCCCACGCGACCCCCAATTTCCGCGCGTCGTGGCGTTTGATGCGCACACCTTCAAGAAAATCCGGACCTATCCGTTCGCCGATACGTACGACAGCACGCCGCTGGTCTTTCAGAAAAAAAACGGGGACTGGCTTGTCATCGCACACGAGCACAAGAACGCGCGCACCGTGGCCATGAACCGCGATACCGCGCGCGTGGAATGGATCAGCCCGGCCAACCAACCGGGGAATTTGTTTTTCGGTTACACCTATTACACGCAGCCGGACGGCTCGCAGTTGATTTTGATGGCGTCCCGAAACGGATTGCATGCCGTGTCCGGCGAAACAGGAGAGGAAATCTGGTGGGTGAAGCGGCGCAGCAACGGAGGCGTCACGCCCTGCGTGGACCAGAACAACGGGTGGGTTTTCTTTCAATGTAACCGTGGAGTTTTGAAAATTCGTGCGACTGACGGCCACGTGCTGACGTCGGCAACGGTGACGCCACCTTCCGACTGCATTTCGTGGAACACCGTATTGACCGATGATGCGCATGGATATTTCGTGGCCACGTATTGGTATGGCAAAGCCGAGTGGGACTCCGCCATCCGGGTATTCGACAAGGACCTCCAATTGGTCTGGGAAAAAACCGGCCTGCCCATCGGTCGCAAAGCCACGTTGACTTATGCAAACGGCAAGCTGGTTTCCGGCAGCGGAAATCATTGGGACGCAAAGTACGTGGGGGGCCGGTGGAAATATGTGACGGCGTACGCGATTGCCACCGGTGACGTGGTTTGGAAATGCGACTTGTCGAGCCAGGATTACCAGTACATCGCCAACGTGCCTTACTTCAATGGCTGTTTTTACGCGGAGACACAGAGCTTGGATCGCTCCACCGCTGCCAAACTTTTCCGAATTAACGGCGACACGGGCAGGCTGGAGGAAGTATTGACCTACAATCGCGGGCTCTGCTCGTGTGCGCAATCCATCATTGCCCGCGGAAAATTGTTCAGCGGCGATCTTTTCACCGGCAACGGCCAGGTGGTGGTGACGAAGCTCGCGGAAAATTCGCACCTTGATTGGCCGGGACCTTTTGGCGATCCGCAAAAAAATCAAATGTCGCTTGGTGATGAACCCGGCGCCAGGCGCGTTCGGATGCGGGAAATCACGCAGTGACCGGCACAGTTAATTTGTTTTGCCATGCACTCTCACCTCCCCTCACCTGCTGAACACATGAGAATTGCCCGGCTCAATGGTGTGGCCAAAGTGATTTTCTTTCTGTGCTTGAGTATTGGGGCAGGCTTGACGGCGCTCCCACGCTTCGCGCTCGCGGAGTCGGAATCCAGTTCCCCGTGGCTGACGCGCGTGTGGCAGACCGGCGATGGCACACCGGATAACAACATACTCGGTTTGGTGCAGGATGATGTGGGCTTTGTGTGGATCGCCACCGAAAACGATCTGGCCCGGTTTGACGGGCTTCGCTTCCGACGGACCCCCCTGCCCTTGATTTCCGCGGCCCAGCCGTCAAATCCCGATATCCTCAGTCTGGCGTATGTGGGCGGCAACGAATTCTGGTTGGGCTTCGATGGTGGCGCGGTAATGCAACTTTCGCCAAACGCCACCAATATTTTCACTTCCGCCGCCGGCCTGCCCGCTTCCCGGCCTTCACAAATTATTCAAGATCGCGATGGCTCGATCCTGGTCAGTTATCTGGGGGGGGGCGTGTGCCGGATTGCCGATGGTAAAGTCACCCAATGCACCAGCGAACATGGATTGCCCGGCCCTGAGCTTTGCCTGCTGACACGAGATCAAAAAGGATCAGTCTGGTTTGCGCAGGCAGGACGGATCGGAGTGGTGCGCGACCGGCAGTTCATTCAACTGACGAACCTTTCCGGAGCGAAGGCCATCTGTCCGTCTCGAACCGGGGGCATCTGGGTTTTTAGTCGGAGCGACTTTTTCAAATGTGCGGAAGACGGCGGATTGACGAAACCTGCCGCGGCCTTCGACTCGCCGGGCAATCCGCGAGCGATTCTGGAAGATCGCACGGGGGGCTTGTGGATGGGCACAGAGGAGAATGGTCTTTATCATTATGATGGAGCCGTTTTGACCAAGGTGGCGAGTTCGCACAACGCGATCTTGTGTCTGCTGGAAGATGCCGAGGAAAATGTCTGGGTCGGCACCGGTGGCGGCGGGCTGAACCGGTTGCGTCCGCGCGTGATTGAATTACAAAATGTGGAAGCCGGCTTGCCGCTTTCAACCATCAATTCGATCACTGAAGACGCGACGGGAAATTTGTGGGCCACCGTGCGGGGCGAACTGTACCGGGAAGAAGCCAGTGGTTGGAAGCGATTGAGACAGCCCGACGGCTGGACGGGTGCATCTCCCATGTGCGTCCTGGGTGATGACGACGGAACCGTCTGGATCAGCGCGGCGCGAAATCGCCTGCAGGAATGGCGGCAAGATCGGTTCCTGGCACCGGTGAGAATCGGAGAGATTACTGACCGCGCCCGGTCGCTGTTGCGGGACCGCGCGGGGAATTTGTGGATCGGATTGGAAAAGGGCGGACTCATGTGCCGCCCCCCCAATGGCCGGGCCAGGATTTTCCGCCCCGCCGCCACTGCCAGCGGTCAAATGCGGGCGATTGCGGAAGACCCGGCGCACAACATCTGGGCGGCGACACGCGAGGGATCCCTCTTCCGGGTGAAGGATGACGAACTGATTGACGAAACCGGGCGGCTATCCCCCCCCTCCGAATCCATCCGGTGCTTGTTGGCGACACCGGATGGAAGTTTGTGGATTGGTTTTGGCGGTGAAGGCGTGGGCCGGCTGCGCGAAGGGGAATTCTTCCGGATTGGTCCGGAGGACGGGCTGCACGATGGCCGGGTCTGCGCCATCATCGCGGATGGGAGTGGTTCGTTGTGGTTTGGAACCGAGGGGGGAATTTTTCGCGTCCGCCAGCAGGAACTGGACGACGTGGCGGAGGGGCGAGCCACGCGCGTGATTTCCAGTGTTTATGGTAAAGACGAAGGCTGGCCGAGTTTGCAATCCAGTTTTGCTTACGCGCCCAGAGTGGTGCGCCGTCGCGATGGCCGGATCTGTTTCGCCATGCAAACCGGACTGGCGGTGGTGCATCCTGACCGGATTTGGGACAATCCGCCGCCACCGCCAGTATTGCTGGAACGAGTCGTGGTGGATGGCCATTCGGTGAAACTGCCTCAAGCGGACAAGCCGCTCCGTCTGCCTCCCGACCATCGCAAACTGGAACTGGAATTTACCGCGCCCAGTTTCGCCGCGCCGGAGAATGTGCGTTTCCGTTACCGCCTGGACGGATTGGACGAAGACTGGAGTGAAGGCAGCACGGTGCGTTCCGTGAGTTATCCACGCTTACCGGCGGGAAGTTATCGTTTCCGGGTGGCGGCTTGCAACAACGCCGGGGTGTGGAGCGATGCCGATGCGACGCTGAGTCTGGGGGTTACTCCATTTTACTGGCAGACGTGGTGGTTTCGCTTGATCGTCGTGGTGGTCTTCACCGGATGCGTGATTGGCGCGGTGCGCTACGTGTCCTTTCGCAGATTGCGATGGCGGTTGGAACACCTGGAAAAGGAAACGACGCTACAAAAGGAGCGTGCCCGCATTGCCAGGGACATCCATGACGAGTTAGGGGCGAACCTGACACAAATCGCGCTATTGAGTGAGCTGGCGCAAAGCGATTTTGAAAAGCCAAAGGAGGCGAAGGCCCACATCAACCGCATCTTTGGCACCGCACGCTCGCTGACGCGGTCATTGGACGAAATTGTCTGGGCGGTCAATCCGGACAACGACACCCTCGATCAGTTCGTCGCGCATCTCTGTACGTTCGGACCGGAATTTGTCAAAGCGGCCGGCGTGCGGTGCCGGCTGGACATCCCCGAGGACATTCCCGCTCGCAATCTTTCCTCCAACGTCCGGCATCATTTGCATCTGGCCCTCAAGGAGGCGCTTCATAACGTCGTGAAGCACGCCAACGCCACCGAAGTCTGGTTGCGGATGAAATTGACGCCGGATGAAGTCACGCTCACCGTGGAAGATAACGGTGAAGGTTTCCGGCTGCACCTCATGCCCGGGCAGAACGGCTTGACCAATCTACGGCAACGAATGGTCGCCATTGGGGGTCAGTTTGAGCAAAAGAGCCAACCTGGCAAAGGCACCGTGACCGTGTTCAGCATCCGCTTGGACAAGGAACTCGCCTGAAAATACTCCTCCCGAAGTCCGCCCTCGGCAGCATTGCCGACTGTCCGAAATATTTTTCTGACGCCAAGGGGCGCGGCAATGGTTAAGATGGAAGCCATGCCGATCAAGGTTGCAATCGTGGAAGACGACGGCGAAGTCCGCGCGGGTTTGCAGAGCATTCTCCAACGCGCGCCGGAGTGTCGTTGCGTGGTGACTTGTGGCAGTGCGGAGGAAGCCCTGGAGCGGATTCCGCCGCTGGCGCCCCAGGTGGTCTTGATGGATATCAATCTACCGGGCATGAATGGAGTGAATTGCGTGCGCCAACTGGCCCGGGAGATTCCCAAGATCCAAATCATCATGCTGACCGTGTACGACGACACGGATTCCATTTTCAATTCGCTCGCTGCCGGCGCGGGCGGCTATCTGCTGAAACCGGTCCGCGCCGCAGAGTTGCTGGCTGCCGTCAAAAACGTCACTGCGGGCGGAGCACCCATGACCAGCAGCATCGCGCGCAAAGTGGTGCAGTCCTTTAAGCGAACCCTCCCCTCCGGTGTGGAAGCTGAGAATCTTTCCACGCGCGAACAGACCGTCCTCGATTACCTCGTCAAGGGTTACAGTTACAAGGAGGTGGCGGAAGCGTTACAAATCAGTTACAGCACCGTGCATACGCACATTGAGCGCATCTACCAGAAGCTGCACGTGCGCTCCCGGGCGCAGGCAGTCGCCAAGTACCTCGGCGTTTGATTGAGAACGCAGTTTTCCGCGATGTCGGCAATTTTGCTGACTACCGCCTGCTTGAAATCCGGGGTAAATCTTCAAGATAAATGGCCTCACTCTCGAACCCTTTTGTGCCTGAAACCGGTGCCTGCCGACGTAACGGATTTACGCTCATCGAGTTGCTGGTTGTCATCGCCATCATTGCCATCCTTGCGGCAATGCTCCTGCCAGCCCTTAGCAAAGCCAAAACCAAGGCCGAAGGCATCGGTTGCCTCAACAACCTGCGCCAGTTGCAGATCGCCTGGTTTGTTTACAAGGACGACAACGGCGATCGGCTGGCGCTCAATTCTCCCATGACCACCGCCACCACCAACTGGGTCAACGGCAACCTGACCTGGTTGGCTAACAATCCCGATAACACCAACACCGCCAAACTCACCGAAGGATTGCTCGGTCCTTACACCGCCAGGACCCTCGGCATCTACAAGTGCCCGGCGGATCGCTACCCTGCGGCCAATGGCCCGCGTGTGCGCAGCGTCTCGATGAACGATTTCATGGCCCGCTCCGACGCTTATGGCAATTCCTCAGGTTATTCCGATGGGGTCGGTATCAAGGGCTCCTACAAAAGGTACTCACAATTGCTCAGGCCCGCGATGCTCTGGGTCTTTGTGGACGAACATCCGGATAGCATTGACGACGGGCTGTTCTTCCAGGCGGGCCATGATCATTGGGAAAACGTACCAGCCTCTTATCACAATGGCGCCTGCGGATTCTCGTTCGCGGACGGCCATTCGGAGACCAAGAAATGGAGTGATCCAAAAACCAAACAGCCGATCACCCACACACAGCCTTGGGCGATCAAGGTACTGCCGGGCACGCCTCCGTATCCAGATCAGACCTGGATTCGCCAACGCACCTTTAACCAATGACTGTTTCGTGTCTGGTTTGTCATCGTTCGCGAGAATACAATCCCTCCAATGTCTTTTGATTCTTTCGGAAGTTACCCAATCCCACGGTCTTCATGAAATCCCTAACCGTAGCGCTCACAACCCTCTTGCTCGGCAGCCTGATGCTGTTTTTCGTCTTCACCCGGAAGCATCCCAGCGGTGTTCCCAAGGCCACGCAGCCTCCGCCGAGCAACCTCTCCGCGTCGGGTCAGGCAGTCCAGCGCGGCGCTTCCGCCCCGGCTCAAGTTCAGCCCGCTCAGGCGGCAGCCTCAACCAATGCACCGGCTGCCGCCGAGGTCTCGCTTCCTGCCCCGCCCAAACGCGCCTGGGATCGCGATTTCCTCACGGGCCTGCAAGCATCGGGCAAAGGCTCGCCGATCCGTTTTCAACTCATCGGCGATCAATGGGCTGCGGGCAACATCCAGTACTTGCAGCGCACGAACGGTCAAGTGCTCTATGTCTCCGGCATTTTAACCCAGCCGGAGATGGGAAAATTTTTCTTCCAAAGCCAAACCCGGGCTGGGAAGGCGGGTGAGTTTGTCGGCGTGGTGGAGTTTCCCGCGAGCCAGAAGGCCTATCGCTTGGAACCGACCGGCCCCGGCGAGACGACTGAACTGGTCGAGCGACCGCTCGACCAAGTGGTTTGCCTGCGATTCGATCCCGCCGAAAGAGCTGCCGGGGATAGTGATGAGATCCCGCCGCTGTATCCGGATGATTTCCCCACCCTGCCCATCCCCGATTACCAGAACGGCATTGTGGTGCTGCAGAGCCTGGTGGGAGCGACAGGAGTCATTTACCTCGATTTCCAACCCGGCTACACGCCGACGTGGGGAGGTATTACCTACGCGTCACGCAATTTCAGCAACTCAAAAATTCGTGATATCTGGCGCCGCGTCTCCGAGGACTTTATTCCTTTCGACATCAATGTTACCACGGATTTGAAAATTTTTCAGGCCGCGCCGGAGATCAGCCGCATTCGGGTCATCTTCACACCCACCAGCACGGCGGCGCCGGGTGCGGGCGGTGTGGCCTATTACAATTCCTGGAACTGGTCGGGCGACACGCCCTGCTGGGTTTTCAACAGCGGCACCAAGTCGGCTGCGGAAGCCGCATCACACGAAGTGGGTCACACGCTCAATCTCCGCCACGACGGCAAGACCGACGGCACCGAGTATTACAACGGTCACGGCAGCGGCGCCACGGGCTGGGCACCCATCATGGGCAGCGGTTACACCCGCAATGTGGTCCAATGGAGCAAGGGCGAATACGCAAACGCCAACAACCAGCAGAACGACCTGAATGTTATCACCACCAGCAACAACGACGTGAGCTACCGCGTAGATGACACGGGCGCCACCCTCGCGACCTCGCGGTATCTCGAACTTTACCCGGATTACACCGTTTCGATCGAAGGCGTAATCGAGCGCACGGGCGACACGGACGCTTTTCAATTCACCACCTCCGGCGGCGTGGTTTCCTTGCAAGCCATCCCATGCCGCGGCAACACCTGGGCCAACCTGGCGATCAAGGCTACTCTCTGCAACAGCAACGATGTCGTGCTGGCAACGGATAATCCGCAGGACGTGCTTTCGGCTTCCCTGACCACCACGCTGGCGGCGGGCACTTACACTTTCCGGGTGACCGGTGCCGGGCGCAACGATCCGGTGACTGATGGTTTTTCCGATTACGCCAGCCTGGGTTATTACAAGGTGAGTGGCACCGTGGCCAACGGCCGCTTGCCCAGCAGATTTAGCATCCCGGAAAACACGCCCTATGGCACACTGGTCGGCGTCGTGACGGCCAACAATCCCAATGGAAACCCGCTCGTTTACACCATCACCGGCGGCAATACCGGCAATGCCTTTGCGTTGAATCATGCCGGCCAGTTGACGGTGGCCAACAGTGCGATTCTCAATTATGAAACGCTGGCGGCCAACACGCAATTGACCGTTCAGTTCGAGCTGTTCGTCAATATCATAAACACCGTGAATCCGGCGCTGACCGAGATCAAGCGCCGGGTGGTCATCGCCATTACCGATGTCAATGAGCCGCCTACGTTGACTGGGTTCAGCACCAACCTGATCGAACACTCATCGCCGGGCGTGGTGGTCGGTCAGGTCACCGGCTCGGACCCGGACCCGCTGACCTTGCTCACTTACTCCATCGTGGACGGCAACAGCAACGGCATGTTTTCCATTGGAAGCCAATCCGGGGTGATCACCCTGGTGGGCGACCTGAACGCGGCGCAGCAGAGCCTGTATAACTTGAGCGTTGCCGCGGCGGACCAATCCCTGACCGCAACCTCGTTGGTCACGGTAACGGTCGTGCCAAATCCGACGCCCTTTGCACCTGGATCAATCAATTACACGGTCTATACGAATCTTCCCGGGTCTTACATCACGGACCTGACCGGCGCACCGAGCTATCCGCTGGACCCTGCGTTCGAGAAGGCGGTCGGCCTGTTCGAGGGCGACACCGATCGGGATGACGATTATGGCGTGCTGATGCGCGGCTATTTGTTTCCGCCGGTCAGCGGCAACTACCGTTTGTATCTCGCCACCGACAACAACGGGCAGTTGTGGCTGAAGACCAGCGGCGACACCACCAATCCGGCAGGCATGTCGCTGATCGCTTCCATCACCGGCGGTGACAGCGGTTGGGCCAGCCCCCGCGAGTGGAACAAGTACTCCAGTCAGCGCTCCGCTCAAATTGCGTTGACTGCGGGCCAGGCTTATTACATTGAGGCCCGCATGAAGGAGAGCTTCGGCGGCGACAACATTGCGGTGGGCTGGACTGGCCCGGGCCTTTCCGTCACCAATGTCATTCCTGGCATGTATCTGGCGCCGTTCGCCCAGAATTATCCGCCGCATGTCTTTGCGTTGTCACCCTACAACTTGCACCGGGATGCGCTGACCGGTTTTCGCCTGGCCACCCTCCAGGCCTACGATGTCAATTCCAGCAACCTCACCTTCTCCATTGTGGGCGGCGATCCCTCCGGCCTTTTCGCCATGAACCCTGTCACGGGCGACATCAGCGTCGCCAACGAAGGGCTTCTCCAAATCACAACACAGACAAATTATACCCTGCAGTTGTGCGTCACGGACGACGCCTCGCCCCCATTGTCCACGACCAACTTGTTTGTCGTGAACATCGTGGCGTCAAATGCCATCACCGCCACCACGCCTCGACAGGAAGTGTGGAGCGACATTAGTGGCGAAAACCTCAGTGACCTCACCAACAGCAGCGCGTATCCCGGGCAGCCGGATATTTTGCGCAGTGTGACCGCCTTCGACGTGGAGCAGGATGTTGCGGACAACTACGGCTCGCGGCTCCGGGCTTACCTCACCCCGCCAACCAGCGGCGCGTACACCTTCTATCTCGCTTCTGACGACGCGAGCGAGTTGCGGTTCAGCAGCACCACCAACCCAGCCTCCGCCACTACCATTGCTTCCGTCCCCGGCTACACGAGTTATCAGGAATGGTCCAAGTACCCTTCACAAAAATCCGCGACGGTTGGACTCGTGGCCGGACAAAAGTATTACCTCGAGGCCCTGCACAAGGAAGGCACAGGCGATGATCACCTGGAGGTGGCCTGGAACGGCCCCGGTCTGAGCGGAACGAATATCATCAGCGGCGCGTTTCTGTCTCCCGTGGACATCAATTATGCCCCGGTCGTTTCCGGCGGCTCCTTCTCGGTGCTGGAAGCCGCCACGCCCGGAACCGAGGTCTGCACCGTCTCAGCCAGCGACAGTATTTTGGATGCGCTCACTTACAAAATCATTTCGGGCAATACCGGCGGCACTTTCACCATCGATCCCGCAACCGGAGTCATTTCGGTGGCCAACGCCACGCTTATCGCCGGGCATATCGGCTCCAACTTCAACCTGGTGGTGCAAGTGCAGGACGCCGGCTACGGCGGACTTTATCCGCTGAAATCCGCGCAGGCGAACGTGACGATCACCGTGGAGGCTGTCAGCCTGTTGGTCTGGACTGGTTACTCTCCGACCAGTGATGCCTGGAGCATGGCGGCGAACTGGACCCCGGTTCGAGCGCCCTCGGTTGTCACGGAGATTATGTTCGACAATACGGGCGCTACGAACTCCATCGGGGTGACTAACAACATTGTGGATGCCACCACCGAAGTTCGCAACCTGATGTACCAGGCCCTCAGCAACCCGGCTGCGACCAACTTCCACACAACCCTGATCAATCCCGGCATCACCTTGAGCACTCACACAGACACAACCCCCAATGACGATGACATTTTGGGCGCGGTTCCAACTGCAACCGACGCGGACGACATGGGCTACTGGACCATCCTGGGGACGGGCGGCGCCACTCTGACCGCGGGCAACATGGAAAATCCGGTCGCCGATAATGGCAGCGGCGGCCCCGGCACGTTTTTTGATGTCTGGTACCGGGGCGCGCTCGGCAATACCGGCAACAGCATGACGCTCGACATGTCCGGATTGGACAACTTCAACTATGGCGGAGGCGTGATCCGCGTCGGTTCTCACGCAACTGGAGCGTCCAGCACCTCGCGCGGCATCCTGCTGCTGGCCAGGACCAACATGATCATTTGTGCCACGCCGCAAATCGGGACCGTCGGCGGAATCATGGTGGGCGTTCACACCGGCTACTCGGGACAGACGGCGGATGATGGGCTGCTGCAGTTGGGCGTGACCAATTTCATCCGGTTGGATTACCTGAAGATCGGCGCGTACCGCGGCAGCACCGGCACCGTGAATTTCCAACCGGGAGTTCTGGACTCCGATCCCACGCTCCGCCTGCGCGGCATTGACGGCGTCAGTCGCGTGACCACGGTGGGCATCGGGGACAGCATTGAATGTACGGCCGACGGTAATTCCAGCAACTCCCGATCGGCCACCGGAACGCTAGACCTGACCGGCGGCACGGTGGACGCGTTGATCAACGACCTGATCGTGGGTCGGAACATGGGCAGCGGCACCGCCTCGCGGCAGGGCAACGGCACGGGAACATTGACCTTCACGGCGGGCACTATTGACGTCACGACACTCTCCATTGGTGCTCAAGGGGCGAACAACGCCGGCAACGCGACCGGAACCGTGAACGTGCGCAGCGACGCAACGATGTTGGTCAACAACTTGACGCTCGGCGGGGATGTCGGCAGCGGTTCCGGCACGGGCACAGGGACTCTGAACATTGACGGCGGAAGCGTGATCGTAACCAACAGCCTTTCGGAGGCCAACGGAGGCGGCGCGAACGGCTCCAGCCTCATCGCGCTGACCAACGGGGGCACACTGACCATCGGCTCAACTATCGCCGTGGATGACTTGAAGTTTGGCGGCGGGACATTGCGCTACCGTTCCGGAAACACTTCCGATATCTCCGGGACCGCGCGCATGACCTTCATGACTGGCGGAGCGACCCTGGACCTCGGTCCGAACAACGTGACTTTCGGAAGCGCCATTGGCAACGCAGGTGCCGGAAGCTTGACAAAGCTCGGCAACGGTCGGTTGACCCTGAACGCAGCCAATACTTATACCGGAGGCACAAGTGTCGGCCTGGGCACATTGCGCGTGGGCAACGTCAGCGGCAGCGCCACCGGCCCCGGCCCTGTCACCGTTGCTGCCGGTGCCGGCCTTGAAGGGACGGGACGTATCCTGGGTCCAGTCACCGTGAACGGCACTCTTGCACCCGGAACGGGAATCGGAACGTTGAGCCTTAGCAACAGTCTGGTGCTCTCGGGCATCAGCAGCAGTGTCTTCGAGGTGAACCTTGACACTCTGGCCTGCGACAAGGTGACAGGCCTGACCAGCCTTGTTTGCGGAGGCACGCTGACCGTTGTCAACCTCGGCGGTGCGTCCGCCGCCACCAATGGCGCCACGCTCAAGCTGTTCAGCGCGGCGGCTTTCGCCGGCACGTTTGCCCAATTGATCCTGCCCGCGTTGTCACCGGATCTGGCGTGGGATACGAGCGGCCTGGCCACCAGCGGCACGCTGCGAATTGTCAGCCGCCCCAACCTGACGTTTCAGCTTACCGGCGACGTGTTGGACATTTCCTGGCCGGCGGATCAAATCGGCTGGCGGCTGGAATGTCAGACCAACTCCCTGGGTGTGGGGATCAGCACCAACTGGTTCACCGTCCCCAATTCCACGAGCACCAACCTCTTGCTGCTTCCCATTGAACCAGCGGAGGGTAGCGTCTTTTTCCGGCTGGCGTATCCTTGAGGGGTCGAAGAGGCGGAGCGTTTCGAGAACGTGGTTGTTTGCCCGGTCCTGCCGCTACCACCAAAGAAACTTCACATCAGGAGGTGGACTTGATCTTCCACCCCAATTCACCATTTCAGGCGGAAACCGGTAGTATTCGATGTGCCCATCGGCAAAAAGCATGTTTTGGCGACGCTGACCGCGCCAGTTATGCCACGCCGCCCTCGGATTGTTCGGGTCATAGGAGGCTTCCTCCCAGGTCCAGTCGCCTTGAACGATCTTGTTGGCCGGACTGCGGGCGATCTGGCTGGACTTGATGGGCGCAGCGGAGCCGCGTCCCACGTAGTTCTGGTCGGTATCGGCCGTGAGATGGGCAGTTCGCCAGGAATCATAGTGGTGTTGCGTGCAGTAGCTGTTGCCGTATTCGACGTAGCAGTTCTTGGCGCCGTAGAGGTAGTCCCCTTTGTCTGAAGGACAGTGCCAGGTCTCCAGTGCCGGTACATACTGGTTGAGCGGCCGGTTGGTCACCTCGGTTGCGGTGCCGAAATTGTAAGCGACTGCGGCATTCCCTGAATAGCTGCCTTTCTGGCCTCCGGTCGCCGCCCAACCCCGGACGACAGGATACCAGTCCTGGTTGTCCATCGCGTACATCATCCAGCCCAGGCCGCACTGGCGCTGGTTGTTGACGCACTGGGTCCGTCGGGCGCTTTCCGTGGCTCGACCCAGAGCCGGCAGGAGCATCGCCGCCAGAATGGCGATGATCGCAATGACCACGAGCAACTCGATCAGCGTAAAGCCCAAATGACCTCGTCGGATTGAACGATCCGAACCATGTTCAGGGGAAGGCTTCATATTAGAGATTATGCATGATAGCGCGCCCAAGGCGCCCACACTATCGGCAAAACTGCCGACTCGCCCAGGCGGCGCTTCTACCAAGGAGACAAAAAGCATCCGGCCTTCTGGGTGGCGGATCCGGATACTGCCCCGATCGTCCTGAAGGGACACAACATGAATAGCCCTGGCTTTCATTCACCAACGGCCATTTACATGCGCCCACCTCACGCCCTGATTTCAGGCGCGGTGACGATGCGCCCTTCTCGCCAGCAGAGACGGCCAAATCATCGCTTGTTCAGGAATGATTCTTCACGCGTTGCAGGCAGGAGCAGTTTGAAAACATCATGCATACTCCCCTCCTTCCCCTGCGCTTTCAGGGCCGCCACTGTTCGCACAGAAACCCGCGGTGACGGGAGCCTCCCATCCGGCAAAAGACAATGAAGTTTCTCGTCCGGATTTGGAGTGGTGCAGCGACCGCATGACATCGCCTTGCCGGTCGGGCCTTCCAGCTTTGGAGCAGTTCAACCTGCAATAAACTCGGGACGGGAACACGGTTCAAAAAAATCGCCCACTCGTGCTGGCATTGAAGGAGTGAGACGACATCGGCAGTTTTGCCGACTGGACGGGCCGGAGCGTCACACTAGACTTCGCGCGTGACCACAAACTAATTATCACTATGAAATATCAACGTCTCGTTCAACTTGGATCCCTGTCGCTGCTCTGTGCCACCGGCTACATGGCGGCAGCCGCTGACCTTACTTGGAATGGCGTCGCCGGAGATTTGCTATGGAGTACGCCTGACAATTGGGACCTCCTCGCCGCACCCACGGAAATTGACAACGCAATTTTCGACAACACCCCAACGGGAAGCACGAATCTCGTCGGCGCGGTCAACAGCATCGTGACTGCGGATACCGTAATCAATAATTTGATATACACGGCGTTCACGGATAGCACGACCATCAACTTTCACACCCTCCTGATCAATCCCGGCATCACCTTGAGCGCTCACACAGACACAACCCCCAATGACGATGACATCGTGGGCGCCCTCCCTCCAACTGCAACCGCCGCGGATCAAATCGGCTACTGGACCATCCTGGGGACGGGCGGCGCCACTCTGACCGCGGGCAACATGGAAAATCCGGTCGCCGATAATGGCAGCGGCGGCCCCGGCACGTTTTTTGATGTCTGGTACCGGGGCGCGCTCGGCAATACCGGCAACAGCATGACGCTCGACATGTCCGGATTGGACAACTTCAACTATGGCGGAGGCGTGATCCGCGTCGGTTCTCACGCAACTGGAGCGTCCAGCACCTCGCGCGGCATCCTGCTGCTGGCCAGGACCAACATGATCATTTGTGCCACGCCGCAAATCGGGACCGTCGGCGGAATCATGGTGGGCGTTCACACCGGCTACTCGGGACAGACGGCGGATGATGGGCTGCTGCAGTTGGGCGTGACCAATTTCATCCGGTTGGATTACCTGAAGATCGGCGCGTACCGCGGCAGCACCGGCACCGTGAACTTCCAACCGGCCGTTCTGGACTCCAATCCTACGCTGTTGCTGCGCGGCATTGACGGCGTCAGCCGGGTGGAAACGATTGGCATTGGGGACAGCATTGAATGTACAACCGACGGCAATTCCGCCGCGTCCCGATCGGCCACCGGAACGCTGGACCTGACCGGCGGCACGGTGGACGCGCTGGTGAACAATCTGATCGTGGGTCGGAACATGGGCAGCGGCAATACCTCCCGGCGTGGCGACGGCACGGGCACACTGACTTTCACCGCTGGTACGATTGACGCCACGACTTTGAACATCGGGTTGCAGGAGGTGAACAACCGCGGCAGTGCCACAGGAACGGTCAACGTCCAGTCAAATGCCGTGCTGCTCGTCGCCGACATGACCATCGGTGGCGACGCGGGCGGTGCTGACGGAACAAGTAGCGGCACCCTCAACATCACCGACGGCGGCCAGGTGACGGTGGCGAATAGCATTATGGAGAACAATGCCGACGGCTTCGATGCCGCCAGCAGCATCAATCTTGATAACGGCACGCTCACGGTGGGGGGCACGCTCACGGTGGATACGCTCAATGTGGACAGCGGCACGGTTGCCAATACCGGCATGGCCACGGTGGGCACGCTCGTGGGCAACGGCGCCGTTCTGGGGCCGGTGACGGTATTGACGAGCCTCGCCCCCGGCTTGCCCATTGGCACGTTGAGTATAAGCAATAGCCTCGTGCTGGACAGCGGAAGCAGCAGTACATTTGAGGTGGACTTGGATAGCTTGTCGGGAGATCAGGTGGTTGGATTAACGAGCGTCACGTATGACGGCACGCTGACAGTACTCAACGTCGGGGGTATCGGCGCGGCGACCAACGGCGCCGTGGTGAAGCTGTTTGATGCCGCAGCCTGCGACGGCTCGTTTACCGAGACCAGTCTGCCAGTGCTGCCTGTCGGACTGGCTTGGGACACGAGCGGTCTGGCGAATGGCACGATTCAGATCGTCCAGTCGTCAATTAACACGACTCCGACCAACCTGACCTACTCGATCACTGGAGATCAGTTGGATATTTCCTGGCCGGCGGATCAAATTGGCTGGCGGCTGGAAGGCCAGACCAACTCGATTGATGTGGGTATGAGCAGCAATTGGTTCACCGTGCCTGACTCGGCCACAACCAATCGCGTCATTCTGACCGTAGATCCGGCCAATGGAGCGGTGTTTTATCGGCTGGTCTATCCCTGACCGTCGAAGATAACCCGCCGACTCAACGTGGAGGCGGAGGGTGGAATGGGAAAGCCATGCGTGGTTGAGATGTTCAGGTATCATGGGTTCGTGGCCGGATTCGACGTTGATGGCACTGCTGACGATTACCGCCAGCAGTGCCATGCTTCATGGCGACATTACAATCGGAGTGGATTCTGCTGGCGCAGGCAAAACCATCAATCCCTCGTCGCCGACCCGGCATCGCGCGCAGTAATGTGATATGAGCCGCGCTGGAATGGACCCAAGCCGTTCTCGGGTTCTGAGGCAAAGGGGCGTGTTCCCAGGATCTGCCATGACGAAGCGGGCAATGGAAGGCATCGCCAGTCTGATGGCACGATGCAAAATAAATAAAGCCTCCAGATGGACACCTGGTCTTCGGGGAAAATGCTAAATAATATGCTGTCACGATTACATCCAGTCAGCCAACGAATCGGGATCGTCGCCCTCGGAGTCGCCTTGGGGGTGGGTTTGTTCTCAGGCTGCCGACAACCGGCGGCGGGAAGCAAGCCGGCGAACTTCCAGATTGCGACGTTTGCCGCGGATGTCACCGTCCCCATCGGTCACCCACTCCTCGGAGGCCTGCGGCCGCCGGCGAAGGAAATCAAGGATCCTCTTTCCGCGCGAGGCTTCGTGTTGCTGGGTGCTGCGAAGCCATTGGTGGTCGTTGCGGTCGAGTGGTGCGAATTGCGGAACGATTCGTACGACCGCTGGCGGGAGGTACTCGCGCAGACCGCGGGAACGGAGAAAAATCGTGTCCTCGTCACCGCCACCCACGTTCACGACGCGCCGGTCACTGATCTCGCCGCAGAACGATTACTCGAAGCCGCGGGCGTGGACGCAAGGGTGTGCGATCTCGAGTTTCACGAGGAAGCCGTGCAACGCGTAGCCGCCGCCTTGCGCGCGGCCCTGCGACACCCCCGGCGTGTCACGCATTTTGGCGTTGGCGAAGCGAAGGTGGAAAAGGTCGCCAGCAATCGTCGCTACTTACGACCCGATGGCAGGATGTCCTTCGCCCGTAGCAGCATGAAGAGCGATGCAGACGCCAAACATGCGCCGGAAGGGACGATTGATCCGATGCTCAAGACCCTTAGCTTTTGGGACGGCGACCAACCCCTGGTGGCGCTTCACGTTTATGCGGTGCATCCGATGAGTTTCTACGGCACAGGGAGTGTTTCGGATGATTTTGTGGGCCTGGCCCGGCGAAGACGGCAGGCGGATGATCCAGGCATTTTCCAAATCTACGCTTCGGGCTGCAGCGGCAATATCACGGCGGGAAAATACAATGACGGCACGCCAACAAATCGTCCCGTGCTGGCCGGGCGGATTTACGACGGCATGGTCGCGGCGTGGCACAACACACGGCGGCTGCCATTGACCAGGGTGGATTTTCGCTGCGTGCCGCTGGAACTGCAGCCGCGCAACGATACGGGATTCACCGTGCCGGAGCTTTGGCAGACGCTCACGAATGAATCCAAGCCCAGTGAGAAATGCCTGGCGGCGCTGGGATTAAGCTGGCGGCAACGCGTCGCTTCCGGCGAGAAACTGGACCTGCCGGTGATTGATTTCGGGGTGGCAAAACTGGCGCTATTGCCGGCGGAATCGTTCGTCGAGTTTCAACTGTTCGCCCAACAACTCTGTCCCGATTCCTTCGTGCTCACGATGGGTTACGGTGAATGCGCGCCCGGATACATCGCCACCGATGTTGCGTTCGCGGAGAAGGACGACAACCTCGATGGGTGGTGCTGGACGACTCCGGGCGGCGAACAAAGACTGCGCGATGCTTTGCGCGCCGCCTTAAGGCCAAATGCACCTCAGCAATAGAGATGCTCCCTGGCGGTGCTTTATCGCTTGGTATAACCGTAAAGGGCAAAGCAACCACCGATTCGACATAGAGGTCGGCGGTGATGCAAACGGTGCGGAGCGGCTGATCGTCGTTTCCATCATCGCTAATCCGGGACGATTCGATTGGAGTTTGGGTGGAACGGGCTGCCAGCCCGATAGCCGAACGCAAAGAGTGCGAACCCAATGATGTGCGATCTCCGTGCGCTCGGCTGGGCGGCAACCTGCCGCCCAGAACGGCCAAGTGGGCCGTTCCCCCTGGACCAACGGCATCGTTCCGGCTAATAGATCCTTCCACCGGAGACGGACAGAGTCCACACCGTAACGGCGGCGCAGGCGTTGGTTGACGCCGCCCCCGTCAGAGTGAACAGACTGTCGGCCAGCGCGTCGTAGAACGCCGCCTCTTCTTTGGTCAGTCCGTCCTCGGGTTCGTCGCGGAGGTCGCGTGCCACGCGGATCAGCTCTTCGATCACCTGCAAGGCGTCGATCACCCGGACCACACCCCGGCGGCTTCCCCGGCCTCCGGGTAGCGATCCAAAAACATCTCAATCCCCCCGCCGCGCCACCTCGGCCAAGGACAGCTCTCGCTCCGCCGCAAAGGCCTTGGCCCGACGATGCAAATCATCCGGCAACTGAATCTGCGTCCGTGTCATGCTGTCATTCTTACATCATCCGTCCAAATATCACATCATTTCCCCTCGACCTCGAAAAACTCGGCGCCATCGCCACCACCACCTGCCTGGTCACCTTGACGCCGTGCAAAGACCTGCTGTTCACCTGCTCCGACCCGCGTGCTCGCTCTTCCGGACCGTATCCTCAACTACCTCCTCATCCTCCTTGCCCTCGCCATCGTCGTCTCCATCCAGACGATCGGCATCGTGCTGGTCATCGCCATGCTCATCACCCCGGCTGCATCGGCCATGGGCATGGGCATGGGCATGGGCACGTGGTCCGATGGATGTGCGGCTCGCACTCTTCGTTCATGACTTGTGCGCCTTTGGCTTCCGCTCCCACACTGGGGTCATTACTCCAGTTTCCAGATCGCATCGGGGTGTTCGATGTGTAGTTCCACCTGACCTTGGTCCTTGTGGAAGGCACATTCGCGCACACGCCATTTGAGTCCCAACAGTTCGTCTAACATTCGTTCCAGTGTCATGCCCGTCTGCCTCTGCCACCCAGTAACCCGTTACCCAGTGAAAATGTCCGGAAACCTCCTTGTGAAGCCTCGTGACATTTGGTGAAATCCCGGCTGGCGAATGAGAAACCCCAAACCAACCTTGCCCCTTCAATCAGGAACCCTGAAGGCACTGGCTCTCGCACCTGGCTGTGCTGAAACATTCAAACCTGCGGTGTCGTAAATTGATGCGCGATGCAGCCAGCAATCAGAATCGGCCAACCGAAATTGCGGCCCAGGTCTGCACACACAACATGAACCGTGGGCGCGGCGGCAAAGTTTCGTCGCCGCCTCACCACTACTCAAAGCATGGCAATCATCGGGATTGATCTCGGAGGCACGAAGCTGGCCGGAGCGCTTTTTGACGCTCAAGGCCGGATCTTGTATCGCTGCCGGAATCAGCGGAACGGGCGGACGGGCAGGGCCGTCGGCAAATTGATCCGGCAGCAGCTCCTCCACTTGGTGAAACAGGCCGGGAAGCACGAAGTGCAGGCCATCGGCATTTGCGTGCCCGGTATCGCCCGGGCCACAACCGGACGGGTGTGGCTACCCAACATCCCCGGCTGGGAAGATTATCCGTTGCGCGAGGAAATTGTCTCCGCGCTCGGCCAACTCCGGATTCCCGTCGTGGTGGATAACGACCGGGCGGCGTGCATTCTGGGTGAAACCTGGCAGGGCGCGGCGCGACGTTGTCGCCATGCCATTTTCCTCGCCGTCGGCACCGGCATCGGGGCCGGGATTCTGATGAATGGTGAAGTCTTGCGCGGAGCGCACGACAGCGCCGGTGCCATTGGCTGGCTGGCGTTGGATCGGCCATTCGCTGCGGACTACGTGGCGTGCGGTTGCTTCGAACGTCACGCTTCCGGCGCCGGTCTGGCGCAAATGGCCCAAGCGATGTTCACCGACAAACATTATCGCGGTCCGTTCCGGGGGAAACGCAGGTTCACGGCGCAAGACCTTTTCACCGCCGCCGCGCGCGGCGACCGCGGGGCGCGGAAGGTCGTGGACCAGGCCGTCGAGTATTGGGGCATGGCGACGGCGAATCTGGTCAGCCTGTTCAACCCGGAAAAGATCATTTTCGGCGGTGGCGTGTTTGGTCCCGCGACACGTTTCCTCCCCGCAATCCGGCGGGAGGCGAAGAAATGGGCGCAGCCGATTGCAATGCGTCAGGTAAGATTCGCGCCGTCGCAACTCGGCGGCGACGCCGGACTTTACGGCGCGGGCTTTTTGGCCTGGCGCGCCTGGCGTCACTCCCGTTAACTCCCCGCACGGATCATGCATCGCCAACCGCTCGTCTTCGCCGCCGCGTGCGCGGGCATGTTGCTTTTTGGCATCGTGTTCCTGTCGCTCGGCTCGGCGAACAACATGCTGGCGGAGCGGTTTGGTCTCGATAACAACGCCATCGGTACGCTCACGGCGTTGTTGCCCTTCGGAATTCTCGCCGGCTCGCTCGTGTTCGGTCCGGTCGTGGATCGCTTCGGTTACAAGTGGATGCTGTTCGCCGCCGCGCTGATCGTCGGCGCGGGGCTGGAAGGCCTGGCGTTTGCGAACAGTAAAGCGCTCGTGCAACTGTTTGTTTTCCTCATCGGGTTCGGCGGCGGGGTGTTGAACGGCGCGACCAACGCCCTGGCCGCGGACGTGAGCGAAGGCGAACGCGGCGCGAAACTCAGCCTGCTCGGCGTGTTCTTCGGCCTCGGGGCGCTGACGATGCCGGGCACGCTGGCCCTGCTCTCGAAACATTATTCGCTCACCGCCATCATTGCGGGCATCGGAGCGGGCGTGCTGTTGCCCGTCGCGTATTTCGCGCTCATCCGGTTTCCCCCGCCGAAACAACGGGCCGAGAAATTTTCTCCCGCGAAAAGTTTCGCGCTCCTGAAGGATCCGATCTTTCTCTTCGCCGGGCTGGCGCTCGGCATCCAAAGCGGCATGGAAGGCATGTCCAACGACTGGATGACGCGCTACTTCAAAACTGTCACGCTCGCCGGCGAGACGGCGGAGGAATGGAAAACCCAGCTTGGCCTTGTGGCTGTGACCGGCGCGATGGTGCTCGCCCGGCTTGGGTTGAGCGTCCTGTTGAAGCGCATCAAGTCCCGGATCATTCTGTTTGTCAGCATCGCCGTCACCGCAGCCGGTGCGGGGCTGTTGATGGTTTCCGGGAACTACTTTGTTTCGCTCGCCGCCGCCGTATGCCTCGGCGCGGGGCTGGCAGCCGCGTTCCCCATCGTGCTCAGCTACATCGGCGACCTTTACCCCACGCAATCGGGCACGGCCTTCAGCACGATCTTTTTTGTCGCCCTTGTCGGCAACATGACCATCAACAAATCGTTCGGCGCGCTGGCCCAAATTCACGGCCTCCAGCAATACACCGTGGTCATGCTCGGTTGTCTCACGCTTTCGGCGATCCTCCTGTGGCTCGTCGTCAAACAACTCGGCAAACATCAAAGTCAATCAACCAGTTCAAACTTATGAGCAGCGTCGCCAAACAATGGCTCGATCAAACCCGTGCGGTCATGGAGCGGATCGAGCAAACCCAACTCCCCGCCATCCGCCAGGCCGCCGGCATCATGGCCGATTCCATCCAGGCCGAACGCTGGGTGCATTGTTTCGGTTGCGGGCACGCCACGATTCCGATCGAGGAAATGTATCCGCGGATTGGGGGCTTCGTCGGCTTTCATCCGATGTGCGAACTGCCGCTCACGTTTTTCACGCGCATCGTCGGCGAGGGCGGCGTGCATCAATTTGTTTTTCTCGAACGCGTCGAGGGTTACGGCGTCGAGATCATGAAAGGTTACAACTTCGATCCACGCGACACGATGTGGGTCTTCTCACATTCCGGCATCAACAACGTGAACATTGACGTCGCGCTCGAGGCCAAAAAGCGCGGCATGAAAGTCATTGCCTACGGCTCGGCCGCAGCCGCGAAGGGCAAACAAACGCGTCACTCGTCCGGCAAGACCATCTTCGACCTCGCCGATCTGGTCGTGGACACCTGCGCGCCCATCGGCGACGCGTGCGTGCCGCTCAAAAATCATCAGGACAAGGTCGGTCCGGTTTCCACGATGGCTTTCATCACGACCGTCTGGATGACGGTCTGCACGGTGGCCGAGATCCTCGCCGACCGCGGCGTGAAACTTTACATCAACCCGTCACACAATGTTCCGGGCGACACGACGGCCAAGCAGCGCCTCGATGCCGCGCTCGCAGAATACAAACGTCGCATTGCGGGAGTTTGATTCACTTCATCCAGATGTTGCCAATGAACGCTCCCACCTTGAGACGGATCACTTGCTGCCCGAGGGGAGAGGAGAACGCTCGCGCAATCCGTCCGAGGGTGACGGCCACATCGAAGTCCGCCCGCTTACCGGCTCGCATTTTGCAGTCGGCGAGAAATAATCCCCTCGTGCGCCACCAACCTAGAAGCGAGCGCGGCCATCATGATCCTACGGTGGCTCGTTTCGAAATGACGGATACCTTCACACCACGATCAACCGGAAACCAACATGGAACGCGTTGAAACCAAACGGAAATTGTCGCCCGCCCAGTGGGATGAATTGCTCCGCGCCTTGAAAGACCGCTTTGAGAACAATCGGAGTCGCCATAAAGGCCTGGAGTGGGCCAAAGTTCAGGCTCGACTGGAAGCCAATCCGGAAAAACTGTGGTCGCTCCAGGAAATGGAACGCACCGGCGGCGAACCGGATGTGGTTGGCCAGGGCAAGAAATCGGGCGAATACATTTTCTTCGATTGTTCCGAGCAAACGTCGTCCGGCCGCGTCAGCCTTTGCTACGACGATGAAGCCCTGGCGGCGCGCAAGGAACACAAGCCGAAGGGCAGCGCGGTGGGTCTGGCGGCAGCGATGGGCATCGAGCTGCTGACCGAGGAGGAATATCTCGCGCTCCAGAAGCTGGGCGAGTTCGATGCCAAACGTTCGAGCTGGCTAAAGACGCCGGCGGACTTCCGCCAGAAGGGCGGCGCGTTGTGGGGCGGCCGCAGTTACGGCCGCGTCTTCATCGGATGCAACGGGGCGGAATCCTACTACGCCGCCCGGGCCTTCCGCGGCTCGCTCAAGGTTTGAATCAACGGCCACAATGAGCGAATCCGCCGTGCGTGAGGCGATTGAAGCGGTGGCGCGCAATCCGTGCGGGCGGCTTGTCGCCTATCTCGCCCTACCTCCGCCACGTGCATTCAGAATCGCGTTGCCGCGCATGAAACCTTCCGCCATTATGGTTGCCATGCCTGCGAGTGTCGCACCAGTTGAACGAGCCGAACAACCCGATGCCACTCGGCGGGGGCGGAACCCGCCGCCGCCGGTCGCTCGGCTTGCGGAGAAAAAGAAACTTATCCCGTTCGGTTGGTATGGCGGAAAGTTTTCGCACCTTGATTGGCTGCTTCCGCTGTTGCCCGATTGTCATCACTATTGCGAGCCGTTCGCTGGTTCAGGCGCGGTGTTGCTCAATCGCGAGCCTTCACTAGTGGAAACATTCAACGACCTCGACGGCGAAGTGGTGAATTTCTTTCGCGTTCTCCGCGAGGAGAAGGAACGACTGGTTGAGGCCATCGGTTTGACACCGTTCGCGCGCGAAGAGTTTGCAATAGCCTGTGAAGTCAGCCCGGATTGCCCGCCGTTGGAACGCGCCCGCCGGTTTTACGTCCGCGCCCGGCAGGTACGAACCGGATTAGCACAGACAGCTACCATCGGTCGTTGGGCGAATTGTAAAAACACCAGTCGGGCGGGCATGAGCGGCGTGATCAGCCGTTGGCTGGGCGCGGTGGAAGATTTGCCCGCAGTGGCTGAGCGATTGCTGCGCGTGCAGATTGAAAACCGCCCAGCGGCAGCCGTGATCCATCTCTACGATGCGCCCGAGACGCTTTTCTACTGCGACCCACCTTACGTCCACTCGACGCGCGGCGACTCGAAAGCCTACGGATTTGAAATGACGGACGCGCAACATCGGGAACTGGCGGAAGTCCTGAACTCGGTTCAAGGCATGGTGGCGTTCTCGAATTACCAGGCGGGCATCCTCGACAAACTTTATCCGGCATCGAAGTGGCGCAAGACGGTTTCGCCCGCGCGCACGAATCATTCGACGAAGGACAAGCGCGTCGAGGTGCTGTGGACGAACTACGACCCGCAAAGAATCAAACGCAATGGCAAGCACTCACATGGAGAATTGTTCCCCACTACTTGAGGCTTCGCTGAGGCGCACCCAGAAGAATCTTGCCCATTCCTTAATTCACGATAAGGAAATCGCGGCGCGGGTGGTGTCGGTGGTGAACTGTCCGAGCAATCGCGCCGGAGTGCGGTTGCTGATGGCGTGCATGTTGGCGAAGGTGCATCGCCCGGAGGTTGACCCGCGCAAGCCTTACACGAAAATCGGCAGCAAGGATTGCTTCTCCGGTCGCAGTTACGACGAGCAATTCATCGGCGATTTCATCACGAAGCACAATCTACCCTGCAACCCAACAACGGCGTTTCTCACGCCGACGCTGCGAAACATGGACCAAACGCTGACGACAAAAGTCGTGTTGGTCGGGCGTCCAGCGGTGATGTATCAGGATGCGCTGCGGCTTTTGGATGATGTGAGAGCCGGGCGAGTGACGGCAAAGGATGTTTTGGATGAATCCATCCGACTTCTGCTCCTGGAACGCGATGCGCGAAAGGTGCGACTCAAGACTTTGCTGTCTGGTGTCGGCCGTGTCGCCAACGCGCTGCCGCTGTCGTCCGAGGACACGGTGAATCTGATTGAGCAGCATCTTCGCTGCAAAGGCTCAAGCCGTCTGCCGGTCTTGATTGTGGCTGCTGCTTACGAAGCCGCGAAAACGCGGCTTGGCGAACGGGTGCTGAACCTCACCGCCCACAACGCCGCCGATGAACAAACCGGCGCTGTGGGGGACGTGCAAATCACTCTGTTGGGAGAGAACAAAGTCGTGACCAGCTACGAGATGAAGAACAAGGCAGTCCAGCACGGCGACATTAACCGAGCACTACAGAAAATCGCAGGACAAGGTCAGCACGTCCAAAACTACATCTTCATCACGACAGAAGCCGTAACGGACGAGGTTCGGGAATATGCCCGCTCGAAATACGACGAAACGGGCGGTGTTGAAATCGCGATTCTGGATTGCGTTGGATTCCTGCGTCACTTCCTGCATTTGTTTCACCGCTTGCGAAAAGATTTTCTCGACCAGTATCAAGATCTCGTTCTTCGCGAGCCAGACAGCGCAGTTAGCCAAGCGTTGAAGGAGGCATTTCTGGCGCTGCGGCAGGCGGCAGAAAGCGCGGATTGATTTGAGCCAGGTTCGCCAAGTCTTTTCACGCAACCTTACCATGAGCGAATCCGCCGCGCGTGAGGCGATTGAAGCGGTGGCGCGCAATCCGTTTGGGCGGCTGGCAGCCTATTCGTGTCCATGCGTGTGAAGCGGTGGTTGAACAGCGTTTGTTGTGTTGAATACGACCGGCGCGGCGGTGATCTGCATCGCGGCTGGAAAGGGTTTGCATGCGCTGTGCGGATCTTTTGAAGAAGGGCTGCTGTCCCAAGGGCGGGCCTTGTGAAGCTTCGTGACATTTGGTGAAATCCCGGCTGGCGAATGACAAGTCCCGAAGCAACCCCGGTCGAAGTCAGGTAGCGAAGTGAAAGCGAACACACCCGAACGCAGCACGGCCGCCGCCTTTCCCCGGTATCTCACCGGCGAGGTGCTGGCCGACAGCGTCGCGCTGCGATGGCCGGGGCTTTACGCCCGACGCTGGCGGAATCCGCGCGTGGTGGATCGCCTGCTCGTGCCCGCCACTCCTGAGCCGCACATTGCCTGCACGCTGCGCGGCACGGCGGAATTCCAGGAACGCGACGTCGGGGGCGCATGGATCACGCGGAAAATTCAGGCGGGCGACGTGTTCATCACGCGCTCGCGCACGCCATACGAAGTGAAATTCCAATCGCCCGCCGGCCAGGAGCTCGACAGCCTTTCCCTCCACATCGCCGTCGAACCGTTCCTCGCCGCCCTGGAAGCACGCTATCCCGGCAAGGCCGACCGGGTTGAGGTCGTGGATTTTTTTGGTCGGGACGAAATCCTGTGGCCCATCTGCCTGACCTGTGCGGAGCTTCTCGCGGCGCGCGTGCCCGGGAAGTCACCTCGTGTCGCCGCACTCACTCAACTGTTCGCCGCGCACCTCGTCGAGAAATACACCAGCCCGCCGGCACAGACACCCGTCCATCGCGGTGGCCTGCCCATTCACCAACTCCGCAAGGTCGAGGATTACGTCGCCGCGCATCTGGCCGAGGAAATCTCCATCGAGCACTTGGCTGAACTGGTGGAATTGAGTTCCTCGCACTTCGCCCACGTCTTCAAGGAGACGACTGGCATGACGCCGCTCCAGTTCACAACCCGCGAGCGGGTCACGCGCGCCCAGCAGTTGATCCGCGAAACCTCGCGCAGCCTGATTGATGTCGGCCTCGAAGTCGGCTACAGCAGCCCCAGCCATTTCGCGCAAGTCTTCCGCCGGGTGGTGGGCGTCACCCCTACCGAGTTCCGCAGCTCGCTTTAAGCCGGAGCAGTTCGATTGCAACCACGGGGGAACACGGACCTGCCGCGACGAGCGCGAGGGATGACACGAATCCAATCGCCGTAACAGCACACAGGGAACGCGACTTCTTTATCCACTGATCGCTTTCGATGAATGCCAGCCCCATCAGGGGCGACATCGTTGTAGAACCAAATGCTAAACGATTCCGAAGCTCCGCCAGGAACGACATCATCAGACCGTAACCTCCGGATTGGTTGAACGAGCGCGTCACCCCAGATGATACCGCCCCTGACGGGACTTGTGATTCGCCGATCGGGGATTGCTAAAAAGATCTCGCGCCTACGGCGCTGGCTGGCATTCCGGCTTCGGGTGTCGTCGTGGGCACCGTAGGTGCATGATTCTTGCCCTGCACGCGTCGTCGGGAGCACCTTAGGTGCGCCATCTTTGTAGAACCGAGTCAGAATGATCTCCAAGCTCCGTCAGGAGCGACATCATCGGACAGCCACCGCCGGAGTGGTTTCCCGCAGAATCGCGACAGTCACCGTAGGATCGCGAGAGAAGGGTTTCTCCACATGATGCAATGTGTGCGTGTTATGAGAACCAATGCAACCGCAACAAACGAGAGAATCGAAAGGATAAACATGAAAACACGATTGGAAGTAACGCGGTGGGAAACGGGCGACGCATTTGATGTCCGGCCACATCCGGTGGGAACAGACTTGCAACGCTTTTCGCCGGCGGGTGCGGCGACATTTGAAGAGCTGAAGGAGAATGTTACGATGGAACTCGGGCGGCGATTTGCCTCGGTGCGCGCGGATTTCCTGCGGCTGGCGGTGAATGAAGCGGCGGCGCTTGCCGCAGACACGGCGTTCCCGGCGTTGTTTCTGCCGGCGTTGGCGGAGGAAAAAGTTCGCGCCGCTGCGCACTGGGCTGCCCGGCAACGGTTGATCCACGACCAAACCCTTGCGCTCGCGGCATGACCCGTTCCGCGCCTGAACACCAACCAATCAACCATCATGAAATGGATCACGAAACTTCTCGGCGCTGCCGGCTTCTGCGTGCTTGCCGTGGGCTGCAACCGAAACCAGCCGACGCCAGCGCCGCCACCGCAAGTCACGGTGGCTCGCCCGCTCATTCGCGAAATCACCGAATGGGACGAGTTTTCCGGCCGACTTGAGCCGGTCGAGAGCGTAGAGATTCGCGCGCGGGTCAGCGGGTATCTGCAATCGGTGCATTTCCGGGACGGGCAGCTCGTCAAGAAGGGCGACCTGTTGTTTGTGATTGATCCGCGCCCGTATCAAGTGGAGGTGGCCCGGGCGCAAGCCGAGGTGGAGCGCTGCCGACTCCAGACCGAACTGGCCAAAAGCGAGTTTGACCGGGCCAGTCGGCTGAACGACACGAAAATAATCTCCGCGGAAGAATTCGACCGGCGCGCCAAGGCGTTCGCGGAAGCCGAAGCGTCCCAGCAGGTCGCACAAGCCGCGCTGGAGGGCGCACAACTGAATCTGGAGTTCACCGAAGTGCGCGCGCCGATTTCCGGCCGGACCAGCCGCCACATGGTCAGTGAAGGCAATCTCGTCTCCGGCGGCACGAGCCAATCCACGTTGCTCACCACGATCGTTTCGTTCGATCCGATCTACGTCTATTTTGCCGGGGGCGAACAAAATTATCTCAAATACCTGCGGCTCGACGTTTCCGGTGAGCGCCGCATTTCGCGCGACGAACCCAACCCGATACAACTCGCGCTCGCTGATGAAACCGAGTTCACGCATCGAGGGAAAATGGATTTTGTGGACAACCGGCTCGATCCCCAGACCGCCACCATGGGCGGGCGCGCGATCCTCGAGAATCCGAACGGGGTGTTGACTCCCGGCCTCTTCGCGCGCGTCCGCCTGAAAGGGCGCGGCCCATTTTCCGCGACCCTCATTCCCGACGAGGCGATTGGCACCGATCAGGCGCAGAAATTCGTCCTGGTGGTTGGGCCGGATGGCACGGCGGAACGGCGCATCGTCAAACCCGGTCGCCTGCATGACGGGCTGCGCATCATCGAACAGGGGTTGAAAGCCGAGGACCGCGTCATCGTGAAAGGACTGCAACGAGCCCGGCTGGGCGCGAAGGTCACCGCGGTTGAGACCAGTCTGGCCACCAATGCTCCCGTCGGCCCGGCGGAAGGAGGCCCGCGATGAAATTTTCCCACTTCTTCATTGATCATCCGATCTTTGCGACGGTTCTTTCCATTCTCATCATGCTGGTGGGCGGAGTCGCTTACTACGTGTTGCCACTGGCGCAGTATCCCGAAGTCGCGCCGCCCACCATTGTCGTGAGCGCTTCGTATGCAGGGGCGAATCCGACGGTCATTGCGGAGAGTGTCGCCACCCCCTTGGAACAGGAAATCAACGGAGTGGAAAACATGCTCTACATGTCGAGCCAGAGCACGAGCGACGGGAGCATGACCTTGACCATCACCTTCAAGCTGGGCACGGACCTGGACATGGCGCAAGTGCTGGTGCAGAACCGCGTGGCCACCGCTTTGCCCCGCCTCCCGGAGGAGGTGCGCAACGTCGGCGTCACCACTCGCAAAACCTCGCCCGACCTTCTGATGGTCATTCACATGTTGTCGCCGGATGGCAGCCTGGATCCGCTTTACATCAGCAACTTCATCCTGCTGCAAGTGCGCGACCGGCTGATGCGGGTTGAGGGTGTCGGCGACATCGGGATTCGTGGCGCGCGGGATTATTCCATGCGGATCTGGCTCGATCCCGAGCGGTTGACGTTCCTGAATCTGACCACCGCCGAGGTGATTCAGGCGTTGCGGCAGCAGAACCTGCAGGTCGCCGCCGGCATCATCGGCCAGCCGCCCGTGGACGCGAACGTCGCGTTTCAATTGAACGTCAGCACGCTCGGACGGCTGACCGATCCGGAACAATTCGAGAACATCATCATCAAGACCGGCGCGGACGGACGGATCACCCGCCTGAAGGACGTCGCCCGTGTCGAGCTGGGCGCGCTCGACTACTCGACGGGCAGCTACCTGGACGGCAAACCCGCCCTGGGCATTGCAGTCATGCAACGGCCCGGCTCGAACGCGCTCGAAACTGCGAACCGGGTGAAGGCGTTGCTGGCCGAGCTCAGCCGGGATTTCCCCCAAGGGCTGGAATCGCGCATCGTCTATAACCCAACCGAGTTCATCCAACAGTCGCTCGACGCGCTCAAGCACACCGTCTTCGAGGCGGTCGTGCTGGTCGTGCTCGTTGTGATGCTGTTCCTCCAAACCTGGCGCGCTTCGATTATTCCTGTGGCGGCGATTCCGGTTTCGTTGATCGGCACATTTGCCGTGATGTCCGCGCTCGGTTTCTCGCTGAACAACCTGTCCCTGTTCGGATTGATCCTCGCCGTCGGCATCGTGGTGGATGACGCCATCGTGGTCGTCGAAAACGTCGAACGCAATCTTCACCACGGATTGTCCCCGCGCGACGCCACCCGCAAGGCGATGGAAGAAGTGGGCGGCGCGTTGGTGGCCATTGCGCTGGTGCTCACCGCCGTGTTCGTGCCGACGGCGTTCATCACGGGCATCAGCGGACAGTTTTACCGGCAGTTCGCTTTGACCATCGCGGCAGCCACGCTGATCTCGGCTTTCGTTTCCCTCACGTTGAGCCCGGCGCTTTGCCGGCTGTTGTTGCGCGAACGCTCGGAGCGAACGGATTGGTTTTCCCGGCTTTGGGAACTGCTTCTGGGCTGGTTCTTCAAGCGCTTCAATCGCGGGTTTGACACTGCGAGCACGCGCTATTCGTCGGTTGTCTCGGCGATCACCCGGCGCGGAGCGATCGCGATGCTGGTTTATGCGGGATTTCTGGCGCTGACCTATTTTGGTTTCACTCATGTTCCGACCGGGTTCGTGCCCGCCCAGGATCAGGGCTACGCCATCACCGCCGTGCAATTGCCGGACGGCGCTTCGCTCAACCGCACGGAAGAGGTCGTCCGCCGGGCGCAGGACATCATCCTGCAAACTCCCGGAGTCGCTCATGTCGTCGCGTTCTCCGGCTGGTCGGGGGCAACGCGCGTGAACGCGGCCAACGCCGCCGCGCTGTTCCCAATCTTCGAGCCGTTTGAAACGCGTGACCGGAAGGGCTTGAATGGAAACAAAATTCTCGCCGACTTGCGCCAGCGCCTGGCCACGATTGAAGACGCGGACATTCGAGTTTTCCCGCCACCACCCGTGCGGGGTGTCGGCACGGCCGGGGGATTCCGAATGATGGTTCAGGATCGGCGCAATCGGGGCTTCTCCGCGCTCCAGGACGCGACGGATTCTCTGGTGCAGTCCGGCAACAACACGCCGGGACTGGTCGGCCTCTTCAGTGCCTTTCGGGCCAACACGCCGCAATACTTCGCGGACATTGATCGCACCCGCGCCTCGATGCTCGATGTGCCGTTGGTCAACATCTTCAACACGCTCCAAACCTACCTGGGCTCGGTTTACGTGAACGACCTGAACCTCTATGGCCGGACCTATCGCGTCACCGCCCAGGCCGCAGCGCCGTTCCGCGATGAACCCGAAGACATCCGAAAGCTGCGCACGCGCAGCGCCAGCGGGGCTTCCGTGCCGCTCGAGTCCGTGATGAACATCCAGCAGATCACCGCTCCCGATCGTGTGGAGCGTTACAACCTCTTTCCCGCCGCCGCGATCAACGGTGACACCTTGCCGGGATTCAGCTCCGGGCAGGCCATGACGGCCATGGAACGCCTCGCCGCGGAGACTTTGCCGGAGGGATTCGGCTACGAATGGACGGACCTCGCCTATCAGCAAAAACTGGCCGGCAACACGGCGCTGCTGATCTTCCCGTTGTGTGTGCTCTTCGTGTTTCTCGTGCTGGCCGCGCAGTATGAGAGTTGGAGTCTGCCCCTGGCGATCATTCTCATCGTGCCCATGTGCCTGCTCTGCGCTCTGGCCGGTGTCTGGTTGCGCGGATTCGACAACAACATCCTCGTGCAAATCGGGTTCGTGGTGCTGGTGGGCCTGGCCGCCAAGAATGCCATTCTGATTGTCGAGTTCGCCAGGCAATTGGAGGACGGCGGCAAGGACCGTTTCGCCGCGGCCGTCGAGGCGTGCCGACTGCGTCTGCGACCCATCCTGATGACTTCGCTGGCGTTCATCTTCGGCGTCGTGCCGCTGGTGATTGCCGTTGGTCCGGGCGCGGAGATGCGACAGGTCCTCGGCACAGCGGTGTTCGCCGGCATGATCGGAGTCACCTTCTTTGGTCTGCTGCTTACGCCGGTTTTCTATGTGGTCATTCGAAAATTCGCCACGAAACCAGCCCGGCAGCAAGCCACCCCCATTCAAAACACGATCCAACCTTCCGTATGAAAACAAGTCTGCTTGCAAGGCTCTGGACGGCCGCTGCGGGTCCGGTTGCACGGCTGTGTGGCATTGCCACCGCCTTGTGCGTTCGTTGCGTTGATAAATCTTGGGTCTGGCAAAACATGGTTCGATTGGGCAGAATCCTTTGGCGGCGTATGACAGACTCAAGCACAGCTTTGGTCGAAGCCATCACGCGGGCGAAAACAAATACACCGGACCGCAGCAGCGCCGCGGCCTTTTCCCGCTATTTCGCCGGCGAATTGTTGGCGGACAGCATGGCGCTCCAGTGGCCGGGGCTTTATGTCCGCCGCGTGCGGAATCCGCGCGTGGTGGATCGGCTGCTCGTCCCCGCCACACCCGAGCCGCATGTCGCCTGCAATCTCCGGGGCATGGCGGAATTCCGGGAACGCGACGTCGGCGGCGCCTGGATCACGCGGAAAATTCAGGCGGGCGACCTGTTCGTCACGCGCTCGCGCACGCCTTATGAAGTGGGTTTCCAATCGCCCGCCGGCCAGGAGCTTGATGTTCTTTCGCTGCACATCGCCGTCGAGCCGTTCCTGGCTGCCCTTGAAGCGCGCTATCCCGGCAAGGCCGATCGCGTTGAGGTCGTGGACTTTTTTGGCCGCGACGAAATCCTGTGGCCCATCTGCCTGACCTGCGCGGAACTTCTGGCGGCGCGTGTGCCCGGCAAATCACCTCGTATCGCCGCGCTCACTCAACTCTTTGCCGCGCACGTCGTCGAGAAATACACCAGCCCGCCGACGCCGAGGCCCGTCCATCACGGTGGCCTCCCCGTCCACCTGCTCCGCAAAGTCGAGGATTTCGTGACCGGGCGCCTGGCGGAGGAAATCTCCATCGAGACGCTGGCTGAGTTGGTGGGATTGAGTCCCTCGCACTTCGCCCATGTGTTCAAGGCGACGACCGGCACGACTCCGCTCCAGTTTGCAACGCGCCAACGCGTCACGCGCGCCCAGCAATTGATCCGCGAAACCTCGCGCAGCCTGATTGATGTCGGCCTCGAAGTCGGCTACAGCAGCCCGAGCCATTTCGCACAGGTCTTTCGCCGGGTGGTGGGTGTCACGCCCAAACGAGTTCCGCAACTCGCTTTGAGCCAAATCCGTGTAGTGGGATCGAGGAGTGTGCCCGCCTCGGGCGCAGCGGGGTGCGCCCTCGCATCCCCCGCGAGAGCGCGAGACAATCACACCGTTGGTGCGTTTAGCGCGCTCGGGTTCGACGTGAGGCGCGCCGAACCACAGCCGGGGCGGCTGTGCTCCCCAATCAGCTTCAATCAGTTTCCACCGCATCGGCTCCCTTTGGTTTCCCGCAGGATTGCGACAGGCATCGCAGGATCGCGCGAGCGCGATTTGTTCGCCTGGTGCAAGTTGTGTGTGTTGTTCGATTCAAAGCGAAGGAATTCGATGATGCAAAAGCGCACACTCGGCGAAAGCAATGGGGAAGCCCCGGCTCGAAGCTTCGGCGGCATGAGCATGAGTCTTGCCTCCGGCCCGGCGAGCGACTTCCCCGACAATGAACGAATTCCGAATCAAACAACCGGGCGCAACCTGCCAGAATGTTCTGGCTCGCAAGTGAAAGGCACCACTTGACTGATAACGCTCGCAACATAATCCCGATGAACCAAGGAATCCGAAACATGAAAGCAACAAAAACCCTGACCGGCCTGCTGCTGCTGACGAACGGCAGCCACATCCAGTTCACCGCCGCCGGTGGCCTCGCCGCCCAACACATCATCAAGCAGCTCGCCTCCGGTCATGTCTTCACCAGTCCCAGTCTCATCCTCGCCACTGAACGTGGCCTGATCGTCTGCCACCCTCCGGACATCGTCCGACTCGACGTCGAAGGCGACGGCCTCGATGACTTGCTCCTGCTGGACGGGATTGGGCCAGACGTGCAACGCACGGAAATCACCAGCGAGGAATGGGACCGCCATGTCGCCGAATCCGAATCCTACGGTTCGAAACGCTCCGTCCTGGTCGGCACACCCGGCAAGCCGGTCTCAGTCTGCATTCGCTTCGCCATGAGCGGTGGAACGTTCGTCTTCGTGCGACACACGCTACGGGCGCGATTGGCGCTGGAGCAGCGCGCTTTCCTCAGAAAATTCAATGACCACGCCGCGTTTCCCTTCCGCAACCAAACCGGTGGCATCGGGTTGCTCAACCCCGCGAACGCCGTCACAGCGACGTCCTATCCTGGCGGAGAACCACCGGCCGATGCCTGGAGCGTGACCGACTTTGTCGTGCAAGAGAAACCTTCCCTTGTGTAGCCAGCCCTCCTCAACGACCAAGCCACCGCAACAACAAATCAGTGATAGGCGTTCGATATGGAAATCACAAACGTTGGCTCACAAGCCTCCGTCAAAGGCCCGGCGGATTGGCTCACCGGCACGGTAAGAATTGATCCGCTGTTTCAACCGCGGGCGCCCGCGCGCGTCGGCGGCGTGAACGTGACCTTTGAACCCGGCGCGCGCACAGCCTGGCACACGCATCCGCTGGGACAAACCCTCATCGTGACCGCCGGCTGCGGCTGGGTGCAGAGCGAGGGCGGACCGATTGAGGAAGTTTGCCCGGGCGACGTGGTTTGGTTTCCGCCGGGAGAAAAACATTGGTACGGCGCGTCGCCGACCACTGCCATGACGCATATCGCCATTCAAGAGGCACTCGATGGCAAGGTTGTGGACTGGCTGGAAAAGGTCAGCGACCAACAATACCGCAAGTAACGAACAGGAGGAAGGACTCATCATGAACATATCGTTTGAAAACAAAGTGGCGTTGGTCACCGGGGCGGGATCGGGACTTGGTCTCGCGACGGCGCGGGCATTTGCCGAATCCGGCGCGGCGGTCGTGTTAGCAGATCTGGACCTGGCCGCCGTCGAAGCAGCGGCGCAGCACCTGAAGGCCGCCGGGCACAAGGCCATCGCCGTTCGCTGCAATGTGGCCGATGAAGCGGACGCAGCGGCAATGGTCGCGCGAGCCGTCAGCACCTTTGGCCGGCTCGACCTGGCGTTCAACAATGCCGGATTGCATGTCCCCGTGGCCAATACCGCAGACGCCGAGGCGAAGGACTTCGATCTCGCCATCGCGGTGAACTTGCGCGGCGTCTGGAACTGCTTGAAACATGAGCTGCGACAGATGCGCCAGCAAGGAAACGGCGCGGTGGTAAACTGCTCATCGAACAGTGGGTTGGCGGGCCTGGCTAACCTCGGCGCTTACACGGCGTCGAAGCATGGGGTGATTGGACTGACCAAAAGTGCCGCGCTCGAATACGCACCGATGGGAATTCGCTTAAACGCCATTTGCCCAGGACCGGTGGAAACGCCGATGGTCAAAAAGGCGCTCGCCGCTGCCCCGGAACACATGGAATCCGTTATCAAGGAAATCCCGCTGGGCCGGCTCGGTCGGCCCGAGGAAATCGCGGGAGCCGTGCTGTGGTTGTGCAGTCCGTTGGCGGGATTTGTGATCAGTCACGCTCTCGCCGTGGATGGTGGTTTCACCGCGAAGTAGCGAAAGCGAATCTGAAACAAGGACAAGAAAATGACTACGACAACGACTGCACCCACTGAACTCACCTTGAACAACGGCGTCAAAATGCCGGCCATCGGTCTGGGCACAATGGATCGCAAATCGCCCGAACGAATCCCCGATGCGGTGGCCACCGCCATTGCGAAAGGATACCGGATGATTGACACGGCGGCGTCCTATCGCACCGAGCGTCAGGTCGGTGAAGGCATTGACCGAAGCGGCATCCCGCGCGCCGAGATGTTCATCATCACCAAACTGTGGCTGACCCAATACGGGTATGACCACACGCTCCGCGCATTCGACGCGAGCCTGCGCAAACTGCGATTGGATTACCTCGACCTTTATCTCCTGCACTGGCCCGTGCCCTCGGATTTCCCGGCGACGTTGGAGTCTTGGCGGGCGCTGAAAACACTGCTGGACGAAGGCCGCACGCGCGCCATCGGCGTGGCCAATTTTGGCGCGAACCACTTGAAGACGTTGATCGAGCACAGCGGCGTCACGCCGGCGGTGAACCAGATTGAGTTGCATCCGTTCTTCAATCAGCGGGCGCTGCGCCAGACGAATGCCCGCCTCGGCATTGTCACGCAATCCTGGTCGCCGCTCGGAAATAGCGTGCGGATGTTCTCCGCGCCGGAGGAACTGAAAGACCCGCTCGCCAGCCCGACGCTGGCCGACCTCGCGCGAAAGCATGGCAAGACGCCCGCGCAAATCGTGCTGCGCTGGCAGGTTCAACATGGGCTTTCGACCATTCCAAAGTCCATCAATCCGGAACGCATCGCGGAAAACATCAACCTCTTCGACTTCGCGCTGACGGACGACGAAATGGCGGCCGTGGACGCGCTGGACACGGGCAAGCGCAGCGGTCCTGATCCCGGGGTGGTCCACGCCCACACCTTCGCCTTCAAGCTCGAAGACTGAAACCATCCGAACAACAGCGCCAAGAAAACCGCGAACCACGCCAACCACGCGAAAGGGCTGAAAGCCCGATAGACGATAGCCCAGGGCAAGCGAAGCGAAGCAAGCGCCGCCCTGGGTTCATGTTCCAAAATGGATTCCAAGCCCTGTAAGGGCGAAAGAACGCGATTGCCCCATGGCGGACTCATCGGGTATCGAGCACCAACTGGTGGCACCTCGATCAACAGAAAAGCGAAGGCATCGTGGCGGCAAACAACGCCGCGCAAACTGCTGACACATTTCAAATGCTTCTGCCGCCCTTCCAGGGCTTGGAACCTTTCGGACGATTAACCCAGGGCGTTGCCCTGGGCTACCCTCTGCCGAGCTTTCAGCCCTTTTGGATCGGCGGGCATCAACGGTAACCAGCGGTTGAATTTCTTTGCACCTCCGCGTCTTGGCGGCTTTGCGTTGAATTCCGTTCGCGTGGTTTGCGTTGGCTGCTTCCCGTCTCTGCGCCTTAGCGGCTTGGCGGTGAAAACCGGCACCACATTCTCCGCAGAATCGCGACAGAGACCGCAGGATCGCGAGAGCAGGTCTCCGCAACCGATGGCAATATGGTTGCGTTATGACAATGAACTCGGCTTTCACTCCGCAAACTGAATTGCCCAACGGGTCAACCAACGAAGCACCATGAAAACGAATAAACCAGACACTTCAAAACTCTCCACCGTGGACCGTCGCACCTTTCTCACCCGCTTTGCCGCCGCCGCTGCTGGCGCAGCTGTGGGGCCGTCGCTGCTCGCGGCCGATTCTGCTGTCGCCAACGGGCCAAAGGCCAGCGCGTCCACCTCCCCAGCCTCCGGCAAGAGTCCACTCACGAAATTGAACAATGGTGTCGAAATGCCGGTCCTTGGGGTTGGATGTTTCAACCTGCCAACCATCCAGACGGCTGACGTCATCAGCTTTGCGCTCCGCAACGGCTACCGGTTGGTGGACACCGCCGCGAACTACGGCAACGAGAAGGAAGTGGGCGAAGGGATCGCCCGCAGCGGCGTGCCGCGTTCGGAGTTGTTCATCACCACGAAACTCTGGATCGAGAATTTCGGATACGACGAGGCCCTGCGCGCTTTCGACGCGAGCCTCGGCAAGCTGGGGCTGGACTACCTCGACCTCTACCTGCTGCACTGGCCGGTGCCGACGGACTTCGAGAAGACCATCGCCGCCTACAAGGCGTTGGAAAAGCTGTATGCTGACAAACGCATCCGCGCCATCGGCGTGTCCAACTTCAATCCGGAGCATTTGCAGATGCTCGCCAAGCGCACGGAGATCGTTCCGGTCCTCAACCAGATCGAACTCCATCCATTCCTTACGCAAAAGGCCGGGCGGGAAGCCAACGAAGAACGCGGCATCAAGACGGAATGTTGGTCTCCGATTGGCGGCGGCTTCATTAACCTGCCCAAGGATCCCACCCGCATCGTCCGGCTCCTTGAGGAAAGGACGATCGTCGAGCTGGGCCAGAAATATAAAAAGATGCCCGCGCAAATCGTCCTCCGCTGGCACATCCAACACGGATTCATCGCCATCCCCAAATCACAACACTACGAGCGATTGCTGAAGAACATCGACATCTTCAAGTTCGAGCTGAGCGCCGATGAGATGGCGGCGATCGACGGCCTGAACCGCGATCTGCGCGCCGGCCCCGATCCCAAAGCTTTCGATGTCGCAGCCTTCAAGGCACTGGTCGCCCGGCGCAGATCCGCCCTTGAGTAACACGGAGAACCAACCATGAGCAAAAGTCCTTTGATCAAACTGAACAACGGCGTCAACATGCCCGCCTTGGGCCTCGGCGTTTATCTGAGTCCGCCGGACCAAACCGCCAACGCGGTGCGGAGCGCCATCGAGCACGGCTATCGCCTGATTGACACGGCCGCCGCCTATGGAAACGAGCAACAGGTCGGCGACGGGATCGCCGGTAGCGGCATCAAAGGCGATGAGTTGTTTGTCACGACCAAGCTCTGGATTGCCGATTACGGCTATGACGAAACCCTGCGGGCGTTCGATGTCAGCATGGGCAAGCTCAAGCTCGACTACCTTGACCTTTACCTACTGCACTGGCCGGCTCCGTCCACCTGGAATCTTACTGTCCAATCCTATAAGGCAGCGAAAAAACTGCTCGACGAAGGCCGGGTGCGGGCCATTGGAGTCTGCAACTTCAACGCCAATCATCTGCGCGACTTGATCCGGGAAATCGGCGTCGTGCCGGCGGTGAACCAGATAGAACTTCACCCGCTATTCAACCAGGCGGAGCTGCGGGCGACCCATGCGGAACTCGGGATCGTCACGCAAGCGTGGTCGCCGATTGGCGGCGTCTTTACCAATCATCCCCATGATCCGGGGGCGGTGACGCGTGTGCTTGAGCTTCCCGTGGTGAAACGGTTGTCGGAGAAAACCGGCAGAACGCCGGCGCAAGTGATACTCCGTTGGCACTTCCAAAACGGCGTTGCAGCGATTCCGAAATCGGTGAACCCCGAGCGCATTGCGAGTAACATCGATATCTTTGACTTCGAACTAACGGCCGACGAGATGGCCGCGATCAACGCGCTCAATACCGGCCAGCGCAACGGTCCCGACCCGGACATTTTCGACATGGCCTTTCTCAACGCCCGGCAAGAGCGGGCGACGAAAAAGTAAGCCTATGTTCGCTGCCATCATCAAACAAAAACAACCTGTGATCCCATGCTGCTGACGGTCATCTCCCTCTTGCTGCTGATCTTCTCGGCATGGTACGTGCCCTTCCGCCTGAAAAGGCTGTGGGGCATTAAAAGAGCCTGCTGGCCGGCGCAGATCGCCGTGTTCGTGCTCGTGGCGGGATACTATGGGATGCTGGTCACAGGTCTTTACACCCTGGCCAACCCGGTGGCTGCCGCCGCCTACAATCTGCTGGGGCTTTTTTTCATCTTTCAGGTTTATCTCTTCTTCTACCTGATCGTCGTTCAAATCCTGCATCCGCTCATCAAGCAGGTGCCTGGCAAGGGCATTGCCGCAGCCGGTCTGCTCCTCTGCCTGGGGCTGGTCGGATTTGGTTTTCTCCACGCTCAGACCTTTGCGGTGACAAACCATCAAGTCGGCGTTCGCGGCCTCGCCCGACCAGTGACGATCATGCACATCCCGGATTTGCATCTGGGTGCGCAGCGCAGCGAGGCGTATCTGCGCAAGGTCATCAACGCAATCCAGCGACACAATCCCGACCTCGTTCTGTATAACGGAGACCTCGTTGATAGTAACATCGCCCTGCGACCCGAGCTTTTCGCTCTCTTCGGGGAGGTGAAGGCCGAGCAGTATTTCACCACGGGCAACCATGAGTTCTACCTGAACACGGCCAAGGCGCTTGATCTCATCAAGGGCGCCGGCATCCGGATATTGGACTCGGAGATGGTCGAAACCCACGGATTCCAGCTTGTCGGGATGAAATATATGAATGCCGACCGGCTGACCTATGATGCACATATCGTCAATGATCTCACTCTGGAAGAAGAGTTGCCGAAGATACAACGCTCCGCAGCGCTGCCCGCCGTGTTGGCGCACCACAGTCCAGTGGGGCTGCAATACGTTTCACAGGGGAAGTTCGATGTCATGCTCGCGGGGCACACGCACGGCGGCCAGGTGTTCCCCGGCACGCTTTTGATAAAGCTTCGCTTCCCGATGAATCGGGGGCGTTATCAGGTGGGTGGCACGACGTTGCTCGTCTCGCAGGGGGCCGGGACGTTTGGCCCCTGGATGCGGCTGAGCGCGTTCAACGAATTGCAGTTCATTACGCTTTTCCCCGCCCCATGAACCCCTATGAATGGGAGAAATCCAATAAGCAGGCTGAACAAGGCCATCAACAATCGAAACGCTATGAATACCAATAACCAGAACCCTCTCGAATCCACTCACTTAAGCCGACGCACCTTTCTTACCGGGGTGGCCGCAGCAACTGTTGGTGCTGCGGTAAGTCCGTCGGTGCTTCCGGCCGATCCCGCTGGCGCCGACAAAACGCCGCTGACGAATCTGGATAATGGCATGATCTACCGTGCGCTTGGCCGCACAGGCGAGCGCGTTTCCGTCATCGGCCTGGGTGGTTTCCACATTGGCCGGCCTTCCATGTCCGAGCGCGAATCCATTCAACTCATGCGCCAGGCCATTGACCGCGGCATTACCTTCATGGACAACAGTTGGGACTACAACGAAGGCGCGAGCCAGGTCCGCATGGGCAAGGCCCTGAAGGATGGCTACCGCCAGAAGGTTTTCCTGATGGACAAGATCGACGGCCGGACGAAGCAGGCCGCCGCCGAGCAGATTGACCAGTGCCTCCAGCGCCTCCAAACCGACGTCATAGACCTGATCCAGCACCACGAGATCATCCGGCTGGAGGACCCGGACCGCATCTTCGCCGAGGGTGGCGCACAGGAGGCGATGCTGGCCGCGCAGAAGGCGGGCAAGGTCCGTTTCATCGGCTTTACCGGCCACAAGGACCCGCTCGTGCACCTGCGGATGCATGAGGTGGCGGCGAAGCACGGCTTCCGCTTCGACGCGGAGCAGATGCCGCTCAACGTGATGGACGCGCACTTCCGCAGCTTTGAGCGCGACGTGTTGCCCGTGCTGAATCGTGAGGGTATCGCGCCACTCGGCATGAAAACGTTCGGTCACTCCTATATTCTCCACAGCAACACCGTCAAGCCGGTCGAGGCGCTGCACTACTGTCTCAATCTGCCGATCGCTGTGCAGATCGTCGGCATTGACAGCCAGCAGATCCTCGACCAGACCCTCGAAGCCGTTCGCACGTTCCAGCCGCTGACCCGGGCAGAGGTTGCGAGCCTTCTGAACCGCACCAGAGCCGCCGCCCTCGAAGGCAAGTACGAGCATTACAAGACCAGCACGCGCTTTGACGGCACGCAGCGCCACCCCGAGTGGCTGGGCGTGGACTTGACCGGTCGCAGGCCGTAGCAGCAAAAGAACCATCCCAACTCGAATGGAGACATGATATGAAAAGCAAAATGAAGAATCCGAACCGTGAATATAAGGCCCCCGGCATCAGTCGTCGCGATGCTCTCCGGCTGGGCGCGGGTCTGGCGGCCGTGCCGCTGCTTGGGGGCATGCTTCCCGGTCAAGCGGCTGCCCAAACCGCCTCGACCGCGACGACAAGCCCTGTCGTTGGCAAGAGTCCACTCACAAAATTGAACAACGGCGTCGAGATGCCGGTGTTTGGCGTGGGCACCCTGGCCATGACGACCTTTCAGGCGGCGGACCTTGTCAACTTCGCCTTGCGCAATGGCTACCGTCTGATTGATACGGCCAAGAACTACGGCGTGGAGAAACAGGTGGGCGAAGGCATTGCGCGCAGCGGTGTCAGTCGCTCGGAACTTTTTGTCACCACGAAGCTCTGGATTGAAGACTTTGGTTACGACGAGGCACTACGCGCCTTCGACCGGAGCCTCAATGCATTGGGGCTTGAGTATCTCGATCTCTACTTGTTGCACTGGCCGGTGCCGACGGACTTCGAGAAGACCATCGCGGCCTACAAGGCGTTGGAAAAGCTGTATGCCGACAAACGCATTCGCGCCATCGGCGTGAGCAATTTCCAGCCCGAGCATTTGCAAAGGCTGATGGACAAAACGGAGGTTGTGCCTGTGCTGAACCAGATCGAGTTGCATCCGTACCTATCGCAGAAATCCTTGCGTGAGGTCAATGAACACCACGGCATCAAGACCGAAAGCTGGTCGCCAATTGGCGGGACTTTCGTCAATCTCCCGAAAGACCCGACCCACCCGGTGCGAGTGCTCGAAGACTTCACAATCGTCGGCCTGGCTCTGAAGCATCGGAAGACACCCGCACAGATCGTGTTGCGTTGGCACCACCAACAAGGTCTGATCGTTATACCGAAATCACAGCACTATGAGCGCTTGTTGGGAAACATCGCCATCTTCGACTTTGAACTTTCCGCCGACGAGATGGCGGCGATGGACGCGTTGAATCGCAATCTGCGCGGCGGTCCCGATCCGGAGAGCTTCGACATTCCCGCGTTCAGGGCCCTCGTCGAAAGACGAAAGCGAGGTTTCTAGTTGGAGGCGGGGATGAATCGAAGAGATGTTCTGAAGCTCACGCTATCCGCGCCTGTGGCACTCGTTCTTGCACCAGCTCACTCTCTTGCACAGGCTCCGGCACAACCACCGCGGCGCTACAACCAGATGCTCGCGGGTCGCGATGAACCCATCTTGGAACCCGAGCTTCCCATCATTGACGCACACCAACACCTGGTTGACCGGGCGGACGTGCGCTACATGATCGAGGACTACCTGGCCGATGCGAATGCGGGGCATCGAGTGGTCGCGTCGGTGTACGTGGAGACCATGGCGTTTGCGTGGACGCACGGGCCGGAGGCACTGCGGCCGATCGGCGAGATCGAGTTCGCCAACGGCATCGGCGCGATGTGCGACAGTGGCCGATACGGTTGCCGCGCCTGCGCCGCGATCGTCGGCCACGCCGACATGCGGTTGGGCGACCAGTTGGCCGGCTTGTTGGATCAGGCCATGCAACGCGCGCCTGAACGGTTTCGCGGCGTGCGACAGACCATGCTGGAAAGTTCATCGGAAGCTCCCTACCGCTTCATCCCCACCCGGCCGCCCAAGGGTGTGATGCAAAGCCCCGGGTTCCGGCCGGCGTTTGCGCACCTCGCCAAGCGAGGGCTGAGCTTTGATGCCTCCGTCTTCGACGAACATTTGCCGGATTTGATCGAACTAGCGGATGCCTTTCCCAACGTCACCATCGTGCTGAATCACTGCGGCCTGGCCATGGAAATGGACATGGACGAAGCGCAGCGGGAGCAGGTGTTCCGCCGCTATCGAAAGCTGATGATCGAAACCGGCCGGCGGCAGAACATCTACTGCAAGGTCGGCGGGCTCGGGATGCCGTTCTGGGGGTTTCGTTTCGAGGAGCGCAAAGATTCCATCGGCTACCGCGAGCTTGCGGCGGCCTGGCGTCCGTATGTGGAAACGACCATCGAGGCTTTCGGCCCCAGTCGCTGCATGATGGAAAGCAACTATCCGCCAGATGGCCGGTCGGCGGGCTTTGTTCCGCTTTGGAATGCGCTCAAATACATCGTCCGCTCGGCCTCCGCCGATGACAAGGCGGCGCTTTTCTATGGCACCGCGGCAAAAGTCTATCGCATTGCCGGGCATGTCACGGCCCAACCGTCGCCCTCGACAGGAGTTCCCAGCAGCAAGTGAAATCATGATCACCGAAGCCACAAACCGCGATGAAGATCATTACGAGGTGGAAGGCACGGGGAAAGGCGACGTGAAGAACCGCTTCTTCCTCGACATCGCTTCGCTCACAGCCCGAATCAAGGGCAGGCGTCTCACACAATCGCAGAACTGTAGCCGCAGGGCCGCCGCTGGCATGGTGTGCTTTGTAATCGGCGCGGCCTTCGCCTTCTACGCCGCAGCCCAGCAGTCACCGGTGTCTTCCGGCCTGGCCTATGACGCGCAAACGCAAAGCCCCGTGCCGATCCCGCCGTCGGAACGCGCCTTGCAGTCCACTGTGGCTGAGCCTTGGTTCAAGGTATCCAAGGACGGCATAACTCTCGAAGGGGCCATCTTTGACCGCAGCGGCAACCTGCTGTTCTGTGACATGAGCAACAACCGCGTTCTGCGCCTGAACCCGGACAAGCAGTTGTCCACCGTTGTCACGCTGAAGGATCTTGCACCGGGCGGTCTGGCGCTCCATAAAGATGGGCGAGTGTTCATCGCAGCGCTGAGCCGTCGCCGCTTCGACAGGGGGGCCATCCTGGGCGTCAACTCCGACGGCTCCGGTTTACAGACGAACATCTCGCCGACGGCCGGGTACGTGCCCAACGACCTGGTATTCGACAGCCGGGGCGGCTTCTACTTCACTGACTTCAAAGGCACTGCCACCGAACCCAAGGGCGGTGTGTTCTACGTCTCGCAGGACTTTTCGACAATCAGTCCCGTGTTGCCCAACCTGGCGTTGGCCAACGGCGTAGCGCTTAGTCCCGATGGCAAGTGGCTATGGGCGACGGAATTTGGCCGCAACCTGCTGCATCGCGTCCAACTTGCCGACGCGACCACCATCGCGCCGATCCGCTCGGCCATCGCCTACCATTTCGTCGGCCCGGCCCCGGATTCGGTGCGGGTGGACGCCGACGGCAATGTGTACGTGGCAATCGCCTACCAAGGCCGCGTGATGGTCTTCAACCACAACGGCATTCCAATCGGCCAGGTGCTGCTACCCGGACGCGACAGCGGCCACAACCTGCACTCTTCCAGCCTGGCGATCGAACCCAACCACAACGACCTCTACGTCGTCACCAACGACGGCGACGGTGGGCAGGGAGCGACAGTGTTCCATGCCAAGGTATTCAGCAAGGGGCTGCCGCCTGTTCCATCTCCAGCGAGTGCGTTTCGATGAATTGATGAACTGAATAGAAAAGGAGAAACACCATGAAAAGGCATGTTCTGATTCTGATGTTATCGGCCCTCAGCGCGGCCACGGTTTTTGCCGACTCGAGTCGCGTCACGGAAAAGGGTGACGCAACACAGATTGAATATCGAGCTACATCGCGTGCAGTTTCCAACGGATCGGAAGACCATTTCACCGGGAGTGTCCGGGCGGAACAACTGTTCCCGACTAATGAGACCGCTCATTACTCCGGGGCCTACGTCACCTTTCAGCCCGGCGCCAGAAGCGCGTGGCATCTTCATCCGGCCGGGCAACATATCATCGTCACGGACGGTACGGCCCTGACCGGGACGAGGGACGGGAGGATTATCCGATTCAACACCGGCGATACGGTCTGGTGTCCGCCGGGCCTTGAACACTGGCACGGCGCGACCCCCGACGCTCCCATGACTCACCTGGTGATTACCGGAAGCAAGGACGGGCAAAACGTGATCTGGAAAGAAAAAGTCACCGAGCAACAATATCGCGGCGCTGCCGCAAAAACCACAGAGGAGACAATGATGAATACCAACGAAGCACTAAACAAAAGACAACAAGCCATCATTCCGATTGCCGCCTTCACCGCCAGCGGCGATCTCGACAAACTGAAATCCGCCCTGATTGACGGGTTGGATTCCGGTCTGACCGTCAATGAGATCAAGGAGGTTTTGGTGCAGCTCTATGCGTATGCCGGCTTTCCGCGAAGCCTGAACGGAATCAATACCTTCATGGCCGTCATGAAGGAGAGGCAGGCCGCCGGCATCAAGGATCAGGCCGGGAAGGAAGCGAGTCCGCTTTCGCCCGACCTGAACAAGGATGAATACGGCGCCAAAGTCAGAGCCAAACTTGCCGGCCTGGACGTCATCCCGCCTCCCAGCGGGTATCAACTGTTCACGCCGGCGATTGATACCTTTTTGAAGGAACATCTGTTCGCGGATATCTTCGCGCGAGATGTGCTGAGTCATCAGGAAAGAGAGCTGGCGACCATCTCCGCCCTGGCCAATTTGACGGGCGCCGAAGGGCAGCTACGTTTTCATCTCGGGGCGGCCATGCGCACGGGTCTGACGGCGGCTCAAATGAATGACTTTGTTGCCGTCATCGGAACGACGGTCGGCCAGGCGCAGGCTGCCAGCGCGCGGGAAATCCTGGCTGCGGTCATGGAAACCCGTCCGCAGCCGGGCGCTTCAAAATAGGCGACATCGAAACACTCACCAACACCATCGAGGATTAAGCCATGCAAAAACGCAAACTTGGAAACAGCAATCTGGAAGTCTCCGCCCTCGGCCTCGGCTGCATGGGCATCAGCTTCAGCTACGCCACGAAGTTGTCCACGCCGGAAGGCGTGGCGCTGATCCGCGCCGCCGTGGAGCGCGGCGTGACGTTCTTCGACACCGCGGAGGTCTATGGCCCCTTCACCAACGAGGAGGTGGTTGGCAAGGCGCTGCGACCCTTCCGCGATCAGGTCGTGATCGCCACCAAGTTCGGATTCGACATTGATTTCAAAACCGGTGAGAACCGTGGCGTCTGCAGCCGGCCGGAACGCATCCGCCAGGCCGTGGACGGTTCGCTGAAGCGGCTCGGCATCGAGACGATTGACCTGCTGTATCAGCATCGCGTGGATCCGACCGTGCCGATTGAGGACGTGGCCGGCACCGTCAAAGCGCTGATTGCCGAGGGCAAGGTCAGACATTTCGGCATGTCGGAACCGGGTGTGCAAACGCTGCGCCGCGCCCATGTCGTGCTGCCGGTGGCGGCCGTTCAGAATGAGTATTCGCTGTGGTGGCGCGCGGTCGAGAGCAACGGCATCCTCGCCGCCTGCGACGAGCTGGGCATCGGCTTCGTGCCTTACAGTCCGCTCGGCAAGGGCTTCCTCACCGGAGCGATGGGCAAGGACTTCAAGCTGGGTGACGGCGATTTCCGCAAGAGCGTTCCGCGCTTCTCGCCCGAGGCCATGCAGAAGAACCAGGCGCTGGTGGATTTGTTGCAGCGGGTCGCCAGCCAGAAGGGCGCGACCCCGGCGCAGATCGCGCTGGCGTGGCTGCTCGCGCAGCGGCCTTACATCGTTCCGATCCCCGGCACGACCAAGCTGCACCGGCTTGAAGAAAATCTGGGTGCCGCCAGGGTCGCCCTCTCGGAAGCCGATCTGAGCGAGATCGAGAGCGCCGCCGCGCAAATCCCCATCGAGGGCGAACGCTACGCGCCGCAACAGATAGCGATGGTCGGCCGCGAAGCGCCGTCAAGCTGAATAACGGCGTCGGGAAGCAAGCCCCGTCAGGGGATCTTTGTAGAACCACCGCGACAATGATTTCCAAGCTCCGTCAGCGACATCATCAGACCGTAGCCCCCGGATTGGTTGAACGGGCGCATCCCATCAGACGATGCCGCCCCTGACGGGGCTTGGAATCTCCAGGTCGGGGTTTCTACAACGATGTCGCGCCTACGGCGCTGGCCGGTATTACGCCCTCGCGCGTTGGCGGGAGCGCCGCAGGTGCATGATTCTTGTCCTGCACGCGTCGTCGGGAGCACCGTAGGTGCGTCATCTTTGTAGATCCCGACCAAAAGAAGATTCCCAAGCTCCGTCAGGAGCGGCATCTTCCGCGCATGGCCAACACCTATACCCAAATCTACATCCAGGTCGTGTTCGCCGTCGAAGGCCGCCAAAGCCTTATTGCGTCCGAGCACAATGACGAGCTCCAGAAATACATCACCGGCATCGTCTCGGGTCAGAGGCACAAGCTGATTGCGATAAATAACCTGCCGGATCATTTGCATCTGCTCGTTGGCTTGCGGCCCGATGCCGCGCTCTCGGAACTCGTGCGCGACATCAAGGCGAACTCCTCTCGCTTCATCAATGACAAGCGCTGGGTGATGGGACGATTCTCGTGGCAGGAAGGATTCGGTGCGTTTTCCTATTCACGTTCTCAACTCGGCGCGGTGATTCGTTACATTGAGAACCAGCAGAAGCACCACGCGAAGAAATCGTTTCTCGACGAATATACCGCGCTGCTGGACAAGTTCGAGGTGGCATACGACCAGCGCTATATCTTCAAGCCAATTGGCGGGGGATAATGCGTTGGGCGCAATAGTCCAGCCCCATCAGGGGCGACATCGTTGTAGAACCAAATGCTAAACGATTCCGAAGCTCCGTCAGGAGCGACATCATCAGACCGCAACCGCTGGATCAGTTGAACGAGCGCGTCATCGCAGACAATGGCGCCCCCTGACGGGGCTTGTGATTTGCCGATCGGGGGTTGCTACAAAGATGTCGCGCCTACGGCGCTGCCTGACTCTTTGCGTCTCCGCGTCTTGACGGCTTTGCGTTAAATCCCGTTCGGCATCGGCGCGCGAATCTTTCCGCCAGGCTGGGAAGCCCGGTTCTACGGCAAGTCGGGAGGCTCGCCGCTACCTCGGATTGCGGGTTTATGTTTCCCGCAGAATTGCGACAGGGATCGCAGGATCACGAGAGCAGGTCTCCGCAACCGATGGCAAAATGCTTGCGTTATGACAACGAACTCTACCGCCACTCGACACGTCAAATTGAACAACGGCGTCACCATGCCTGCCCTCGGGTTGGGCGTGTTTCTGACGTCTCCGGAGCAAACCGCCAACGCAGTCGCCTGTGCCATCGCCGGAGGCTACCGGCTCATTGACACGGCGGCGGCTTACAACAACGAGCGTCAGGTCGGCGAAGGCATCCGCCGCTCCGGCATCAAGCGGGACGAGATTTTCATCACCACGAAACTGTGGGTGGCCGACTACGGGCACGATTCGGCGCGGCATGCGTTCGACGCAAGCCTGCGGCGGCTCGGACTGGACCAGATTGATTTGTATCTGCTGCATTGGCCGGTCCCCACGGATTTCGCGGCGACCATCGCCTCCTATAAAGTGGTCGAAAAACTCCTGGCCGAGGGCCGCGCCCGCGCAATCGGCGTCTCCAACTTCCAGCCCCAGCACCTGGAAAACCTCATCGCCCAAACCGACATCGTCCCGGCGGTGAATCAGGTTGAGCTGAACCCCTACTTTACCGGGCGGGCCGTGCGCGAGGCGAACCAGCGTCACGGCATCGTCACCCAATCGTGGTCGCCCATTGGCGGCACCTACCTGCGCAACAAGAACGCCGTCACCGGCGGAGCCGACAGTCCGCTGACGCACCCGCTGATTACCGGACTCGCCCGGAAATACGGCAAGACACCCGCACAGGTCGTGATCCGCTGGCATCTCGCACACGGTTTCTCGGCGATCCCCAAGTCGGTGCGCCCGGAACGCATCGCCGAGAATTTCAACGTCTTCGATTTCGCGCTCGCGCCCGACGAGATCGCGGCGATTGATGCGCTGGACACCGGTGTTCGCGCCGGCGGCAATCCGGAAACCTTCGACCGGAACTCGTACCGGATCACGATTGATGACTGAGGAAACCGGCCACCATGGCGACGCAAACCAGTCCCGAGATCGCATTGAATCCCATGAAACCACACGTCATCTGCCACATGGCTTCGAGTCTCGACGGCCGCACCCTGCTGGACCGCTGGCGTCCAGAGGGTGTGGTCGCGGACGGACTGTTCGAGCGCGTCTTCCAGGAACTCGCGGTGGATGCCTGGATCGTCGGCCGCACCACCGGCCAGGAGTATGCGGTTGAGGGGACAAGTTACCCGGCTCAATCGGGAGCGACATTTCCGCGCGAGGCGTGGTTCGCCCGGCAAGATACGAAGGCATACGGCGTCGTGCTCGATCCCCAGGGGAAAATCGCCTGGGGACGATCGGACGTAGAGGGCGATCACATCGTGGTCGTTCTGACCGAACAAGTGACGGATGCGCACCTGGCGGGCCTTCGCGCAGACGGCGTTTCGTATCTGTTTGCCGGGAAAACGAACCTCGACCTCCCGCTGGCCTTGGACACGCTCACGCGCGAACTCGGGGTGAAGCGGCTCGCCCTCCAGGGCGGCGGCATCACCAACGGCACCTTCCTGCGCGAAGGGCTCGTGGATGAGATCAGCCTGATTCTCTTTCCCGCTGTGGACGGCAGCGAAGGAGCGCCGAGCATTTTTCAGTCGGGCGCAGCGGACGGTCGCCGGGACGCGAAGGTCACTTCAATCACGCTCGCCAGTCACCGCGTGCTGGATGGCGGGGCCGTGTGGTTGCGGTACGCGGTCCAGACACAGAGTTCTTGAAAGGCAATGCAACCTGACCAGCAACGAGTTAATGATGAATGAACTTGCCGGGATTTTGCCGAGAGCTGCCGGCAATGGTGGTCGCATTGGCACTCTGGCGCGCAAGATTACTTCTTCCTGGCGCTGGCGGACAGGTAGCTGTTGATGAGGCAGCGGTAGTTCGGCAGGTGATTGGAGAACAGCGCGCCCAAACCCTCGATATCGTTGCGCCAGTCGCGGTGCAGTTCGCAGGCGACGCCGAACCATGTCATCAACTGCGCGCCCGCCTGCTGCATCCGAAACCATGCCGCGTCGCGCGTGGTCTTGTTGAACGTGCCCGAGGCGTCCGTGACGACGAACACCTCGTAACCTTCCTCCAGCGCCGACAGCACCGGAAACGCCACGCACACCTCGGTGACGATGCCCGCGACGAGCAGTTGCTTCTTCCCCGTCGCCTTGACCGCCTTCACAAAGTCCGGGTTGTCCCAGGCGTTGATATTGCCGGGGCGCGCAATGTAGGGCGCGTCGGGAAACAGCGCCTTCAATTCCGGCACGAGCGGACCATTCGGACCGTCCTCGAAACTCGTGGTAAGGACCGTCGGCAACTTGAAGTATTTGGCCGAGTCAGCCAGCGCCAGGACGTTGTTCTTGAAATCGTCCGGCGAAAAATCCTGGACGAGATTGGTCAGGCCGGTCTGATGATCCACCAGCAACACAGCGACATTGTTTTTGTCCAAGCGGTTGTATTTGAATGCACTCATGGTTTTGTCTTTTCGTTTGTTGTGTGTTAGTTCGTGTTTACGGGGAATGGGTTCAGGCGAGGTCAAACAACAACGCCTCAGTTGCCTTGGATGCGGTGAGTTTGAGTGTTCCGGGTTCTTCCGTGCTCGCACCGTCGCCGGTCGCCAACGCAACGCCGTTGAGCGTCAAAGCGCCTTCGGCGATTTGCAGCCACGCGCCGCGACCCGCTTTGAGTTCGTGCGTCACCGTCTGGCCGGGCTGGAGGCGGATGCGATAGACTTCCGCGTCCTGATGAATCGTTGCCGATCCGTCGCGTCCGTCCGGCGAGATGACCAGCACCTTCGGCTCGTCTGCATGGCCCGGTTGTGGATGCCACTCGGTGTAGCTCGGCGTGAGGCCGCGCTGCCGGGGTTGAATCCAGATTTGCAGCAGCCGCATCGGCTCGCTGGGGCTGGGATTGAACTCGCTGTGCGTGACGCCGCGACCGGCGCTCATCAGTTGAATCTGCCCCGGCTTGAGCACACGGCCGTTGCCCATGCTGTCCTTGTGCTGCAACGCCCCTTCCAGCACGTAGCTGAAAATCTCCATGTCGCGGTGCGGATGCGTGCCGAAACCATGTCCCGGCGCGATGCGATCATCGTTGATGACCCGCAACGAGCGGAAGCCCATGTGCGCCGGGTCGTAGTAGTCCGTGAAGGAGAACGTGTGATGCGAATCCAGCCAGCCATGGTCGGCACGGCCGCGCTCGCTGGCCCGTCTGATGGTCACTGCATTCAATGTTGCTTTCATGCGAACACGATAGGAGTTCCGCCCGATTTCGGCTAATGCCAAGTTCTTGGCCTGAGCCTGTCTTTTGGTTATGCTGCCTGCGCATGGAAGTTCGCCGCAAAAGAAACGAGATTTCGCCAAAGCCTGGAACGTGATAATTTCCCGGCTATGAAAGCAACATTGCCTGGACCCGAAATCGTGACATGCACTCAGTATCGCGTCCAGCTTGCGTGATGAAGATCACCGAAGACGTCCGCAAATACGCCGCCGAACAAGGCGTGAGCGAGGAAGAATCGCTGAAGAAAGGCATGGAAGAGAAGTCCAAGGAGTTTGTGGAGAAGGGCGCAGAGGTTTACGCGAAAGCGTGAAACGGATAGTATTCGTCATATGAAAAAGGGCGCGAATGAAGCTTTGATGAATGAACCGGCTGCGGTTCGCTCAATCGCCGAGTCCATTCACGACCTTGCCGGAACAGTTCTTTTCGAGGCTGGCTTCAAGAATTCAGTCCTTGATCGCGAAGAATTGGTTGAAGTTCTGCGCATGATCGAAGACTGCCGGGAGGAAGGAAGATCGCTATACCCAGACATTCTGCTCACTACGTCGCTCTCTGAATGCCTGAAGCCGATACATCCTGTGCAATTGGTCATTTGTGGTGAGTCGTCCGAACGCCCTGGTCGCTTTCGACGTTCGATCAAGAGATGCGCACCGGTTGCAGTCGAACCGTGGGTTGTTGTGTTGGAGGTCGCTGCCGATAAGCTACGATATGGAATCGCCTCAACGAATGTTCGTGCAGATGCGCCGTCACTTTACGAGTCGGTGTTCGATTGCTTTGCGGGAGGATGCGAATTCCCAATCCTGTTTCTGCGTCGGCACGGTTCACGCGCGGTATTGCTTCGAACCATAAAAGGCCAGCGGGTCGTATCACTTACTTTGAGCGATGAATTACTCAAAGCAGCCGAGGACATTCTCGCCTTTTCCCGACAGGTCGCGCAGAAAAGCGACGAGGCTACGCGAATCAACACAGAGAGAGTCATACAACGATTGATCCAGCAAGCATGCCGTGAAGGGCACGGTCTAATCGCGTCAATTCTTGAATCAACACCGGAAAACATCGCGGCTTGTAAGATCGCTTTTCCCGACGGTGCATGGCTTGATCCGGCGATTGATTTAGCCGCGCCACGAATTGATGAAGCAAACGTTCCAGCAACTTTAGAGAGTGATAGCACCCTGCGAGCTCGAATCAGCCTGGCCCGGCGCATGGTTGAGACAGATTTAATGACGGTGTTCTCCGTAGATGGCAAGCTGCTGGGCTATAATGTTCATATTCCAGCTTCAAAAAGCTCCGGCACGGCAGGTGGCGCGAGGACGCGAGCGTTTCTTTCGCTGAAAGAGCACGCCTTTTTTAAGGGTGTGTTTATGTGCTCACAAGATGGTTTAACCAAGTATGAGGAGTTCGCTCATGCCGCCAAATAACGCAATCATCCCGTGGCAAAGCGCCAAACCGACGGTAATTCCGAAGGAAGCCGCGCAACCTGCTGTCATCGTTGAGAAGTATGCTGTTGCCCTTCGTCCCGCCGACAAACGCGCATTGGTAAATGCATTTGAGCGGGGTGATTTTGGAATGGGTGCTGGACACCTGTGGCGTCGTTCAATGTCGCGTCTGCGGGCCAGACTTGCATCTCTTGGAATGAAGTTCTTGGGTGAGATGTTGAATCGTGAGGACATCACTGAGGAGTCTTCAGTCGAATCGGTCCTTACAGATCACGACACAATTTATCTGGCGGAAGCACTAGGTTTTGTTGATTCAACTGGCGCGATGCGGCTTCGCCAAGGGTTTGAAACCGTTTCCCACTTCGACAGTGAGCAGGCGAGCGAAGAAATGTCTTTAGTAGAGGCGGGAAACGTTGCCCGCGCTTGCGTGCAATACATCTTTGGCTCTGACGAAAGCACAACTGCGATAGACTTTACACGGTTTCGGGATCGCTTGTTGTCTGAAACGTTCGCAAACGATGACGTTGGGATTCTCCAGTTGCTAGATTCTCCCCTCTTTTTTATCCGAACGGCGTTGCGAGTTCTCTTGGCTGCGGCAAAAACTGAAGAAGGAGCGCGACTTGAACACGGCTTGGCAAATCTGAACTCATTCCTGCCGGGCATGTGGCCGAAGTTGACGGATGACGACCGCTGGTCTGTTGGCACGACTTTCGCCGAGCTATCAAACGTCGGCAATCGTCCACAGGCTGTGTCCGGCGTTCGCAAGGCGTTGTTGCGCGTTAAGGGTTTTGACTTCGTGCCTGAAAATCTCAGGTCTAACAGCTTCAAGCGCGCTGCCCAAGCTGTGTTGAGCGCACATCACAGTTTTGGGAATTACGCCGCAGAACCCGAACCAACAAAGCACTTGGCTTCGATGGGAAGCAGCATTCCTGTTCCAGCATTGGCGGAGTGCTTGAGAGCTTATCTTTGTGTCTATCTTGGCAATTATTACGGGCACTCTTGGGATGCGGCATCGGTTGCTGAACGTGAGATGAAGAATGTGAGTCGTGATCGGTGGGAACGATACTTTTCAAAAGTGTTTTCCGGTGAGCAGGAGATTCTGTCGAAGCTCACGGAAAGCAAACCAACTTCCCGCTGGCTCGATTTGATTTTTGCCCTTGGGTTGACCGATTTGGAATTGCCTCCTGGCCCAGTAAGCAAACTTTTTGACGCGACGATCAAGAGGTCTGCAAATGACGTAAACAAGCAGGCTCTTGTTTTGCTAACACAATTTCGAGGGCCAGCCGTTACGCAATGACATGAAAACCCTCGACCGCCAAAAACTGGATGTCGTCAACAAGACGCGGAGCAACCTCTTCGGCTGGCGCGGCCAGTTCACGCCGAAGTTCGTCGCGATTTAGGAACTGAATGCAACTCGCCTTTCCAGACCTTGCCCAAGCGCCTACGGCAGCCACGCTCGCCGAGCCGGAGGCGTATCGCGGCCTTTACGCGTTCCACAAATACTGGGGGAAGAAGCCGGCTGAACCGATGCGCTACCTGATTCAGCAGCTTTGCCCAGAAGGCGGCTTGGTGGTTGATCCGTTTCTTGGTTCGGGCATTGCGGCGCTGGAAGCCGTCCAGTTGAAGCGCCGGTTTGTCGGCGTGGACATCAATCCCGCCGCCGTCAGGCTTACGCGAATGCTCGTGTCGCCGCCGTCGGCTCGCGCCGTGGATGAGGCGCTCACTCAGGTCAGCGCGCTCGTGAGGGGTGCGATTCTCGAAAGTTACACGACGGCGCAGAAGCGGGCCGCCACGCATTTCGTCTGGCGCAACGGCGAGATGGAGATGGTTTGGCGGACAAACGGCGAGAGTCGCAATCGTTTGGAGTTGCCGCCGGACGAGCACGACATTGCGCTCGCGGAAAGTTTCGTGTCTTACCAGCCCAGGCGGCTTCGCGCGCCACGATTCTTCACCAACTCCCGCATCAATTCTTCCGCGTCGCTTACGCTGAAAGACCTGTTCACGGGCCGGGCGCTTCGCAATATCGAACTCTTGCTCGGGGCGATTGATGATTTGCCAGCAGCGATTCAAGAACCAATGCGGCTGTCGCTGACAGCGTCCGTCGGTCAGATGAGCAAGATGGTTTTTGCCATCACAGGCCGGGGCAAGACGACCGGTGCGGCCAGCGAGCGGATGGAAGTCGGCTCATGGGTCATCGGCTACTGGCGGCCGGAGCAGCATTTTGAAGTCAATGTGTGGAATTGCTTCGAGCGCCGGGTGCAGAAGCTCATCAAAGCAATCGCAGAGTCGGAGGCGGTGCATTTCGATGCCAAGGCTGGCGGACTGGCTTCGGTGTGTGATGGTGACACCGACTACGCGCTGCTCAACGGCGACACCCTGCAACTGCTACCGGAACTGCCCGACAAATCGGTGGACTTGATCATCACCGACCCGCCGCATGGCGATCGAATTCCATATCTGGAGCTTTCGGAGTTGTGGAACGTCATTCTCGGAGAAGAACCGCCGTTTGAGTCGGAAATCGTGGTGTCGAACGCGAAGGAGCGAGCGAAGAAAATGGCTGGCTACAATCAGGCGATGTCGCGGTTTCTGGAGATCGCCAGCCACAAGTTGAGCGACAACGGCTTCCTCGTGCTGTTCTTCAACGCGCGCACGGAGGCGAACTGGAAGTTCCTGAGCAGCTTTTCGGACAGCGCGAGCACGGCGGGCATGGCGTATTGCGGTTGCTTCCCGCTCGTTTATTCGGCGGCGTCGGTTGTGCAAGATAACCGGGAGGGAGCGTTGCGCACCGATTACGGACTGGTGTTCTCTCGTTCAGCAATCGCGGCTCATTCGCTCGCCGACATCCCCGGATGGATGTTCACCCTGCCAACACCAAAGGAATAATCATGCCGCTGACTTTCGCCCAAGCCGACGCCCTGTTCCGCCAAGACAAACTAAACGAGCTTGTCGCCGACGCCGAGGGTCGCCGCTTCCTGAAACTCCGCTCCCTGAACAGAACGGAATATCTCGAACGCCTGTTTCAGTCGGCGGGCATCGCACGGCCAGACGTTGGTTCACGCCAATTGTCCGATGCTGCGTTCAATGCTGGCATCAGCGTCACAGCGATTGAGGCGTGCGCTCGCGACATCTACCGCGAAGAGCGTGAACAACGCCGAGTCAACGAGGCGGAGTTGGTGAACCAGCTTTATCGCGTGCAGGAATTCAACTGGGGTGGTCTTCACCAGAACAGTCTGGAGAAAACCATCGTGGACAACTACGTGAAGAAAATCACTGACTATGAAGCGCTGTGCCGGTGCGTCGAAAACGAGTTGCTGACCAGCTTGCGCGGATACGTGGTGTGCTCGTGGTATAACCATTGGACCTCGATCATCATCGAAGACATTTTCAAAGACCACGCCAACGTGCTGCCAGCCGTTGGTCTGGTGAAGAAGATTGATTTCTTCGTCCGCGACACGCCGTTCGATTTGAAGGTCACGTATCTGCCTGAAGGCTATCTGAAGGAGAAACGGCAAGCGGCCAATCTCCGGCCAGAGCTGACATTGCTAAAGCGCACCGCTCGCACTCACGGCCTCCCAATCTCTGCTGACTTGGCTGACGCCACCCTGCTTCAAGATTTGTGGGCGAAGGTGTCAGACCATCCGGCGGCGGAGTGTAAACAACTCATCGCAGAGCTTGTGAATTTCCGAAACACCCTCGTCACCGAAATCGAGGCGGACTCTGGCGGTTTGATTCGCTGGCTTTACGAGAACCAAGGCGACCGGCGGTTTGACGCTTCGAATCGTCTGTTCCTCGTGCTCGTTGACCAGAGGAACTTTTTCGATTCGTGGAAGCTCAAGCGAGCGAAGCCGCTCATGGAGGAAAAGATTCGCGGCTATTTGGACGCCTGCGGCGACAATCCCGGAAGGCGAATCGAGTTTGATTGGAAAGGCGCGCGGTATTCAGCCGTCTCAGACGTTCTCGTTGTTCGGCACAGTTAGCATTGAAGGTTTTCATGCGAGTTGAATTTGAAAAGTTTTCGCCCAGTTGAATTGAAGTGCGACCCGCACCTGCCATTGACTTGCCATCATCGCGACGGCTGCGTGCTTTTGAGAAAGTCCATGCTTTTTGCCTCAGCAAAACCAATGAGTATGCTTAATCGTGCATGGAACTCCGCCAACTGCGTTACTTCGTGGCCGTCGCTGAAACCGGCAACATCAGCCGCGCGGCGCGGAAACTCTTTTTGACGCAACCCGCGTTGAGCCGGCAAATCAAGGCGCTCGAAGATGAGATTGGCCAATGCCTGCTCGAACGTCAGGCGCATTCCATCCGCCTGACTCCGGCAGGTGAAGCGCTCCTGCACGAAGGGCGCGCGCTGCTTCAACGCGCCGGCGAGATGCTGGACCGGGTGCGCTCCGCCGGACAGAACGTGCGGTTGCGCGTCGGCTACGCGCCCTCGCTCGCCAGCGGTCTCTTGTCGGGCGCGGTGGCGAACTTCTCCCAAAAACACCCGAAGGCCCGCGTGGAACTGTTCGACCTTTCCACCAAGGAAATGCTCGGCGGGCTCGAGAACGACACGCTGGATGTCGCGATCACGGTTGGGCAACAACGCGACAGCCACGGATTGAAATGGACGCCGCTCGTGCGCGCCCCGTGGCAACTGGCAGTGCCTCGCCATCATCCGCTGACCCGGCGCTCCCGTGTGACGCCGCAGGAAGTGGCGTGCGAACCATTGCTCGTTTTCTGCCAGCGAGACTACCCCGAGTATTGGGGCGTCATCACCGCCTGGCTGCGCGCGCACCGGCAGCGCCTCGCCATCGCGGGCGAATACGACGGCGTGGACAGCCTGCTCGTGGCGGTGGAATCCGGGCTGGGCGTCGCAATCGTTACCGCCAGCACGGCGCGGCTCATTCCAAAGAATGCCGATTGAAAACACTGTCCGCGCCCCCGAAATACTTGTGCATTGCTGCCGGACATCGAGCAACACACGCCGCTGAAAAACCACTCGCCGTCTTCGTCGAGGAATTGCGCCACGCCGCCGAAACCTTTGTGTGAGCCGACTCACCCGGCAGGCCGATCCCTCCAAAACGGACATTCGTGGATTGTGATTTCACCGCAGAATCGCGACAGGGGGCGCAGGATCGCGAGAGCAGGCGTCCTCCATCCGTGGCAGCATGGGTGCATAATGACAACAACCCCGGCGCCAACCCGACAAAATGGATTGAGCAGTTCTGAGACCGTTCATTCCAAGACCTTCGGAATCGAAATGGAAAACGAAGCAAAGGAGATTCACGATGAACAGTAACGCCGCAACGGTGAATGAACTTGCCGGAGTCGCGCCGCGCGATGCCGGACTGCGCCCGGCGATACCGGTGATGGCGGTCGTCTTCCTCTCGTTCATGATCAGCGGCATGGCGCTGCCGGTGCTGCCGCTGCATATCCACGACGTGCTGGGTTTCGGCCCGTTCATCGTCGGCTTGGTGGCGGGTGGTCAATTCACCGCCGCTCTGGTCTCCCGACTGTGGGCGGGGCGTTTGTCGGACTCGCGGGGCGCGAAACACGCCGTGTTTCTCGGGCTGATCGCGACGATCCTCGGCGGAATCCTTTATCTGGCTTCGCTGCTCGTCTTGAAGTGGCCCGTCCTGTCGGTCACGTTGATTCTGATTGCGCGCACCCTGCTGGGCGGCGCGGAGAGTTTGCTGATCACCGGCGGAATGACGTGGGGCCTCCGCCTCGTGTCGTCCGACAAATCAGCGCAAGTGATCGCGTGGGTGGGGATGGCGCTGTTTGCCGCTCTGGCCGTCGGCGCACCCATCGGCAGCTATGTCTTTGCGAAATGGACCTTCCTCGGAATCGCGCTCGTTACGACGGTCGCGCCCATCGCTGCGCTCGTCTTGATCCGCAAGCTGCCGGCCATCGTCCCGGAGGTTGCCCGCAAGGTGAGTCTCTCGGCCGTGCTCGGCGCCGTGGCCTGGCCCGGCATTGGGTTCGCCTTGAGCGGCATCACGTTTGGGGCCATCACTTCCTTCCTGACGCTGTATTTCGCCGTGAGCGGTTGGGCGCATGGAACGCTGGCCTTTTCCACGTTTGCCATCGCGCTGATCGCCGCGCGGGTGTTATGGGGTCATCTCCCTGACCGTTTCGGAGGGGCCAGGGTCGCGCTTTATTGTCTCGTGATCCAGGCTGCTGGTCTGGCGATGATCGGTCTTGCCGGTTCGGGAACGCTGGCGATGGTTGGCGCGGCCATCTGCGGAGGCGGATTCTCGCTGGTATTTCCGAGCCTCGGTTTGGAAGCCGTCAAACGCACGCCGCCAGGAACTCAGGGCCTCGCGATGGGCACCTACAACGCCTTTCTTGATGTCACGCTCGGGCTTGGAAGTCCGGCGCTTGGCTGGCTGGGCGGCGCGGCTGGATTGCGCTCCATTTTCATCGCGAGCGCGGTGGCGGCCGGTCTCGCGGTGCCGATTGCGCTCCGACTTCGAAAGGTAAAATAAACAAGATTCCACGCCGTGGTTTCCAGAAAACCACCAGAGCCGCCATGACGACTGGCCTGGCGGCAAAATCCCCGGATTCGGGCATATGCTCTTACGGCTCAAGAATCAAAAGAAGGGAGCGCGACGAGTTGATTCACAACCATCCGTGAATTGGAGATTGCCGCGATCATCTGGTTTTGCGCGATGGCGCGATGGCGGGTTTGGCAGATGGATTGGCGCGTTTGGCGAGTGACACGGTCTTCGCGTGGTCTAAGCTGAAACCATGATGACGACTAGAATCCAACCGGGTTCGCCAGCCGTTCAGTTCTTAAAACGTGAACCCCGCAAACCATGAGTGATCGCTTGCGCATCTCAAACACGTGGGGCAAACGCTTCGCTGACCAGAAGCTGTCGGTCCCGGCACTGCTCCGCCGGGCCGGATTACCTGTCACTCTTTTTCAGCAGGACAAAGTGTACCTCACCACGGCGGAACTCTTTTCCCTCTGGCGGAGCGTGAGTGAACTCAGTTCTGATCCCGGAATTGGATTAAAGCTTGGCTCGGAAACGCGGTTCGCCCGGACGCACCCGGCGGGCATCGCCGTCCTGTGCAGCCGGACTTTTGGCGATGCGCTGCAACGACTGGGTCGCTACAAGCAACTCACCTGTCCCGAGGAAATTCGCATTCATCGAGCGGGTGAGGAAGCTGCAGTCGAATTCTTCTACGTGGAAGCCGAGGAAACCCAACCTGAGTTGCTCGTGGATATGTTGCTGTCGTGGATTTTGAGCGTGGGTCGGCAAGGGACGGATGATCAAATCACACCGCTTCGCCTGGAATTGTGCCGCGCCGCGAAACATCGCGCCTTGCTTGAAAGTCACTTTGGTTGTCGCGTCCGTTTCAAGGCCGATCGCAACGCACTGGTGTTTCGCAGCAGTGATCTCGACCGCCCCTTTGTGACGCATAACGAGGAATTGCTCAACGTGATTGGGGCGCAGTTGGAATCCGAGCTGCAAGCCCGGCGCAGCGGCAGGACTGTGGGCGAACAGGTGAAGCAAACGCTCCGGCAGTTATTGGCCGGGAAGCGTCCGACGCTGGACGATGTCGCGAAAGAGCTTGGCCTGAGCACACGCACGCTCCAGCGCCGGCTGACGGACTCGGGTCTCACCTTTCAACAGGTGGTTGAAGAAACGCGCCGCGAACTGGCCCGGCATTACCTGAAACAACGCGCTGTGGAACTGAACGAAGCCGCGTTCCTGCTTGGCTTTGAGGACACCAATTCGTTCTTCCGCGCTTTTCAGCATTGGGAAGGAACTTCGCCAGGCGAATGGCGAACTCGCGAAGGAGTGACATCATGAATTTGAAACTGCTCATCGCAACGATCATCACACTCGCCCTGCCTGGTTTGGTGCCTGCCCAGACCAACCGGGCGGCGGCGACGCTTGGTGGCGGAGTCGCCGGGGCGGCGGACTCGCAACCCATCAGAATCACTCGCAGCGGCGCGCAAACGTCGCGGCAGGGGCCAGCCGAACACTTCAAAGGCAGCGTGCGCGTTGACCCTTTGTTTCAGGCGAAAGCGCCGGCACGCGCCTCCGGTGGCCAGGTCACATTCGAGGCGGGCGCACGCACCGCGTGGCACACTCATCCGTTGGGGCAAACATTGATCGTCACCGCGGGTGTCGGTCGCGTGCAACGTTGGGGCGATCCAGCGGAGGAAATCCGGCCCGGAGGCGTGGTCTGGATTCCGCCCGGTCAGAAGCACTGGCACGGGGCGGCGCCGAACAGTTCGATGACGCACATCGCCATCTCCGAGGCGCTCGACGGCAAGTCGGTCGAATGGATGGAGCAGGTTGACGATTCGCAATACAACGCGCCGGCCGCCGGGCCGGCCCCGACCGGCCCCAGCCGCGCGCAACAACTCATGGGCGATGTCGCGCCCAAGCTGGCGGAGCTGACCGACAACGTGCTTTACGCAGACGTTTGGGAACGACCCGAGCTGTCGAAACGCGATCGCAGCCTCGTCACCCTGAGCGCATTGATCGCGATGAATCGTCCCGACCAGCTCCGGTCGCATCTCGCGCTGGCGCGGCGGAATGGAGTTACCGAGCAGGAGATAAGCGAAGCGATCACGCATCTGGCGTTCTACGCGGGATGGCCCAGCGCCGTGACCGCAGCGGGTGTGGCCAAGGAGGTTTTCGGGAAGAAATGAGCCACACGACTTCAGAGAACCCATCGAACAAACAGAACACTATGCGAACACAACGAATTGAAACCCCGTTCATCGCCCTGGGGTTACTGACGTTCACCCTGTTGGCTTCGGTAAACGCGCAAGAGCCGAAGGCGAACACGCCGGGCGCGAAAGCACAACCCACGGTTCGCACGACGTCAGGTGTCGTGCGCGGTGTGACCGAAGGAGAGGTTGCGAGCTTCAAAGGAATTCCCTACGCGGCCGCCCCGGTTGGCCCCAACCGCTGGCGACCACCTCAACCTGTGGTGCCGTGGGAAGGCGAGCGCGATGCGAGCAAGTTCGGCGCGGATTGTCCGCAGCGAGGTTTCGGGCGCGAAGGTCGCGGGGATTCCTCCGAAGATTGCCTGTTTCTCAATGTGTGGAAGCCTGCCGATGCCGTCGCGACGGCGCGGTTGCCGGTCATGGTGTGGATTCATGGCGGCGCGTTTGTGGGCGGAAGCGGTTCCTCGCCGGACTTTTCCCGCGCCCAGTTCGCCAGGCAGGGAGTCATTCTGGTCACATTCAACTACCGCCTGGGGCGTCTCGGCTTTTTCGCCTTCCCCGCGTTAAGCCAGGAGCATCCGGAAGAGCCCAAGGGAAACTACGCTTACATGGATCAGATTGCCGCGCTCAAATGGGTGCAACAGAACATCGCCGCGTTTGGAGGCGATCCCCAAAACGTCACCATCTTCGGCGAGTCGGCGGGTGGGGTCTCGGTGCATTCACTCCTGACCATACCGGCGGCCCGCGGCCTTTTCCACAAGGCGATCAGTCAGTCGGGCGGAGGCCGGGATGGCGTTCTGACCGGCAGGCCGATCCGCCAGGAAAAGGCGGATCCGTTCTACCCCGTTTCGGCGGAGACCATCGGAGTGAACTTTGCGCGTAAACATGGGATCCAGGGCACGGACGCCGACGCCTTGGCCAGGCTCCGCGCCTTGACCGCAGCGGAGATCGTGGATGGCGGGCAGGAAAGTGATGGCCCCGGCGGGCCGCCCATCTACTCGGGACCGATTCTCGACGGAAAACTTGTTGTCGAAACGGCGGAACACGGCTACGCGGCCGGCAGACAGGCGAAGGTTCCGCTCATCATCGGATCGAACAGTGCGGAGGTGCCGGGTGGATTCGTCAATGCCCGATCCAAGCAGGAATTGCTTTCGCTGTTCGCCAAGTTGAGCGACGAAGCGGCGGCGGTTTACGACCCTCACGGCACCAATGATTTTGCCGAGATGCTCACCATGGTCAATACTGACAAGGTCTGGGCCGAGCCGGCCCGGATGACCGCACGGGCCTTTGCCGCGAAAGGCACACCGGCCTACGTCTATTTGTTCTCCTACGTCTCACCTTCTGCCCGCCAGTGGATGCGGTTCGGCGCGGGGCATGGATCTGAAATCCCGTATGTGTTCAACAACCTGAGAGGCCGCAACGGAACCGCTGTGGCCTCCGAAGACCAAGCGGTCGCCAAGTTGATGAACACCTACTGGGCGAACTTCGCCAAGACGGGCGATCCGAACGGTCCAGGTTTGCCCAAATGGCCGCGCTACGATTCAGGCAAGGACGAACTTCTCGAAATCCAGCTCGATGGTTCGGCGGTCGGCAAACCCGATCCCAAGAAGGCAAGACTGGATGTGATTGAAAAGGCCGTCGAGGTCATGAAGCCGCGTTAGGATCACGGGACACTCGGAGCACGTTGAGAAAGCCGAATGAATTCGAACAAACAACAAGGCATGGATAGACGCAGTTTCATCGAGCGGACGATTGTTGCCGGAGCGGGTGTCGCCGCACTTTCATCATTGACCAGTGAAGCCGACGCGCAGACGCGATCGAACGGGCAAGCGGAATCAAGTAAACCGGGCACGCGCAGGCTCGGCAGACTGGAGGTTTCGGCCATCGGCATGGGTGTCCAGAACATGCACCGCAAGTACGACACGACGGTGCCGTACCGGCCGGAGATGATCAGCATTCTCCGCGCGGCCTTCGACCGCGGAATCACATTCTTCGATTGCGCTGAGGCGTACGGCCCGTTCGAAAATGAGCGGATTCTCGGGGAGGCCATCGCGCCATTTCGCGACAGGGTCCGAATCACATCGAAGTTTGGTTGGAACATTGATCAGGAGACGGGGCGGTCACTCCCCGGACTCAACAGCAAACCGGAGCACATCAAGGTCGTGGTCGAAAATTCCCTGAAGCGCCTGCGCACCGACCGCATTGATCTCCTCTATCAACATCGCGTTGACCCTCAAGTGCCGATTGAGGACGTTGCCGGTGCGATCAAGGAACTGATGGATCAAGGCAAGGTTCTGCATTGGGGGCTTTCCGAACCGGGCATTCAGACGATCCGACGCGCTCATGCGGCGCTTCCGCTGACGGCGATTCAAAACGAGTACTCGATGGCAACCCGGGATCCGGAACCGGAGGTGATACCGCTCTGCGAAGAGTTGGGAATCGGCTTTGTGGCGTGGTGGCCTCTGGATTGCCAATTGCTCACCGGCTGGATTGACGCAAACACGCGATTCGCATCCGGCGATTTGCGTGGAGCCACCCCGAGATTCTCGCCCGAGAAACTGGCTCACAACATGAAGCTGGTGGATCTGATAAAGCGTTGGGCGGACCGCAAGCAGGCCACTCCCGCTCAGATCGCGCTCGCGTGGCTGCTGGCGCAGAAACCTTGGATCGTTCCGATTCCCGGAACGACGGTAATGCAGCACATGATGGAAAACGCCGGGGCGGCGGCGGTTCAATTCACCCCGGCGGAAGCGGTCGAACTGAATACCGCCGTTCGCGCAATCGAGATTCGCGGACTGCGGCTGCCGGAAGGTGTGCTGGGCTTCTCCGGAGTGGAAGCGCCCCCAAACAAATAACAAAAGCCAAGTGAAAGGCGGACCCAAATGAAACGAACTGCGATGACCGCGACCCTTCTGGCCGCAATGACCACGGCTCCGACCACGCCAGCCGTGGCCGACGACTACAGGAAAAACCCGTTCATGTTGACCTACGCTGGTGCGATCACAAAGAACGAGCCGGGAAAGGTCAACCTTCACCCGGTCAAGTATGACCTCAACGGCCTGGCGATTGCCGCCAACGTGTACACCCCGGCGAATTACGATCCGAAGCTGAAACACGCCACGATCGTCGTCGCGCATCCCAACGGCGGGGTGAAGGAACAGGTCGCGGGTCTGTATGCCCAGCGCCTGGCCGAGCAGGGCTATGTCACGATCACGATGGACGCGGCGTATCAGGGCGGCAGCAGCGGCAAACCGCGCAACGTGGACAAACCCGCCTACCGCATCGAGGACATTCACGGTGCGGCGGACTTCATCACTCAATACGCAGGCGTTAATCCCGAGCGTCTGGGGCTGCTCGGCATCTGCGGCGGCGGTGGATACTCGCTGGCTGCGGCGAAAACCGACAAGCGATTCAAGGCGATTGCAACGGTGAGCATGTTCAACTCTGGACGCGTCCGTCGCAATGGCTATGTGGATTCGCAACTGGACACCATCCAGCAACGCCTGCGTCAGGCTTCCGCGGCCCGTGCCCAGGAAGCGGCTGGGGGAGAAGTCCTTTATTCCGGGGATGCCAACCTGACCGACGAACAGATCGCCAAGCTGCCGTTCGATCTGTATCGGCAGGGATATGAGTATTACTGGAAGACCCACGCACACCCGGGTTCGACGTTCAAATACACCACGAGCAGCCTGCTGGACCTGATGCGCTGGGACGCCACCGATCAGATTGAACTGATCAACCAACCACTGCTGTTGATCGCGGGAAGCAAGGCGGACAGCCTCTATATGTCCGAGGACGCGTTCGCCAAGGCCACTGGCACGAAGGACAAGGAATTGTTCAAGGTCCAAGGCGCCACCCACATTGACCTGTATCACAAACCCCAGTTCGTGACGCCGGCCGCCGCCAAGCTGAAGGAGTTCTTTGACCGGAATTTGAAATAAGGAGAGAGCATGAAATCGCTACCAAGGTTTTCGATGAAGATCAACGTGGCCGCTCTGGCAATGCTGGTCAGCGCCACCGCTTCCATAAAGGCGCAAGACGCGACCAGAAAAACCGAACCGCTGATGATCCAGGAGCAAGGGAGCTTCGCCGTCGGCGGGACGGTGATGACCAATTCCGGCACCTATGACGCCATCAAGCGAAGCTCTACCGGGCAGACATTGCACGGTGATCACGCGTATGTGTTTTATCAAATCCCGGTAAAAGCCAGGAAACTACCGCTGGTGCTCTGGCACGGCTTCGGGCAGTTCGGTAAGACTTGGGAAACGACCCCTGATGGACGCGAGGGATTTCAAAACATTTTTTTGCGCCGCGGCTACCCGGTTTACGTGCTCGACCAACCGCGCCGGGGCCGGGCGGGCCGAAGCACGTTGCCACTGACGATCGCGCCGAAGCCCGATGAGCAAGACTGGTTCGGCACATTCCGCCTTGGCATCTGGCCCGACTTCTTTCCGGGCGTACAATTCTCCCGCGACCCGGAAGCGTTGAACCAATACTTCCGCCAGGCCACCCCCGACACCGGCCCGCTTGATCCTGCGGTGAATGTCGAGGCGGTCACCGCGCTTTTCAAAAAGATCGGTCCGGGCATTCTCGTCACCCACTCGCACGCCGGCGGCATGGGGTGGGATGTCGCTGTTAAAAACTCGAACGTCCGCGCCATTGTTTCCTATGAACCCGGGAGCAGTTTCATTTTCCCGGAAAACGAAGTGCCACCCGCGATGCCCAGCGCCGGGGGCGAATTGCAAGCGGTGGGCGTGCCGTTGTCGGAGTTCATGGCGTTGACGAAAATTCCCATCGTCATCTATTACGGCGATAACATCCCCTCGCAGCCGGTGGCGAATCCGGGACAGGACGGCTGGCGGGTTCGTCTGGCGATGGCCAGGCTGTGGCGGGATGCGGTGAACCGCCGGGGCGGTGATGTCACCGTCGTTCATCTCCCGGAGATTGGCATTCACGGCAACACGCATTTCCCATTCTCAGACCTCAACAATCTTCAGATTGCCGACCTCATGTCCCAATTTCTCAAACGAAAAGGATTGGACTAACTAAGCCGGAACAATACGGGGGAGTTTTGTGGAGGAGTGCGCCGTTACCCCGTCATTGCGTTGCTGCGACAATTGTACGGGGTAAAGTCGTACCCTGCCGACCTGGTTGCGCTGCTTGACTGCGTCGCTCGTGCCCTTGTCTTGGCTGGTGGCATCCGACGTTTGGTTCTGCGTTTACCCGATAATGCAGTGTCTCGCTGACGATGACTCCGCCCGTCGCGCGTGAGGTCAATGGCGGTCCCCAAGGTCGCGTTCGGTCAGATGTCCCCCCAGATGGAATCGCAGAACAGCGGAGCCGTTGCGGGCTTTTGCACACCGGAAAACTTGCTGAAGTAGCGGGAATTGGGATCGGGCAAGCGTGTGGCGGGGGCAGATCAAGATGCGCTCAACTGCGATCCGGCCAAAGTTTTGTGCTTGTCTCGCCACTGGGAATTGTCGCGCAATGGATGGGTGCAGACGCCAACCATCAAGGGACGATGAAACCGATTCAACGATTTCTGGCCATAACCTGGGTCACGACCGCGGGCCTGATCCACGCCGCGTCGCCCGGGGACGCCCCGCAATTGCCCGTCACCGGCACCCGGGTGGTGAACGTGTCCACGGAGGCGGAGTTGCAGTCCGCCATGAACAATTTGCAAAGCGGCGACACGATTCTGCTCGCCAACGGCACCTACAACCTCACCCGCACGCTGTACATCAACGGGCGGCACAATGTCACCCTCCGCGGTCTCAGCGGCAGCACCAACGTGACGCTCGTCGGCCGGGGCATGAACAACGCCAATCACGGCGACGTCCCGTTCGGCATCTGGTCCAACAGCACGAACACGACCATCGCCCACCTGACCCTTCGTGAAACCTGGGACAATGAAATCATTTTCAACACGGGCGCACAGTCGCCGCGGGTGTATTGCGTGAGATTGATCAATGCCGGATCGCAGTTCATCAAGGCCAATCCCACCGACGTGAACGCCGGCCTCGGCGTGAACAACGGCGTGGTCGAGTATTGCTGGTTCGAATACACCGGCAGTCCGCCTGACGACCACGGCGCGGGCGTCGGTTACTTCAACGGCATCAGCGCCCACGCGGCGAAGAACTGGATGGTGCGCGGCAACCTGTTCAAAAACCTGCACAATCCCGACGGCACCGCCTATCCGTGGAACCCGTCTGTGTTGTTCTGGCGAAACTCGTCAAACACGGTGACCGAACGGAACATTTTCATCAATGTGGACCGCGCCGTGGCGTACGGACTGGACCAGGCAACGCCGTACCGTGAACACACCGGCGGAGTCATCCGCAACAACTTTGTCTATCTGACGCCCGGCCTGCTGAGCGCGAGCCGCCGGGCCAATTCCGACGGCGCGATTATCGTCTGGAACTCACCGGGCACGCAGGTGGACCACAACACCATCCTGCTCAACGACAATGAATATTATGCGGTGCAGTTCCGGTTTGCGACCTCCAGCAACGGCGCGGCGCGGAACAACCTGACCGATGCGCCCATCCATCTGCGCGATGGCGCCTCGGCCGTGGTGAGCGGCAACCTGTCCACGGCCAGCCCTGCCCTGTTTGTGAATCCGGCGGCGGGGGATCTGCATCTCCTTGCGTCAGCCACCAATGCCATAGATCGGGCGGCCGGACTGCTCACCGTCACGAATGATTTTGATGGCGAGCGCCGGCCGCGCGGGGCGGCGCCGGACCTGGGGGCCGATGAATTCAACACCAACGCGCCGCCGGTCATCAGCGGTCTCTGGCGCTCCGGCCCAAACTGGACCGTGTCCTTCACCACGCTGTTGGGCTTGAGCTATGACGTGCAGCGCGCCGGGGAACTGGTCGGGGCACACTGGTCGTTGGCAACCTCCAACCTCGCGGGCAACGGCGGCCTGCTCGAAGCGACCGACTCGAATGTGGTGGATCGGCCAAGCCAATTCTACCGCGTTAGTCTCTCACCCTGAGACCACTTCAATCCAACGCCGGGCCGTCCGTCACCCTGCAGCACAGCCTTGCCGGCACGCAGGTGAACTTGTAACGCAACTCCACCAGCACCGCGAACCACGCGCTCCGTCTCTCTTTCCGTCCCGTATCCTCCACCTCTTCATTCAGTTGCGGCCCCTCCATTTCCGCTCTCAGGACTTCCGCCCGCTGCAGGGTCGCGTCGGCCGGGGCGTCCCGTCCCATGCGTGCCGAATCCTCGATGAAGCGAGCGTCCCCGCGACCCGCGCCCTGCTCCGCGCCGTCTCGACTGTCACTGCAATCGAACCACCCCCTCGTCAAAGCCGCATGATGCGTCAAGCCGCTGACAACCCGCATTGCAACCGTGCGAGCGGATCAAAGGAATCGACGCGATCCTCGTCCGTTGTTTCGGGTGGCCTGGCAGGTGTTTTTTGTTCATCATCAGCGCCATGCCGCGTATCGCGTCCCGGAAATTTGAGATTTGCAGCACGTTGAGGTCCCCAAACCACCCGACAACTCCGAATAGATTCATGCCCCGCGCACCCAGGACCCGCCCCCACCGCCGCTTCATCCACAAGGAGCTCGTTGCCTGCTTCGACCGGCGCCGCAAAAGGATGACCGCCAAAATCCAGACCCGCTTCCAGCCCCTTTGATTTCATGGATTCCGCCCAACTCAACTCGCTCACCAATTTCATCTGGAACATCGCCGACGATGTCCTGCGCGATGTCTACGTTCGCGGCAAATACCGCGACGTCATCCTACCGATGACCGTCCTGCGTCGCCTCGACGCGGTGCTGGAGCCGACCAAGGCAGCCGTGCAGGAGCAGAAGGTCGCCCTCGACAAGGAGGGCATCACCAACCAGGACGCCGCCCTCCGTTTTGCCTCCCGTCAGGCGTTCTACAACACCTCGCCCTTCCTCCTGCGCGACCTCAAATCCCGCGCCACCCAGCAGAAGCTCAAGGACGACTTCGAGGCCTACCTCGACGGCTTCTCGCCGAACGTGCAGGACATCCTCAACAACTTCGCCTTCCGCAACCAGATCCCCAAGCTCTCCAAGGCCGACGCCCTCGGCATGCTCATCGAGAAGTTCCTCGACAAGGACATCAACCTCAGCCCTCACCCCGTCGGCGATCTGCCCGCGCTCGACAACCACAGCATGGGCACGGTGTTCGAGGAACTCGTTCGCCGCTTCAACGAGGACAACAACGAGGAAGCCGGTGAACACTGGACGCCCCGCGACGCCGTCCGGCTCATGGCCAACCTCATGTTCCTGCCCGTGGCCGACCGCATCGAGAGCGGCACGTATCTCCTCTACGACTGCGCCTGCGGCACGGGCGGCATGCTCACCGTGGCCGAGGAAACCCTCCAGCAGATCGCCAAGTCGCGCGGCAAACAGATCGCCACCCACCTCTACGGCCAGGAAATCAGCGACGAGACCTACGCCATCTGCAAGGCCGACATGCTGCTGAAGGGCGACGGCGACGCCGCGGACAACATCGTCGGCGGCTCGGAGCACAGCACCCTGTCCAACGACGCCTTCCGCGGCCGCGAGTTCGATTTCATGCTCGCCAATCCGCCCTACGGCAAGAGCTGGAAGGCCGACCTCGAACGCATGGGCGGCAAGGGCGCGATCAAAGACCCGCGCTTCCTCATCCAGCACGCCGACGACCCCGAGTATTCCCTCCTCACCCGCAGCAGCGACGGCCAGATGCTCTTCCTCGCCAACATGCTGGCGAAGATGAAGCACGACACGCCCCTCGGCAGCCGCATCGCCGAGGTCCACAACGGCTCGTCCCTCTTCACCGGCGATGCCGGTCAGGGCGAGAGCAACATCCGCCGCTGGATCATCGAGAGCGACTGGCTGGAGGCCATCGTCGCGCTGCCCCTGAACATGTTCTACAACACCGGCATCGCCACCTACGTCTGGGTGCTCACGAATCGCAAACCCGAGCACCGCCGGGGCAAGGTCCAGCTCATCGACGCCACCCAATGGTTTCGCCCGCTGCGCAAGAACATGGGCAAGAAGAACTGCGAACTCGCCCCGGAGGACATCCAGCGCATCTGCGACACCTTCCTCGCCTTCGAGGAAACGCCGCAGTCCAAAATCTTCCCCAACGCCGCCTTCGGCTACTGGAAGGTGAAGGTCGAGCGCCCGCTCCGCCTCCACAGCCAGCTCACCCTTCCACGCATCGAAACCCTGCGCTACGCCAGCGGCGACGAAGACATCCGCGCCAAACTCCACGAGGAACTCGGCGACGCCCTCTTTGAAAACTTCGCCTCCGTGCGCAAAGACCTCGAAAAACTCCTCGAAGACTGGGGCAAAGGCGACGACGACGAAGCAGACGGCGAAACCAGCGGCGGCAAGTCCGGCCTGCCCGAAAAGAAGAAAAAGAAGCTGCTCGATCCCGCCACCTGGCAGCGCGACGCCACACTCGTCGAGACCGCCACCAAGCTCCGCGACACGCTCGGCGGCGACCTCTACCCGGACCACAACGTCTTCCTGGAAAAAGTGGACGCCGCGTTGAAGCAACTCGGCCTCAAGCCCGGCGCCTCCGACCTCAAGCAAATCATCGCCGCCGTGAGCTGGCGCGATGAATCCGCTCCGCCCGTCATCAAGAAAATCCACAAACCCGGCAAAGTGCAGCCCGACCCGCTGCGCGGCCTGTTTGAAGGTAGGGACGGACCGCCGGGCCGTCCGTCCGTGGTCGAATACGAGTCTGACCCCGAACTCCGCGACTTCGAGCAGATCCCCCTGCTGGAGCCCGGCGGCATTGAAGCCTTCATCCGCCGCGAGGTCCTGCCCTACACGCCGGACCTGCCTGCGCCGCGCCCCGCTCCCGACCAGTTCTGCGTTTACGTTCTGAAATGCTCGGACGATTCCTTCTACATTGGTCAGACGGACAACTTTTCGCGTTGCCTGCAACAACACGAGAAGGGCGAAGTCAGTTGGACCGGACCACGGCTGCCGGTTGAACCAATCCACTGGGAGGTATTCGTGACTCGCGAGGCAGCAGTGAAGCGCGAGGACGAACTCAAGACAGGGTTCGGACGCCAGTGGTTAAAGCGGGAATATGCAGCCGGGCGTCTTTATGCGGCGGCGGCGCGGCAGGCAGGTGCCTGGATCGTCGAGGCCGACACCAAGATCGGCTACGAAATCAGCTTCACCCGCCACTTCTACCAGCCGCCCCAGCTCCGCACCCTCGCCGAGATCAGCGCCGACATCCTCAAGCTGGAACAGGAAACCGAGGGCCTGCTCACCGAGATCACGAAGGGAACGGCAACATGAGCGAGACCACGCCACCGTCCTCCAGCCTCATCCTCTACCAGACCGAGGACGGCCGCACCCGCATCCAGTGCCGGTTCGAAAACGAGACCGTCTGGCTGTCGCTCAACCAGATGGCCGATCTTTTTCAGCGCGACAAGTCCGTCATCTCCCGCCACGTCAAGAACGTCTTCGGCGAGGGCGAACTAAGCGCGGCGGCAACTGTTGCAAAAATTGCAACAGTTCAAACCGAGGGCGGAAAACAGGTCTCGCGCGACATCGAGTTCTACAACCTCGATGTCATCATCTCCGCCCGCCGCCGCGCCGCGCTCGAAGCCCAGGGCGAGGCCGACTTGCTCGGCCTGCTGGACGCCGAGGTGAAAAAGTTGCCCAAGCGCCGCAAACCGAACGGAGGCCGGCCATGATCGAGGGCTTGAAACCGTATCCGGATTACAAGGAGTCGGGGTTGCCTTGGCTTGGGCGTTACCCGTCACATTGGGTGATCAAGCGCGGCAAGTCTTACATGACGTGCGTGGATCAACGGTCGAAGTCCGGGAAGGAAGAACTGCTCACGGTGAGTTCCGCTCGCGGCGTCGTTCCTCGCAACACGGCCAAAGTGACGATGTTCAAAGCCGCGTCCTACGCTGGCTACAAGCTCTGCTGGCCGGACGACTTGGTCATCAACAGCCTTTGGGCATGGGGCGGCGGCCTCGGTGTTGCAAACCATCATGGCATCATCAGCACAGCCTACAGTGTCTATCGCGTTCGCCCATCGGCACAGATCGTCCCGAGGTTTCTCCACGAGTTGGTTCGCTCCTCCGCGTTTAACTGGGAGCTTCAAGTGCGGTCGAAAGGAATTTGGATTTCCCGACTGCAATTAACCGACACTGCGTTTCTTGATGCACCGATTCCGCTCCCTCCCCCCGACGAACAAGCGGCCATCGTGCGGTTTCTGGACCATGCGAACCGGAAGATCGACGGGTTCATCCGGGCGAAGCGGAAGCTCATCGGGCTGTTGAATGAGCAGAAGCAGGCCATCATCCACCGCGCCGTCACCCGCGGCCTTGATCCCTCCGTGCCCCTCAAACCCTCCGGCATCCCCTGGCTCGGCGACATCCCGCATCATTGGGAGGTGCGAAGAATGAAGAACGTCGGGAACACCAAAATTGGCCTCACCTATTCGCCCGCAGATGTCACAGATGAAAGCGGATGCCTCGTTCTGCGGGCGTCAAACATCAAGAACGGTAAGCTCGTTCACGCAGACGATGTTTTTGTAAGGAAGGACATCCCTCCAGAAGTGCGGGTCAAATCCGGCGACATCTTGATTTGTGCGCGAAGCGGCAGCCGTAATCTAGTTGGAAAATCAGCATTCATTACCCCGGAATTTGAGGGTGTGGCGTTCGGGGCGTTCATGTCTGTCTTCCGCAGTCCTTGGAATGACTTCGTCTTTTGGGTGCTCAACTCGAACCTCTTCAGCTTCGTGATGGCGCAGTTCGAAACATCTACGATCAATCAGCTCACGCAGGGAGACCTCAACACTCTAGTGATTCCCTTTCCGCCACGAGACGAGCAACTTGGAATTGTGAAGTCAGTCGAGCGGCAGACTTCCTCCCTCAACACCGCCATCGCCCGGACGGAGCGAGAGATCGCGCTGATGCAGGAATACCGGACGCGGCTAACGGCGGACGTGGTGACGGGCAAGCTGGACGTCCGCCCCCTGTCTGCGGTGCTCGCACAGGCAGGCGCCGCCGCCCACCTGCCGGAGCTGCCCGGGGCCTCAGAGGCGGCGCCCGACGAAGATTTGACCGGAGAACCGGAACCCGAGGAGGCCGAAGCATGAACCTCCAGACTACCGATCAGGCGCGTGCGTGGAAGGCGGGATTCTTATTTATCTGGCTGGCGGCGCATCGCCACAAGTTGTTTAATTGCAGCATGTTCTTATTTGAGTGGAAAACGTCCGTATGAAAGCCTGGATGACCAAAGCCTTGGAGTTGCTGTCGGCGAGCCTTGTGCCGCCGAAGCACGAGTTGAACGAACTGGATTGGAAGGCTGCGCTGTCGCCGGACAAGAAACGGCTGACGGAGCATCTGTCGGCCTTGGCGAACCAACCCATTTCAAGGTCACCCTGCACGCACCGAGGAGGTTCGCCAAAATGTCGGCGCAGGAGCGGTTGGAAGCCTGCTATCAGCACGCGGTGTTGAAGTATTACTCGGACAGCGCAATGACGAACACCAGCCTGCGGGAGCGATTGAAGATGCCGGAGAAGCAGCGGTCCATGGTTTCCGTGCTGATTCAGGAAGCCGTGGACCGGAAGCTGGTCAAACCCGCCGACCCGGCCAACAAGTCGAAGAAATTTGCCGAATACGTGCCGGTCTGGGCGTGACCCGTCGAACAACAAAGGAAACGCATTATGAAACAAAGCAAGCATCCAGACATGGGCACGCAAGCTCCTGATTTTAATGGGTTTTCGCTTTGTTTGATTTTGAGAACTGGTAACCCTTTAACAAAGCCCGCAACCAAAGGTTGCCGCTGAAGCGGAGTTGAAAATGAAAACCGACACTTCCGAAAAAGGCCTCGAAACCCTCATCATGCGCCCCAACGGGGCACCTCATACCAGCCTAGGGCAACGCCCCAGGTCACGATCCGCCGATGATTCCCCAGCCCTGAAAAGGCGGCTCAACCGGAACATTTTCGTGCGCCGAATCCGCGCCGTTCGCACGCCCCTTCAGGGCTTGATCCATGGGGTTCCACAACCCAGGGCGTTGCCCTGGGCTGGAATGGCCCTGCCCCTTTGGGGCGTGCGGCAGCTATCGCCCACACCGAGGCAGAAATGCCAGAAACCGGGGAAGAAGAGGAGTTGCGGATATGGCGGTTATTGCGGTTATAGCGTTGATTTAATCCGGAAGTTGCCGATATTTGAGGGATGAATATGACTGAAAACCGAGTGGATGCCTCGTTGTTGACTGAAGCGGAACGGGCGTTGTTGCAGCCGTTGCTGGATCTGGCGCAACGCAACCAACATCCCAGCCTGAAAGGTGCGGATGGCACGGAGATTCCGCTGCCGCAGCCGATCTTCGAAGTGCTGGTGAAGGTGATTCAGGATATGCGACACGGCAAAGCCGTGGTGCTGATGCCGGAAGATGAGGCGTTCACGACGCAGGCGGGGGCGAATTTTCTCGGCATGTCGCGGCAGCATTTTGTGACGTTGCTGGAGTCGGGGCAGATTCCGTTTCACCGGGTGGGCTCGCATCGGCGGGTGTATTTCAAGGACCTGCGGGACTACGCGAAGAAGCGGGATGCGGAGCGGCGGACGGGGTTGAAGCAGTTGTTTGACGAGGTCAACAAGGCCGGACTCTACGACACCGATTACACCGGGGAGGAATGACCGCCGATTTCCCCATTCTGCTGGATGCCTGCGTGCTCGCCAATTTTGGCGTAGGCGACTTGTTCCTGCGTCTGGCAGAGCCGCCGCGGCTGATCGTGCCGCGATGGTCGGAAGCCATTCTTGACGAAGTCCGCCGCGCGCAATTGGAGAAGTTGAAGCCAGCCTGGCCGGTGGCGGTCGCCGATTCCTGGAGGCAGGCGGTAACCCGGTTTTTCCCCGATGCGGCCGTCACCGGCTATGAAGAACTCTTTCCGTCGCTCACCAACGATGAAGGCGATCGCCATGTGCTGGCCGCAGCGATCAAGTCGGGAGTCACCGTAATCGTGACGTTCAATTTGCGGCACTTCCCGGCAGCTGTGTTGCAACCGTGGAAAATCGAGGCGGTGCATCCGCAAGACTACTTGCTGACGCTCTATTCCATGAACCCGGCCGTGGTCATGGCCAAATTAAGTGCCATCAGTCGTGACCGTAAGACGGAGCTGGAAGATGTCATCATCCATCTGGGCAAAAGTCTGCCCAGGTTTGCCGGACAGATTCTCAATGACATGGGGCAGCCAGGCGGACCGCTCGGGCGTCTGCCCAATCCACCACAATGACAACCGACACCTCCGAAAAAGGCCTCGAAACGCTGATCATGCGCCATCTGACCGGAGTGGCTGGCTTTGCCGCGGGTGAATCGGAAACGCTGGCGGAGGCGAAGCCGTTCAAGGGCGGCAATGGGTGGCTCGCCGGTCGCCCGGAGAGCTACGACCGCGAGTTCGCGGTGGATGTGGAACAGCTTTTCGCCTTTCTCCAAGCCACCCAACCCGAAGAGACGGCCAAGCTCGGCATTGGCAATTACAAGGACAAGAAGGCCATCGCCCGGCAGAAATTTCTCGCGCGGTTGCAGGACGAGATTTCCCGGCGCGGCACGATTGATGTGCTGCGCAAGGGCATCAAGCACGGCGCGTTGAGCTTCGACCTGTTCTACGGCACGCCGTCGCCGGAGAACAAGAAAGCCGTGGAGCGCCACGTGCAAAATCGTTTCAGCATCACGCGCCAGCTCGCCTACAGCCGCGAGGAAACCAAACGGGCGCTGGATTTGTGCGCGTTTGTCAACGGCCTGCCGGTGATGACGTTTGAGCTGAAGAACAGCCTGACCAAGCAGACGGTCGAGGACGCCGTCGAACAATACAAGCGCGACCGCGATCCGCGGGAGACGCTTTTCGAGTTCGGGCGCTGTGTGGTGCATTTCGCGGTGGACGATGCCCGCGTGGCCATGTGCACGCATCTCAAGGGCGCGAAAGGCACGGCCAAGGATTCGTGGTTTCTGCCGTTCGACCAGGGCTGGAACGACGGCGCGGGCAATCCGCCCAACCCCGACGGACTGAAAACGGACTACCTGTGGCGGCGCATCCTCACCCCCGCGAGCCTCACGGAGATTCTGGAGAACTACGCGCAGATCGTGGAGGTGGAGAATCCCAAGACGGGCAAAAAGAAGCGGGTGCAAATCTTCCCGCGCCACCATCAGCTCGATGCCGTGCGAAAGCTCCTGGCCGATGTGCGGGCCAAGGGCGCAGGGCAGCGCTATCTCATCCAACACTCAGCGGGCAGCGGCAAGTCCAACTCCATCGCCTGGCTGGCGCACCAGCTCATCGGCGCGCGCAAGGACCGGCCTGCGTCGGGCGGAGAGCGGCAGGCAGGCGGTCGGGAGGTGTTCGACTCCATCATCGTCGTGACCGACCGGCGCATCCTCGATCAGCAGATCCGCGAGACGATCAAGGGCTTCGCCCAGGTCAGCAGCATCATCGGCGCGGTGAAGGAGGGCGCCGGAACGTCCAAGACCGAACAGCTCGCGAAGTTTCTCAAGGAGGGGAAGAAGATCATCATTTCCACCGTGCAGACGTTTCCGTTCGTGCTCGACGCCATCGGCGCGGAGCATCGCGGCGGAAAGTTCGCCATCCTCATTGACGAGGCGCACAGCAGCCAGGGCGGGCGCACGGCCGCCGCCATGAGCGCGGCCTTGAACGAGAACCCGGGTGACGACGAGGAAACGACCGAGGACAAGATCAACGCGGAGTTGGAGAAGCGCATCAAAGCCAAGAAGCTGCTGGGCAACGCCAGCTACTTCGCCTTCACGGCCACGCCGAAGAACAAGACGCTGGAAATGTTCGGCGTGCCTTCCCCCGAGGGCGGCGAGGTGAAGCACCGGCCTTTCCATGCTTACACGATGAAGCAGGCCATTCAGGAAGGCTTCATCCTCGATGTGCTCAAGTATTACACGCCGGTCGAAAGCTATTACCGGCTGGCCAAGACCATTCCGGGCGACCCGGAGTTCGACGTGAAGAAGGCGCGCAAGAAACTGCGCCGCTACGTTGAGAGCCACAGCAAGGCCATCCGCGACAAGGCGGAGATCATGGTGGATCATTTCATCGAGCAGGTGATCGGCCAGAACAAGATCGGCGGGCAGGCGCGGGCGATGGTGGTGACCGGCAGCATCCAGCGCGCGATCCAGTATTTCTTCGCGTTCCGTGATTACCTCGCGGAGATCAAGAGCCCGCACAAGGCCATCGTCGCCTTCTCCGGCGAGCCGGAGTTCAAGGGCGAGAAAGTCAGCGAGGCCAGGCTCAACGGCTTTCCCAGCGGTGAGATCGCCGACCGGATTCAGGAAGACCCGTATCGCTTCCTCATCTGCGCCGACAAATTCCAAACCGGCTACGACGAGCCGCTGCTGCACACGATGTATGTGGACAAGGTGTTGAGCAGCATCAAGGCCGTGCAAACGCTCTCCCGCCTGAACCGCGCCCACCCCAAGAAGCACGACGTGTTCGTGCTCGATTTCCAGAACGACACCAAGGCCATCGAGGAGGCGTTCGCCGCGTATTATCGCACGACGATTCTCAGCAAAGAAACCGACCCGAACAAGCTCCACACGCTGAAGAGCGAGCTGGATGGGTATCAGGTGTATGCGCCCGAACAGGTAGACGAATTGGTGGCGCTGTATCTCAGCGGCGCCGAGCGGGAGAAGCTCGACCCCATTCTCGACGCCTGCGTGGCTGCCTATCGGGATGAACTGGATGAAGACGGACAGGTGGATTTCAAGGGCAAGGCGAAGGCGTTCTGCCGCACCTACGATTTTCTCGCCGCCATTCTCCCGTATGGGGTGCAGGAATGGGAAAAGCTTTCGATCTTCCTGAACTTCCTGATCTCGAGGCTGCCCGCGCCGAAGGAAGAGGATCTTTCCAAGGGCATTCTGGAGGCGATTGACATGGACAGTTATCGCGCCGAGAAGAAAGCAACGATGGCCATCGCCTTGCCCGATGCAGATGCAGAGATTGAGCCCGTGCCTACGAGTGGCGGCGGCCACAAGCCCGAGCCCGAACTGGACAAACTCTCGAACATCATCAAGGCGTTCAACGAACAGTTTGGCGGGCTGTTCGCTGATCCCAAAGCTGTCGAGCGGCGCATCATCGAGGTGATTCCGCCCAAGGTTCTCGCCGATGCCAAATATCAGAACGCCAGGAAAAACTCCGACCGCCAGAACGCCCGCATCGAGCACGACCAAGCGCTCAAACGCGTCATCACCGCGATGTTCAAGGACGACGCGCAGCTCTTCAAACAATTCCAAGACAACGAAAGCTTCCGCCGCTGGCTCACGGACACGATCTTCGGAATGACCTACGAGGAGTAGAGCAAGCCTCGGTGTTGCTCGGCGAATCGGCAATGACGATGGGGAAGTCGGCCCGGTTGTCCGGCTGCGCCGGCGCGCTCTTGGGGTTGTGACCTGCGCGCGACTGCGGCCCAGTTGTTCCAGCGCACGGTGATTCATAAAGCCGCAGTCGGGAGCGATGCCTGCGAGAAACCACGCCAGCACTTCGCAGGCGATTGGCGCGAAACATTCCACCCGCGGTCATCGAAACTCGTCCCCAGCCGGGCGATTCAAAATAGGCAGCACCGATTCTTGAAATCTCCGCAGAATCGCGACAGGCATCGCAGAATCGCGATAGCAGGCTTCCTCCATAAAAGGCAGGATGTGGGCGTTATGAAAAACAACGCGACTTCGATTCGAGACATCAAATTGAACAACGGCGTCCACCTGCCAGCGCTGGGACTCGGCGTTTTCCAGTCGCCGCCCGAGCAGACGGTGGATGCCGTCACCACGGCGATCGCCGGCGGCTACCGCCTCATTGATACGGCGGCGGCTTACTACAACGAGCAACAGGTCGGCGAGGGCCTCAGACGCAGCGGCGTCGCGCGCGCCGAACTTTTCGTGACGACCAAGTTGTGGATGAGTGACTATGGCTATGACACGGCCTTGCACGCGTTTGACCGGAGTCTGCGCAAACTCGGCCTGGAGTATCTGGATCTGTATCTCCTGCATTGGCCGGCGCCGTCCTCCTGGGAACGCACCGTCCAATCCTGGAAGGCGGCGGAAAAGCTGCTGGCCGACGGCCGCGTGCGCGCCATCGGCGTGAGCAATTTCACCGAGCAGAACCTGGACGCGCTGGCAAAGGAAAGCCGGATCACGCCGGCTGTGAATCAGGTGGAGCTGCACCCCTTCTTCAATCAGAAGGCGCTGCGCGCGGCCGATGCCAGGCGCGACATCGTCACCCAGTCGTGGTCGCCCATCGGCGGCATCAACCGCTACTTCAAGGACAAGCCGGCCACTCAGGACCCGCTGGCCCATCCGGTCATCACCGACCTGGCAAGGAAATACGGCAAGACCGCGGCGCAAGTCGTTTTGCGCTGGCACCTGGAACACGGCCTCTGCGCCATTCCGAAATCGGTGCGGCCGGCGCGCATCGCCGAGAACTTTGACGTTTTCGATTTCACGCTGACTGCCGCTGAAGTCGCGGCCATTGATGCTCTGGACACCGGCGTGCGCGGCGGGCCCGATCCTACTCTGGTAGATACCAAGATGTTCACCAACACCATCGAGGATTAAGCCATGCAAAAACGCAAACTTGGAAACCGCAATCTGGAAGTCTCCGCCCTCGGCCTCGGCTGCATGGGCATCAGCTTCAGCTACGCCACGAAGTTGTCCACGCCGGAAGGCGTGGCGCTGATCCGCGCCGCCGTGGAGCGCGGCGTGACGTTCTTCGACACCGCGGAGGTCTATGGCCCCTTCACCAACGAGGAGGTGGTTGGCAAGGCGCTGCGACCCTTCCGCGATCAGGTCGTGATCGCCACCAAGTTCGGATTCGACATTGATTTCAAAACCGGTGAGAACCGTGGCGTCTGCAGCCGGCCGGAACGCATCCGCCAGGCCGTGGACGGTTCGCTGAAGCGGCTCGGCATCGAGACGATTGACCTGCTGTATCAGCATCGCGTGGATCCGACCGTGCCGATTGAGGACGTGGCCGGCACCGTCAAAGCGCTGATTGCCGAGGGCAAGGTCAGACATTTCGGCATGTCGGAACCGGGTGTGCAAACGCTGCGCCGCGCCCATGTCGTGCTGCCGGTGGCGGCCGTTCAGAATGAGTATTCGCTGTGGTGGCGCGCGGTCGAGAGCAACGGCATCCTCGCCGCCTGCGACGAGCTGGGCATCGGCTTCGTGCCTTACAGTCCGCTCGGCAAGGGCTTCCTCACCGGAGCGATGGGCAAGGACTTCAAGCTGGGTGACGGCGATTTCCGCAAGAGCGTTCCGCGCTTCTCGCCCGAGGCCATGCAGAAGAACCAGGCGCTGGTGGATTTGTTGCAGCGGGTCGCCAGCCAGAAGGGCGCGACCCCGGCGCAGATCGCGCTGGCGTGGCTGCTCGCGCAGCGGCCTTACATCGTTCCGATCCCCGGCACGACCAAGCTGCACCGGCTTGAAGAAAATCTGGGTGCCGCCAGGGTCAATCTTTCGGAAGCCGACCTGCGTGAGATTGAGAACGCCGCCGCGCAAATCCCCATCGAGGGCGAACGCTACGCGCCGCAGCAGATGGCGATGGTCGGCCGCGAAGCGCCGCCGCGATGAGAGTGAAAACGCCAACGGCGTTTCATTCTTCAGCGCAGGGTTGCGGGGAGGCTACCCTGAGCCAACCGGGGCGATTGTTGGGATTCGCCAAATCCATCCTCGGCGAAATAGACCGGGTGCTGGTGCGGCCCTGCGGCTTCAGGAACGGAAATTAGATTTCATTATCAACTACGGCATCAAATACCGCCTCGACCGCAACACCAGAGAGGAGGATTGAGCTGGGGCGCGGCGTACCGGCTGATTGACACCGCCGCCGCGTATCTCAATGAGCGCGCCGTGGACGCTGGCATTCGCGCCAGCGGTCTGCCCTCGAGAGGCGCGGGGCGCTTCAGCGCGGTCAGTGGATTCTACCATGCGTAACCGCGGAACCACCTTCCATCGGGATTGCACTCGCGGCGCGTCTCGCTAAGCTTGCGACATGCGTTTCATTGGAACCATTATCGAAAAATTGCAGCGCCACCCCAAACGCGTGGTGTTTCCCGAAGGGGACGAACCGCGCGTGTTGCAAGCCGCCCGCCAGTTTCACGCGCTGCGCTTGGGCGCGCCCATTCTCCTGGGCGACCGCACCCGGATCAAAGAAATCGCCGCTGACCTGAACATTTCGCTGGAGGGCATTCGCGTCATCAATCCGTCGGACAGCGAGGAGCTGGACAATTTTGTGCGCCGCTTTTATTCGCTCCGACGCGAAAAGGGCCTCAAAGAAATCGAGGCGCGCGAGGCGATGCAACAGCCCAATTTCTTTGGAGCGATGATGGTCGCCATGCACCAGGCCGACGGTCTGGTTTCGGGCGTCAATCATTTCACGGGAAGTGTACTCCGTCCCCTGTTTCAAATCATCAAGGTGATGCCACAAAAGATCACGGCTTCCAGTTGCATGATCATGGAGATTGAAGACACGCGCATCGGTGAAAAGGGCGTGATGTTCATGGCGGATTGCGGCGTGGTTCCGGACCCGACGGTGGAGCAGCTCGCGGAAATCGCCCTCACCACGGCGCAATTGGCGTATCACCTGTTGAGCGTAAAGCCGCGCGTCGCCATGCTTTCATTCTCCACCAAAGGCAGCGCCACCCACCATTCCATCGGGAAAGTTCAGGCGGCCACCGCGCTGGCCCAACAGAAGGCGGAGCAGATCCGGTTTCAAGCTGACTTTGATGGCGAACTGCAAGTGGACGCCGCGCTGGTGCCTGAAATTGCCCATTTGAAATGTGCCGAGAGCCGCGTGGCCGGCAAAGCCAACGTCCTCATTTTCCCCGATCTGAATTCGGGGAACATTGCGAGCAAATTGGTTCGGCTGGTCGGACACGCGAATGCTTACGGCAACATCCTGCTCGGACTGGACCGGCCGGCGGCCGATGTCTCCCGCGGCTCAAACGCGCATGACATTCTGGGTGTCGCGGCCATTGTCGGCGCGCAAGCCGTGAACTACCACCAGCTCTTCCCTGACGTCATCGCACCGCTCCCCGGTGAATCCTCATGAAGAACACCAGCACGCCCAGAGTTTTCATCGCGGCGACCCGACAACACGATGGCAAAACGACCACCTCGCTGGGGTTGATTGCCGCGTTGCAGAACCGTTTTCCGAGGGTTGGCTACATCAAACCCGTCGGCCAACGCTTCGTGGAAATCGCGGAACATAAGATTGACGAAGACACGGTCCTGATGGATTCCGTGTATTCGTTGAACTGTCCGCTGGTGGATATGAGTCCCATTGCCGTCGAACCGGATTTCACACGCAAATATCTGCAAGCCGCCAACAACGATGCGCTGGTGGATCGAATCCAGGACGCCTTTGATCGCGTGGCTTGGGAAAAGGATTTCGTGCTTTGCGAAGGCTCGGGACACGCTGGCGTCGGCGCGGTGTTTGATTTGTCGAACGCCCAGGTCGCCCGCCATCTGGGTTGCAAAGCCATCATTGTTTCCCGTGGAGGCATCGGCAAACCGATCGACGAAGTTACGCTCAATCTGGCCTTGTTTGAAAAAGAAGGCGTGGAAATCATTGGCGTAATCATCAACAAGGTGCTGCCGGACAAGGTGGAGTACATCGCGGACTTTGCGCGGCGCGGCCTGAAGCGCAAAGGATTGGAATTATTGGGCGTCATTCCGCACCAACCGATTCTGGAATCACCCACCTTGGAAGCCATCAATGAGGAACTTTCCACGGAAGTCCTCAATCCATCGGTGTCCCTGCGGGGTCTGGTGAACGATGTCGTGGTTGGGGCGATGAGCGCTCAGAACGCCACCCGCTTTTTCCAACCCGGCGTCCTGTTGATCTCGCCCGGCGATCGCGAGGATCTGCTGGAAGCCGCCGTCGCCACCCGACCGCAAAAAATGGCCGGCATCGTTCTCACTGGCGGGATTAAACCCGCCAATGGCTTGCTGCGCGCGTTGCAAAACATGCAGATTCCGGTGTTGTTGGCCAAGAAAGACAGCTATGAAGTGGCCTCAAAAGTCCACGATCTGACCGCGAAAACCCGACCGGCCGATGCGGAGAAAATTTCGCTCATTCGGGATATCGTCACCGAACACGTCAACGTCAAAAAAATCCTGGAATCCCTCTGATGCCCCTCCCCTACACACTTAATCCCGCGCTCGCGCACCTTCCGGTTTATCAACCCGGACGTCCAATCGAAGAAGTCGCGCGCGAACTCAACCGCCCCGCCGACTCCATCATCAAGCTGGCGTCCAACGAAAATCCGATCGGACCGTCGCGACTGGCGCTCAAAGCGATGAAGCGCGCGCTTGCGCACGCACATCTATATCCCGACGGCAACGCCTTCTACCTCAAACGAAAAATGGCGGCCAAACTCGGCATCACGCCCGCGCACCTGATTCTCGGCAATGGCTCAAATGAAATCATTGAATTTCTGGGACACGCCCGGCTTTCGCCCGGGGCCGAAGCGATCGTTTCTCAGTATTGTTTTGCCGTTTACCCCATTGTGACGGCGCTATTCGGCGCGAAACTCGTCACCGTGCCCGCCCAAAAATTCGGCCACGACCTCGACGCCATGCGCGACGCGATTACCCCCCAGACCCGCTTGGTTTTTATTGCCAATCCCAACAACCCAACCGGCACTGTGGTTGCCCCGGAGCGTTTGCTGCATTTCATCAAACAGGTGCCGGCGCACGTCGTGATTGCCTTGGACGAAGCCTATGTCGAGTTTTTGGAACAGCCGCTGGATCTGCTTCCAGAGCTGGCCGCTGGTCATCATCCCAATCTGATCGTGATGCGGACGTTCTCCAAAATCTACGGTCTGGCCGGACTGCGCATTGGTTACGGTATCGGTCATCCCGAATTGATCGCAGCTTTGGAGAAAATCCGGCAACCGTTCAACGCCAATGCCGTTGCGCAGGCCGGCGCGCTCGCCGCCCTGGACGACACGAAGCATGTCGTCAGAACGCAACGAACCACCCACCGCGGTCTGCGGCTTTACATGCGGGCCTGCCGGAAGCTCAAACTCGAATTCGTTCCGTCCTCAGCCAACTTTATCCTGATCCGTGTCGGCGACGGCGCGCAGGTTGTTGCGGAACTGCAGCAGCGCGGAGTCATCGTGCGACCGATGGGCGGCTATCAACTGGGCGAGTGGATTCGCATTTCCATCGGCACCGCTCAGGAGAATCGCGCCTGCATTGAGGCGTTGCAGGAAGTTCTGCAATCGCGTCCGGAAAATCCGCCTTTGCGAAATAAGAGTTGAAACGCCGCGCAAACCGCTTACATATCTGACGTCCGATCAAGACGAAATAGCGAACGTGAAACTGACTGACCTGCGGGGTATCCTGCAATACATCCCAAGATTTCGAGAGAAGACCTTCATCCTGTCGCTCGATGGCGCCATTGTTACCGATGAGAATTTTGCCAATATCCTGCTGGATATCGCCGTCTTACGTTCGTTGAACATCCGGGTGGTGATCGTTCATGGAGCAGCCGCGCAAATCCAGGCGTTGGCGCAGGAGCAAAACATCACCCCCTCAAATTTAGATGGCACCGGAGTCACTGACGCGGCCACGCTCAAACTTTCGCTGACTGCCGCGAACCGTTTGACCCACGAAATTCTGGAAGGACTTTCCGCCAACGATCTCCGCGCTGCCAGCACCAACGCGATCATCGCGCATCCCATGGGTATTTTGCAGGGGGTGGACCATCTCCTCACGGGCAAGGTGGAGCGCGTGGACGTGTCTTTGCTCCAATCGTTGCTCGCGCAGGACGTCATTCCGGTACTGCCGCCATTGGGCTTTGATGGCGACGGCAAAACCTATCGGGTCAATTCTGACGGAGTGGCGCTGGCCGTGGCCGAGGCGCTCAAGGCCGTAAAGCTGATTTTTATCACCACCACCGACGGACTTTATTGGCGTGGAAAACTCATTCGGCAAATGCTGGCGGGGGAACTGGCGGAGTTACTGGAGAAGAACAAGGGTGAATTGAACGGCCCCCATCTATCCAAGGCCCAACATGCGGCGGCGGCGTGTCGCGCGGGCATTCAGCGGGTGCATATCATTGACGGGCGCGTGGACGAAGGGCTTCTCGCGGAAGTGTTTTCCAAGGAAGGCATCGGCACGTTGATTTATGCCAATGAATACCAACAAATTCGTCCGGCTAAAAAGAAGGACATTCGGGCCATCCTGCGGTTGACGCAGAAAGGAGTGCAAAGCGATGAACTCGTAAGACGAACGCGCGCCGGCATCGAAAAACACCTTGGCGAATATTACATTTTTGAAATTGATAAGAACCCAGTGGCCTGCGTGGCGCTCCATCTCTATCCCGAGCAGAACCAGGGCGAACTTGCCTGTCTCTATGTCAGCGCTTCACACGAGAATCAGGGCATCGGCCAAAAGTTGATCCAGTTCATCGGTGACAAGGCGCGCGAGTTGAAGTTGAGCGAACTCATCACCTTATCCACGCAGGCTTTCACTTATTTTCAATCCAAGGGTGGATTCCAAGAGGGCGGACCTGAAAATCTGCCCCCCGCTCGCCGGTTGAAATACGATCAGAGCGGCCGCAACTCAAAAGTACTGGTGAAGAAATTGAAGTAGCTGGCGTTGGAGCGCGACCGGTCCCCGGTCGCAGCGCGCGGCAAATAGCGAAAGCACTAAATCTCGACGGCTCTCGCATCGCGGGACGCTGCGGGCGGAGGCCGCCCGCGCTCCGGGGCAGGGTCAAGATACGCTCCGCCAGAACCGCACCAACGCGCCACCCACCAAAAGCAGCGTGGCACTGCTCGGTTCGGGGATGAAAATGATCAAGCCCGTGAACGGCGTGGTTGTGCTAGTGATGTTGCCGGGCGGTTCCAGCGGCGCCGAAAAAGGATTGCCGATATCCACGGTGAAGATGCTGGAATAATTACCCCAAACTGCGGCTTCCCAAGTCGGGCCGCCAAACCAACCTCGGATGTAGCAACTCACTACATCGCCGGGCGCAATGCCGTTGATAGTGCGCGTGCCGCCCGCAAATGCGCCTGCCAGCGGCACGCCCACGGTCACCGGAGTAGTAGCGAGCTGGAAGAGGTTGTAGTCTGTCGTGCCCAACGGCGCCCAATACAATTCCACATGGGCATCGTATGCCGTAGTTGCCGGAAAAGGCGCATCGGGCCAAAACTGGATTTGAACAAGAGTGGGCGAGTTGTTCTGGAATACCAATGTCCCTTGCGCATTGCTCAACGCCGGAATCATCAGGCCACAAAAAAGAAGAATCAGTTTTTTCATAGGAGTTTCTCTGGATTGATTGTTGTCGTCGTTTGCACTTCGGTTCGTTCCGCTGACTGGTTGTGAGGCTGTTTTACGCCTGTCTCGCTCTCGTATCAATAGCTTGGTCAGAACTTTTCAAGTTTGAACCTAGACGGGTGATACTGTTGGCGGTTGGCAGTGCCGTAGGCACGACATATTTGTAGTTACGGCGTAGCGTTTGACCAAGCTCCGTCAGGAGCGGAATATGCCGCCCCGACGGGGCTGGGGCATTTGAGGTCTTGAGTTCTACAAATATGTCGCCCCTAGCGGGGCTGGAAAAGCAGTCTTCCCGCAGAGCGCAGAGATTTTAAGACACGGATTTCACGGATTAACACGGATGGATTTTTAATCTGTGCAAATCCGTGTAATTCGTGCCAAAAAATCCGTGTGCATCTGTGTTTCATCTGTGGCTAAAAATCCCCCCCTCGTTGCGTCTCTGCCTCTTGGCGTCTTTTGCGTTAAATCTGTTCTCTCATCGGCGGACTCACTTTCGCATTTTTTCAACAGCCCGGCTCATCTTGTTTTCCGCCGCGACTAATTGTTTTTGCCATTTGCCGTTATGCTATTGCCACCGTGCGCGAAAGCGGGAAAAATTCGTCCGCTGCAATGGCCGGAGACGACACATTTGACCATCCCACCCGGCAGCTTATGAGAAAGCCGCCGCGCCCATGAAGTTCCCGAGGTTGTCCGCCATCGGCTGGATGCTGTTCAGCGCCGTGTGCTTCGCCACTATGAGCGCGCTCTCGCACGCGCTCGCCCAAGACCTGCATTGGTCGGTGGTCGCCTTTTCGCGCGTCGCTTTCAATTTCATCTTTATTTTCATCCTCGCGAAACTGAACGGCACGCCGCTGGTGTTTTTTTCCGTGCCGAAAAATCTGTGGTATCGCAGCATCATGGGCACGCTGGCCATCTTCGCGTGGCTCTACACGTCATTGAAGCTGCCGGTGGCGGATGCGTTGTCCATCCTCAACACCACGCCGCTGTGGATGGCGCTGTTGATCGCGTTCGTCACGCGGCAACACGTGCCTCGGAGCATCTGGTTTTCCGTTGCGCTCGGCATCACCGGCGTTTTTCTGGTGCAACAACCGCATTTCAGTGCGGGCAATTTCGCTGCGCTCATCGGTATCCTCGGCGCGATCTGTTCCGCCATCGCCGTCTATAATCTGCACCTGACGAAGAACCTGCATCCCATCACCATCGTCGGACATTTCTCGTGGTTCGCGACCATCGCCGCGCTGTTTCTGGTCGCGCCGCAAATCCCGAACCTGCTCGCGCAACCGCCGTTCGCGTTTCGCGTCGTCCTGATTTTACTGGGCGTCGGATTGAGCGGCACCATCGCGCAACTCGCCATGACGCGCGCTTACATTGTGAGCAATCCCGCCATCAACTCCCCGTGGGACTGGCACAAGTCGCGTTCGGGGCTGTCATTGACAATATTTTTGGGCAACGCGCGTTCGACCTGATGACTTCATTCTCATCATCATTCCCTCGACGTTCTTCGCTGCGCGGCAACAATCGAAAGTAAAGAAATCAAACGGCAACGCGGTGGAGGAAGTTGTTTGACTGGAGCGCCGGCCTTCGGCCCGGCATAAAGCTGCCTTTCGCGAATGAAAGGTTTTCTGAAATTCGTTTGCCTCCTTGTCGGCGAAAGCGGCGTGGCGCTGCACTTCCCACCGCAGTCCATAAACCGCCAATAGAGTTCATCCGCAGATCACACAGATGGACGCAGATTTTATCTGCGCCATCTGCGAATAATGGGAACGAAATCAACTCACGCCCATGCCGATGAGGAACTCGATGTTGCTGCCGGTCTTCTTGAGCTTGCCAAGCAGCAGTTCCATCGCCTCCACCGGCGGCACGCCCGTGAGCGCGCGGCGCAGCAGGACAACCTTCGAGTATTCATCCGGGTGATAGAGTAATTCCTCCTTGCGCGTACCCGAACGTTCCACGTTGATGGACGGGAAAATGCGGCGATCCACGAGGGCGCGATCCAAATGCACCTCCATGTTGCCCGTGCCCTTGAACTCTTCAAAGATGACTTCATCCATGCGGCTGCCAGTGTCAATCAACGCCGTCGCCATGATGGTGAGGGAACCGCCCTCTTCGATGTTACGCGCCGCGCCAAAGAAACGCTTTGGTTTGTGCAGCGCGTTCGCATCCACGCCGCCGGACAAAATCTTGCCCGAGTGCGGTTGCACCGTGTTGTAGGCGCGCGCCAGGCGCGTGATGGAATCGAGCAGAATGACCACGTCGCGTTTGTGCTCGACCATGCGTTTGGCTTTTTCGATGACCATTTCCGCCACCTGTACATGCCGCTCTGGCGGCTCATCAAATGTCGAGGAAATCACTTCCGCGCCGATACAGGTGCGTTCCATGTCGGTGACTTCTTCCGGACGCTCGTCAATCAGCAGGATGAACAGATACGTCTCGGGATTATTCTTCAGAATCGCGTTGGCGAGTTTCTGCATCAACACGGTTTTGCCCGTGCGCGGCGGCGCGACGATGATGCCGCGCGTGCCTTTGCCGATGGGACAAACCAAATCGAGGACGCGCGTGGAAAGTTCTTCCCGGCCCGTTTCCAGAATAAACCGCTGGTTCGGAAACAATGGCGTCAAATTCTCGAAGTGCGTTTTGTCCTTCGCCTTATCCGGCTCTTCACCATCCACCGCTTCAACTTTGAGCAGAGCGAAAAATTTCTCCTTTTCCTTCGGCGGACGAATTTGCCCCGCGATCAGATTACCGGTTTGCAGATCGAAACGCCGGATTTGCGAGGGGGAAACGTAAATATCTTCCGGACAGGAGAGGTAGTTAAAACTTTGCGAGCGCAGAAAGCCGTAGCCGTCTGGCAACACTTCCAGCACGCCTTCGGAGAAGAGTACGCCCGCGCGTTCGGCGTTTTTCTGGAGGATGTGGAAAATAATCTCATGCTTCCGCATCGTGCCGTAATTTTCCACGCCATACTCGCGCGCCATGCTGTTCAGCTCGCTCATTTGCATCGCCTGCAATTTGGCAATGTTCAATGAGTTGGCGATTTTGTCGCGCTCGTGACGCCGTCCCGGCCCCACGGCTCCCGCTTCCGGCGCTTTCTCCGGAAGCCGCTTCCCGCCTTCATTGGTCAAAGCGTTCGCTTGCGGCGCGACGGCGGCCGCCGTTGCCGGTGCGACGGATTGATCAACGGCGGAAACTTCGTCGGCTGCTGCCGCCTGCGCCGCCGTTGCATCTTCGAGCGACAGCTCGCCAGCATCGGCTTTGGATTTGGCTGATTTCGATTTGGCCTTCTTGGTTACAGCTTTTGCTGCCATAAAATCTCCATTTGGTTTGCCTCCGCTTGGCGAACTAGTCTGCTTAAACTACCGCCCCTTCCGCGCGGAAGGAATGAAATCGGATTAGCTTAATCGGCGAGCTGCGATCGCGGAATATGCGAGCCTCGGTTTGCTGAATCTCAAAATTTTCTCAATACGGCAAGGGAAATCTCGCAGTTAATTCGCGGACACGTTGCCGGACTTTCGCAATGACGTCAAGATTTTTGCTATCGAGCAAAACTTCACTGATCATGTCGGCGATCGCCGCCATTTCCGGCGACCGCATTCCTCGGGTCGTGCAAGCGGGGGTGCCGAGACGCACTCCGCTGGCTTGAAACGGCGACCGCGTTTCAAACGGAATCGTATTCTTGTTGACGGTAATTCCGGCGCCGTCGAGGGCCATTTGGCACTCTTTTCCCGTCAGCCCCTTTACGCCCACGTCCACGAGCAGCAGATGATTATCCGTCCCCTCGCTGACCAGGCGGAAACCATTGCGTTTCATCCCCTCCGCCAGGGCCGCCGCATTAGCCACAATCTGACGCTGATAAGTTGTGAACGCCGGTTGCAGCGCCTCGCGAAAACACACGGCCTTGGCGGCAATGACGTGCATCAACGGTCCGCCTTGAATTCCGGGGAAAATCTGCGAATCAATTTCTTTTGCGTGCTTCTCACGACACAGCACCAACCCGCCCCGCGGACCGCGCAGAGTTTTGTGGGTCGTGGTTGTGACGAAATCAGCGTGCTCGATCGGGCTGGGGTGAATTCCAGTCACCACCAACCCCGCGATGTGCGCAATGTCCGCCAGCAAATACGCGCCCACTTCCCGCGCAATTTCACCCATGCGCTTGAAATCTATGAAGCGCGGATACGCACTGGCCCCCACCGTGATCATTTTCGGTTTGTGCTCGCGCGCCATCTGCGCCAGTTGGTCGTAATCAATCCGCTCGTCGTCCCGGCGCACGCCGTAATGAATGATCTCAAAAAATTTACCGGAAAAATTGGCCTTGTTGCCATGCGTCAGATGCCCGCCGTGGCTCAGATCCATCGTCAACATGCGGTCACCCGGTTTTAACATGGCAAAGTAAACCGCCATGTTCGCGCCGCTGCCCGAATGAGGCTGCACGTTGGCGTGTTCCGCACCGAACAATTTTTTGGCGCGGTCAATGGCCAGTTGTTCAACCACGTCCACATTTTCGCACCCGCCATACCAGCGCTTCTGGGGATAGCCCTCCGCGTATTTGTTCGTTAGCACCGAACCTTGCGCTTCCATGACCGCTGGACTGGTGAAATTTTCGCTGGCGATCAGTTCAATATTTTCCTGTTGCCGCAATCGTTCATGTTCGATGGCGGTGGCAATGTCTGCATCCACATGGGACAAGCGCAATTCGGGTGAGGTCATCTTGATTTCCAACTTGTTCACGTAGCGTTCATTCCGCTCGCGATTAAATTCAGTTTTCAGGAAGCGTTCCAAAATCCGCTGCGCGGATTCGACGGCCGTTGCGCTCGACAAGCAAAGCACGTTGGCGTCGTCATGTTCGCGGGTAAAAGCGGCGGTATCCGGATCGTTGACAACCGCGGCGCGCACCCCGGCCACTTTATTCGCGGCGATGCTCAGGCCGGTGCTGCTCGCTCCGATCAGCAAGCCGAACTCGGCGTTGCGGCCGCTGACACTGTTGGCCACGGGCAGAGCGTAATCCGGGTAATCCACCGGTTTCTCACCCTGATGCGGACCAAAATCATGAAACGAAATGCTGGCGTGCTGCAGAGCGGTCTTTAAGGCTTCCTTCAACTCGTAACCTTCCCGATCCGACCCCAGCGCCAGACGGGCGCGTTTGCCCTCCAAAACCGCCTTGACCGTCTGCTGGGTTTCACCCTGTTCGACGAAACGCAAAAGCGACGCGATCCCCTGCTCGATTTGATCCCGGCAGTGAACGTACACGTCATACGAACCCCCGATGGGATCGCTGATATCCTTCTCAAAGGTTTCCAGCGTGTCGTCGAACTCGCGCATTAAAAAGGTTTTCTCCGCCGCTTGCGGATACATCAGCAGGATGGAATCCACATGCCCGTGCGTCATGCCGAGGATGTAATCCGCTTGCCGCGCCATTTCAGCGGTCAGCATCTGGCTCCGCTGCCGTGAAATATCCACGCCGATTTCCCGCATCGCCTGCACCGAATACGCGCTGGGCGGTTGTCCGTTGGCGGCGCCCAGCCCCGCGGAAATCGCGCGATAATCACCGCGCCCCTGCGTCGCATGACGAAACAGCCCCTCGGCCATCGGGCTGCGGCAGATATTTCCAGTGCAGATAAACAGGAAGGTTTTCATTAAAGCCAACTGCCCAAGTTTGGTCGCGTGACTCAACAAACGTCAATGTTAAACCTCTTCCATAATCCGCCAATCCGCGCCCGGTGAAGATTGGTTCGACAAGCACACGCGGCCCGATGCGCGATGGAATCGGGAAAAATTCCGCTTTAAGTTTTCGTTTTCGTCGCCGCTGTCTATCCTGAACTCGTGCCGCAGTCCGAATCGCCATTCGCCGAGTTGCCTGCGCTGAATCAAGTTACCGTTCCGGACTTGTGGCAGCAGCAGGCCGTGGCGGCGTTGCGCGAGGGCAAGGACGTGGTGGTGCAAGCGCCGACGGGCGCGGGCAAAACGCTCATCTTTGAATTATGGTCAAACCAGGGCAAACCGCGCGGGCAGGCGATCTACACGGTGCCCACTCGCGCGCTGGCCAATGACAAACTAGCCGAATGGCGCGCCCGCGGCTGGAATGTCGGCATCGCCACCGGTGATCTGGCGGAAAACCTGGGCGCTCCCGTCATTGTCGCCACGCTTGAGACACAGAAGAACCGTCTGATCGGCGGCGAAGGTCCGACGTTGCTCGTCATAGATGAATATCAAATGCTGGGCGACGCGGATCGCGGCCTGAACTATGAACTGGCGCTGGCCCTTGCTCCTCCGCAAACCCAATTGCTTTTGTTGAGCGGCAGCGTTTCCAATCCCCATCACGTAGTTCGTTGGCTGACTCGCCTCGGTCGGCAAGCAGTCCTGGTTCGCCATGAACGGCGTCCAGTTCCCCTCGATGAAGTCGGTGTCAATAACTTGAACTACCATGTGCCTTCCGAAATCAGGGGTTACTGGCCACGTTTTGTGGCGAAAGCTTTAGCGGATGACCTGGGTCCCATTTTGATTTTTGCGCCGCGCCGCCAAGGTGCCGAAATGCTGGCCGCGGATCTCGCGCGAAACCTGCCCACCCCGAATCCGTTGCAACTGTCGCTCGAGCAAAAGCAGATGGTCGGCGAACACCTGGCTCGATTGCTTAAAAGTCGGATTGCCTATCACCATAGCGGTTTGAGCTATGCGGCCCGGGCGGGCGTCATCGAACCCCTCGCCAAAGCGGGTCAACTCCGGGTGGTCGTGGCCACGATGGGGCTCGCCGCCGGCATCAATTTCTCCCTGCGCAGCGTGGCCCTTGCGGGGGAATCGTACCGCCGCGACAGCATCGAACAACCCTTGCGCGCCGATGAGATTTTGCAAATGTTTGGTCGCGCCGGGCGCCGCGGTCTGGATGAAACCGGGTTTGTATTGATCGCCGCCAATGAGATTCGCCTGCTGGATGCGCACCCATGCCATCTTTCGCGGAGCGGCGCGGTGGATTGGAACGCCTTGCTGGGATTGATGCAAACGGCCGCGGAGAACGGTCAAAATCCCTTTCTCGCAGCCGTTCAAGCCCAGGAGCGCCTGTTCACCACCAAACCGATTTTTCTGGGGGTCGAATCCTCGCTCAAGCATCCCGACACTCCGTGCAACCTACACACCGATGCGGAACGCGCCAGACACGTCCGCAAACGACAACGTGAATTCCGCAACAGCCGGGGCGAGTGGGAAACGTACCCGACGCTCACCGAAACGCCGCTGCGCGAGATCTGGGTGGCCAAGTCGTCGCACTTCGGGGCGCAGGAGGAAGCAAAACTGATTCAAACGCCATCAGCTGCTCCGAACGTGCTTGCGGATGACGGGCCGACCAATTCACCAACACCGGGCGATTTACCTTCCTGCGTAAAACTTTTTCCGGCGCTCTCCGACCAGACGGTTTTGGAAAAGGTCGGCACGGGCATGATTGTCGCGCTGGAGGAACGTGACGACGGAACGAAAATTTACGGTCGCGCTGCCACGGGGGCCGATGTGCTCAACGGAAACCGTCTCATCCTTGCGAAGTGGGTGCGCCGACTCACCCACTGGAACGGCCGTCAGGTTGAGGCTTCTGTCTGGCAGGAAAAACTCGTTCCGTTGCTCGAACACAAACTCGCCGGCCAAAAAACGCCCGTGGTCAAATTCGTCAAACAAGCGCAACGGATTCTCGTTTATTTGAGTGTTGCCAATCTCACCTTGCGCGTTCCGGTGGACCAACACGGCGTTGCCCTTTGGCGGCCGACCGAACGCGAAGTGTTGCCGTACGATTGCGCCCGATGCGCACTGGTGGAAACGTGCAAACAACTGCCCTCCGCCACCGGCACGGCGCTCACCTGGAAACGGCTCCATCTCGTGGAAGCGAATGGCAAACCAACGCGACGCGGACGACTGGTCAGCTTCTTTCAACAAGGCGACGGCCTGGCGATCGCGGCGGCTTTGGAGGATGAAAAATATCCGTTGGATGAACTGATTTACGACGTTGCCAATCTCGACGCGGGATTCCGCTTCTGCGGCGATGAACATCGGTTTGGAGGCCGGCTGGCCGTGGCGTGTCGTGAAAAGTTCCAACTACTCAACATTCCAGGGTATCTCGAAAATGGCTTGCCACCCAAGTACGGCGCGGGCGCCGAAGCGGTCGTGCAAAGCGTTCACCAAAATCCCGCAAGCAAAAACCATTGGATCACCGACCTTCTGGGCGCCGGCGATATTGACCGCGCCATCATTGAATGGCGTAGTTTGCTGCGTCGGATTTCACACGCTCCGGAGCTGGATTGGCCGCGCTGGTCCGCCTTTCAAGCACTGGCCCAAACCATTTTGCAAGAGACGGAATCACCCACGTTGACGGAATTACCCAGGCTGGAATCTTACCAGAAGCGCCGCGTGGATCACCGGTTGATTTTACGCCGCCACTGAGGCTGCGATGGCAAATCCCTCCGGTTACCGATTGCCCCAGCCGAACCGTTTGGTAATCGGCCAATACACGAAAAACTGTTTGCCGATGACGTTGTTCGCCGGAAATGGCCCCCAGGCGCGCGAGTCGAAACTGTTCAGCGTATTATCCCCCATCACCATGTAGTAGTTGGGTGGCAGATCGAAGATCGAATGACCATCGGAGAACAATGGCGCGTAGCCCGGCATGCCGAGCCGGTGAAAGTTAAAATCATTCACGTGCCCCGAGAACTCGCTCTCGGCCGGGGGCTGGTTCGGATCAAAAGAATACACGTTTTCGAAGTGCGGCGTGGTTTTATCGAGGCGTTGGCCATTGATGACGAGATGGCGGTCATCTCCGATTTGCACCTGTTCTCCGCCCAGGGCCACGAGGCGTTTGATGTAGAATTGATCCTGCGGCATGCGCGCGTGGCGGATTCCTGCCGTTTGAAACACCACGATCTCCCCGCGCTGCGGAGTCCGGAAATTATACGTCATCCGATCCACGAACAGATGGTCCCCGGCCTGGATTTTCATGTGAACCACTGTCTCTCCTTTCCGAAAGGACTGCCCCAATTCCAGCCCCGTGCGCAGGCGCAAATCGCTCTGCCCATAATCGGGCGGAAACAAGATCAAGTGCGTGCGTCCGCCAATGACTAGCGTCTGCCAGAAATTGAAAATGCGAATGCCGACGGGCGAATTGACGCGCTGCAATACTCCATCCGTTTTCGCCTTGATATCCAGGTAGGAAATGCCCGCAAACCAATCCCGCACCCGTTGCCAACCGGTGGGAAACACCAACGCGTCCCGCTTCTGCTCCTGCTCGGCAATGGCCGCGGGCGACATCCCGAGTTTGTAGGTGAAATCCGGCGTGGACGTCACGCCGAACAACGTGGGTTGCATGGAGCCGGTGGGAATCTTGAACGGCTGCACGAAAAAGGTGCGCACGGCCATTGCCACCGCCAGCGCCACCAGAAACACTTCGAAGTTCTCGCGATAACCCGCATGCGGGTACGGCTTCAGCCATTTGCTCGCCGTGGCTTCAAGTCGTTTCATCTGTTCCGTCAATTCCGCCCGCGGCCGACCGCTCTTGAAAACGGCCCGCGATTCAGCCAACGTCGTCGTCACCTGCTCGATGGCTTGCTCGGAGAGCAGATCGCGTTGCGCGCTCAGAATGTTCCGCACCTGTTTCCACATGCGATTGGCGTCGCGAACCGTGCGGGAGATGAACCAACGATAGATCATAGTCAGAAATTGGGAATCGGGAGTCGGAGTTTCAAAAATCGCCGGGTGAAACCCGATGAAGCGAACTTGCGCCCGGTGGCTTTTGGCGTTCGACCCGGTTTCATGCTTTCAGCACTTCGATGAAGGCTTCCTGCGGAATGTTCACATTGCCCACGGATTTCATCCGCTTTTTGCCTTCTTTCTGCTTCTCCAGCAGCTTGCGTTTGCGCGATACGTCGCCTCCGTAGCACTTGGCGGTCACGTCTTTGCGAAACGCGCTTACCGTTTCCGACGCGACGATTTTTCCGCCGATGGCGGCCTGCACCTTGACTGCGAATTGCTGCCTCGGGATGACCTCCTTCAGCTTTTCCGCGAGCGTTCGCCCACGGCTCTCAGCCTTGGAACGATGTACGATGCAGGAGAAAGCATCCATCGGCTCGCCATTTACGAGCATGTCCAGCTTGACCATGTCACTTTCCTGATAATCCGTCGGCTCGTAATCCATGGAGCCGAATCCGCGCGTGATGGATTTAATCCGATCATGGAAATCTATCAGAATCTCGTTCAACGGAATCAACGCCGTCAACATGACCCGTTTGACATCCAACGTCTCGGTGTTGTTCACCTGACCGCGCTTTTCCGCAACCAACGCCATCATGTCGCCGATGTTTTCATTCGGACAAATCACGAACGCCTTGACCATCGGTTCCTGGATGCGATCAATGCGCGTCACCTCGGGCAGAAACGCCGGATTGTCCACCTCCTTCAATTCGCCGTCCGTGAGGGCAACTTTGTACACCACGCTCGGATACGTCGCGATGATGTCCATGTCGTACTCGCGCCGCAACCGCTCCTGCACAATCTCCAGATGCAACAGCCCCAGAAAACCACAACGAAAACCAAACCCCAGCGCCACCGAGGTCTCCGAGGCGTACACGAATGCAGAGTCGTTCAACTTCAACTTCGCCATCGAAATTTTCAGTTGTTCGTAATCCGCCGTGTTGATCGGGTAAATTCCGCTGAACACCATCGGATGAATCTCTTTGAACCCGGGCAACGCGGGCGACGGATTGCGCGTCTCGGTGATGGTGTCGCCCATCTTGACGTCGCTTGGCGCTTTGATGTTGGCGGTGACGTAACCCGTTTCCCCCGTCATCAATCTATCCCGCGTGTAAGGCTTGGGATTGAAGCTGCCAACCTCCTTGACTTCGTAACTCTTGCCGCTGTAGAGCAATTTAACCTGCTGCCCCGCCTTGATCTCGCCGTTGAACACGCGAACGTGCGTCACCACACCCTTATAGGTGTCGAAATACGAATCGAACGCCAGCGCCTGTAAACTCGGCGCCCCAGTGGGCACTGGCGGCGGCACCCGTTGAATGATGGCCTCCAAAATTTCTTCAATGCCAAGGCCCTGCTTGGCGCTGCAAGCGATGGCCCATTCCGCAGGCAACGCCAGCACGTCTTCCAATTGCTGTTTGGCTTGCGCCACATTCGCGTGCGGCAGATCAATTTTATTGATTACGGGAATGATCTGCAGGTTCTGCTTCGCGGCCAGATGATAGTTCGCCACGGTTTGCGCTTCGACCCCCTGCGCCGCGTCAATCACCAGCAACGCGCCCTCGCACGCGCTCAAACTCCGCGACACTTCATACGCAAAATCCACGTGCCCGGGCGTGTCAATCAGGTTCAACTCGTAGGTGGCACCATCTTTGGCGCGATAATGCATCGTCACCGGATGCGCCTTGATGGTGATGCCGCGCTCCTTTTCGAGATCCATGGCGTCAAGCAATTGATCCTCCATTTCACGCGTTGCCACCGTTCCGGTATTTTGCAACAAGCGATCCGAAAGCGTGGTCTTCCCATGATCAATATGGGCGATAATGCAGAAATTACGTATGTACTTGGTGTCCATCCCAAAAAACTTAATCCGAGCCACGACTGGAAATTCGACTTCACTCATCCGCAAGTTCACTGAGCGATCCCGGAAATTCCGCTCCACTCGGACAGGACAGCTTAAAGATTAAATGCCGGATGAAAAGCAAATTAGCGCTCTTTGAACCTTCAAGATGCAGTTTGATCGAAGTTCGTGATTGAATCGCGCGACCGGGCTTCTTAGTCTCTCGGCGGACTTCGGTCCAAGTTTCGGTCGGGGCGTAGCGTAGCCTGGCTAGCGCGCTTGCTTGGGGTGCAAGAGGTCGCGAGTTCAAATCTCGCCGCCCCGACCATTCAGCTTTGGCCCCCGGGCCGGAGCTGGATTTCCAAACCGCTGCGACTTAATACTTCGACTTCACAGCCCGTGATTGGCGCGCCACAGTAAAATCGCGCCCACCGCCTGAAAGAGCAGATTGGGCAACCAAAGCAACAGGTGCGGATGCAACTCTGGATGATTTTGCAGCGCCAAGGCGGCGAGAATCAGGCCGTAGTAAACCAGCACCAACACCACGGCAATGGCAAAGCCGATGTTGGTTTCACGCCGTTGCACGCGAATGCCCAGCGGAATACCGATCAGGGCGAACCCAAACGGCGCGAAGGAAAACGCCCATTGCCGGTTCATTTCCACAAGCAAACTCAGCTCCGAGCCCGCCAGTGATTTGCGAATTTCCGGATCAGTTGGTTGAGAAATCAGAGACGTGTGGGCGCGAATCTTTTCCAGTTCCGCACGCAGTTCGGCAAAACTCGCGTAAGCCATGGGCCGCCGCTCCCGGTTGCGCTCAAGCTTGGTCGGATCAAATTCCAGACGCATCTCGCGCGCCGCGCCAGGACTGACTTGATCGCCCTCGAAGGTCAATCCCCGCACATCCGTCAGGTTCAATACCCACAGATAATTCGTGCCCTGTGTTTCCTTTTGGATCGTCCCATGCGCGGCAAACAGACTCTTCGATTGCTGATCCGTCCCCTGCCCCAGATCGTAAACCAGCACATCCGTCAGATGCCCATTCTGATTATTGCCGATGTAAATGAGGTAGCCTGGAATATCCTTTAAGTGCTGGCCGGAAGGAATTTGGGCGGCGGAAAATTCTGTCGTGAAGGTAAAAACGATTTTTTTGAAAGCGCGCCGTGCCTCGGGCGCAAGCTTCAAGTTCGCCCATCCGCTCAGACCGCACAGCACCAGGCCGAGTAATAGAACCGGCGGCGCGAGCGAAATCAGGCTGATGCCGCTCGCCCGGCAGGCGGTTAATTCCAGGTCGGCACTGAAGCGCCCAAACACCAGCAGCACCGCCGTCAACATGCCCATCGGCAGCGCGTAGGCCACCGCGTAGGGCACGAGCAGCGCGATGGATTTCAGAATCACGCCCAACGAGGCCTGACCGTTCACCAGCAACACCAGAACTTCTTTCAAGATGTTGCCAATGATCATCACGAACGTGAAGACGAGCACGGTCATCACCAACGTGGCAACGACCTGGCGCAGGAGATAACAAGGCAGCGTTTTCAAGCGAAATCAGAATAGCCGCGCAGTTCGTGGGTGGGCGAAGGACGTTCGCCTGATTTTCCGTCGGAGGCCGGTCGTTGGACGCCTCGCACCGGATGCCTTTCAGTACACCTTCCGCAAGTTGGAAGGCAGGATGTTCAATTCCATGCGGTATTTCGCCACCGTGCGGCGCGCGATCACAATGCCCTTGTCCTTGAGCATTTTGACCACCTCTTGATCGGACAAGGGTTTGCCGGCGTCCTCGGATTTGAAAATCTCCGCAATCATGTCCTTGACGCTGGTATTAGACACGTTCGCACCGGAATCCGTCTGTAAACCGGCGGTGAAGAAATACTTCATCTCGAAAACGCCTTGCGGCGTTTCCATGTATTTGCCGGACACGGCGCGGCTCACGGTGGTTTCATGCACGCCCACCACCTCCGCCACCTGCACCATCGTCAGCGGCTTCAAAAACGCGACGCCTTTTTCCATGAACTCCCGCTGCCGTTTGACGATTTCGCGCGCGATGTTGCTGATGGTGCTTTGCCTTTGGTGCAGGCTCTTGATCAAAAACTTGCCCGCGCGGATTTTCTCGCGGATGTAGTTTTTCACTTCGGCGCTGTTGGCGCTTTGACTCATCAGGTCCTTGTAAACATTACTGATGCGCAGATGCGGAATGTGTTCGTTGTTCGTAGTGACGACAAAATCGCCGCCGCTGCGCTTCACAAACACTTCCGGCAATACAAAATGGTCGGCTTGGGAGAGAAACGCGCGGCCCGGACGCGGTTCGAGTTGCGCGATGGCAGCCATGGCCTCCTGCACCTCCTCGATCGTTGAGCCGGTGCCGCGGGCGATTTCCGGCACCCGCCGCTTGCCCAAGGCGTCCATGTGGTCGCGAATGATCCGATATTCCAGCGAGTCCTGTTGGCGGGTGTGGGCCAGTTGCAACAAGAGACATTCCCGCAAATCCCGCGCGCCGACACCGGCGGGTTCAAAAGTTTGAATGACCTTGAGGACTTCGAGGATTTTCTCCCCGGCTACGTTGGCAATGGCGGCAACTTCTTCGATCGAGGCCTTGAGATAACCGTAGTCATCAATGTTGCCAATGATGATCTCCGCCACCTGGAGGTCCGCCGGAGTCAGGTCCGTATCGCGCACCTGTTCCAAGAGGCTCTCCGCCAGCGTGGTCGAGGCAACGAGCGAGTCGAACATGAACTGCCGCTTTTCTTCGTCCTCCGCCGAAGTGCGCGTCGGGACATTGGTTTGCGCGAAATGGTCGCGCCAATCCTGATCCAACTGCACCAGGCGATCAAATTCCGCCTGAAAATCATCCACGCTATCGCCGCTTTCCCCCGCCTCGGAAGTTTCTGATGCATCGCCCGCCTCGCCAGTACTCTCGCTCTCTGCTTCCCGGTCCGCCATGTCGGTATCGCCGCCGGTGTCAATTTCCTCCAGCACGGGATTTTGTTGCAATTCCGCCTCCACCAAGGCTTTGAGTTCGAGGGTCGGCGCTTGCAACAACGCCAGCGATTGCTGGAGTTGCGGGGCCAAAACCAACGACTGCGTCAATCGTTGCGACAAATGTAAGCCTTGCGCCATAATTGCGTCCGATTTTAACGGCAAATGCGCCTGAGACAAGGAGAACTTGATTCTGGCATGATTCTGGCATGATTGAAAAAGTAACGATCCGGCACGCGTTCGGGTCAAATTTTCTTTCCGTCGGAAAATAAATAATTTTGTTTTTTTGCCTCCGACTGCGGTTGCGACTAAAACAAACCGCGTGCAAACGCGGTTTCTTCTTGGTCCGGCCGGTAGTGGCAAGACTTTTCAGTGTCTGACTGAAATCCGACGGGAGTTGCTCCGCTCGCCTGATGGCCTGCCGCTGCTGCTGCTCGCGCCAAAACAGGCAACCTTCCAGCTCGAACGCCAATTGCTCGCAACGGGCGAATTGAAAGGCTACACCCGATTGGAGATTTTTTCCTTTGATCGCCTCGCCCAATTTATTCTCCGCGACGCCGGGGTTGAATCCAACTGGCTGGATGACGAAGGCCGGATCATGGTGTTGCGCGCGCTGCTGAATCAATACGCGCCGCAATTGAAAATCTTCCACGCCACGGCGCGACTGCCAGGTTTCGCCATGCGGCTCAGCGGGTTGTTTCGCGAACTGCAACGCCACCAAATTTCCGTCCGCAAACTCCGGGCGCTGACGACCCGGCTCGCGCATCCCGCGCAGCTTGCGGACAAGCTCGGTGATTTCGCATTGCTGTTGGCGGCTTATCGCGGTTGGTTGCAAGCGCATCAACTCGAAGACCTCAACGGCCTGCAAACCGCGGCGGCGGAACATCTGCGCAACGCCCGGCCAACCAACCCAAACGCACCGACGCTTCGGCTCGGCGGTTTGTGGATGGATGGTTTTGCTGAATTGACGGCGCAAGAACTGGACTTGCTCGCGGCGGTGATTCCGATTGCGGATCAGGCCACTCTGGCGTTCTGCCTGCCGGCGGAGCTCCGGAGCGATCCGAGTTGGCTGTCGCCCTGGAGCGTCATCGGTCAGACCTTCCTGCGTTGTCGGGAAAGACTCACACAGCTTCCTGACGTGGAAATTTCCATTACCACTCTGGCCGCTGATCCGCAACGAACCCGCTTCCAGCACGCTCCCGATTTGGCGCAACTCGCGGGCGCTTGGCCGAACCGCGCGGCGACTCCGGTTTTGACCACCCCGCCACCCCATCTCCGCGCCGCCGCCTGCGCCAATCCGGAGGCGGAAGCGACCTTGGCCGCCCGCGAAATCCGCCGCTTCGTACGTCAGGGCGGACGTTATCGGGATGTGGCAGTTTTGCTGCGTTCGCTGCAAGGCTACGATTACATTTTACGTCGCGTCTTCTCCCGTTATGACATTCCATTCTTTCTTGATCGGCGTGAACCCGTTTCGCATCACCCGCTCGCGGAGCTGACCCGTTGCGCCTTACGGGCCGTCGCGTTTCATTGGCGTCACGCGGACTGGTTTGGTGCGCTCAAAACCGGTTTCATGCCGGTCAGTCCGCAAGCGATTGACGAACTGGAAAACGACGCGCTGCAATACGGTTGGGAAGGTGAATCCTGGCTCCGACCGCTCGCGCCAGATCAATCCGGAGCGGGCGCCGTTACCGCGGCGCTGCGCCTGAAACTGCTGGCGCCGTTTCAAGCTCTGGCCCGGCAAACCGCCGCGCCTCATTCTGGCGCGCAACTCGCCCAAGCCGTACGCGAATTTTGGAATGCGCTTGCAGTCGAAGCAACCTTGACGGCATGGACCGACGCAGCCGCGCAATCGGAACTGCAGCTTCCCAATCCGGCGTTGCACTCGACCGTGTTGGAGCAGTTGCACCAATGGCTGGACAACCTCGAACAGGCGTTTCCAACCGAACCTTTGCCACTCCGCGAATGGCTGCCCATCCTCGAAGCCGGATTGGCGCATCTCACCGTCGGGGTCATTCCGCCGACGTTGGATCAGGTGCTGATCGGGTCAGTGGATCGTTCGCGCAATCCCGACTTGAAATTAGTGTTGGTGCTGGGACTCAACGAAGGCGGCTTCCCGGCCGCGCCCACGGAAGACCCGCTGTTGAACGAACTCGAACGAGACGCGCTTCAGTCGCATGGCGCTTCGCTTGGCGCGGCGTTTCGGCATCGTCTGGGACACGAGTGGTTCTACGGTTACATTGCCTGCACGCGCGCCAGTGAACGTCTGGTGCTGACCTGGGCGCGAACCGATGACGCCGGGAGAAAATTAAATCCGTCGCCGTTTTTTGATCAGCTTCAGAAAATCTTTCCGGGACTGGCCATGGAAACGTGGCAGCCACCCCCCGCCTTCACCGAGGTGGAACACGAGAGCGAGATCATCGTACCGTGCTTGCGGCTGCCCGCCAATGACCCCGCTTGGGTTCAGTTCGCCTCTCCACTGCTGACGGAGCTTCGCGCCAAGTCCGAACCGCTTGCCCGCGCTCCTCACGAGCGTTTATCTCCAGACACGGTGGCTCAGTGGTATGGTCTGGAATTGATCACCTCGGTAAGCCAGCTCGAGGATTACGCGGCCTGCCCGTTCAAATTCTTCGTCAATCACGGAATGCGCGCCAGGGAACGTGAAGAGTATGAATTTGACGCGCGCGAACGCGGCTCGTTTCAACACGCGGTGCTCACGGCTTTTCACCGGGAACTCGAACAGGAAAAGCTCCGCTGGCGCGAGGTCTCGCCCGCGCAGGCGGAAGCGCGCGTGCGTCGCATTGGAATGGAACTACTGCCAACGTATCGCGAGGGTCTGCTGCTAAGCGATGCCGCCCGCCGGTTCAGTGGCGAACAACTTCTGCTGACGTTGCAAACCCTGATCCGGGTGCTGATCGGTTGGGCGAAGAATTATCAATTCGATCCCGTCCGCGTGGAGGCGGGCTTCGGGACCGGCACGGACGCGCTTTGGCCCGCCTGTCGTTTCGACCTGGGAGGGCAACGCGCTCTGAGCCTGCGCGGACGGATTGACCGCGTTGATCTTTATCGCGACGAAAATTCAGGCGCGGCGCTGGTGGTGGTCATGGATTACAAATCCAGCGATCAGCGATTGAGCGACGCGCAACTCTATCATGGGCTGCAACTGCAATTACCCACCTACCTGCTGGCGTTGGAACGGGTGCCCGCCGTGCGGGAGACGTTCCAGGCGGAACGACTCAACGCGGCTGGCGCGTTTTACATCAATCTGCAAGGACGCTTTGAATCCGCAGCCAATCGTAGTGAAGCGCTTGATTATCCCGAGAAACAGTTCCGCGAGGCATTTCAGCACGCGGGACGATTTGACGCTTCGCAGCTCGACAAATTTGATCCCACTCAATCGAACGAACAGTTCAAAACCTCGGCGCGCGCCCGGGATGGAATGAAGGCCGAGGCTTTTCGCGATCTGTTGAACCACACGGCGGCCACCTTGTTCCGTTTCGGCAACGAGATTTATCTTGGAAACATCTCGCCCGCGCCCTATCGCCTGGGCGCAAAAACCGCCTGCGATTTTTGCGAGTTTGCCGCCATCTGCCGCTTTGACCGCTGGACGCAACCCTACCGCATTTTGAAGCAGCCCGATTCCGCGCGCCAATGAAACACGTCACAACCGTTCACGATCCGACGACCGGCCTCCTTGGTGATCCGGCCCGCGCAATTGAAACAAACCGACCTGCGGAATCATGAGTCATCCGACCGAGCAACAGAACGCCGCCATCCGGGCGCGCGGAAACGTGCTGGTGGCCGCCGGGGCCGGCACCGGAAAAACCAGCACCGTCACCGATCGGTGTCTGGACTTGATTCTCCATGAGCGGGTCGCGGGCGGCCGCTGTGGCCTGGATCAAATTTTGATGGTGACGTTCACCGAAGCGGCCGCCGCAGAAATGCGACAACGCCTGCGATCTCGCCTTCGGGAAGCGGCGGACGCCTTGAATCATTCCGTCCACTCTGCTCCGCAGCCACCCGCAGCCGATTTGAGCGCGCCGCCCGATGATGGGGATGCCCGCCACCTGGCGGAGCAACTCGCCCTGCTGGACACCGCGAACATCTCCACGCTGCACGGGTTTTGTCTGGAACTGGTGCGCCGAAATTTTCATACGTTGGGATTGGACCCCGCTTGCGTGGTGCTGGACGAAACGCAAACCCGGCCGTTGATTCACACGCTGCTCAACGATTTGTTCCTCAAGCACTACGCCGGCACCACGGATTACTCCGCGCAAGTGCGCGAACTCATCCGCTCCTACGGTCGAGGGCGGGATCAAAAAATCCGCGAGTGGATCGTCAAAATCCATCGCTACAGTCAGACGCTGCCAAGTCCGGACGCCTGGTTCTCCGCGCAAACGACTTTGTTCTCCGCCGCCGAACCAACCGCTTGGCGACATCAATTCAGCACGGCGGTTTCCGCTTGGGCGCGGCTTTGGCAACCGCCCCTCGCCGCCGCCGCCGATGCGTGTTCAAATCTCGCGACCTGTCATGTCGCCTTAAATCCGCTGACCCGCGACGACCCCACTTTAGCGCAAATCGCCAGCGCTCTGGCGGCCATCAATGACGCCGACGAAACTTGGAAGCGCGGCACTAAAAAGCTTCATCGCGATCCGATAAAACGTTTTTTTGAAGACGCCAGATTTCTCTCTGCACTGGCGAAAGATGAGGGCGCGGCTTTGGTCGAGGATTGGGATTGGGCGCGACAACCCATGTTGGTTCTGCTGCGACTGGCGGAAGAATTCGGTCAACTTTTCGCGCAAGCCAAACGCGAACTCGGCGGCATTGATTTTTCCGATCAAGAACAATTCGCATTGCGCCTGTTGCGAACGGATGCGGGAGCGCCAACGCAAATCGCCCGGGCGTGTCGCGAACAATTCGCGTTCATTTTCGTGGATGAATGTCAGGACATCAACGCCGCGCAGGCCGCCATCATTCAGGCGGTGAGCGGCGAAGACGCCCGCGCCAACCGCTTTCTCGTCGGCGACGTCAAACAAAGCATCTACCGGTTCCGCCTCGCCGATCCGCGCATTTTTCAGAGCTATCAAGCAGCGTGGGCAACACCACAAACTGGTGAGGCAGGAAGTCCTATGCCGGTCAGCGACGCGCACGGAGTGACGCGCCCCACCAATCCCGGCCAGGTGCTCGCGCTCACCGAAAATTTCCGTAGCGCCGAAGGTTTGTTGAATTTTGTCAATTCGGTCTTCGGAGTTCTGATGCGTCCGGCGATCGGTGGCCTGACCTACGGCGTGGAAGCGCAATTACATTTTGGCGCCGCCGCCGCACGCGCAGCGTTGGCGGTCAACCAGGACCCGAGTCCGCGGGTGGAACTTCACGTACTCACCAAAGACGATTTTTCCAGCAGCAACCTTGAGCTGGACGGCAGCCACGAAGCCACTCCAAACGCGGAAGATTTACTGGCGGTCGAACGCGAAGCGCGACTCATCGCGGCGCAGTTCAAGGCGCTAAAAACCTCCTATTACCCCGTGGCGGATACGCACGACGGTCAGCTTGGATTTCGCCCCGTGGAATACTCGGACATGGTGGTTTTACTTCGCGCCGCCGCGGGCAAAACCGAAATGTTCGCCAAAGCCTTTCACCAATTTGGCATCCCTCTGCAAGCGGAACGCGCCGGATTTTTGGAAGCGCAGGAGATCGCCGACGGCTTGAATCTGCTCCGCTTGCTCGATAACCCGCTGCAAGACCTGCCGTTGCTGGGAGTGCTGCGTTCGCCGTTCGTCGGTCTATCGGCGGAAGAACTCGTGCAGCTTCGCATCGCCGAGCCGAAGGGACAGCTCTGGATTGCCACGCAAAAGGTGCTTGCGCCCGGCCGTCCCATCACCACGGCACTCCGCGATAAACTGGCGGCCTTTCACCAGCGCTTTCGCCGCTGGCGCGAGTTGATTCGCCACGCGCCGCTCACGCATTGCATGGAAACCATTTTATTGGACACCCACTACGAAACCTTGCTCCTCACCGGCGAACGCGGCCCCGAACGCGTGGCTAACGTGCGCCGATTGATCGAACTGGCACGACGTTTTGATCCCTACCAACGCGAGGGATTGTTCCGCTTCCTGCGCTTCATCGCCGATCAGGATGCCGCCGAGGTGGACCACTCTCCGGCAGAGGTCGCGCCGGAAAACGCGGTGCGTTTGCTGACGATTCACGCCAGCAAGGGACTGGAGTTTCCCATCGTCGCGGTGGCGGGACTCGGCTCCCGTTTCAACACCAGCGATCTAAACGCCGATATTTTATTGAGCGAAACCATCGGCCTCGCGCCGAAAATCGTGCCGCCCCATTCCCGCAGTAAATATCCCAGCTTCGCGCACTGGCACGCCAGCCAATACGAACACCGCGCGATGTGGGGCGAAGAGCTGCGCCTGCTTTACGTCGCGCTGACTCGCGCGCGCGACCGCTTGTTGCTCGTTGGCAGTACGGCGCGCCAGAACGAAATCGAGCGCTGGCACATTCCCGCCCAGCTCACGGACCACGCCCGGCTCAAAGCCAACAGCTTTCTCGCCTGGCTGCACCTGTGGTTCACGAACCACACCGCCCCCAATGAGTGGCATCAGGAAACGAGTGGCCAAAACCGTCTTTTGACGTGGCGTTTTCATGGAGCGCAGGAAACACCCGCTTCACCGACGGCAACGGAAGCCACCGAGTTGAACGCGGCTGAAACTGCACCCGGCGTCGAGCCGTTCGCTGAAATCCAGACCCGGATTCATTTCCAATATCCGCACGAACGGGCAACGGTTGAGCCAGCGAAAACCACTGTCACCGCCATCCGCCGCCGCCTTGCCGATGAAACGGATGAGGAATCGCGAAAGTTTTTCCCGCCGGAAGCCGCGCGGCTGAAATCGTCACCCGCCGATAAATTGTCCGCCGCCGAAATCGGCATCGCGCATCACACCTTCCAGCAATTCGTCACCATCGCCCGCACAGCGACCGATCTCGATCTGCGCAACGAAGCCGAACGTTTGCGCGGCGCCGGCGTGTTGAGCGAGGAGCAATTTGCCGCGCTGGATTTCGGCGCGCTGGGCAGTTTCTGGCATTCCGATCTCGGCGCAAAACTCCGCGCCTTGCCCGCCGGCATCATCAATCGGGAAATGCCGTTCACTGCGCGGCTCGACCCGAAGACGCTGCGCACCCTCAAGGTTCTGCAACCTGCCGTGACGCTGGCGGCGGATGATTTCATCGTCGTGCAAGGTCAGGTGGACTTGGCGGTGCTGTTGCCGGACGAGATCTGGTTGCTCGATTTCAAAACCGACGCCGTGGACGAAGCCGGACTGGCGGACAAGCTAAAACAATACGCGCCGCAACTCGAGGTTTATGCCACCGCGTTGGAGCAGATTTATCATCGCCCCGTGACGAATTGCTGGCTGCATTTCCTCCGCGCCCAAAAAACAGTGGAGCTTTAGTGTCGGCCCCGTGAATTGATGACAATAATTTTTCCGCGTAACTTCCCGCCATGAGTTATCTGACCGTCGAAGTCGAAATTGATCACGGCCACGTCTCGGTCAAAGGCGCGGAATCCTTGCCCAAAAAAGCCTTCGGCCTGCTCACCCTTTTCCCATCCGCCCCCGCGCAACTGCGCCCGATTGGACTGGTCAAAGGTCAGTTCACCGTGCCGGACGATTTCAACACACCACTGCCGGAAGACGTTTTGCTACCGTTCGAAGGCAAATGAAAATCCTGCTGGACACCTCAATTCCTCTGGCTCGTGTCCGGCGACGCAAAGTCGTCCACCGCCATTGCCGCCGCAGTTCGCGACCCAGCCAATCAGGTTTTCTTGAGCGTCGTTTCGTTTTGGGAGATTTCCGTCAAGTATCATCTCGGTAAATTGCCGTTGCCGCAGCCGCCCGCGCCCTTCATCCCGCTCCAGCGCGAAAAACATCTGATCGCGCCGCTCCCGCTGGATGAAGCCGCTATCGCCCAACTCGCCGGACTGCCCTCTCTACACCGCGACCCATTTGACCGGATACTGGTTTGTCAGGCGCGGGCGCACGGGCTCACGCTTGCTTCGACCGACCCGCTGGTGCGGCAATACCCCGTGACCGTGCTGTAAGACGCTTTTAAGGGCCTGTCTGAGAAATAGAGAAAGCATGGAATCAAGCGCGTCTGCGAAGCATGATTCGGATCCTGGCGATGAAAATCCAGCCGGTGGCGCTGGCTTCCGATTGTTCGTAGTCGCGCACCAGTCGGCGATGCTGCATCAACCAACCGAAGGTGCGTTCCACCACCCAGCGTTTGGGCAGCACCTTGAACCCGCTGACGTCGTCGCTGCGTTTGATGACTTCGACTTCCAGCTTGGGTCGCTGGGTTTTGACCCATGCGGCGAAGTCCTCTCCCGTGTAGCCTCCATCCACCCAGAGTTTGCGCAGCCGGGTGAAATGTGGCCGCACGGGTTGGAGCAGTGCCATCGCTCCGGCACGTTCCGGCGTGTTGGCCGGTTGGACGGCGGCCCCCAGCACCAGGCCCAGGGGGTTCACCAACAGGAAACGGTTGCGGCCCTTGGTCTTTTTACCCGCGTCGTAGCCGACCGCGCCACCGTGCGGATTGGAGCGCACGGTCTGACTGTCGAGCACACAGGTGGTGGGACGTGTCCGCTTGTCTTCTGCCTTGCGCGTCAGGGCTCGGAGTCGGGTGTTGAGTTGACCCAACAGTCCGTTGCGACTCCATTGGTGAAAGTGATGATAGACGGTTTTCCAAGGCGGGAATGTTTGCGGCAGCAGCCGCCAGGGACAACCGGCCTTGGCGAGGTAGAAGATGGCGTCGCAGACGGCGCGCAACGAGGTGCGGGGTCGGCCGCGCTTTTGGGCAGCGGGCAGGAGCGGTTCAAGCAACTCCCATTGGGAGTCGGTGAGGTCGGTTGGGTAAGAGGCGATTTTCATCGCCCCAATGGCGCTGCCGCGAAAGTGAGCCGCACATCCGCGCAGCCCATGTCAAGTCATCCCCACTCTTCCACGCAACTTTTTTCACCCGCACCTGACCGGGCCAAAAACTCAAATCACTTCAATTTGATTTCTCAGACAGACTCTGACAATTTTTCACCTCGTTCTCTCTATGGCCTTTTATGAAGATTTTGATCGCGCCCGAAAGACGGTGGAGCTTTGAAATGTCACCACGAGTTTGCTCCCGATTGAAATTTGAACCAACGCAATCCTTAACCATGCGAAGTGACCAGCACCTTTGGCTGGCAATAGCTTAACCACGAGTTTGATTCAGCACCGAGTGATTTGGCCTGTTCTGCCAAGACGCCAAAAGCATTTAACACTACCATCTACCGAACCTTCGGCGCTGGCGATTTCATCAAAACGAGAGCGCGTCTGCGTTGCTTGTAGCGGCGGTCTATGACCGCCGCTAAATTTACTCGCCAGCGGACGTCGCTCATAAAGCAACGCTACATGCGAGAGAATTTCGCGCGGCGTCGCCTTGTAATTCTGCCGCTTTCCGCTTAGTTTCACGCCGTGATGTTTCCAGCGTTTTTGCGCCGCTGGTTGGGCTGGTGGCTGGCGGGAGTAGTGATCAGTGGCCTAACCGCAAGCGCGGCGGACAAGCCCGTTCGACTGCGCAATCCCCTGCCCTCCCCGATCGCAGTCGCGGCTGCCGCGGCGGCTCCCGGTTCGAACGCGCCGCTCACCGCCTCGGGCTTGTTCCTCATCCAATTCAACCAAACCTTGACCACGTCCGAGCAATTACTGTTGAAACAGCGGGGGGTCACGCTCCTGCGCTACGTCCCGGACGATGCGTTTGTGGTCAAACTGCAAGGCGCCTCGTTAAGCGATCTGCAAGTGTTGGGCTGGATAAAATTCATGGGCCGTTACGGTGCAGAGCAAAAAGTTGAGCCGCGCTTGGCGCAAATGTTGTCCGCCACAACCACCAACGATGAGGTGGCGGTGGCCGCCGTTCTCACCGATGTAAACGCAGTCCAGCTCCAGCAGGCGCGCAGTCAGTTTCATCAATTGGAACATGAAACATCGCTGCCGACCGGACGCATCTTGCGCGGCACCGTTTCCCGCGCTCAATTTCAAACCTTCGCCACTTCGGACGCGGTGCTCTGGATCGAGCCGGCGCCGCGCATGAAACTCTTTGACGAAGTTGCCAGTCGAATCGTGGCCGGCGCCGGACCGCTGCATCAGACGCAAATGCAAGCCCTCGGTTACAACGGCGCAGGGGTGACGGTTGCCGTCGCCGACAGCGGCTTGGACAGCGGCGACACCAACTCCATGCATCCCGATATTCAAGGTCGTGTGCGCGCTCTATTTTATTACGGCACGCCCGGGCAACTGGAAGACGCGGCGGACGAGCACAGTCACGGCACGCATTGCGCCGGCATCATTGCGGGCAACGGCGCGACGGGCGAAACCGATGAGGATAATTTTCTGTACGGATTAGGCGTGGCGCCGGGAGCGAGTTTGATTGGACAACGGATCTTCGATGCGGCCGGAGGTTATGCACCGCCGCCCAGTTTTGAAACGCTCACCCGCGATGCCAAACGTGCCGGAGCCGACATCGGCTCGAACAGTTGGGGAGATGACACGCAGGGCCAGTACGACATCAGCGCCATGGAATTTGACGCGCTGGTGCGCGATGCCGATGCGCTGACGCTGGGCGATCAGCCGTACATTCTGGAATTTTCGGCCGGCAACGCCGGGCCCAACCGCCAAACGGTGGGCAGCCCGGCCGTCGCAAAAAATGTCATCGCCACCGGAGCCGCGCAAAATGACCGCTTCAACCTGCCCATTGAAGAGTTCGCGATCTATGCGGACGGGGCCGACGCCATGGCCGATTTTTCCAGCCGCGGCCCCTGCGCGGACGGACGGATCAAACCGGACCTGACCGCGCCGGGAAGCTGGATCGCTTCGCTCCGCTCGGTTTACGCGAACGACGATTATGCCTGGTGGCCAATTTCGGACCGTTACCTGTATCAAGGCGGCACGAGCCAGGCCGGGCCGCACGTTGCCGGGGCGGCGGCGGTTTTTGTGCAGTACTGGCGCGAGCATCAGAATGGCGTCACACCTTCCCCGGCCCTGGTCAAAGCGGCGCTGATCAATTCCGCCACGGATATGGACGACGGCCTGACCACCGCCGCCGCCGTTCCGAACAACGACGAAGGTTGGGGTCGCGTAGATTTGCCAGCGCTGCTGGCTTCCACACGGAATTATGATTTCACCGATCAAACCGCGCTACTTACCAACGGGGCCGTTTTTGAAAAGCGGATTATCATCGGCAGTTCTGATGAGCCGTTGAAAATCACCCTCGCCTACACGGACGTTCCCGGATTGCCAGCGGCGGCGGTGGCGCTCGTCAACGATCTCGATTTGGAAGTCATCACGCCGACGGGGGAAATTTATCGCGGCAACCAATTCAACGATGGCGAGTCCATTCCCAACGCGCCTCTGCCAGACTCGATCAATAACGTGGAAGCGGTGCATCTCGCGACGCCCGCGCCGGGCGAGTACATCATTCGCGTGCGGGGAACGCGGGTCGTGGAAGACGCCCGACAGGATACCGCAGCCATTGATCAGGATTTTGCGCTGGTGGCTTCCGGGCATTTCGTTGCACCCGGATTTGGAATCATCACCCTGGACCGTCAATTCTATCGCGCTCCAGATCAAATCCGTATTGCGTTGGTGGACTACGATCTGGCCGGACAGCCAAGCGCTACGATTCAACTACGGAGCACCACTGAACCAGCGGGTGAAGCGATCACCTTGTTTGCGCGAGACGCGAGTGGCAATTTCACCAACTCCGTCACCACCGCCACCGACAGCGCAGTCGCGGATGGCCGTTTGCAAGTAGCACATGGCGATATCATCGAGGCAATTTACGAGGATACCGCCCCGGCGGGAACGCGAACCGCCACCGCCCAAGCAGATTTGCAACCACCCATTATTTCCGGCCTTCATACCAGCGGCCAATTCGGACAGTTGATCGTCCAATGGAACACTGATGAAGCAGCGCGAGGCGAGGTGTATTACGGCGCTTCGACTCCCGACCTGTCGGTCACCAATAATGTTCTCGATAATGAGCAAACGATTTATCTGTCCGGCGTGGCTCCCGGCTCCACGGTAAACTTTTTTGTGGTGGCCAGTGACGCTGCGGGCAACCGCACCACCAATAACAACAATGGCGCGCTTTTCATCGCCACCAACCCCCAACCTTCCGCCGTGCTGCTCCTGGATTCCTACGCGGAAAACGGCTTCATTGCCGTGCCTCCGCTTTCCGGATACACGGATGCGTTAACCACCGTGGGCGTGAACTTTCAGGTTTTTGACGCCACCGGCAACAACCTGCCGACGTTGCAACAGTTGCAGTCATTTCGTTGCCTGATTTGGCGGATGGATGAAATTTCCGCTCCCAACCCTTCGCTCGTATCGGTCGTGGCGAGTTACGTCACCAACGGCGGCTCATTGTTTATCTCCGGCATGGATACCATCACCCGCCTCGGTGAAGCGGGAGCGACGAGTTTTACGAAAGACATTTTGCAAGTGCAGGCGAATGTCGAAGATCAGCCGGTGGACGAAATTAGCGGCTATCCAGGCGATCCGATCGGAGCGGGAATCAGCACCGTTCTGGATTACCGGGAAAATTATGACGATCTGATGACGTTCCTGGAGCTGGTGGGCGTCAGCGATCCGTCCGACTGGATCACCCCAACCACCAATGCTGCGCCGGTCATGCTGGCGGATGGGCAGATCGTCGGATTGCGCGCACCCAAGACCGGCGTGGACCTGCCGGGACGCGTGGTGTTTCTGTCGTTCCCGCTCGATACGGTGCCGCTGGGTAGTGGCATCGGAAATAATCGCGCCGGGTTGCTGCAGAACGCATTGAACTTCCTCGCGCCCGCTGGCGACGCCAGTCGCGTGTCACTCGACAGCGACGTGTATTCCACGCCGGGCCGCGCCATCATCGAGGTGGAAGACGTCGCGCGGGGCGGACAAGGTTCAGTTCAGGTAACGGTCGGCACCTGGGAGCACACCAATCAAGTCAACGCAACCTTGCTGGAAACGCCTCGAGCCGGGTTGTTCCGGGGTAGCGTTTTATTTTCGCCCGTGAACGACGAATTACCCGGAGTGCTGTGGGCACAGGCGCAAAACACAGTGTTCGTGGATTACTTCGATGCGGCGGTGAACCGCACCAATTCCACCACCGCCACCATTGACACCACCGCGCCAGTCATCAGCAACGTTGTGATCGAGCCGGGGTATCTGGAAGCGATGGTTTATTGGGATACGAGCAAGGATGCGGATTCACTGGTGCAATACAGCGAATCGCCCGGCAATCTGCCCAATAACTTCGTCGCCTACGACGCCCTGCCCACCACGGCGCACGAGGTTTTCCTGAGCGGCCTCAAACCCAGCACCACCTATTATCTGCGTGTTACCAGTCGGGATCGGGCGGGCAACACCACCATTGATGACAATGACGGACAACTTTATTCCTTCACCACGTTGCAACCGCTCACGCCGCCCTGGTTCGACAACTTAGAAACCAACAATACCGATTGGTCCGTGATTACAGCGGACGAATCCGAAAGCGGCTGGACGCGCGGAATGCCGGGTTATGGTGAAACAGCCCACTCCGGCACGAACGTCTGGGGCACAATTCGGAACGGCGCCGCCGTCAGTCAATTTGAATCCTATCTCATCAGTCCCGGAATCCTCCTGACTGGCGGCAATCAGGCGACGCTCCATTTCTGGCAAAATTACGATTTCATGTCTCAGGGTGATTTCGACATCCAACTGGCCGCCATTGAAATCATCACCAATGTCGCCAGCGAACCCGTACTGCTTTATCAGTATGGCGAAGATTACTCCGCTGGCTGGGAGGAAATGGAACTCGATCTGACGCCGTTTCTGGGCAATGTCGTTTATGTCGTCTGGTATCACTTCCTGTTCTCCTTCGACGCTCCGCCGCGACTGGGTTGGTTGATTGACGACGTTTCCATCACCACCAGCACCGTTGTACCCGGCACCATCGCGATTACGAACAACCTCTGGCAAAGTGTCTTTGCCCTGGCTGGCCCGAGCGGTCGCACTGCCAGCGGTCGCACGTTGCTGATCACCAACGCGGCGCCGGGCACTTACACCATTCATTACGGCGACGTCCCGTATTTTGCGACCCCGCCCAGTCAGACCCAAACGCTCAGCGCCGGTGACAGCATCAGTTTCATTGGCGACTATACGTTTACGGACGCCAACACCAATGGCGTTCCAGACGCCTATGAACTGGAAAAGTTCGGCACGGTGGATCCGCTGCGGACGCAGCACACGGACACTGATCAGGACGGCCTGAGTGATTGGGCCGAGTTTGTCGCGGGCACCGATCCCAACAATCCGCCACCGCCGTTTCGCTTGTGGGCCGAGTCTCTGGGCGATCAACTGGTTCAACTTTCGTGGCCTTCGGTTGCCACTCACCTCTATCGCGTGCATGGCAGCACCAACGGCACTGCCTGGCAACCCGTTACCGGGTGGTTCGAGGGGACGGGGACGAATACCAGTTATGTCCTTAGCAGCACGACGAACGGTGCGATGCGCTTTTTTCGCGTGGAGGCGAACGCCGGTGACGGCAACATCGCCGGCCTCTTCAAGCTGACGGCCACGCCGCTGCCGAATCAGCAAATTCATCTCGACTGGCCCACCGCCCCCGGACATGCCTATCGCGTGCTGGGCAGCACGAATCTTTCGACCTGGGTTTCCTACACCGGCTGGATTCGCGCTTCCGGCTATACGCTGAATCAGACCGTGTCGCCTTCAACCAATGACACTCCCGTCTTCTTCCGTCTGGAAGCCGCGCCTTGAACGGCGAGATTCGTAATGACCGCTGCCTTCGTTGCCAGATATCGCGTTCACGAATCTGAATGCTTTGTAATCGCTGGTGTCTAGAAAGAGGACAAGCAGGAATCAGCGATCGCTTTTCGTGCGCCCGGGCCGGGTAAAGCCGTCCCTAAACCGGAGTGAATCCATGAATCGCGTCGGATTGAGGGCTGGAAATACAATTGGCCGGTTACTTGCTAATCCGAAACGGTCGCAAAAGGAGAATTGATATGCAAACAATGAAAACTTTGTTTCTCACTATCGCGCTGGTCTTGGGGGCAAGCCTCCAAAGTAAAGCCGCATGGTTCGACATCTCGTTTGACCTCGGGTCCGGCAACACAGGTGTGGGACAGTTTCAGGTGTTCACTAATTCTTCCAACAACGATTTCTATGCTGTCAGCGGCTTTCTCAACGTCTCCGGCGGAGACATTGCCGGCAATTGGACGCTTTATGCGGAAGACGGCTACGTCAACTATCCGAGCCGCCTCACTTCGCCCGCTGGCGCTTATTGGTATAACAATTCAGTCTATGTGGAGGGCAATAATGCGCAGTTCCCCATAACCAATCCCCTGCTGGACCAATACGGACTCCTATTTCGGCTAGATAGCAATCCCGCCAGTGAACTGAACCTTTGGGGTAACGCCGACGGGAGCTACACCTTGGGCGGTACGGTTAATGGAGGCTGGCAGAATTTTAATGTTGTTCTCAGCGTGGATGGGAATAACGGCGGACCGGGGATTGTCATCGTGCAAGCTCCCGAGCCGACAACGGCAACTCTTCTCATCCTGGGCGGACTGACTTTGGCCGCAACGGCTAACCGCCGTAAGAGTGTAATTTAAGCGGCTCGGATCACAACCGACGCTATTTTGTCGCCCCCCGGAATAAAGACCTGACTTCCATCCGCGCCAGACGTGGATACTGAGATTCACCTTCGCTACTCCCCAGAGATGACAAATGACCGTGTCGGTATTTCCGTCCGGGCGGGAGCGCTGGTTTGAGCACTGAGCGCACAGTTTGGCAAACTTAGCTCGCGTATTCCCCAGATAAATTTTCTCCACACGGGAGGCACACTTCTCTGGCTGCACTTTCCCGGCAGCAATCCGTTTCCCACCCGAATGTGGGGTAGTCGGTCTTCAAAATTTCGCTAACATCCCGCCAAAGCGGTTGAGTCCGACAGGTGTGGCCATCATCGGTGAGCGACACAAATTGGCTCGGTTCAACTCGCCTCAACCGGTCTTGTTCTGAAGCCAAACAGTGCTTTATCCAGGACGAAACGAGGTGAATTTGAACTGAATCATTCAACCTCCGGTTAGACAAACGTAAAAATAAAATGAAGCGAAAATTGTTACCCAACTCTATTAGGAAATCCCTGCTTGCCGTGCCGGCCGCCGCTTTGATGCTTGGCGCTTCGCAGGCGGGCACCACCATCGGCCTGAATTTTCAGGCGTGGTATTATGACTCCGGGACCACCCCACAAACCATCGGGTTTGGTCAGGGATATCAAACCACCGGCTTTCCGGTGACGGCCCGGGCCTTTGGTGTAGATGCAGCTAACTGGATTAATACTGATCCGCTACCCTGTTCTGCAGTGGACGAGATCATTCCCATCGGGTCCATTTCGGCCCATCTAACTACTGTGAACATGTGGTCTGGTGACATCGGTAATCTGGTGGATCCAGAACACGAATGGGACGAGGGCTATCAATCGTCCGTTGCGCCCGGAAATGATGAAGTTACGTGGGGGTTTGAAGATAACACGGGTTGGACCAACACGCTTAGCGGATTGACGACCACTTTTCCCAATGGCTACGTAATTGGCTTGGTGGGCGGAGTCAAATGCCAACCAACTTCCCGTGTCGTTACGACCGCCGGTGTGGACACTTACACCAACGCCTTCGATGCGATCTGGACCGGCGGCAATGAAAACTTCAGCGGTCCCGTTGGCTTGATGATTCTGCCCGCGTTGACCAGTGATTCAGTTACGTTTGGCGCGGCTTCTCGAAGCATCAATTCCGCGGAAAGTTGCGCCATCGGTGGATTCATCATCACCGATCAGCCGGTGATCGGCAAAGATCCGACCGACACTTCAGTTAATTACGGCAGCACATTGAGCCTCTCGGCCGTGAGTTTTGGGCTTCCAGACGGATTATCCTATCAATGGCGACATTACGGCACCAATCTGCCGGGCGCCACGAATCCCGTTTATACCAAGGCCAACGTGACCCTTGAGGACGGAGGCCCCTATGAATTAGTGGTCGCCAATGCTTACGGTTCGGCCACCAGCGGCACGGCAATGGTGACGGTGGCGGCGCAGCCGTCGCTCACGAAAGATTTAGCCGGCACCAGCAGCACGGTTTACGCCGGCGCGAATTTCACCGGTTGGTCGGTAGCGGCCGTTGGCGGAGAACCGTTGGAATACCAGTGGTTTAAAAATGGCAGCACCCCGGTCGGCGACAATAGTCCGGTGTTGACGCTCAACAATGTGAGTGTCACCGATAATGGTGATTACTCCGTGACGGTCGTGAACGCCTTTGGCAACGTCAAGAGCAAGACCAATCATCTGACGGTGGTTGCCTCACCCGATCTTTACACGACTGATGTGGCGCAAGATGGCCCAATCAGTTACTGGCCGTTAAATGAAACCAGCGGAACGGATGTTTTCGATTATTCTGGAAACAACCATTTCGGCACCAATCTGACTTTTGTCAGCTTGGGCGTGCCCGGGCCGCGGCCACCTGCCTACCAGGGCTTCAGCGCGAGCAAGACGGCATACGAATTCGATGGCTACAGCGGCATCATTGATTGCGGCCTGGAGGCGGCTCTGGTGGGAACAACGGATTTGACGCTGGAAGCCTGGATTAACACCACAACGGGTGGTCCCATTATTGAGCAGCGGGATGAAGGCGGATTCAATGGAGAATACATGTTTACGGTCGGCAGCGACGGGCGGGTTGGCTTCGTCATCTACGGCGGTGGATATCAATTCAACCTGACCTCCAGCGGCAGTGTGAACGACGGCAAATGGCACCATGTGGCGGCGGTGCGAAGGAATGGAACCGAAGGCGTCATTTACATTGATGGTGCCGTGGCGGCTTCGACCACTTCGGCCACAGTGGCCCCGCTCATTCCTCTGCGGGTTGGCATCGGCGGTGACTTGCGCGATCGCAACAGTTTCTTCGGAGGAAAGATTAGTGACGTAGCCATCTACAATTACGCGCTATCGGGAAGCCGGATCGGCATCCATGCCGCACACGGACTGCTGGGTACGGGAGACATTGTACTCTCGACGGTCGCCGGCGGTTTCGTCGCGGACACCAAACCAGTCGGCACCCTCCATCCCGGCATCAATTATGGCAGCACTTGGGAAGCCTCGGTCACCGATGATTCCCAACTGGTAACCCGCACCGGGGTTGCTTCCTTCAGTGGTTCCGGGCAAATCGTCATTGCCGACAGCGCGGATTTCAACACCGCCCAGGGCACGATCACGTTCTGGTTGCGCGCTAACGCTCCGATTCCCGGCCCGGGAAATGAAGCGGCCATTCTGGTTGACTGGCGCACCACCACTGGCACCATCATCGGTTTGGATGACGGCGGCGGCATCTTCTGGCAGGGGCCGCCCAGCGCCCGCAATCAATTTTCGGCAGGTTATGTGCCCGACAATAACTGGCATCACATCGCCGTGACCTTCAGTCAGGTCGTTGACGATACCATCTCCATTTACATTGACGGGGTCCTCTGGGGCTCGCATCCGGTGGAGGCCGCTTGGACATGGCCTTCCGGACAGCCGGTGGAACTGGGCACGTCTCACGATGGCTGGTGGAAAAAGCTGAATGGACAAATGGATGACTTCCGCATCTACAATCGCATCCTTACGCCCGAGGAAATCGGACAAGTGTTTACCAGCGACGCCTTGGTGGATACCAGTGCGCTGAAAGTGCGATACAACTTTGACACGGCGGACGTGGGCACCAGCCTGACTTGGCCGACCGGCTCATTGCAACGGTCGCGGACGCTGGGCAGCACCGCGGATTGGGAAACGGTTTCGGGGGCAACACCGCCCTACCCGTTCCTGCCACCCGCGCCCGCAAAACCCACCGAGGACTCCATGTTCTATCGGGTTGGGTTCTGATCGATTCAGAACATTCCTCCTATGCAAAGCGGTCGAAGGTTACTTCGACCGCTTTTTTTGCCTCAAATCCGATAATGCTGCGGGGCGCTCAATCGGCGCACTTATGGTTGAACATATAAGCGCCGTCCCACTTCCCGGCTGGCGGCAATCGTTTCCACGTAGGGCGTATCGGCGATATCCACAAAGCCGATCTGATAATTCTCCTCGTCATACACCCGGCCCGTCGTCGGTTCATCCATATACTGAAACCAGTGCGTGCCGACAAATTGCGGATGTCGCAACGCTCCGAGAACGTATTCCTTATAGCTGGTCGCCCGCGCCGCCTGATTCTCCACGGGCACCAAGCCAGTATGAAACATGCCGCGATCCAACGCGCCAAAGTGGAATTCCCCAATGATCAGCGGCTTATCCCTGCTCGGATTTTTGAAATCCGCCACGCTGCGTTCGTACAGATTGTAGCTGATCACGTCGCAATACTTGCCGGCGGCCAAGTCAGCCAACCGATTCACCCAGGCGAACCGGCAACCAAGATATAGTTGCTGTGGAGCGACTTCCCTGATCGCCTCGCGCACCACGCGAAAATAAGTTTCCGCCGTGTGCGAGTAAAACGCGGTTAAATCCGCGCGGGCTTTGTAGGCGTCCGGAGTCTCCCGGGTCGCGAGTAACGCGTCCCACGAATCATGAGTCGTTCCCCACACCTGATTCAGCTTTTGGATCTCCGCATACTTCGCCTTCAGATCAGCCAGCAAAGCCAGCTTCGCGGGTTGGTCCGCGGGAGATTTCAATGCCGCCAGCGCCAGCGACGTTTCATCGCCCCAGGACATTTCGTTATCGGAAAAGTAGCCAATGCACCAGGGGTCGTTCGCGCTCGTCTTGCGTTTGCCCGCCATGGCGCGGCGCAGGCTGTTGGCAAAACTCGCATCGAACACATCCGGGAATTTTCCCCAATACCCCTCGCTGCCCTCAATCATCCGGGCGCCGTGCGAGCCTACATTATCGGTGTACGGTGTGCGCCGCTTCAGGAACACGTCGCCTGCTGACCAGTTGGCGATGGTGTTAAGTCCCCAACTGCGCAGGCGCTGATGGATGACCCCGGTATAAACCGCTCTCCAATCCGGGCCATACTTGCGCTGCAAGTTGACGGACGCGAAAGCGAAACACTCCGGGGAACGGTTCGCATAATGGCCTTTCAAAGCGTAGGCTTTGGTGTGAAAGCGCTCGAATTCCGCTTGCGCTCCGGGAAAATTTTCAAACCAGGACGCGCGTTCCTCGATGGGCGTGACATCAATCGCCAACACGCAATCAATGCCGTGGGAAAAAAACAGGCGCCCGTCGGGATCCACCAACCACCATTTGCCGTGGTGTTTGGCCGTGCGAAAAAATCCCGTGGCTTCGAGTTTCGGACCGTCGGCCCAGCCGCCATATTGGTCCCAATTCTCCGGCCCTCGTTGTGCGGCGAGTTCGCGCGCTTCGGTTTCGCGCCGCTGTTGCAGTTCTGCCAGCGAATGAACCTTGCCCGGCCAGTCCTTATGTTTGTATTGACCAAAGAGGTCAATGAACGGGAAGAAGGGATCGGCATCCGTGACCCAGGCCGTGGGCGGCGTGTAATCGCCCGTGGCGCTGACCGTCAGGATATCGAACTGATGCGTGGCTTGGGGTTCGGAAACAAACAGCAGAATCTGCGTGATGTGGTTGGGTTTGATGGTTTCCGGCCCACCGAGGACGACCGGATAACCGCGCAGACCAAACAGCTTGCCGTCCAGGGTGCCGCCGCTTGCCCGCCGCAATAGCACCCGCAGCGAGCCGTTTTCACCGGGGTTCAACGTGATCGCGCCGTTGACACAATTAAGTTTGCCATCGGCTCCGGGATTATCCACGCGACAATTCAGCGTGGCGCGATTCGTGCCGGTGTTGCGCACCGCGACAATCACATTGGCGAAGGGCGACAAGTCCCAATGCCCATCCAGCGCGGGCAACGTCACGCCTGGCCAACGTTGGTGAGTCCCGGTGATGAGTCGCAGCGCGCTGGCTGGCGCCGCCCCCGCCCGTTCCAGTACGGCATCGGTGGTGACAAATTTCGTCAGGTCAGTCTGATGATCCGGGCGCAACAATACCTGCTCGGCAGCGGCGGAAGCGAACGTCGCCAGCAAACCGAGCAACAGCGAGACCGTAATTTTGTGAGCGTTCATATTTTGGCGGAATCGTATGGGACTTGAGTGAAGTCCAACCTGATGGTTTTAGCAAGTTCCGCCTACGCGCCGGAGTTGAGTTGCGGAGGTTTGACCGCAACTCAGTCGGCGTTCGCTGCGGCTCCAAACGCGACGGACGGTGGGACGAAGTCAAAAATCCCGGCGCGGCTTAACGCGAGGTTGATAACATGCCAGCCCCGCCGTTTTTCTCCATCACGTCACTGATTTTCACCGGCTTGCCGCCTTGTCGTTTGCTTTCATCAGCTGCTTCCATGAAAGCGTAAATTCCCAAGCTTTCCTCAGGCGACACGGGAGCGATTCCGGTTTGGAAGAACTTCATGATTTCCACCACCAACGGCGCGTAGGAGTCGCCACCCTCCTTTTGCTCCAGCACTCCCTTCTCACCAAAAGCAATCACCTGATGCGCCCAACTGTTGCGCACGCCGTACAACACTCCCGTGCGTCCGTCCGCCCAAATCCCCGTGGCGACATCGGTATCCGCCGTGTTCACGCGCACCACGGATTGACAGCCCGGCCCCATGATGGTGAACAGCGCCTCCGTCGGGTGAATGCCATACCAAAAGAAATCGGGATGATGCGGCTCCAATTCGCAGGGACCGTAGGAAATGGCACCTTTGATTTTTTGCGCCTGGGTCTGTTGCCGCAAGTCCACCAAACTGCGGTAGTAGCGGTAGGCGGAAGAGGTAAAGACCGGCACGCGATTCGCCTGGGCCAGTCGGTAGAGTTCAATGGCGTCACGCAACGTCCCCGCCACGGGTTTATCCACAAACAACGGCTTACCCGCCTGAATGACCGGTCGGGCTTGTTCCAAATGCGGCCGCCCGTCCACGCTTTCCAAAAGAACAACGTCCACCTCTTTGCAAAGCGCTGCCACGGAATCCACTAGCCGCACGCCGAATTTTTCCTGAACCTCCGTGGCGTATTGATCCACGCGACTCCAACTCGATTCGATGTCGGGACTGCCGCTTTTGAACAGTACCGTCACCTTGCCGCCCGGCACGTGGTTGGGATCCGTGGCGTCGTTAAACAGTTTGGTAAAGGCGGGCACATGCGAGGTATCCGAGCCAATGATGCCAATGCGCAAATCGGCGGCGCCGACGACCGTAGCTGCCAGCAAACAGGAACTGAGAAGTGGGAGATATTTCATAATGTCATGCGAATCGTTTATGATGCCGCGTCACCCTAGTATTTTTGATTTCTGAAAAACAAGTCAAATGGCCGCGACGTTTCGAATTCCCGACTTGGATTTATCCGCGCGGCGCCCGGAGGGAACGGGCGCAACCGGTTCTCCAGCGCGCCCCAGGCCCGTGCCGTCTCCGTCCACCCTTACTGCCACCTCAGCGATCTGAAGTCTTCGGCACGATATCGGTTTGCAACTGCGGGTCGGCCGCCGGGATATAGGTGGTGGGCAACCCAAGTTCTTTGCGCACCTGGTTCGTGCCTTGCGCAATGGCGACCGTTTTGAAGAAGGCAATGTCGCGATTACATCCCTGCCGGCCAAAGCCGCAGTCACTCGAAACAATGAGTTGCTCCGGCGCGATGTGTTTGAGCGCGGTGCGAACCGAGTTGGCCACCTGATCCGCCAGCTCCACCTGCAACGTGCGGTGGCTGACCACACCGACGGCAATCTTCTTTTTGAGTTGGCCCTTGAGCGGCGCGAACAATTCGATTTCGCGCATGTTGCGATCGCGCATCTCCACCGTCCATACGTCGCCACGCAACGCTTCGAGGTACAATTGGAAGGATTCACGGTAGCTGTCGTTTTCGATCACGCGTTGCATGTTGGGGTTGCCCCAGCAGGTGTGAATCCAGAGTTCCACGTCGTCAAGTCCCTGCACCTCGCGGTTAAAGGCTTCAATCATGAATTTGACGTTGTCATGGTCCTTGCCGTAGGTGTTGGCCCAGAAATGCAACGTGGGTTCTTCGATTTGGATGCACTTGCAACCCGCGTCGCGCAACGCCAGCAGTTCCTTGTTCATGGCCACCGCCATGTCCCAGACGACTTCCCGGTTGTCCTTGTATTTCTTGGTATGAATATCTAGGAACAAACCCATGACCTGCGAGCAACAAGTGCCAAATCGTACCGGCTTGGTGGCTTTCGCCTGCGCCATGCGCCAGATCTTCGCGTAGTCGAGCGGCCGATGCTCAATCTTGTCCACTACGCGCGGCCAGCGCCAGCCCGTGTAGATTTCATTGAGCAACGTTCCGGCGGGATATCGTAGCCAGGGCGACCGCGTCTCCTCCGATTGCAAATAATCGCCGCTGAAACCGGACCAGCGTTGAATAGGGTAATGATGCCATGAACGCCCCGCCATGTCGTCGTCGCAATGCAGATCGCCGTGAGTCAAAATATCAATGCCGGCGCGCGCCTGATCGCTCAACACCGTCGCCAGCGCGTCTTGAAAACGCTCGCGATATTTCACGTCCATCATGCAGGTATCCAGCGGACGCCCCCACATGCTCATATCGAACCAATGTGGGCGCGGCCAGGAGCCAGTGATGGTGCAGGGCAGAATTTTATCAGCAGTAATTGTAAGCATGATGGTTTATGGCCGTTGGTTAAGTGTGTGTTCCAGTGAGGTGAGCCTGGAACGGGAATCTAAAACAGTAAAGACAATTTCTAATCGGAGATCGCAGCATTGCGAACCATGAAGTCGCGCCCGCCTCGGTTTTGACGTGGATTTTCTGATCCGCACCGGAAGCTTCGCGAACGGGCTACGTCATTTCTTGCCGGGTGATTGCACCCGCAGTGATTACTGGGCGCCACCCCGTTGCAAAGGGTCCCAATAGCGCGAATTGATCAAGGCGCGAGCCGAGCGATCTGCCGGATTTGCGGGTGGATTGATATTCTGGCTTTTGCGCACTTCCGCGTGGCTGTCGTTGAACACCATCACCGCACCGCCCAGGTGGCGCTTGGGTTCCACACCCTCATAAGTTGGGAATGAGCTGCTGGCCACCACTGCGGGGTCCATACACGAGGAAACCCACCACAGACTACTGCTCCACAACGGCGGATAACCATAAGGTTGTTTGTCCGCAATCAACAAATTTTCCGATGGTTTGTGGATGGCGCTTCGTTTGAAGGTCGGCTGGGTATCGAACCGGATTCCGCCCACGGTGATGGAACTCGCTCCGTACGGATGGCTGCCCAAAAAATAACCGTTGTAACCATATCCCACCAAATGGCAGTCAAAATTCCACTTCCAACTCACGCCGTTATCCTGACGGACGCCTTTGAACGCGGGATCGTGAAACAGATTGCTCCGGGAGCCGCCATAAGTGGCAATGGACGTTCCCCACCAATTATTGACCGAAGCGCGCGCATCCTGCGTGGCGAGGCCTTGATTGCGATGAGCGGGAAAGATGTCGTTGTAATCGTCAGTGTAAAACTGCATGAACAGGCCAATTTGCTGCAAATTATTCATGCAGGACGTCTGCAGCGCCTTGGCCTTGGCACGCGACAGCGCCGGCAACAGCATGGCGGCCAGGATCGCGATGATTGCGATGACGACCAGCAGCTCGATCAGCGTGAAGCCCTTCCATTGAATCGAAGTTTGGCGCGGCCTTACGGTTTTGTGTTGGTTCGGAAAGATTACTTTCATCTTTATTTCTGGCGTTTGATGGAAGCATAGACGCCAAGGCCAGCACAGCAAGATTTTTTGTTGCTGTTAATCCGACCAGGAACGGGGCTAAAGGTAGGGTGCGTGACTTCGGGCATGCCCTCGGGTGATGCGGGGAAGCGGCGTGTAAAGGACGGCCCGCCAAATCCGCCGTACCATGAGAAGGACGGCGTTAAGTTTATGCTTTCCAAACCGCAGCGCGATAATTCATTCTCCAACCGCAAAACTGGCAGCGCGGTGGGATTCTCCCCCAAATGTGGGATTTATTTCACCGCGAAAATGTCCATGATATGCGCGTCGTTCATAACAACCATGTACCCAGTCCGATTATGATTGAACTCGCCCCACCGCTGCGGCCTCACCCAAGCCGTTCAAAGGCCTTTACCCTGATTGAATTGCTGGTCGTCATCGCGATCATCGCGATCCTGGCCGCCATGCTCCTCCCCGCCTTGGCCAGCGCCAAAGACAAAGCGTTGCGCACCAAATGCGTGGGCAATTGCAAACAGATCATTCTGGCTGAACACCTTTACGCCAATGAGAACCGCGACGCCCTGCCGTTTCCCAATTGGAATCCGCCTTGGACTCTTCCCGACGGCCGGACCCCCTTGCCGGGCTGGCTTTACACACCTGTGGGCAGTGCGCCGCCCAACATGGTCGCCGCTCCCTACAACGTGTACCCCGAGCGCGCCTACGAAACCGGCTTGCTTTGGCCAACTCTTAAAAATCGCGCTATTTATTGGTGTCCCACCGATCTGGCCACCAACACTCCCGGTTACCGAGCCAGGGCCAACAAGATGTCCACCTACATCATGAACGGCGCAGTGTGTGGCTTTGGCGCCAATGTCCGTGAGGGTTACAAGATCACCAGTTTCAAGCAGGACGCCTATGTCTCCTGGGAGCCCAATGAATTCGTGCCGAGCGGCGGCACAGCCTACAATGACGGCAGCAGCTACCCCTCTCCCGATGTGGATGGTGGATTGGGTCGCCGCCACGGCAAGGCGGGCGGCGTGGTCATGGTCGTCAGCGGCAGCGTGGAATTTGTCAAATACGATCAATGGGTCAAGATGGCAGCTTCGACCACCAAAAATAGTCTGTGGTGTAATCCCGTCACCGCCAACGGCCGCTAAAGGAATCCCATGTTCAAGTCTTGGACGAAGTTCGGATTGCTGCTCGGCACAATCGGATTGCTGCTCGCCGGGTGCAATCGCGATCCTTACGCCTTGAGTGCCAGCGATCAGGCCACCTTCAAGGACGCCCCACCGGAATTACGACAGTTGTGGGAAACCGCGCGCAAAGCGGATCAGGCGGACGATTTCGCCACCGCCAGCGCCAACTATCGGAATCTGTTGCGGCAAAACCTCACCACGGAACAATTAATCGCCGTCCAAAACGCCGTCGGTGGATTCAACTACCGGCTCAACGATGCCGCCGACAAAGGAAATAAAGCCGCACAACAAGCCTTGGAAGCCGGAAAAAGCGCCACCCCACATCGGTAACGGTTGCCATCTTGAAACCCGCCCCGTGCGGGGCTTCGCATGGCCAACATCCGCTTGACACTATTTCGCGGATGGTTGACGCCGGCGACTGATTGAGTCGCTGCCTTCCGTTTCAACCAGATAATCCCCCGAATGTGCGATGGAGTCTGCGATTTTGTTCGCCTACTCTCTTCCTGCTAATTATGAAAGCTTTAGTCAAAAAGCAGCCCCAACCGGGTCTCTGGCTTGAGGATGTTCCCGAGCCTGCCATTGGCATCAACGACGTCCTCATCCGTATCAAGAAAACCGGCGTCTGCGGCACGGACCTGCACATTTACAATTGGGATGCTTGGGCGCAAAAAACCATCCCGGTGCCGATGGTGGTCGGTCACGAATTCGTCGGTGAAATTGTCGCGATCGGCGCGAATGTCAACGACTTCCGAATTGGCGACCTGGTCAGCGGCGAAGGTCATGTGGTCTGCGGACGTTGTCGCAATTGCATGGCGGGCCGTCGCCACCTCTGCAAAGACACCAAGGGCGTGGGAGTGAATCGCCCCGGCGCTTTTGCCGAATATCTCGCCTTGCCCATGACCAATGTCTGGCATCAGCCGTCTGACATTGATCTGGATGTGGCCGCCATCTTCGATCCTTTCGGCAATGCCGTGCATACCGCTCTTTCCTTCCCGGTATTGGGCGAGGATGTATTGGTCACGGGCGCGGGACCAATCGGCATCATGGCCGCCGCGGTGGCAAAACATGCCGGCGCCCGGCACGTGGTCATCACTGACGTGAACGATTACCGCCTGGCACTGGCGAAGCAGATGGGCGTCACCGTCGCTTTGAACGTAAAGACCGGAAACTTGCGGGACGTGCAATCGCAGCTTGGCATGAAGGAAGGTTTTGATGTCGGATTGGAAATGTCCGGTAACCCGGCGGCGTTTCGCGACATGCTGGATAACGTCTGCCACGGCGGCAAAATTGCCATGTTGGGCATTCCATCCGAACCGATCGCCATAGACTGGAATCAGGTGGTCTTCAACATGATCACCATCAAAGGCATCTACGGTCGCGAAATGTACGAGACCTGGTACAAAATGACCGTGATGCTGGAGAGCGGCCTGAACATCGCCCCCGTTATCACCCATCGGCTGCCCTATACCGAATTTGAATCAGGCTTCGCAGCCATGAAATCCGGCAACAGCGGCAAGGTCGTTCTGGATTGGACCATGAAGTGAACCTCGAATGATCCGGCTCGCAAGTTCCGCTTGGATGATGCCTCACAACTCGCACGACGGCTTGATAATACTCATGAAAAAAATCTTCACTTTGGGATTCGTCTTACTGGCGGGCTGGAGTGGCAGCGGCGCCTTGGAAATCCCCGCATTCACGGCGTACCTCTCGCCCAACCCCTACGGCGCGCGCGTCAGTGAGCGCTCCGGCATTTCCAGATGGAACGATCCCACCCAACAAATCCAGTGGTTCGGCGAATTCAAATCCGCCGGCAAGCTTCACGCCGCCATCGTGCTGCAATTGCGCGACAGCGGCGCCTCGGCCAAACTGCGCCTGACCGTCGCTGAACAGTCGCACGAACTTACCGTCACCAATTCCGGCGCGAGCGAGATCGTCGCCGACTTTGGCGATTTTGATCTTCCCGCCCCTGAATATCAGCGTTTCACTTTGGAGTCATTGAATCCCGCCGGTCCAAGCGACATGATCATCAAAATGCTCCGACTCGACGGCCCCGCCACATCCGACGCCCATTTCAATCTCCAACCGCGCCGCAATGCCGCCTCGGTTCATTTGAATTATCCCGTCGCGCGCGACCTCAAGGTGCAGGCGTTCTATTGTGAACTGACGGGCTTGGAGGATCCGCTCTGGACCTACTATATGGCTTGCGGCTGGCATCGCGGTTATTTCGGCATGCAGGTCAACAGCCCGACGGAACGGCGCATCATTTTTAGTGTTTGGGATAGCGGTAATGAAGCGGTGGATCGCGACAAAGTGGCCGTGGCGGATCGCGTCACCTTGATCGCCAAGGGCGAGGGCGTGTATTCCGGCGATTTTGGCAATGAAGGCACGGGCGGCCACAGTCATTTGAAGTTTCCCTGGAAGACCGGAGAAAAACAGCGTTTCCTCGTGACCGCCCAACCTGTGGACGACACGCACACCATCTATTCCGGCTACTACTTTCGCCCCGACACCGCTAAGTGGATGTTGACCTCAAGTTGGAAAGCGCCCAAGGACGGCAGTTGGTTGCGCGGGCTGTATAGTTTCAGCGAAAATTTCGACGGCGCCAACGGGCAGCTCGCGCGTAAAGCACGCTTTGGCAATCAATGGATTCAAACCGAAACCGGGCGCTGGATCGAGTTGACGCAAGCCTCCTTCAGTCATGACCCGACTGGCAAGAGCGATCGCTTGGATCGCTTCATGGGCGTCGAAGCCGGCCAATTCTTTTTGCATCAAGGCGGTTTCGTTCCCGGTTTCACTCGTTACGGCGAAAAATTTGATCGCCCGCCGACCGGCCAGCCTCCCACCGATCTAGATCTGCCCAAACTACCCGAATGGCACGCGAGTCGTTGAAGGCCACTTCCCGAAGTCATTCCAGCCCCGCCAACCATGACGCCAACCCGAATGTTCCAAAAGTTCACGCTAACTTTGAGTGCGTGCCTGCTCGCGTTGCCTTTGCGCGCCGCTGAATCCTGCGAACAACCGGCTCCGGAAGTCATGGCACAAGCGGTCGGAGTCAAATTGCCACCACTGCCCTGGCATCTCGTCAACCTTTGGTGGGAGTTTGATCAGCCCATCAAACACTTCACCTCGTTGGAAGTGGACATCACCATTGATCGCGACGTGCCCGACACCTACAACCTGTACATCTCGCCCTGCGGCATCGCGCAAATCAACGGACTCGACTTTTACGGCGGCCTGCAATCTAACATCAACGGCTGGCGCAACGCCACCAATCACACGCGGGTGCATCCCGGCAAAGGCGCCATCTTCTCGCGCTGGTCGAGCGACAAGAAAACTCCGGTCGGTTTGGAACATGTGCGCATAGCTGGTCCCGATTGCCTGGTGGAAAGTGCCGGTTACGAAGGCGAATTTGCCAGCGTGCGCCGCCCCTTTGACTGGAACGCGGGCACGTACACCTACCAGATCGTCAAGAGCGACACCGAAGTGGCCGACGGCCAGACGAACACCTGGTACACCTGCCGAGTGAAAAAGCTGGGAGGTGATTGGCGGGAGGTCGGCAGCTTGTGCTTCGAGGGCAACGATTTCACCTATTGGGCGCGACACTCGATGTTTGTGGAAGTTTATAGCACCGCCAAAATTCCTCATTCCGGCATCCCCAAAGTGAACATCACCTTCAGCACGCCGCGCTTGAATGGTGAACGACCGCAGGTGAAAGGGGCTTACGCCTATTATCCGCACAAGGCGAACGAGCCTGCCGCACCCGACTGCGCGAACGCGACGCTGGATGGCAACAACGTGCGCATCTCGGTAGGCCCGATCTTCGTACGCAACGCCGCGCAACGCCGCCAAAATCTGCTCCCGGTTTCAAAGTAACAGCCGAGAGACGGCTTCCATGTTTGTCCCCCAACCAAAGGCAGGGCGTGCCACTCCATGCGCACCGTCGGGCCATACGGAGAAGCGGCGAACAGAGGACAGCGCACCCTGCCCATACGCCCGACACCTCCCCCAATATGCGGGGGTTGAGTTGCTCCAGTCGCTCCGGTCTAATATAACCGTCGCGGCGAAAGCAACAGGCATGAGTTATCCATCGGGTTTTCAGCAACACGTCCAAGCGCAGCTCCAGGCGATCCGCCAGGCGGGCACTTACAAAGCGGAGCGCGTCATCATCACGCCGCAAGGCAGCACGATTCGCGTGGCCGACGGACGGGAGGTGCTGAATTTGTGCGCCAATAATTATCTCGGGCTCGCGCAGCATCCCGAAGTGGCCGCCGCGGCCAAGACCGCGTTGGATCAATGGGGTTACGGCTGCGCCAGCGTGCGGTTCATTTGCGGCACCCAGAGTGTCCATAAACAATTGGAACAAAAACTCAGCGCGTTTCTCGGTACGGACGACACGATTCTTTACTCCTCCTGCTTCGACGCCAACGGCGGTTTATTCGAGACGTTGCTCGGCGCGGAGGACGCAGTGATCTCCGACGAATTAAACCACGCCAGCATCATTGACGGCGTGCGCCTGTGCAAAGCGCAACGCTTCCGTTATCGCAACAACGACCTGGCGGATCTGGAGACAAAACTCCAGGAAGCCGCCGCCAGCCGTTTCAAGCTGATCGTCACCGATGGCGTGTTTTCTATGGATGGCTACATCGCCAACCTGAAGGGCATTTGTGATCTGGCGGAAAAACATGGCGCACTGGTCGTCGTGGACGATTCGCACGCGGTCGGGTTCATGGGTAAAACGGGACGCGGCACTCCCGAACATTGTGGCGTGATGGGCCGGGTGGATTTGATCACCGGCACGCTGGGCAAGGCGTTGGGCGGCGCCAGCGGCGGTTACACCAGCGGTCGCGGCGACATCATTGAACTGCTCCGCCAACGGTCGCGGCCTTATCTTTTTTCCAACACGCTCGCGCCGGCAATTGCAGGCGCTTCGCTGCGCGTGTTGGAATTACTCAGCGCCTCCACCGCGCTCCGGGATAAATTGGCGGCCAACACGGAATTTTTCCGTGCCGGTCTGAACCGGCTCGGATTCACTGTACTGCCGGGCACGCATCCTATCTGTCCGGTGATGCTGGGTGACGCAGCCTTGGCGACGCGGTTTGCTGACGCCATGCTTGGGCAAGGCGTTTATGTCATCGGGTTTTCGTTCCCGGTCGTGCCCAAGGGCCAGGCGCGTATTCGCACGCAAATTTCCGCCGCCCATTCGCGGGCGGATCTGGAACTCGCTTTGCGGGCTTTCGCCGCGGTAAAAGAACAACTCGCTATTTGAATTGGATTGCTACATAAAGAGTCGAAACAAAACGGAAAACAGCACAGTCTATGAATAACTCAAAATCTCCTGGTTCAACGCGGCGCGAATTTCTCGGTCAATCGGCACTCCTCGCGGGCGCGCTCGCCGCCCCCGCCATCCTCACTTCCAAAGCCTTCGCCGCAGACGACACGCCGCTGCGCGTTGGTCTGGTTGGGTGTGGGGGTCGCGGCACCGGTGCGGCGGGTCAGGCTTTGCAGGCGGACCCGCACGTGCATCTGGTCGCCATGGGCGATGCATTCGCCGAAAAAATCCAGCCTTCGCTGCAAACTCTGCGCACGGTGGCCGACAAGCAAGGTTTTCCCGAACGCATCAAAGTCACCCCCGAGACCTGCTTCGCGGGCCTGGATGCTTACCAGAAAGTAATTGATAGCGGGGTGGACGTGGTGCTGCTTTGCACGCCGCCGGGATTCCGCCCGCAACATTTCAAAGCGGCAGTCGCCGCAGACAAGCATGTCTTCTGTGAAAAACCGATGGCCACCGACGCCACCGGGGTGCGTTCCGTGATGGAAACCGCCAAACTGGCCCGGCAGAAAAACCTCTCGGTGCTCGCCGGGTTTTGCTGGCGCTATGATTATCCCCGCCGCGAACTGTTTCAGAAACTGCACGACGGCGCGATCGGCGACATCTGCTCCATCTACGCGAATTACTACACCAGTCCGGTGAAGCCCATGCCGGCGGCGGAGACCCGCCCGAAAGACATGGGCGACGTGGAATGGCAGGTGCGCAATTGGTATAACTTCGTCTGGCTCTCCGGCGATGGTCTGGTGGAACAAGCCTGCCACAGCGTGGACAAAATCGCCTGGGCCATGAAAGACGTGCCGCCGCTCAAAGCCGTGGCCGTGGGCGGACGGCAGATTCCCAACCACCAGGGCAACATCTACGACCACATGTTCGTGGTGTACGAATTCGAAAATGACGTGCATGCGTTCCTCGGACAGCGGCAGATCAGCAACTGCTTCTCCGAAAACTCGGATTACATCATGGGCGCGACCGGTTCGGCTAAAATCACCTGGAGCGCCGGACCGGTGATTCATGGCAAGGAAAACTGGCGCTTCCGCGGGCCGAAGACCGACATGTATCAAAACGAACACAACGAGTTTTTCGCCGGCATCCGCAGTGGCAAACACATCTTTGACGCGGATTGGATGGCGCAAAGCACCTTGATGGGCATCATGGGACGCATGGCGGCTTACACCGGCCAGGAAGTCACCTGGGAGGAAGCGTTGAACTCGAAGGAATCCATTGTGCCGGCAACATTGGATTGGAAAATGCCACTGGCGATTGCGCCCATGGCCGTTCCCGGGATGACCCCATTGATCTGACCTACAACCACCCCGATACCGTCATGAAGTTTAACGCCAACCGACGTAACTTTCTAAAAACCACCGGCGCCGCCCTGGCGCTGGCTGGCTGGTCACCCTCGTGGGTCCTGGCCGCGAACCAGTCCGCTCCCGCCGGACGCAAGCGCGCTAATCTCAAGGCGATCATGTGGGACACCATTGACGTAAAAGGCAGCGTGATGGAACGGATGCAAGCCGTCAAAGCCGCCGGATTCGAGGCCGTCGAGATGGCCAGTCACATGGACCAGAAGGAAGTGTTGCAAGCGCGAGAAGCCACCGGGCTATCCATCGTCAGCGTGTGCGGCGCGAAACATTGGTCGGAACCTCTGTCCAGCCCGGACGCCAAAGTCCGCGCAAGTGGGCTGACCGCGTTGGAGCAGACCATCCGCGACGCCAAGGCCTACGGAGCGACGTCCATTCTGCTCGTGCCGGGCGTAATCAACAAGGATACGAACCACGAACAATGCTGGGAGCGCTCCATCGAACAAATCCGCAAGGCCATTCCCCTGGCCAAGGATTCCGGCGTCACCATCTCCATTGAAAACGTCTGGAACAACTTCATCACCGAGGTGCATCAGGCGGTGGAATACCTGGACGCCATCAATTCGCCGCAGGTGGGTTGGCACTTCGACGTGGGCAATATCATCCGCTACGGCGATCCCATTGAATGGATTCAAACCCTGGGCAAACGCATCATCCGGGTTCACATTAAAGAGTACAGTCGCGACCGCGCCATGCGGACCGGAGATGTCTGGAAAGGTTTCAACGTACCGCTATTGGAAGGCGCGAACAACTGGCCGGGGATCATGAAAGCGCTCGACGGCGTGGGTTACACCGGAGCGCTCATCACCGAGCAAGGCGCGAGCCTGCCGGATCTGTCACACGCGCTCGATCGCATCCTCGCTGCTTAACCAGACCTGATGGTTGGGGCCAAACCAACCTCGGACATATTTCTCATTCGGGTTATGGCGGCGGCAATGGATAACCTTGACGTGATGATGAAGCGCGCCGGAAATCAAATCCAAAAATCAAACGGCTCACCCGAAAGTTGGTTTGTCGGGACCGGTCGAATCCTAATCGGTTTGTTGGCGGCCGGTTGCTTTGCGCCCTCAGTTTTTGCGGCTGAACCTGGAAACCGCACCGCCAGCGCCTGGCCGGAAAAATACTCCGTGCAAAAGGATGAGACTGCGGGGCGGCTGCGCCTCAGCACGCCCTATTACACGGTGACCCACGATTTGAAACGGGGCGGTACGATCAGTGAAATCCGCCTCACCAACGGCCGCGGCACCAACCTGCTGGTCCAACCTCTGGCCACGCGCATTGAAACTGAAAACGGCACCCGCTTCACGGATTTGCCGGACGACAAAGCCCGCGTCACGCATCGTCAGGATGGCTTGACCGAAATCGTCACGGTGGAAAGTCGGCTCCTGGATGAGCAAGGGCGCGCGTCAGACGTGAGCGTCCGAACCGTTTTTGCGCACCACTGGGGCTATCTCAAAATTCACAAGGAATTTCTCACTCCACCCGCCGGAGTCCGGGTGCGGGAGATTTGTCCGGTCACGATGGTTTTAGCTCCCAGCCTTTCTGATTACGGCTATCGCGAAGGCATCACCGAAGCGGAAGGCGCGCCGGCCTTCTCTTTTGGCAGCAATCGTTGGGGAAAAATGCGCCGCAGCCATCCCGCCGATCCGCCAGTGACGCTGTCCTACGTGCCCCGTTCGCTGTTGTTTGCCGATGCGGGAGTTGAAGGCTTGGAATGGTTTGTAAGCTCGGATTTGTCCCAATGGGATTTGCAGCTCACCGGCCAACGCGGTCAGGCGCGCAGCCAATTGACATTGCAAGATCAACCACCGGGAATTGCGGTGGCCATCGCCCCGTTCTTCAGCACCAATGCCGCCGTGGTTTTATCCAATGCCTGCCAGTTTGATTTTTATCTGGGCCTCCCCCTCAAAGAGCAATCCGCGCGGCCGCCGTGGTTGCACACCTCGTTCAACCGCAATCGCGGCGCATGGGTGACGCCCGCGCAAATCCAGCGCTGGGCGGAATCCGGCATCCAAACCGTTCACTGTCATAACGACGGGGATTATTACGGCGACGGTTTATTCTGGCGGGACGGATCGTATCCGCCCTACCCCGACCTGGCGAAGTTTGATCAGGTCCTGACCAATTGTCATCAGGCCGGCATTCGCACCGCCACGTATTTTTCCAACAAGGAACTGCACCCGGGCACTCCGGAATTTCAGGAACACGGCATGACTTGGGGACGTATGGATCGCGCGGGCAAACTGCAGCATAATTTTTACGCCGGCACCAATGAATTCGGTGCGCAGATGTGCCTGCGCTCGGGCTGGCTGAAGTTCCTGAAACACTCCATTGATCGCGTGCTCAAAAATCATCCGCTGGACGGAGTTTATTACGATTGGAACGTCGCCCTTTACTGCGCCAACGGCCAACACGAAGGCAAAGCGCCGGGCGAAGCGGCGGCGGGCCACTGGGACATTGACGAGTTGCTCGACCTGATGGAATGGACGCGCCACCGTGTGGGGCCGAATGGATTGGTGATCATTCACGACACCACCACGCCCATGTTCAGTGTTGAAAATTTTTCCGATCATGTGGTCGCCAACGAATGGGGCTACGGCACCTGGAAAAATGAAGGCCCGAAGTTGGAAGACCTGCCACTGGAATGGTCGTTGGTCGGCGCGCGCTCACGCGGCGTCATCAGCTATGGACAATTGAACGCGCAATCGCCTCAGCGCCTGCACCGCTTGTTCGCCCAGCAAGCCCTGCTGAGCGGCGTCACCCCGTGGCCGGCCAGTCCCGCGACCTTCGAGTTGGTGAAGCAATTGAAACCACTGGGCGATTTTCAATCCTATCGGTTTGCCGATTGGCGCAATCCAGCCGTCACGCTTGAAGGAGATCGCTGCGCCTCGGCGATCTATAGTCGTCCCGGCGAAACATACGTCCTGCTCAGCAACCTCCAAGACCATCCGCAGGAAGCGCGTTGCGTGGTGCGACCGCAACTCCTGCCGTACCCGCTCTCATCCCTCCGCCACGCCGCCATCATCCGCGACTCCGCGCCGGTCAATGCGGGCGATCTCAAGGTCAATCCATCCGGACTGGATGTTGAAGCGCTGGTCAGTCAAGGCGTACCGATCCCCCTCCCCGCCGACAGCATGGTGCTGCTCCAGTTGCGCTGAACCAGGAGACTTTGAAAGTTAGTTTCCGCGCGCCAACGCTGTATGTGTAGCGGCGCGTTGACGCTCCTCGTTGTGGAGATTGCTAAAGTGCAATCGGGCCACACGGATGCAACCGGTTTTGAGGAATTGCCAAATCAGCTTGCTGCGCCTGTGGATTCGCGCATAATGGTTTCCCGATTGTGGTTTTTGATTGGCGCGGGCAAAGCCCAGCGATTCGATCAATAAAAACCTCGGTTTTCGGAGCGTAGCTCAGCCTGGCTAGAGCACTTGCTTTGGGAGCAAGACGTCGCAGGTTCGAATCCTGTCGCTCCGACCATCTTTTCCAAGGGATTTCGGCGATTTCGCTGGAATCCCTGACGCTTTCCTGACAGTATAGCGGCATGGCCGCTAAAAACCCCGATTCCACCAACGGCGTTGAAAAACGCACGAAGTGGACTGTCGAGCGCGGCTCGGCAGTCGTAAATATCTACCTCACCCCACACGGCGGCGAAGATTACTTCACCGTCTCCTATTGGGTGGACAAGAAGCGCGTCCGCCAAGTTTTTCCCACGCTCCAGAAGGCAAAGGATGTCGCCGCCGAAAAGGCGTCGCAAATGACCACCGGCGACATTGGCGCGGCCAAGCTGACGAACGCCGACAGCGCCGCCTACCGCCGCGCCATCGCCCTGCTTGAGCCGATCGGGGTCGCGCTGGAGTTCGCCGCCGCTGATTACGCCGCCGCCAAGAAGCAGCTCGGTGGGGTGTCGCTTTCGCATGTGGTGGATTATTACCTGAAACGGAATCCGGTGGATGTTGAACCCGTCATGGTGCGGAAGGTCGTGGATGAATTGCTCACGCTCAAGGAGTCGGAACAATTGAGTCTGCGTTACCGCAAGCAACTGGCCTATGACTTAAACCGGTTCGCGGGCCAATTCCGCAACCGGATCGGCGACGTGCTCGGAACGGACATTGACGCCTGGCTGCGGGGAATGAAGGTCGGGCCGCGCACGCGGAACAATCTTCGCAATTCAATCCAGGCGCTTTTCAACTTCGCCATGAGCCGGAAGTATCTGCCGAAGGATCACGATGAACTCGACGCCGTGCCGCTGGCGCGGGATGGCGACGGGGAAATCGAAATCTATACGCCGGAAGAAATGACCGAACTGCTGTCGGTCGCTTCGAAAGAGCACATCCCATTTCTGGCCATCAGCGCGTTCGCTGGAGTGCGGCACGCGGAATTGCAGCGGCTGGACTGGTCGCATGTAAGGCGGGAAACAGGTGTCATTGAAATCAAGGCGGGCACGGCTAAGACCGCGAGCCGTCGGTTGATACCGATCCAGCCGAATCTGGAGGCATGGCTGGATAAGCAATGGAAGGAATCAGGCGAAATTTGCAGCTATGCCAACATGGTATTGCAGTTCGTGGAACTTACGCGGCGAGTGAACGTGAAACGGCGGGCGGTGTGGGCCAAGAAGAACAAGGTGAGCAAAGAGAAACTGGCGGAAGCGGACCGGGAGGCCGCTAAGCGTCTGGCGGAACTGGAGCGCAACCAGCGGCGCAGTCGTCGAACGGTGCGTCCGGGTGCGGAAACGGCGGAAGCCGAAGGCTGGCGTCCATTTCTTTGGAAGCACAATGCGCTGCGGCACTCCTTCATTTCTTACCGGGTGGCGCAAACGCAAGACGTCAGCCGGGTTGCGTTGGAAGCCGGAAATAGTCCGGGCATGATCTTCAAGCATTACCGCGAACTGGTTCGCGAAGCCGACGGCAAGAAATGGTTCTCCATCATGCCGAAGGCAAAGGCGAAGACAAAAGCAAAGCCAAAGCGGTAGTCAAACCTCACCAGCCAACTTCCGAACAAGAAGGCAATCGCACGTCGCTTGCTGCCTGAGTTACCCTAGTCCGGACATGACGCTCTATGACAATAGAGCGTCGAAAGAAATGTCTCGGCTGCCAGAAATGGTTCACGCCTGACCCACGATCCCAAGACCGGCAACGGTTCTGTTCCAAATCCGCCTGCAAGAAAGCCAGCAAGGCGTGGCGGCAAGCCCGGTGGCTGGCGAAGCCAGAGAACCGCGGCTACTGGGGCAGCACGGAGAGAAAGCAGAAGGTGAAGTTCTGGCGGGAAAAACATCCGGGCTACTGGCGCAATCACAAGCGCAACGGGCGTTTGCGCTACAAGACGACATAGCTGCTGCCGAAAGCGTTTGGTATTCATGAAGGAGCGCTTCCCTGTCGCTGACGGGAGGCCGCGTATCAACATGAACCGCGCTCACGCCACTGCTCCCGCCAGCGCGCCGGAAAATTCCGGTGCGAGCCTGCGGCATTGCCCCAACGCATGAGCCGCGCCGACACAACACGCTGGGCGAACCGCGCTGCGGTCTATGTGCGAATGTCCACCGAGCACCAGCAATACTCCACGAGCAACCAGATGGACGTGATCCGCGAATACGCGAAGCGGCGAGGGATGGAAATCGTGAAGGAGTATTCGGACGAGGGGAAAAGCGGTTTGAACATCCAAGGCCGCGACTCGCTCGCGCAAATGATCAGCGATGTGCAAGAGGGTCGGGCGGAGTTTTGTTGCATCCTCGTGTATGACATCAGCCGGTGGGGACGATTCCAAGACGCGGACGAAAGCGCGTTTTACGAATACGTCTGCCGTCGTGCCGGGGTGCTGGTGCATTACTGCGCAGAGCAATTCGAGAATGACGGCAGCCCGGTGTCCACCATCGTCAAGGGCGTGAAGCGGGCGATGGCCGGCGAATACAGCCGCGAACTGTCCGCGAAGGTTTTTCAGGGCGCGTGCAACCTGGTGCAACGAGGCTTCCGTCAGGGCGGGACGGCCGGGTTTGGTCTTCGTCGGGTGTTGCTCGACCAGAGCGGTGCGAAAAAGGGCGTGCTCAAGATGGGCGAGCAGAAGAGCATCCAAACCGACCGCGTGGTGCTCGTGCCCGGCCCGGCGGAAGAAGTCGCCACCGTGCGGTGGATTTACCAGGCGTTCGTGAACGAGGGCAAATTGGAATCCGAGATCGCGGCGGCGCTCAATGCGCGGGGCATCAAGACGGATTTTGACCGCGAGTGGAATCGCGCGACGGTGCATCAAGTCCTGACGAACGAGAAATACATTGGCAACAACGTCTATCACCGGACGTCGTTCAAACTGAAGCGCAAGCATGTGGTGAATCCGCCGGAACGGTGGATTCGGGCCGACGGGGTATTTGAGGGGGTCGTTGAGTCGGAAATCTATTTGCGAGCGCGGGAGATCATTTTGGCGCGCAGCCAAAGACTCAGCGATGAAGAGATGCTGGAAAAACTGCGCGCCCTGCTAAAGCAACACGGACGCATCTCGGGCATCCTGATTGACGAAGCGGAAGGCCTGCCATCGAGCACGGCGTTTGGTCATCGCTTCGGCACGCTCCTGAACGCCTACCGGCTGATTGGCTACGATCCGGGGATTGATTACACCTTCATCGAGGAAAACCGCAGGTTGCGGAAGCGGCATCCGGAAATCGTCGCCTCGGTGGTGCAACAAATCACCGCGCTGGGTGGGACGGCGGAATGGGACAAGCAGACGGAATTGTTGCATTTGAATCGCGAATTGCGGGTTTCCATCGTGCTGTGCCGGCACACGACGACGCAGGCCGGAGCGTCCCGCTGGCTGATCCGGCTGGATGCCGGATTCAAGCCGGACATCACGATTGCGGTGCGCATGGACGCCACCAATGAAGGCATCCGTGATTACTACCTGCTGCCCGGCATTGACATGACGTGGGAGCATCTGCGCGTCGCCGAGGCCAACGGCGTGTATCTCGACACCTACCGCTGCGACACGCTGGACTATTTCTTCACCCTGACCGAACGCATCAACCTGGAGGACGCCGCATGAATGATGAAGTGCAATTGATTCCCATAGACCGGATACGGGTTTTGAATCCGCGCCATCGCGACCAGAGCAAGTTCGCCCTGATCGTGCATAGCATCAAAAACCTCGGCTTGAAGAAGCCAATTCAGGTCAGCCTGCGTGCCGCAGACGAGGACGAAGGTCCGGGCTATGACCTGGTGTGCGGGCAAGGCCGCATCGAAGCGTTTCGGGCGTTGGGCTACACGGAGATTCCCGCCGTAGTGGTGGAAATCAGCAAGGAGGATCGCCTATTGCGCAGCCTGGCGGAGAACATGGCGCGGCGGAATCCTGCGCCCGGCGAAATCCTGACGGAAGTGGAGCGGTTGAGAAAGGAAGGACTCACGCTGCACGAAATCAGCGCGCGAATTGACGTGGACACGACGACCATCAACGGATTGCTCGCATTGAAGCGCGCCGGTGAACAGCGGTTGCTGGATGCGGCCTTGAGCGGGCGCATTCCCGTCAGCGTGGCCGTGGAAATTGCCCGCACAGATGGCATCGAAATGCAGCGGGAACTGTTGAAGGCGTGCGAGAGCCGACAACTCACCAAATCGGCGTTGCGGATGATCCGGCGCGTGATGGACAGGCGGCGGCTGGTCGGCAAGCAGCGCGGCAACGGGCCGCGCAATCCGAAGCCGACGCGAACCAGCGCGGAAAGTCTGGTGAACGTGTTTCGCCGAGAGAGTCAGAAGCAACGCCTGATGGTGAAGAAGGCGCGGGTCTGCGATGCGAAGCTGCTGTTCATTCTCACCGCGCTGCGGCGGCTGATGGATGACGAACATTTCGTCACCCTGCTGCGCGCGGAAGAACTGGCGACGATGCCCAAAGACATTTGGGTGAGAATCACGGAAAAACGAAAGGAAGCGGCATGAGCGAGAAGAAAAGCAAAGTGGCGTTCGAGATGTGGAAGCGCGAAGTGGAACTGACGCGCCTGCTGCCGACGAAACTGATCAAGAACCCGGAAAATCTGCGGCGGTTCACCGCGATTGTGGAATCCATTCCCGAAATCGGCCTGATCGAGCCGTTGATGGTGTATCCGCAAGCCGGCAGCAGCGGAAACTTTCTGGTGCTGGACGGTCACTTGCGATTGCTGGCGGTGAAGCAACTCGGCTGGAAGACGGTGGCGGTGATTGTCGCCAGCGAAGACGAACGATACACCTACAATGCGCGGGTGAACCGGCTGCCGCCGATTCAGGCGCACAAGATGATCGTCAAGGCGGTGCGGAACGGCGTGAAGCCGGAACGTATTGCGAAGGCGCTGTCCATGCCGCTCAGTGTCGTGTCGGGCCTGCTCAACCTGCTGGATGGCATCAATCCCGAAGCGGCAGAGTTGCTGAAAGACCGGCAGATGACGGCGGAAGCCATCCGGCTGCTGCGCAAGGTGACGGGGTTGCGGCAAATCGAAATCGCGGAAGTCTTGTTGTCCGCGCACAACTTCACGAAATCGTATGTCGAAGCACTGGTGCTGGCAACGCCGCGCGACCAGATGGTTGCGTCGCACGAGGAAAAGAAAAAGGCCGGCATGACGGCGGAAGAATTGGCGCGGATGGAGCGCGAAATGGAAGCGCTGGAACACGACTTCAAGGCCATCGAAGCGACCTACACGGAAAACATGATGAGCCTGACGTTGGCGAAGGGCTACCTCAAGCGGCTGTTGGAAAATAATCGCGTGGTGCGCTACTTGCGCGAGCATCACGGCGATCTGCTGACGGAACTGGAGGCGACGGCGGCAGCGGAGGCGGTATAGCCGGTTACTGTTACTCAGTGGCGCGCTGGTTCTTGCTCCGCGAAACAAGGTTCACATCGCGGCTAGAGTAGAGGTAGGCGTTCCCGCGCTTTTGAAACTGGATGCGGCCTGCCGCGCGGAGGTGCGAAAGCTCGCAAGTTGAAACCCTGAGAATTCTGCGAGCTGCATTGCTGCCGATCCATTCCGTTTCCTGACTTGGTGACATGGTTAGCGTTTGTTTTGATTCGCCGCGACTGCTTTGCTTCGCTTACAGAATATGCGGAGACAAAGCAAATGACACTGGCAGAATTCCAAAACCATTTGAAGCGGCTTCCCTTTGGCAAAGAACTGCCGACGGCGGTTTATGTGTTATGGGAAGCGCAGGCGGATTTTGGCAAAGAGTTGAATCTGCTGCTGGCGACGCTGGCGGCGCGGCTCGGGCTGGGGACGGAGTTCAACATCATCAAGTTTCGCACGGACGAGCTGAAGATTTCCTTTTTGAGTTACCCGGACTTCATGGCGGCGGCGCATCCGGCGCTGCGGCACGCGGTCACTGTGGATTTGGTGACGGGCAAGGCGAGGCATACGGATTATGCGGCAAATCACAATCCCCCCATACTGCACCGGAAGGAAACATTTTTGCCGGCAGATCATCCGCGTCGCCTCGAATTCGCCGCGCTGACACGCGCAGAGGAAGATGCCGGGCTGTATGAGCAAACAGCAACGATTGGGTTCAAGCTGAATTGGGAGCGTTTGTTGTCCGCAAAAGGACTGCGAATTGAGGGACACGCGCTGCGAACAGTAGAAGGTGAGGGAGCGCCTCATCCGGCCTCCAGCCATCCAGAGGCGGAGAAGGAAGTTGTCGTGGATCGGCACAAGACGGCGCTGATGCGTTACGAGTTGTCGAAGCCAGTGAAGACGTTGCTGGAATATGGGCTGCTCAAGCCAGACACGACGTTTTTCGATTACGGCTGTGGGCAAGGCAGTGATATGCGTGGCTTGCAAGCCCTCGGCCACGAAGCCGAGGGGTGGGATCCGGTGCATCGGGCGCTAGGCAGCAAGCGCGAAGCTGACATTGTGAACTTGGGCTATGTGCTCAACGTCATCGAAGACCCGGCGGAGCGATTGGAAGCATTGGTGGACGCACAGCGCCATTGCAAAAAACTGCTGGTGGTTTCGGGCCTCATCAACGAAACAGTGGATGTTGCCAGAGCGCGGCAGTATTCGGACGGCGTGCTGACTCGCGCCAACACGTTTCAAAAATTCTTCGAGCAGCAGGAACTACAGCAATACATCGAGGATGCTTTAGACACGACGGCCGTGCCGGTCGCGTTAGGAGTGTTTTACATCTTCCGCAACCCGGCAGACCAACAAGATTTTTTGTCGGCTCGCAGCCGGCGCACGATTGACTGGACGCAAATCAGCGCGCGGCTGGGCTTGGGCGGTCCGCGAACCCTGTGGAAGGCATTGTATGATGCACACAAGGAATTGCTGGATGAATTTGGCAGGGTCGCGTTGACGCTGGGGCGCTTTCCGGAGGCGACGGAATTCGCACCCCTGGCGGAATTGGCCGAAAAGCTGGGCTCGGCAAGGCGGGCGTTACGGGCGTTCGTTCAAGGTGGTGGCAGCGACGGGTTGGATTGGAACGACGTCCGGGTGCGATTTGGGATTGGGCAACCGGCGAAACGACGCTGGGAACTACTCTATGACGAGCATGCAGAATTGTTGGATGCGTATTGGAGCGTGATGCTGCAACTTGGGCGTTTACCCGAGGCGGAGGAGTTTCCGCGAACCGGCGAGCTGCGCGAGAAAATCGGCTCACCAAAGCAAGCGTTGCGCTTGTTCATCCTAAAGGGCGGCGGTGAGGAGGTGCAGCGCGCGGCAGAAAACCGGAAACGCGACTTGCTGGTATATGTGGCCCTGGCGAATCTGAGAAAGCGCGTGCCCTTCGGGCATCTTTCCGCAAGCTTGCGAGCAGACATCCGGGCGTTTTTCAGCAACTACACGCACGCCTTAAAGCAGGGCGTTGACCTGCTGTATGCAGCGGGTGACACCGGGGAAATTGAGCTGGCGTGCGAGGATTTGAAGTTGGGCTGGCAGGATGAACAAGCGCTTTATTTGCACCGCAGCCTGCTCGACGAACTGCCACCCGTGCTGCGGGCTTATGTGGGCTGCGCGACGGCGTTGTTTGGCGACGTGTCGCAAGCGGACGTGATCAAGCTGCACAAAACTTCAGGCAAGGCGACGTTCCTGGTGTATGACGATTTTGAGGGGAAGCCCCTGCCCGTGTTGCGCCAGCGCATCAAGGTGAACTTGCGCACACGCTGGGTGCAAGTGTTCGACCACAGCGCCGAGCGGCAATTATTGTATTTCAAAGAAAGGTTCGTGAGCGCCAATCACCCAGGCCGAACGGGTATGGAGAATTTCAGCGCAAAAGTGCGGAAGCTAGGATTCGATGAAGCAACCATTGGCCGTGGGCCGCTGCGTGCGGAATTGGACGCATTGCTGGCGGCAAAAGGGCTGAATGAAAACTTGAATCCCCGTCGCCGGACACCGAGGCCAACCGCCAGCTACGAAAACGGACGCGACAGTGACGAGGCGACTGTGTAATCTGAAGCACGTCCAGCAGCACTGTGGGGAAGCATCGGGAGCGTAACTTGAACAACTTTTGAGGTATGAATGGCGACGATGATTTGAAAAAACGGATTGAGGCGTTGGAAAAGGAAAACCGCGCGTTGCGCGATGTGGTGAGCAATCCCGCCAAACGAAATGTCATCATCGTATCCGAGGGCAGCTATCAGGGGCATCCCACGATTACTTTTGAAGCAGGAGGACGTCCGTTCACGCTGGGGCTGCGCAAAGCGTCGGTGGTTTTGTATTGCGCGGAGCATGTGAGGCGGTTTGTGGCGCGGCACAAGGGGGAAATCAAGGATTGGGAGATTGTGCGCGGGAGCGATGGCGGCGGTGGCGGAAAGGCAGATGTTCAAATTTAGCGGGCATTTGCATCATGCAAATCGAGACCTTGAAAATGTTCTGTGACCTGGTGGAAACCGGCAGCTTCACCCGGAGCGCGGTCATCAACGACGTGACGCAGTCGGCGGTCAGTCAGCAAATCACCGCGCTGGAGCGAATTTACAAGACGCCGTTGCTGGACCGGCAACAAGGGAAAGGACGCGTGCGATTGACCCGCAAGGGGCAGTTGCTGTATGACAGCGCCAAGAAAATCTTGGCGATTTACGATTCACTGAGCGTGCAGATGGCTGACGGGCCGATGGAAGCCAGAGGGAGCAAGGCAAATGCGGCCACCGAATTGAGCAGCGCAACGCGTGGCGCACGGGAAGAAGTTAATCCTGATGATCTGCAAATTTGATTGAGGGCTGAATGCAATCGCTGACCTACCAACGAACCATCATCGGATACCACGGCTGCGACCGCGAGGTAGTGGAAAATGTGCTGCTGCGGCGTGACCGGCTGAAACCGAGTCGGAACGACTATGACTGGCTGGGCAGCGGCATTTATTTTTGGGAGTATGGATGCCAACGCGCGATGGATTGGGCCAATGGCATCAAGAAGCGCCGTCCAGACATTGTAAAGACGCCCGCCGTCATCGGAGCGCACATTCATCTGGGCGTGTGCTTTGATCTTTTGGACGTGCGGTTCACGGAAATGCTCACGGAGTTATATCCGGCGTTTGAAGAGACCCTGCGCATTCAAGGTGTTCCGCTGCCGAAGAACGAAGCGGCGCATGGGGGCGACCGGGATTTGGTGCGGCGAAAACTGGACTGCGCGATGCTCAACTGGGCAATCCCCATGATTGAAACGGATCTGAAAGTTCAGTTTCAGACCGTGCGCGGGGTCTTCCAAGAGGGGATTCCCGCATACGACGGCTCCGGTATTCAGAAGAAGTCGCACATCCAGGTGGTCGTGCGTGACAGCGGCTGTATTTTGGGCTACTTTCTGCCGGAGACTTGACAGATATGGAACGCAAGAGTCACACTGCCGCCGTGAAACAAAACGGCAGCAAACAGCAAAGCCCTCCGACGCAACTAACGCCGGAACAGGTGGTTGCTGCCATGACGCGAACGGTTCAGCGCGTTCGTCAAATGTCTCAACAGCAACGAGTTCAGTCGTTGAAAGATGCTGGAATCCTGACCTCCACGGGTAAGCTGGCTGCCAGCTACCGGTAAACGGGACGCTCCCGTCGTTCCCGCATAGGTTTCTCATCCCCCGCGCATCCAGCGTGATTGGTCAGTCCGGCTTCAATCGCTCAAAAACCGCTCCATTTGCTCAGGCGATCCGGGATGCTTTTTACGTTTCAGTGTCCGAAGCTTGTTTTTCCTGTCCCCATCAGGTATTGTAAGCGTTGTTGATTTCCCAATCGGGCCGCTGTGACCTTGTGGCATGGCCGGTTAAATCGAGCGGGGAGGAAACAATGTTGTCGGCAGTGCTGACCCTTTGGGCGGCCAATGCCAGAAAGACAAAACACATGCAGAACGTATCCGTATTAGAGCCGGCACGCATCAGTGCCATTCAAACCCTCCAGTCCTACCGCAACCGTTACAATCCTGGGTCATTTTACTTCGATGTGGCAGACCATGCCATTGACCTAGCGTTGAGTCCCCGTCGCAAAGCCGACGGTTTCCTTGTCCGCAATGCTTGGCGTGACTCAAAGCGTATCCTTTCCCGTCAGAATAAAAACGGTCCGACCATGCTCTCGTTGGACGAAGAATTTTCCATCAACGGTCACGACGGCGGCGAGAGTGAAGAGATTTCGTTACACGACCGTTGTGCCAGTCCCGCTCTCAAGCCTGACCAAGCCTGCGTCGAGAGCGATTTTGAAAACTCGCTTCGCCAACGTCTCGGCAACACCGCTCCCGCCCAAGCGGCCTTGGACTGTGTGAAGCGTGGTGACGCTGCCATGGATTTCTACAGAGCGACGGGAATGTCGAACAGCTACTTCAAGAAACTCAAGAAAACGATTCAACAAGAGGCCGCCGCACTTAACTGACCGCAAACCTTCAACCCGAAAAGAATATGAGCAACACAGCAAAACCGACTGGTATCCCTGTCATTCGCACGGCGCAAGCGTTGGAGTCGCTTCGTGACTCTGGCCACAGCCTGCCGACGGCTTTGGGCGAACCGACGGACAACAGCATCGAGTCCGGCGCGAACCGCATCCACATCCGTCTGGACGATGGCGTGAATCATCGAGGCAAGCGGCATGTTCACCGCATCGCTATCGCTGACGACGGGTGCGGCATGGATGCCGACACGCTGCAACACTATCTGGTGTTGGGATTTTCCACGCGCTACATGCGCACCGACACGATTGGTAAATACGGCGTGGGTGCAAAACTGGCGGCCCTCAACTTTGCTCGTCGCATTGACGTGTGGAGCCGGCAGTCGGCGGAGTCGCCGTGGTTGCATACCTTCTTCGACCTGACGAAGGCGATGGAAGAAGAGAAGGCTGACCGCGACGCGCTGATCATGCCGCCGGATGAAGATCCAGTGCCGGAGGATTTGCAAGATTTGCTGCCTGAGAAATCCGGCACACTGGTGGTGTGGTCGGACATGGACCGGCTCGAAGAAGGTCGGATGGCACCGAGTTTTGAAGACTTACGAAATGAAGTGGAAAAGGAGATGGCGCGCATTTTCCGGGCCTTCATCAATGGCGGCATCACCATCAAGGTGAACGGACGGGCTCTGCTCCCGCACGATCCGCTGTTTTTGATGGAGAAGACTTGGGCCGATTCGGTTCTCCAAAAGGAGCAATCGAGAGCGGTGGACACGGATGACAACTCCAAAGATGAAAAGACGACAAAGGAAGTGAAGGAACATTTTCCCGCAACGGTCATTACCGAAAAGGAAACCATCAGCATTGGCGGCTCGGCGGCCACACTGACCGTCACGCTTTATCCACGCGAAGTGTTGCGGAAGCGTGGCAAAGGCGGCGATGAGTTTGCCAAGAAATTGCGCGTGCCTGATAACCAAGGCTGCATCAGTTTCATGCGAATGGATCGTGAGGTTTCTTACACGAACGTGCCTCGGATTTTCCCCAGCCCGGGTGTCGAAGACTCTGATCGTTTCATTGGAATTGAGGTCGCCTTCAAGCCTGAACTGGACGCCTATTTTGGCGTGCGCAACGTGAAGCGCGGGGTTGAGCCGCATGGCGAGTTGCGCGAGAAGCTGCGGAAATTGCTCGAAAAGCACATCAAGTCCGCGCGGGTCATGATTCAAGAGGCGTGGGGGAAGGCAGCGGCAGACGAGCGCGACAATTTCGGCGAGCACGCGGCAGTTACGACGGCGGCAAAAGAAGTCAACCGAGTCATGCCGAAAGGTCGCGCGGCCGGGCCGGCATCGAAAGAGGAAGAGGAACAAATCCTCGACGATCTCGCGGCTGACGTCGTCGGTCGTGGCGATGAAGCAGAAAAACAGAAATACCTGGAGAACATCAAGGACCTCCCCTTCGTCGTCGAGTCGGTGGATTCGCCGGGCAAGATGTTTATTGATGTGAAGCACATCTCCAACAAGGTCATCATTCGTTTGAATACGCGGCATCGTTTCTATCGTGAGATGTGGGAGCCGCTGCGAGAAATCGCCCAGCGAGATGCCGGGAGTGTGTCGGGCGATGATGCCGTGAAGGCAGCCCGTCGGACGATTGAGGCGCTGACGTTGTTGCTGATTGCCTATGGCAAAGCGGAGTCTATGGACTCCGACCCGGTGGAACGGTATTCCGATCTCACGTCGTATTGGGGGCAATTCCTCGATACCATGATGACGAAGGTGAAGGGCGTAATCTAATCTCGCCGTAATCAGCCGCCGCATTACACTTGGAATCACCGATGGCAACCTTCGCACAGTTAGCCGGCAAGCTGCGAGTCAGCTACCGCTCGGGGCGGGACGATCTGGTGCGGGATTTTTACGTCCCCTGCCTCGAACGGGCGGTGCTGTATCGGCGGGCGGTGGGCTACTTTACCAGCGCGAGTCTGGCGACGGCAGCGCGCGGGGTGGCGAGCCTCGTGGCGCGGCATGGCAAGATGCAACTGGTGGCGTCACCGCATCTGGAAGAGAGCGACATCGAGGCCCTAAACCTAGCAAAGGAGAATCCCACGAGCGTCCTGCGCAAGGTAGTGCAACGCTCGCTCGGTGAGATTGAAGACCTGCTGGAACGCGAACGGCTGAATGCGCTGGCCTGGCTGATCGCGGACGGCGCGCTGGAAATCCGGCTGGCCCTGCGCATGGACGAGCAAGGGCGGCTGGCACGCGGCATCTACCACGAAAAGATTGGCATCTTCACCGATGCGGAGAGCGCGCATGTGGCGTTCGCCGGTTCGGCCAACGAGACGATGGGCGGGCTGGTGGACAACTTCGAGAGCATCAAAGTCTTCTGGTCTTGGGATGACAGCCAGGGCCGCGTGCCGGAAGAAATCGCCAACTTTGAAGCCTTGTGGGGTGACCGAACTTCGGGTCTGCGGGTGATTGATTTCACCGAGGCGTCAAAGGAACTACTGCAACGGTATCGGCTGGATCACGAGCCCGCGTTGCATGACGACACCGTGGAATACTGGATACCGCCGCGCGACTTGAAGCCCGGCACTGTGCCACGCGATTTGGAATTGCGTGACTACCAGAAAGCGGCGATTCGCGAATGGTTGAAGCGGAACGGACGCGGGATTCTGGCGATGGCGACCGGCTCGGGCAAGACGCTGACGGCGCTTTACCTCGCCTGCAAGGTGGCGGAGCGAAACCGGCCGCTGGTGATACTGGTGGTATGTCCCTATCTGAATCTCGCGAAGCAATGGGGACGCGAGATGGCGCGGTTTGGGATCGCGGCCATTCCCTGCTTCGAAAGCCGGGCGAAGTGGGAAGCGCGGCTGCAAGAGGCGTATCAGAAAATGGCGGCGGGCATGACGGAAGTCATCGGCGTGGTGGTGACCAACGACACGTTCCTGTCGCCCGCGTTTCAGGCCGCGCTGCAACCGAAGCTGGGGCATCACCTGCTCATTGCCGATGAGGTTCACAATCTGGGCGCGGCGAAGGTGAAAACCGTGCTGCCGGATTTCATTCAATTGCGCCTCGGCCTTTCAGCGACGCCGGAGCGGCGTTACGATCCCGAAGGCACGAAGGCGATTTTTGATTACTTCGGCGACATCGCATTTGAATTCACGATTGCGGATGCCATCAAGGCAGACCCGCCGGTGTTGTGTCCCTACTTTTACTATCCCGTGCTCGTGGACCTGACGCCGACGGAAGCCGAGAAGTATCACGAACTGACCTTGCAGCTTTGCCGCCATTTGCCGTCGGACGACAGCGAAGGCATGGGCGACGAACTCATGTGGCTGCTGATCAAGCGCGCCCGGCTGCTGGCTTCGGCGGCGAACAAGCTGCCCGCGTTGACCGCCGTGTTGAACGGGATGGAGACCCCGCTGGAAAAGGCGATCGTGTATTGCGGCGACGGACGGGTGGAACAGCCGATGACGGACGAAGAGGAACGGCAAATCCGGGCGGTGGCGCGGCTGCTGGGTGAAGAGCATGGGCGGCGGGTGCGTAAATTCACCTATGAAGAAACTCCCGAGGAACGGGAACGCATTTTGGCGGGACTGCGGGATGGCAGCCTGGATGCGGTGGTGGCCATTCGCTGTCTGGATGAAGGCATAGATATGCCGGAGGTGCGAATGGGATTCCTGCTCGCCAGCTCCACCAACCCGCGCCAGTTCGTCCAGCGCCGCGGACGTTTGCTGCGGCGCGCGCCCGGAAAGACGCGGGCGGTGATTTACGACTTCATCGTGCAGCCACCGGATTTTGGCAGCGGCGATGAAGACAAAGATTTCAATCTGGAGCGCCGGCTGTTCCGGCGAGAATTGGAACGCATTCTGGATTTCTGCGCGACGGCGGAGAACGGCCCGGCGGCGTTGAACCAACTCCACGATTTACGGTTACGCTACAATATGATAGGACACTGACCATGCCGCCACGCCGAGAACAACCCCAAGAGCCAGCCCGCGAACAAACGCGCTCCCAGCAAGCGTTCATCAAGGCCGCCGAGCCGATCCAGCAACTCGTCCGAGCGGTGCTGCGCGAAGAGCGGGACGTGATGCACTTGAAGCGCCGGCCGGAGATTCACCAGAAGATTTTGGACCACGTCAAACAACGCATCCCATGATTCTTGAAAAGCTCGTGCTGGAGAATTTCCGGCAATTCAAAGGCAAGCAGGAGATTGTTTTCTCCAACGTGCAAAGCCGCAACGTGACGCTGGTGCACGCGGAGAACGGTTTCGGCAAGACCGCGTTGCTGAACGCCCTGCTCTGGGGTTTTTACGGCCATGACGGACTCACCGACGACCTGGCACACAAGGAGCGCATCATCCACGAAGGCGTGGCGGCGCGGTCGCGCGACCCGGAGAACACCAGCGCCTCGGTGCGCATCCTGTTCAAGCATGAGGGCAAGAAATACACGCTGACGCGGTCGCTCTCCCTGCTGCAACAAAATCTGGATGCCCGGCGCACCGAACTGGCGCTGGAAGTTTTGCAGGATGGTGAAACATTCCGGGAACGGCTGCCGCAACAGCGGTTGCAAGCCATCATGCCGGACGGCATCAGTCCCTTCCTATTCTTCAACGGCGAGCGCATTGATCATCTGGCGATGGAGGAAAATGCGGCGAAAGTGACCGACGCCATCCAGCAAATGCTCGGATTGAAGCTACTGCAAGCCGCCATTGACGACCTCTCGCACCAGAACGTGCGGGGCAAGCTGCGGACGGAACTGCGGGATTGCACCAGCGAAGAAAAAGCGGTGCTGCTGGACGAGCAGGCCGACGTGGATCAAAAGATCACGGACGCCACGGACAAACGAAAAGTGCGGCAGGACAACCTGGTGGCGATAGACGCGGAACTGGAAAAGGTCAACGCGAAGCTGGAAGCGAACCGGGCGGCGGCGGAATTGCAGGCCCGGCGCAACGCGTTGGAGAAGCAAAAATCCGATTTAGCGGAGCGACTACAGGCCGTGACCAAGCGGCTGGGTCAGATGATTTCCGACGATGCCTACACCCTGTTCGCGGATGACCTCGTGAAGCGCGGACGGGAGATCGTCAACCGGATGCGCGGCGAGGGCAAAATCCCGGCGCGGGTGTTGAACACCTTTTTGCAGGAACTGTTGGAGCGCGGCCAGTGCATCTGCGCCCGGCATCTGAACAAGGACACCCCGGAGTTCAAGGCCGTGGAGCAGTTGCTGACGATTGCCGGCGACCAGCATTTCAACAATGCCGTGGGGGCGCTGGACAACGCCATCGGCGTGATTGAGGGGGCGATGCAGCGGACGCGCGACGGCGTGCAAGAGGCCAGTCGCGACCGGCTGAAAATCCGCGAGGACATGACGGTGGTGGACGAGGCGATTGAAGACATCCATCAAAAGCTGGGCAGCCGCGACGACGAAGAAGTCGCAAAGCTCGAAACCGCGCGGCGCGACTGGCAGCTCAAGCGCGATGAGTGCATTGGCGAGATCGGCAAGCTGGACGGCAAACTCAACGAGCTGAATGCGCGGCGGGAGGAATTGCGGCAGGAAATCCAGCGCATGGCCGATAATGAGGCCGATGCCAAGCGGGCGCAGCGACGGTTGGATGCCGTGGAGGAAAGCGTGAAGATGCTCCAGGAGGTTTTGCGACTGGAGATCGAAGATTTGCGGCCGGTCTTGAACAAGGAAATCGACGACCATTTCAAGAAGATCATTGACCGTGGCTATTGGGCGGAATTGAACGAGGATTTCAAGCTGACGATTAAGAAATCGGTGGCGCTGGAAGCAATTGAAGGAAGCCACGGATCACCGCTTGAAATTGACGTCGCATTGAGCACTGGTCAAAGGCAGGTCACGTCTTTGGTATTCATTGCGAGCTTGGTATCGTTGGCTCGCCGCCGGGCTGAGATTCCAACGATCCTGAGAGGATTGAGCGGGTCAGAGTATCCAATGGTCATGGACTCACCGTTTGGGCAACTAAGCCTACAGTTTCGTGAAGGTGTTGCTAAATGGATACCAAGCCTTGCACCGCAGGTGATTATTTTCGCAAGCAGCACTCAATACGAAGGACCAGTTTCCGATGTTTTGAAGCAATCGCGAAGAATCGGCAAGCGTTACTACCTCTGTTATCACGGCCCGAGGTTGGCAGCGACCGCAAAGCCAGAGCTAAAGCTGGATGGAAACAAGCTGGAGCAATACGTCGAGGCCGAAGAAGAATTCACGCAAATCATCGAGGTCAATTAAATGAGAAGAATCCAGCGATCACAAGACAAGGAGGAGTTGGTCAAGCAACTCACTACCGGCGAAAATGCGGCTTTCGGCGAGATTTGGAGACTGATGCTTTTTTCAGCAATGCTCGGCTACAAACTTGGCAGGCGCGAACCGCTTGGCCACAAGGATTCTGGCAAGGCTATGATGGAATCATATTTTGCGAATTGTCCGGCTTGGCCTGGGGTTTTGTATCTCCTTGGCTTGGTGGAAGCGCAGAATACCGACGTAATGATCGCGACTGAAGATGCTGAAAATAGACTGCTCACGATATTTGAGGAATACGCGAATGGGGGGCTTGCCTATTTGAACGAACAATTGCGAGGACGGACTCCTACCCTGCTAAACGTCCTGGACATCGTGAATGGAGTCATCACGACATCAAGTGTTCGAGCGCCAAACTTGGCTGAAATTGCGATCTAATATGAAGGTTGCAGCGCGAGAACTTCTGGATAAAGCGAACACGTTGAATGTGGGGCAGAGCGTGGATCGGCGCGCGCCACATAAACCTCTACTGCTCCTGCTTGCGATTGGTGGTGTTCAGAAACAACTCCCACGATTGCGCAATTACGTCGAAATCGAGGTGGAGCTTCGTCGCGCATTGGCAATCTTTGGACGGCCTGCGAAACACCAGAATCCGCAATACCCGTTTTGGCGTTTGCAGAACGACAAGCTGTGGCAGGTTGAATCTGACTCCCCAATGAGCCATCGCGTCAGTAACACAGACCCACCACGTAGTCAGCTTGTCGCAAAGCACGCGCGCGGCGGATTGCTCCCGGCTTATTACGACGCGCTTTTCGGCAATCAGGAGTTGCAGTCTGCGCTCATTCACCAACTTTTGGACGCGCACTTTCCCGCCAGCACGCATGAGGACATAATCGCATTCTTCAACTTGGAAGTTGGGAAACGTGTTGAAGCGAATGGCTGCTCTGAGCCGGAATTCCGCCGGGCTGTTTTGCAGGCTTACAATTCGCAATGTGCGGTCAGCGGCTATTCGGCAAACCAAGAAGGGTTTCCGCTTGGGGTAGAGGCTGCATTTATCAAGTGGCCGCAATCTGGCGGCAGCGGTGAAACAAGCAACGGCATTGCGCTGAATACACTTCACCGAAAGCTGTTCGACCTGGGCATGTTTACAATCACGCCCAACTTCCGAGTCAAGATGTCAACGCGCGCGCGCGGCCCTCAAGGGTTTCAGGAACTTATGAGCCGCTTCGACGGAAGCCCTATCAATCTGCCAGTCGAGAAGGATTTACGCCCCTCCGCAACGGCATTGGCGTGGCATTCATCCGAGGTGTTTCGCGGGTGACCGAGTAGCGCTATTTGTCGCCGCGCTTGTTTTTCAGCCACCGCGCGAAGAAGCCTGCTATTCCGTCTGCATCTTTTTCAGAAGCAAGATAACCAAGACCTCGTTGGATGTGGGCGCGTAAACAGACCGCAACTCCATCTGGTAAGCTCGAAAAGCCGTCCTCACATGCCCGTTGAGTTACCAGCGCTGCGAACGCATCGGCATACTCGCCAGCAAACACCTTCCAAGACATCTCGACGCCGCCTTCTGTGGAATTCGCGGGCCGTGGCGGAACAGATTTTTCGCGCAAGGAACAGCAAAGCGCCCAACGACACAGGATATTCCAATGCTCAACGCCGGTTTGCCGTTTCAGCTTCATAAGCTGATCACGGCCTTGGGGAGAGACGCGAACAGATTCAACGGGTGGTTTCATGATTCCAGAAATAGCCGGGTTTGATGACGGTGCGGTGGGTTTGTTCGTCGAAGTCGAGCGTGTAACTGCGGCCGACGTGGGGTTTGAGCCGGGCGAGACTGGCCTCGTCCACTTCTTCGTCGGTGGAAAGCAAGATCACCTGATGCGACGCGACCGGGAAATAACGGTCGAGCAAGTGGCGGCGATGGGATGAATCAAGGCGGCCGAGCGGGGTGTCAATGATGGTGGGCAACGGTCGGCCCGAAGCCTTGGCGAGTCCCCAAAGAATGGACGTAGCGAGCAACTGGCGCTCACCCGCTGACAAGCGATCAAAAGGCAACGGCTGGCCGTTGCCGCCGGTCAATTCGAGGCGGAACGTGGCCGGGTCAATCTTCAAGCCGGTCACCAAGACACGCTTTCGCAACAGGTGCGTGAACGATTCGAGCACGAGTCGTTCGAGGCGTTCGGCGTGCTTGCGGATGACGGCGACGCGAAAGCGGGCCAAGGTGTCGCGCACGCGACCGGAATGCGTCAGGACGCGGGTGTGATGCTCGCGATCCATCTGGACTTCGGCCACACCCACGAGTTCCTTTTCCAGCTTCCGCCGGGCGTCGGCCAACTGGTTGCCCAGCACCGTGACCTTGTCCTGTTGCGCCGCCAATTCCGCCTGCTTTTCCTTATGCTTCTGGCGCAAGCGGGTGAGTTCGCGCTGCACGGCGACGATGGCGTCCTCGGTGGGCACGCGCGCCAATTCAACATCGCACCGGGTGAGGCGTTCTTGCAGCGAGTTGATGTTTTCCAACCGCTGCTCGATGGCGGTGCGGACATCGGGAAGGACGGTGGTGCGCAGGTGACGAAGTTCCGTGGCCAGATGTTCACCGCCGTTGAGAATCATGGGTTCGGCAACCGCTCCGGCGCGATCAGCACGATCGGATTGCAACAGGCGCTCGATGAGATCCAATTCGCGCGCGGGGATTTTGTTGCGCTTCAGCAACGCGAGAACATCGGCATCGCGCTCTTCGAGAGCGGAAACGAGGACGACGGACTTGCGGGCCTCGGTTTCGCGCCGGGCTTGCTTCTCGGTTTGGTCGAGCAGGCCCGGAATAAGCAGGAATGGCGCTGCCCCAGCGGCAAGGTCGCGTAGGGCGGCTTCCTCGGACTCCAATTCCTTTTCCAACCGGGTGTGCTCCGCCTCAAGGTCGGCACGCATTTCGTAGAGATCGCCGCCCTCCTGCCGAAACTTGTCTTCGCAGGCGGCGAGGTCCTTGGCCAGCCGGCCAACTTCGTTGCCCAGCGTGCCCTGCTGTTGGGTGGCCTGATCCAGCAGATTCTCCAGCCGGGCCAGTTCTTCCTGGGCGAGGCGGCTTTGTTCGGCCTCGGCCTTGGACTGGACGGCGTCTTTCTTGCGGCGGGCCAGCGCAATCAAGTCCGTGTCGAGCCGGTCCACGAGGTCCAAACCCAGCAACGTGTGGATGGCCGTGCCAAGAATTTCGGCGGCATGTTCGCCTTCGGCCAATTCCTTGATCTGTTCGGCGTCGAAGAAAAAGAGGTGCGCGATACCGCTGGGAATGTAGCTCTCGATGTATTCATCCCAATGCTCACTCAAGAGAGAGTCATATTCGGCGTCGCGAGTGACTTCGACGTGTTCTTCAATTCCCTTGGCGGTCTGCCGCCAAGACCGGGTGAGGCGGTAGTAGTGCATTTCGCCATCCACAGCCCGGCGGAAGCGAAGTTCAACCGCCGCGCCATCGGTAGGATCAACGCCCCGGTGAATCATGTCGCGCAAATATTCGCGGTAGCCGAGCTTGCCGCGCCCGGAACAGCGGGCCTTTGCACCGTAGAGGACCAACTGAATGGCGTCGAGCAAGGTCGTTTTGCCGCCGCCATTCATGCCGCCAAAAAGGATGATGGGACGACGCGGGTCATCCGGGGCGAGTGACGCTTCCTGGCGACCGCCGTAGATGCCGAAATTTTTCAGGGCAATGGAATCAAGAATCATGGCAGTAAATCGGTTTTGGTTTCGCAGGCCGACTCATCGGTGAATGCGTCGGCGCGTTCTCCCTTGGTGGCGGCGGCACGCGCCCCGGCATGGCGGCGGGCCATGTCGGTGGCATCGGCGGCGTCGGTGAAATAGTGGCGGCGGATGGATTTTTCCAACTGCTCGAACAGACCGGCGCGGCGGGCGTGGGCGCGCTGCTGGCGTTCCACACTCAAGAGTTCCCGCGTGAGTTCGTAGTGCAAGCGGTCGTCGCCACACACTTCGCGCAGAATCTGCATTTCGGATTCGCCAAGCACGAGATTGTCGTCCAGCCGATGGCCGGGATACGGCTCGCCGGTGGCCTCGGTGTAGATGCGCGGCAGGCTGTCCTCCATTTCGTGCTTCTCGACGACCCAGAGGCGGCGGATTTCCTGCAATTCATCAAGTGAAACCAGTTCGATGTTACGAACATTGGGTGGGCCGTTGCGGCGAATCCAGGTTTGGGCCGCGAGCAGTTTACGCAACCAATTCTCCCGCGCTTCCTGTGTGTATGGCCCGGGAACTGGCTTGCCGTCCTGCATGAGCTGGATCGCGCCGCTCATCCGGCGAAAGTCGCGCAAATGATGATCGTTGCTCTCTTCTTGATTGCCTGCACCAGATCGAAAATCCAGTGCGTTGCGGAGGTCCAGCAATGGGGTCATCCATTCCTTCTCCTGATCGTTTTGGATCATGGCGGTCATGGATTTGTCTTTATCCACGAGGGTGCAAACCCAGCAACCGAAACGGCTGTCGCCGCAACTTGGCGTCGAGCTATCCAAGACCAAGGGGCACTCGCCATCCGGTGATGCGCCTTGATACATATTCAACAAGTCCTTGTTACTGATTCCCCAAGGATTCTTGACTTGCATGAGAAACATCCAGACGTCGTCGTTGGACCAATCCTCAATCGGAGTATAGATTGAGCAGCCAGCGAGAGTGGCGCTAGGGCTGAGGCGATCGCGAACCCGGTATTTCTGGTTGCGCGTGAGAACCTTTGCGCGTGCCGCGCTTTCGGCTTTACGTGCGCCAATCAGGAGAATGGCTTCCCCATTATCGGTGACGACCTCGCGAATGAAACGGTTAGATGGCTTGATTTTGAGCCGCTCAGTGCACCAGCGAAATTTGGGGCGTGGCGCAGGATATCCGCGTCCGATCAAATTCACCCAAAAGGATTCTTCAGTCTTTGGATGGAGAAGTTTCGGCTTTATGGACATGGAGGTTTTGCGCGATTCCTCACCCAAAATTTCGAGTGATTTTTGAACCCATGTTGAAACGATGGGATTCTCAACCATCGTATCGGTGCTGATGACGTGGACGGTTTTGCGGCGTTGCTCGGCGGGGAGTTCGGCGAGGGCGAGCCAGGTCAACTGGAGGACGGCGGTGGAATCTTTGCCGCCGCTGTAGCCGATGATCCACGGCACGTCGTCGGCGAGATAGAGTTCGCGGACTTCGGCTTTCAGTTGTTCGAGGGTGGCCTTGAGGCCGAGGGCGGCGAACGCGGAATTTTTCGCAGCGGGTTTTTTGGGTGTGGAAGCAGCCATAATAATATCAGGGATTGAGGACGGGCGCGGAGTGCATTTGGTGGAACACCGCGAGGGCGTTGTCCCGAGCGGATTCGTAGAGGTCGCGATTGTTCTGGAGCAAGGTAAACGCCTGCCGAGCGGCGTCCGTTAACTGCTCGCGGGTCTGCCAGTCGAGCGTGCTGTGAAAGATGTCGTCGCGCATGATATTTTCGATGAGCGCGAGATCGGCGGCGGGCGCACCGGTGGCACGCTGGATCAGGCGGCGCAGTGGATTGAGGCGGAGAGTGGTTTTCATTTTTTCCCCCGGCTGTGCAAATCTTCGACGCGTTGTTCCTCGGGATCGAGTTCAACACCGAGGTGCTTTTTGATGACGTTGGTGGTGAGGATGACGTTCGTGGTGACTTTCGACACCTTACCGCCGATGAGCGCGCGCCCTTCCCACAAGCGGGCGTTTTTGCGCGACCAATCAATTTGGGACAGCACCTTGAGGCGGCTTTTCCAACCGCTGGGATTGCCGCGAAGCAGCGCGTTGCCCGCCTTGCCGATGGCCTGTAACGCGATGCCGTGCGAGTGGATGAAGCCCTCGCGGACTTCGCTGGCGGCGAGCTTGCCGTCGCGCACCTGCGTCCAAGCCGGGAACTGGCGAGCGACGGCCTCCCAAAACTCGCGGGCAGTCTGAGCGTCGTTTTCGAGATTGCCGGTGGCGACTTCCTGCACAAGATCGGCACACGCGCTGTAAAAGGCGCTCAAGGTAAAAAGTTTCCGGGAACGCGGGGCGAGCGAACTTTTTTCGAGATCCACGATGTCGCGGAAGATGTCGGATTTCATGATGACGAGGCGGGCGAGTTTGGCCCGGTCATCGCGATGGTCGTAGAGCAAGCCGATGGAGCGGCTGGGGCGGATGGCGTAGCGATTCAGATCGGCGAACATCTGTTGACTGCGCGCCAAGCCAATGTCGAGGAAGAACACGACCGAAATCGTTTCGCTGCCGAGTTCGGGCTTTTGTTCGAGCGCGGAAAGGATGGCGGCGCGGCGATGCTGGCCGTCATTGATGATGAACTTGGCGTCCATCGGGACTTTCAACGTGCCGAGCCGGCTTTCGCCGGGCTTGCCGGACAGCGGTTCAAACTCCACCTCGGAATCAATCGAGGCGGTGATAGCGGAAAAGATGTAGTCCTTGGGATTGTCGAGCATGTAGTTGGCCATCTCCGGCACGCGCGATTTGTTCAAAGTGCGCTGGGCACGAAGCTCGGGCGGCAGTTCCTGTTCGTCGAAAATGGAAATCTGCTTGAGCGTGCGGAGCGTCCACATGGCGACATAGTATTCGCGCCCCGCCTGAATGCCGCGGATCACCGGGAAGCTGAGAGTGGACATGGATTCCATAAAACTGTTGTTTGTTAAAAGATTGACAGGCACAAAAGGTATGTCAACACTTTCCCATACAGAATTAAACATTAACGAACAACGATGCCTGTTTATCTCGATTGCAACGCGACGACGCCGGTTGATCCCGGAGTGGAAGAAGAATTTCTCCGCTTCGTGCGCGAGGAATTTGGGAACGCGGGCAGTCGCACGCATGAATACGGCACGCGCGCGAAGCAGGCGGTGCAACGCGCTCGCGATCAAGTGGCGGCGGTGGTGAATTGTCAGCGTGAGGAAGTGATTTTCACGAGCGGCGCGACGGAGAGCAACAATCTGTCGATCCTCGGCCTGCGAGCGCATGGCGAGAAGGCTGGACGCAAGCACATCATCGCGACGGCGATTGAGCACAAGGCGGTGCTAGAGCCGCTGGAGCATCTGGCGGCGAATGGCTTTGAAGTGACGCTGGTCCAGCCGGACACGGATGGCGCAGTCACCGTCGCCGCAATTGCCGGTGCATTGCGCGCGGACACCCTGCTGGTGTCCGTGATGCACGTGAACAACGAGACGGGAGTGATTCAGCCCATTGGGGAGATCGCCAAGGCGCTGGCGAAGCATGAAGCCTTTTTTCATGTGGACGCGGCGCAGGGCTTTGGAAAGCGCATCCCGGAATTGCAGAACCGGCGGATTGATCTCATCAGCATCAGCGGCCACAAGATTTATGCGCCCAAAGGCATCGGCGCGCTCATCACCCGTCGGCGTGGTTACGAGCGGCCACCGCTGACGCCGCTGGTGTTCGGCGGCGGACAGGAACGCGGTTTGCGTCCGGGCACGCTGCCGGTGGCATTGATCGCCGCCCTGGGGAAAGCAGCGGAACTGGCGGCGCGGGATGCGGAAAAGCGCAACGAGCATTGTGCGGCCATCAAGAAAGAGGCGCTGGCAGCCTTCGCCAAAGTGGGAGGCGTGGTGACCGGTGACGTGACGAAGTCCGTCCCGAGCACGCTGAACATCGCCGTGCCGGGGCTGGATTCCGAAGCAGTGATGCTGGCGCTGAAGGATGAGGTTGCCATTTCAAACGGATCGGCCTGCACGTCGCAAAACTACACCGCCAGCCATGTGCTGACGGCGATGGGCCTGAGCGAGGACCGGGTGAAGGGCGCGCTGCGGTTTTCGTGGTGTCACCTGACGCCGAAGGTGGATTGGGAGGCGGTGGTGGGTGCGATTGAAGGGATGACGCGATGAAAAATCACGAAATTAGCATCCGCCTGGGACATTGGCTGTCCCTGTTAATAATAAAGGACAACTTTTTGGATGTTCAGCCACGACAAACGGAGAAAAAATGAAACCGGAAAGTTAAACGAATTTTGGCCCGGATGGGCCAGACGGAAAGGCCGCAGGATGTTAGAGCATCCCACGGCCCGACCGAGATCAGCAAACAAAACCGAGGCTCGCTGCCGATCCGCAGTGTTAATGCAGGCCCAGATTAGGGCCACTTCGGCTAGTTGGCAAGGAGACTCACCCGCCCGAAACCATAGAACCGGGCGCGCAGTTGAGACGCAAGCAGTATGAAACCTTACACTAAGCCGAAGTTCTTCGAACAAATCGGGCGCACAATGCTGGCCCGGCTGTTGGAACGTTACCAGCCCGAGTTCACGGCGGAAAACGTCGTGCTCCCCGATCCCAACCTGGAAGACCGCGAGTATTACGCCGCGCTTTCCCGACTCTCGGCACGCAAGCCGGGCTTCCCGGAGCACTTCGTAGAGCTGCTTTACAGCGTCGAAGCGTTGTCCAATGCGGAGGGCAAAAGCCGGTTGCTGCGGGCCGTGGAGCAAACCGAGCTGCAAATCGAGCGCATCCAGACCGCGACGTTCGCCGACATCGCCGTGCAAGTGCTGCTGGCGGATGCGGCGCTGTTCGCGTTGAAGCACGACGAAACGCGGATCGCCGCCATGAGCACCTTTGAGTATCACGGCTGCGTTGAAGCCGTGGACCGGCGGGCGACGTTTACCCTGCCGACGGCGGAAGAAGTTGGCCGCATCAAGGCCGACTTCGATAGCTGGCTCGGCGACGAACGGGACGGTGAGGAGCGCGTGACCGAAATAGAGATGCACGAAATGGACGGAGAATTCTCGTTTCTCATCCGGCGTGGTGATTCGTTCCTGCGGCTGCCCACGGTGGATGGAAATGGATTCAGCGTCCGGCATCTGCGGCCGGCGCGGGACATTGTGGTAGTTTACAACCCGGAGCGTGACGAATTGCGGATTCACGCCAAAACCGTCCGAGAGAAGCGGAAGCTCCGACTTTTGTTCGGAGAGCGTCTTTTTGGTGATCCTGACCATTTTGCCGTGCGAAAGGAATTCACGCTGAAACCGCTGCGGGAAGACGGCGCGGAAGCGCTGCGCGTCGAGCCGGGACAAGGGATAGACCGGGTTGTGCTGGTCGAACTTCATGTTTGGTCGGATGACGACTTTGATGCCTGCGAACGCACGACCGCGCTAGATCTGTTTGCCTATGCCGAGGCGAAGGGACGCGAGGCCATCCCGCACCGGGGGCGGCTGATGATGGCGGGATTCGAGGTGTATTTCACCGGGCAACCGAAGCCGCGCATGGTCTATGTGCGCGAGGGGAACAAGCTGCGGTTGACGCGGCATTGTGACGCGGCAGCGGTGCATCGGTGGCTGACCGCGAATGGATTCCGCAGCCCGGAAGAACCGGCAACCAACCGACTGAACACAACCAATGGCATCGCCGTGGGAAATCGTTGAAGCAGCACCGGGGGCGGCAGCCGCATTGACATGGAAACGCTGGTTTGGGCCGGCGTTCGATGCGGCTGCCGCCGTTTGTCTGCGTGAGACGCGTCGCACCGTGGAGCGTATCCCCTGCGGCCGGCACTGTGCGTGCAACCATCGAGTGCGCTCGCGTGACAACACTCTGGTCGGCGTGTGCGATTGCGGCGAAGACTGCGAGCCGATGCCGCTGACCGAAGCGGATGTGAAGGTTTGGGAAGTTGATTTGGGACGGCTGGCGCGGGCGGTCGCAAAGGCGCTGGACTGCGCGGCGGTGGCCAAACCGTTCGGCCCGCCCTGCACGATTCAAGTCGCCGCGCTGGGAAATCCCGCCATGCCCGTGCTCCTGACGATTCAACCCGACGCAGACCGGTATCGCGACGCCATTGCGCATTTGGCGGCGAAGCTGCCCAAGGGATTCATCCTGCTGACGCCGAAGCCAGTCACGGATGCGGCAGCGCTGGAATTGTTAGCGAAGGGGAACGCGTGTGCTTACGATCTTGAATCACACTTAGCTTTGCAATCCGGAGGCTGTCTGCATTCGTCCAAGAACGCCACCGCGCTTTTTGCGGCACATTTGCCCGAGAGCCGAGAGGTCATGAACCAGTCCGAGGCCAAGCGCATTTTCGTGATCCTGCAAAAGCTGCGAAGCAAGCGGGCGGGTGTGAAAGCACCGCTTTACGACGTTTTCATGGCCACGGTCATGGATGGGCTGTCGCAACGAGCGGCAGCGAAGAAGTGTGACTGCTCGCCAGCGCAGATGTCCAAGCGGGTTGGTGAACTGGAGCGCGAATTTGGCCTGCCGTTGAAGCAGCTCCAGAACTACATCAAGCCGATTTTGGAAATGCAGACGGCGGTGAAAGGCGAACGGCGACGCAAACGCAAGCCGGGGTCTGGTCCGGGCGCGTTTGCCGACGACAACCCCAGCGAGGATAACGACGATTCCCCGCCCCCAGAGGAATACCGCTACGAGGAGAGTGCGTCAGATGACTAATTCGTGAACGGTCTGTGAACTGTTCAAAAGCGTGAAAGCGCCCGTATTTACGGGCGCATTTTCGTTTTCGGCCAAGCGGGTTGTGAACTTCTTCGACGGAGTGACGGCCAATCGCATGAAGCGGGAAGCCGAAGAAGAAAATGCCGAAGACGAATACCAACCGAGGTCAGGCGATGCGCGATGCGCGGCGGCGCTTGGGCCTCACCCAACTGGAACTGGCACAGCGCGTTGGTTGCACGGAATCGCTCGTCACGAAGATCGAAACGGGCCGGGCAACCCCGGAGCAATGGCTGAAGACAGCGATTGCCCGCGAACTCAGCATCGCAACGTGGGAGGTCGGCGTATGAGCGTCGTCTCCACCAACACTCCAGCGCCATCGCCGACGCTCCATGCCGCAGTTGCCGTCGAGCCGTTCATCAACAAGCGCGAAGTCGCGAAGCGGCTCGGCAACACGACGCGCACCGTGGACAACATGATGCGGCGCGGGATGATCCCCTACTACAAGTTCGGTTATCGCGTCGCCTTCCGCTGGAGCGAAATCCAATCCCACCTCGCGCAGACATGCCGTGTCTGCCGCGCCTGACGGACGAACCGGCAATCCCATTTCGGTCAACAAGCAACAACAACAAACGAAAGGAAACACATGAACATCATCGCGAACATCCTCCTCGGCGTCATGCTGCTCAACATGAGCATCCTCACCGGATGCTTTGCCATCCAGTGCGTCGAGGATTTCCTCGAACGCCGGGCCAAGAAACAGCAGGACGCGAAAGTGCAACCGGGAGGCGCGGCGAAGTGAACTCCCGGCGCAAAGGCAAGGTGGGCGAACGCGAGTTCGCGGCGTTGCTCCGTGAGAACGGATTCGACGCCCGGCGCGGCCAGCAATTCAGCGGCTCGCCGGATTCGCCCGACGTGGTCAGCGACGCGCTCGCGTGGCTGCACGTCGAGGTCAAGCGGGTGCAAAACCTGAACCTCACCGATGCCTGCGTGCAGGCCGAGGGCGATTGCGGCGGCAAACCGTGGGTCGTGGCCCACCGCCGCAATCACGCCCCCTGGCTGATCACGATGCGCGCCGAAACCTTCTTCAATTTCCTCCGCGGCGTGTTGCCGCCGGAGGAGAAACCAACGGAGCAACCAAAGCAAACGGAGCATTAACACTATGCGTATCAAAACAAACGGCGGGAACTTCCAGCCCTGCCCGGAATACACCGGGTCGGCAGTCTGCGTGGATGTCACTCCCCTTAAAACAGTGCAGACACAATACGGGCCGAAAGAAAAATTCCGGTTCGTTTTCGAGATCGGCGACACGAAGGACGACGGCACGCCCTGGTGCGTGTGGTCTGCCCCCTTCACGCCGAGTTACCACGAGAATTCGGCCCTGCGGCCGTTTCTCAAAAAATGGATGGGGCGCGAGATGACGCCGGAGGAAGCGAAGGAGTTCGACCTCGAAAGTCTGCTCGGTCGCCCGGCGCACATCACGGTCATCCACGAGCACAGCGACGGCGAGGTTTACGCGAACATCGCGTTGATCCAGCCGGACAAGGCGGCGCAACCGCTCAAGCCGTCCGGGAAGTTCGTGCGGATGAAAGACCGTCCGCCGAAGGATGGCAACGGCTATCGCCGGGCCGAACCGGCAAGCGACGGCGGCGGCGACTTGCTCGCGACGAAGATCCACGTTGGCCGGTGCAAAGGTCTGGAGGTCCGCGACCTCTCGCCCGAGCAGGTAAACGCGCTCGTCACGAACTGGCTGCCGACGGCGAAGGCAAATGCCAAGCCGACGGCGGACGACAAGCGGCTCATGGCCGCGTTGGAAGCGTGGCAGGCCGCGCAAGGCGGCGGTGCTGCCGGCGAAAGCGACGACGTGCCCTATTGAGGTGCGAGCCGCACTGGCAACCGTGCCATGAACACAAATCAACCGCACGGGGGGATGGTGCAAGCCGCACCGGCTTCCATCCCTCCGTGCAAACCGAAGGATATTTTGTGCAGACCATTATTTTTGACGTGGAAACCGGGCCTCTGGCGGACAGCGAACTATCGGCGTTACTGCCACCGTTCGATCCGGCGGAAGTGAAGACGGGCAATCTCAAAGACCCCGCGAAGATTGCGGAAAAGATTGCCGAGGCCGAAGCGAATCATCGCCGGGACTTTTTCGACAAGGCCGCACTCGACCCGCTCAGCGGGCGCGTGGTGGCGATCGGGATGCTGGTGTTTGATGCGCGCGGCGAAGCCGGTCCGGACTTCATCAACGAGGGCAAGCTGGTCGTCATCGGTCACGATGACGAGGCCAAGACGCTGCGCGAGTTTTGGGAGATGACGCGCGGCGAGATGGGCCGGATGAATCCGATGATCGGCTTCAACATCTTCGGCTTCGACCTGCCGTTTCTGTTCCGGCGCTCGTGGAAGCATCGCGTGTCCGTGCCGTTCGGCCTGCGGCGTGGGCGGTATTGGGGCGACCAACTGATTGACCTGCGCGATGCCTGGCAGCTCGGCGACCGGCAGGCGCGGGGTTCACTCGACAGCATCGCGAAACACCTCGGGGTGGGCGCTAAAAACGGCGACGGCAAAGCCTTCGCAGAACTGTGGCGCAACGACCGCAAGCAGGCGGAAGCCTACCTGCGCAACGACCTGGAACTTTCCGCGAAGATCGCCCATGCACTCGGAATCACAGCTTGAGATGTTGTCCACGAATCGGTGGACCGGCTACGAAGCGCTGGCTGACGCGGTGCTGTCGCCGGAAAACCGTTTCCATGCCGCCGCGCTCGGTGGGGACAATTGTTTCCTCACCGGCGCGGGCGGCACGGGCAAGAGCACGCAACTCCGCCAGTTCATCGCGGAGTGTCCGCGCCGCGTTAGCGTCACCGCTCCAACCGGCGTGGCCGCGCTCAACGTGGGCGGCATGACGATCCACCGCTTTTGCGGGATGCTGATCGGCCCGGCCGCGGGACAGTCGAACGAAGAATACTTCGCGCAACTCGAACGCGATCCGCGCCGCTCCATTCTGGCGGGGTTCAATCGCGTGCGGCGGTGCGAAGTGCTGGTGATTGACGAAATCAGCATGTTGCCGGGGCGGCAACTGGAGTTTGTCGAATATCTGTTCCGTCGGCTGCGCGGGCGCGATGAGCCGTTCGGTGGCTGTCAGGTGATTGCCACCGGCGACTTCCTGCAACTGCCGCCGGTGCGCACGAGCGAGACGGAGCGCTACGATTGGGCGTTTCAATCACCGGCCTGGACGACGGCGAACTTCCGCACGTTCCTGCTGGAAAAAGTGCGGCGGCAGGATGAAGCCGCGTTCGTCCGGGCGTTGGCAGATTTCCGCGTCGGTCGTGTGTGGGGTGACAGTGCGCGGATTCTGCAAGCGCGGGTGCGGAGCAATCCGCCGTCCACGATGCCGCGCTTGTTCACGCACAACGTGCAAGTGGACAAGTGGAACAACTTCCAGCTTTCCGAACTGCCGGGCGACGAAGCCGTGCTGCACGCGGAGCAAACCGGGCCGGACCTGCAACGGGCATTTCTGACGCGCAATCTGCTGACTCCGGCGACGCTGCATGTGAAGCCGGGCGCGCTGGTGATGTTCACGGTGAACAAGAACGAGCCGGGCCGGACTGAACCGTTGTTCGTCAACGGACAGATCGGCGAGGTCGAGGCCGTCGAGCCGGGCGCGGTGGTGGTGCGAACCAAGACCGGCGCGGTGATCCGCGTGGAGCGGTTCACCTGGCGGTATGACCAGAACGACGAGGACTCGGCGAGCTTCAGTCAGTTCCCGTTGCGGCTGGCGTGGGCGATGACCATCCACAAAGCGCAAGGGCTGACGCTGGATGCGGCATATCTGGACATCCGCGCCGCGCGCGAGCCGGGACAGGCTTACGTCGCGGTGTCGCGGGTGCGGTCGCTGGCCGGGCTCAATTTCAAGGAATGGTTCAAGGGCGTGCATGTGTCGCCCGAGGCCATCGAGTTTTACCAAACCATCAACGGATAAGACGAATGGAACAGACTGCGACGAACGGGCAATTGGCCGTCGCAACGACGCCACTCGACAGTGTGGTGTCGTTGCTCGGTGGCGATGCGTTTCTCGTGCCGTGCATCCGCGGCACGAAGATGCCAGCGGTGACTTACACGCAACGGCCATTTGAGGCGACGCAGACGCCCGCGTATCGCTTTGCCCTGGCATCGGGCGAGTTCAACATTGCGGTCTATCTCGGGCAGATGTCCGGCGGGCTGTGCGCGCTGGACTTTGACCGCGATGAAGATTTGGCGGCGTTCCTCGCCGCGAATCCCACGCTGGCGACCACGACGCGCTCGCGCGGCAGTCGCGGCGGCATGGTGTGGCTGCGCATCGAGGGCGAATTTCCCGCGAGCGTTACAACGGAGCGATTCGAGTGGCGGGCCAACGGTCGGCTCTCAACGATTTACGGTCGGCATCCCAAAGGGATGGATTACGCGGTGCTAGTCGCCGCGCCGCCGGTGACGGTGAAGTTTGCCGAGGTGCAATGGCCGGCGGGTTGGGAGTTGCCGTGGATTGGTCAGCCGGAGCGGGATGCGGCGGAAGCGCTGGCGAAGGAATACGGCCGCCCGTTCTACACGAACAAGGACGGCAAGGTCACGGGCATCAATGAACGGTATTGGGCCGCGCTCTACGCACGCGAAAACCGCGTGCTTTACGATCCCGACGAAAAGACGTTCTACCTCTACAGCGACCGCACGGGCCTGTGGGAAACAGTCACGCCGGAAAACATCCGCGAAACCATTTCCTGCCGGATTTTGGAAATTAGCCGTGAGTCGCGACAGTTCACGCTGGAAATCCAGATCACCCAGGCACGGCTCAACGCCGTGGTGTCGGCACTCAAAGGGATTGTCGAACAGCGCGGTGCGTTCAAGACGAAGCAACGGTTCATCCACGTCGCCAACGGCGTGATTCGATTTGCCGAAGATGGTGACATCCAGTTCGGCGGGTTTGCGCCCGAGGATTATTCGCGCAACCAGTCGCCGTTCGCTTTCGACCCGGCGGCGGAGTGTCCGCGCTTCTTGAACGAATTGATTTACCCCGCCGTCGAGCCGGACGATGCAGACCTTTTGCAGCGATGGGCCGGACTGGCGTTGTTTGGCTACAACCTGCCGCAACGATTCCTGATCGTGGACGGCACGCCGAACGGCGGCAAAGGGACGCTGGTGCGCATCGTCCAGGCGCTCGTCGGCCTGAACAACACCTACCAACTGCGCACGGAATGTCTGCACGAGCGATTCGAGACGTATCGCTATCGCGGCAAGACGTTGCTGATCGGACCAGACGTGCGCGGCGATTTTCTGATGGAGCGCGGCGCGAGCATGTTGAAGGTGCTCGTGGGCGGCGATCCAATTTCCGCCGAGGGCAAAGGCCTGAACGGGGATTTCCAGATGTTCGGCACGTTCAACATCGTGGTGACGTGCAACTCGCGGCTGCGGGTGCGGCTGGAGGACGATGCCGGCGCTTGGCGGCGGCGGTTGCTGATCGTGCGCTACGAGAAGCCGCCGGTGACGAAACGGATTCTGGATTTCGACCATGTGCTGCTGCGGGAGGAAGGCAGCGGGATTCTGCGCTGGGCGATGGCGGGTTTCGTGAAATTGCAGGCGGAGTTCGCGGAGATCGGCGATTTCAAGCTGACCGATGCGCAACGCGGGCGGGTGGATTCGTTGCTGGCCGAAAGCGACAGCCTGCGGCTGTTCGTGAAGGAGCGGATGACGCGGCATGAATACGGCGACGTCACGACGAGCGAAATCCAACAGGCGTATGCCGAATACTGCGCCGACAGGGGGTGGAACGCGCTGCCGTCCGCCGTCGTCGAGCGCACGCTGCCGGACATCATGCTGGATGCGTTCCATGTGACGAAGGCTCACTCCATCGAGCGCGATGGGAAGAAGTCGAATCGCGGCTGGCGCAAGGTCCAGCTTTTGCCAGTGGGCGAACTACCGCTGGGGGTGAGCGAGTGAGCTTGGACGCGGCCAAACTTGAAAAGGTGCGCGAGTTGCCCGGCGGCATCGTCCAGGCCCGATGTCCGGCCTGTGCCGAAGGCGGACACGATCGCACCGGCGAGCACCTGCGGATTTATCCCGACGGTCGCTTCGGCTGCTGCGTGCATCCGAAGGACAAGGAGCATCGGAAGCGGATTTTTGCGCTGGCCGGTGTCCGGCAGCCGGGGACTTTCACCGTCCGGTTGAAAGCGCCGTCGGCAGCGCCATCAACCCGGTCGGTGAAGGCGGCTTTGACCGCCTTCAAGTCTGGGACGCTTGGGACGCCTAAAACCGAGTCGGAAAATGGCGTCCCAAACGTCCCAAGTTCCCTGGTTGCCGATTTTGGGACGCTTGGGACGGGTAATTCCGAGTTACGCGCGCGTGCGCGAGTGGATTCCACCGCCCATATAGATATTGGTGAGGATTTCCAAGAGGAGCTAAAGGACTCGGAAACCGCCGTCCCAAGCGTCCCAAGTTTGGGGGTGGAGAAACCGCTGTCCGCCGCTGGTGAGCGGCTGCCGTATCTGACGCCGGGCGGGTCGCTGGTGATCCCGTTTGATTCGCCGGAGCGATACCACTGGTGGAAGCCGAATGGCGAACGGCTGTCCGTGGCCGAAACCTTGAATGAAGTGAAAGAGAGGATGAAACATGCCGTTACCGTTTGAACAACAACCGCGTGAGTCGAACAAGGCGTTCGCGGCGTTCAGCTTGTATCTGAGCCTCGGGCCGGAGCGATCCACCCGCACGGTGGGGAAACAGTTGGGAAAGAGTGAGGGTTTGATTGAGCGCTGGGCCGCGAAATTCGACTGGCGCAGTCGCGTGGCCGCGCACGGGGCGCACTTGGCGGTGGTCGAGCGCGAGGCCATCGAGGCCGCGGCACGAAGTAAGGCGGCGGAATGGGAAAGCCGCGAGCAGCAACTTCGCGAAACGGAATGGGCGATGCACGAACGAGCCATCGCCGCCGCGAAGCGCGGGCTGGATGCCTACATGGAGCGCGAGAAGGTCTATGCCAATCTTGCCGACATTGCCCGGATGCTGGAAATCGCCAGCAAGCTCGGGCGGCTGGCGACGGGCCTCGGCACGAACGGTGAGCAGCGCAAGGGCGACGATCTGCCGGCAGTGCGCGTCGAGGTCACGGTGGCGCTGGAAAAAATCTACGGCGAACCACTTCCCGGAGAAGTGGTGGACGTCGAGGCCCTGCCACTCATCCCAGGGAAAACGCCATGACACCCTGGGAACGCTATTTCATGGTCGGACGCCGCGCTGGTTGCCCGAAGGATCAGATGCAACGCTTTGAGCGGGCGGACGTGGTGTTGCAGGAGCGGCAACTGGTCGCCAGCGCGGCGGCGCGGATGTGCGACCGGGCTGATGGGCCTACGGCCATCGGCTACGGTGGCGCGCGTGGTGGCGGCAAGTCGCATTGGCTGCTGGCGCAGATGGGCGTGGACGATTGCCAGCGCGTGCCCAGCTTGAAATGCCTGCTGCTCCGCAAGGTCGGTAAAGCGAACCTTGAACACTTCGAGGATCTGCGCCGGAAGCTGTTCACGAACCTCGGTCACGAGTTCTCAGCGTTCCGGGGCATACTGACCTTCAACAACGGCTCGCGCATCATCGCCGGGCATTTCCAGAACGAGAAGGACATTGATGCGTATCTCGGGCTGGAATACGACGTGATCGGGATCGAGGAGGCCACGACTTTGACCGCGCGCAAATACCAGGACATCACGACCTGCTGCCGCACGAGCAAACCGAACTGGCGTCCTCGCATCTATTCCACGACAAACCCGGGGGGAGTCGGTCACGCGTGGTATCGCACACGGTTTGTCGCGCCGATGCTCGAACGGCGGGAGACGGAGACGCGGTTTGTTGCGGCCCGCGTGACGGACAATCGTTGGAACAACCCGGAATACATCCGGGTGTTGCAAGGATTGAGCGGCTGGCAGCGTCGTGCCTGGCTCGACGGGGATTGGGACATCGCCGCCGGCCAGTTCTTCACGACGCTGCGCCGCGAGGTTCACGTCGTCGAGGACTTCGACGACACGCGGGCGCGGGAATGGTTTTGCGCGATGGACTATGGCTTCGCGCACTACACGGTGGTGCTGCTCGGCTGCACCGACGGCGACGGCAACCTGTTCGTCGTGGACGAACACGCGGAGCGGCTGTGGTTGCCGCAACGTCACGCGCCCGCAATCAAGGCGATGCTCGCGCGGCACAAGATCGGCGATCGCAAGTTGGAACTCGGCGACCTGAAACGGTTCGTGGCCGGCGCGGACGTGTTCTCACGGCAAAGCGACGGCACGACGGTGGCGGCGCAGTATGCAAGGCAAGGCATCACACTACGCCCGGCAAACACCGACCGATTGAACGGGTGGGCGGAAATCATGACTCGGTTCGGTGATGTCGAGGCCAACATCCGGCCCACGCTATTCATTCATCAACGGTGCGGACGGCTGATTGAGACATTGCCGACATTGCAACACGATCCAAACCGGCCAGAGGACGTTTTGAAAATTGACGCCGATGACGACGGCGTTGGGGGTGATGACTGCGCGGACTGCCTGCGTTACTTGGTGGCGACGAAATCGCGGACGATCAGCGAGCGGAAATTGCGGGGGCTGTAGAAAAGTCGCACTTCATATCAAACACTTTTCAGCATCTTGGCAATGCGATCCAGAAACGCGACATAGACAATGGCACGCGGGCGACCATCACTATCGGCCTTAAGATACGCGCCAGGATCTTCGATTTTTTTCCCGCCCCTTCTCAAACCAGCATAGATGCCCGCTGGCGAAAGAGTAGCTAAGACGGTGTTCATTCTGTCAAATGAAGAATTGCTTTGGTGAGCCACACAGTTGCGGACCGCTCGAGCGGCATCCATGAATACTTTATCGTCGTGGGTAAGGCTTGCGAATCCAGTTTGATGCTTCACCGACAACCAACTCTGTGTGGTTTCTAGCAATTCCTTGGTGCTAGAAAACGTGAGGTTGAATCCCTTTGGATCAATTAACATTTCAACGTCAGTAACATTAACATGCTTCTCGGGAGTCAGATGGAAACGATTCCCCCCACCAAGGGCCGAATCTGTTAGAAATAAATGTCTTTGCCTGCTGTTCGTAGGCAGCCTGAAACGCCGCAGAGTCCTGGTTGATGTATGCGACAAACAACGTCGACAGGAAAACTTCAAAGGCAACATAGCCACGGTGGAAAACGATTTCTGCCAAACTAGAATGGAATGTCGGCTCGACCTTTTGGGCGTTTAGACCAAAAGTCGCTTTCTCGTAGAGATCGCCGAGAGCTTTTAGGTCGTCTTTGAAATCCGTGTAAATCGTCTTGTGGTCGCGTTTTCTCATGAGCAGCACGGAGGCTACCGCTTAGTGGCGATATTGTCTATCCTGCGTAGTTCCTTGGTGTCGCCGCTCCACGGTGTCCAGAGGTTGCAACCTTTGGCGCGGTCTGGTGCGAGTAGCACCAGCGCCGGGGTTTGGGGATGGCGTGAATCCTCAATAGTCGAATGGCTGCGCGGCTGACGACCTCAAGGCGTCAGCCGCGAAAAATTTTTGCCCGCCGCGAGGGTGTCATCGCGGCGGGCTGGAAAATACCGGGGAGGTTCAGTCCTCGTCCGGCAACATCACGGTGATGGCTGGCGCGGGGTCGTCAATGTCCAGCGGGCCGCAAGTCAGGGCCGACGCATCTAAATTCCGAGATTTACTGGATTTTTCTCTGTACTTGGGGTTGGAACTGGATAACTGAGGAGGGATGCCCAAGACGCATCCCAAACTCAGTTTGATCGAACACTTCAAGAACCTCCCTGATCCACGCGTCAACCGCACCAAGGATCACGAATTGATTGATGTGCTGACCATCGCCATCTGCACGCTGCTCTGCGCCGGCGAGTCCTTCAACGACATGGAAGACTTCGGCAAGGCCAAGAAGGACTGGTTCAAGACCTTCCTGACGCTCAAGAACGGCATTCCCAGCCACGACACCTTCAACCGCGTCTTTGCCGCACTGGACCCGCAGGCCTTCGGCGAATGTTTCATGGCGTGGACCCAAAGCCTGCGCGTGGCGGTGACCCAGGAGATCGTGGCCTTGGACGGCAAGGCGCTGCGCCGCGCGCTGGACGCGGATCAAAACAGCAAGGTGATCGTCAGCGCCTGGGCGCAGGGCAACGGGCTGGTGCTGGGCCAGCTCAAGGTGGACGACAAGAGCAACGAGATCACCGCCCTGCCCAAACTGCTGCGGGCGCTGGAACTCTCCGGCTGCATCGTGACCGTGGATGCGATGGGCACGCAGAAACAGATCGCCAAAGAAATCAAGGAGGCCGACGCGGAGTATGTGATGGCCCTCAAGGGCAATCACGAAGTGGTGCATGCGGAAGTGAAGGCCCATCTGGATGCGGCGGTGGCCGAACGCGAAGCCCGCCCCGTGCGCCCGTCCAAGGCCGCCGCGACGCTGGCGACGCTGCAAACGGTGGAGAAAGATCATGGCCGGGGGGAGACGCGGCGCTACTACCAGAGCGCGGAGTTGGAGTGGTTTGCCGACCGGGCGAAGTGGGAGGGGCTCCAGACGGTGGGAATGGTGGAAGCCATCCGGGAAACGGGAGGGAAGCAGACGGTGGAACGGCGGTATTATCTGAGCAGCCTGCCGCTGGACGTGGCGACGTTTGCGCGGGCGGTGCGTGGACATTGGGCGGTGGAAAACAGCCTGCACTGGGTGCTGGACGTGCAGATGGGCGAGGACGACAGCCGGGCCCGCGCGGGATACGCGGCTGAGAATCTGGCGACGCTCCGGCGGCTGGCCCTCAATCTCTTGAAACGCGAGGCCACCAAGAAACGCGGCATCCGGGGCAAGCAACTCAACGCCAGTTGGGACCACGCCTACCTGCTTCGCTTACTCGGTGTCCCAATTTAGATGCGTCTGCCCTGGGCCGCAAGTAGCGATGAGCTTCACCAGCTTCGCTGCGCGGTTGTCGTTGCGGACGTAGAGCGCAACGGGCAAGCGGTCGGTGTGGCCGTGGCTTCGCATGATGGCAAAGCGGGTCATCCACACGACATCCCAAAGCCTCCCGGCTTCGTCCTGGCCGGTCACGCCGGGCGGCACGGCAACGTAGGCGTCGAACACGGCGCGAGTCAGGAACATGGGGAATTTGATTCCCGCCTCCTGCGCGGTCTTGGTCACTTCGACTTGCATACCGTCGGCAACGGCCTGCGCTCGGGTGTAGCTGTAAATCACTGGGCCAAACGCGGTGATGCCTTCGGCGATCTGCTTCGGTTCGCCGAAAACGGCACGAAGTGCTTCTTCGGGATTGATGTTTTCGTCTGTGTTCATGGTGTGATTCCTTTCAAGCGGGGCTGCCTTCGTGGATGAGTTCCAAGCGGCGGTCGTGCGCCATGCGTTGCGCCAATTCCTCGGCGGATTTGAAGTTGTGGCACTTGTAAACCGGGCCGGTCGGCTCGGCTTCCTCGTCGCCGATGTAAACGAACCAAACCGGGATTTCGTCGCCGTCGTGGTTCTGGTCGGATTGCGGGCCGTCGAAATAGACGCCACGCCATGCGCCGGTATTGGTCGGCGCTTCGTTCAATTCGAGTGGATAGTTGCTCATGGTGTCAGCGGTTAAGGATGGGGATTTCGGAGTTTGGAGAAATGCGCTCCAGCTTGGGCGCGGGTTGAATCGTCACCGGCTTGCCAAACCGCGGGGTGATGGTGCGCGGCTTCTGAATCACCGCGACAAGGGCGGCGGATTCGCTCACGCGAATGACGCGGCAACGCTGGCCGGCATACTCGACAACGTCACCGGCTCTGAGTGTGTAGGAGTTCGTCATAATCTTGGGAGAGTTGGGGGCGGGTGCTGCCCGCCCCGGTTGAATCAGGCGGCTGCCGTCTCGGTGGGCTGCTTCTTGGCGCTGCGGCGGATGCTCGCGGGGCGGTAGCTGGAATACTTCTCGTGCGGGTCGTTGTTGCTGCTCAAGCGGAACTGGCCGCAGGGGTGTTGCCACGCTTGGCGCTCGCGATTCCAATGAAAGCCAAGCTGCGCCAACTGCTGCCGAATCTCGGCGTTCGGCTGCTCGGTGAACCGAACCCAAACCCACTTGCCAACCACCTCGGCGGCGCGGTAAACGTCCGGCAACGTGGTCAACAAAAGGTTCAACACCTTCGGGGTCGGCAACGTGCGGTTCTGCTTCCTCACTTCCGAATCAATCGGCAAGCGATTGTCTTTGCGCTCCGGCTGCGCCACCGGCGCGGCTTCGGTGTTGGTGTTTGTCTGCTCGATATTGCGGATCTGCTCCCGAGCCCCTGAGTTATTTTTTTGTGATGTAGTTTTCATGGTCTTTTTTTTCTGCTCTGCATTGCGTCTTCTGTCCGTCGCCCTTCATGAAAAAGCGGAAGCCCCAGCCCTCCCCCGTGGAAGTGCTCTTCAGAAGGTCGCCACGAGTGGGCGGGCTGGTCTTGGGCTGACGCCATGAGGGCGATGGAGAGAAACGCAGAGTCAGAAAAAGCCGGACCTGAAAACGAAGCTCCCGACACAAAAAACCGTTTCCCCACTTTCGAGCGAAGCGAGCCAACTATTTTCCAGCGACGACCACTTGGGGACGGAAGGGGTCTAGCATTGGGGTTGGGTGGGGGCTTTGGGGTAAGCAGACCCGGCTGTTCATTTTCAGGCGAGCGGCGGTGTTGGCGCGAACGATGCCTGCGAACTGGCGCGGTGATTGCCACGCGACGAGGGCAGTCGCGTGCCGGATGGGGAATCCGGGAAGCAATCAGCGTGACAGTGAAGCAGCGGTGCGTCACACAACGCCATATTGTGCGATCCTTTATTCCCGCACCGAAGCGGCTCACGAGTGAGGAGTGTCGGGGCGATCAGGAATAAAGGTGTGAAGCGAGGCACGAGCGGAACGAACGCACAATATGTGTTGTGTGTAGCCCCGGTAAGCAAGGCGAGGCCACAGGCGCGCAGGAACGAGCACCGTAAGACTCGCCGATCGTTCGTGACAACCCGCCGCGAGCCGATGCCTTTGGCCGGGTCTGCTGGTGCGTGTCCCGGCGCAGTCGCGCCAGCGCGAAGCCAACGATTCTGAGTCTTCGACGGCAGAGCGGAGGGCGAGGGCTGCGACGCGATGGGTGCATGGGCGCGCTCGGCAGCACCGCCCGCAGCCTGACGACGAAGTCTCAGACCAACTTGGTTTTATCAGTGAGGTCGGCGCGGATTGCGACGCAGGAGCAAACGCGCCGTGCTCACGGCTATTGCTGGTGTCCTCGGCGATAGGCGAAGCCTCGCGCCGTATTGCTGGTGTCTTGGCCCGGCGAAGCCTCGCGGCCAGTGTTGTCTCGCAGCTTTGGGCGCACCGCTGTCAGTGCCGGTCTCGGCAGTTTGCGGCCGTCGGAATGAGCGAAAGCGTCCGCGTAGCTTGCGAAGCGGGTCGCGGCAGCGAATGGAGCGGACGGAAAGCTGACGAGTCCGGCCAGTGGTGCGGGCGGAACAGTGCGGAAGCGGTGAGCTTGTCATCTGGGCGAACCGCGTCACTTGGCGCGAGCCGAAGCCGATGGGCGACCAGGGGCGCGTCAGCGCAAGGCTCGGCTCGCGCAAGTGTCCGCTCTGTGACGCCGGGGTGCGCCCCGCACTGGCTACCTTGCAATTCGAGGAGCGAAGCGACGAGCCTGCGTCATTCCATCTTTATGTCTGACAGCGCGCCTAAAACATCCGCCAACCTGAACGGTTGGAATGCACGACCAGCGCTCGACAACCTGCGACGTTCGATGCGTGCGCGCTGTAGCGAAAGGGCCGCGAGCGTGACGTTCGTAAATCCGAGAAGCGGCCCGTCCGAGCCCCGTAGGGGCGATGGTGAGCGTCAGGCATCCGCGCACGCGGGTGTGACGTTCGTAAATGGAAACCGTGAATGGTTGCGCGCCTCGTGGTGGTTGAGCACGCGAACAGCGTTGAGCGCGAACTGACATTACTTCGAGCGCAGCGAGCCATCTTTGTCTTTCAAGGATGATCGAATTACGAAGCGCGTTCAAATTGGCAGCGACGAACGAGTTCACCTGGCTGCGTGTGTTCCGAACGCCAAATGACGCACGAATTGTCGAGGTGGTTGAACAGAGCGTGCAGGCTGGCGTGGTCGAGTTAATTCAAGGAGAATGCCGTCATGGCAAAGCAAAGTTGCGTGGAGCAGTGCATGGACTGTTTCGACAGTGCGGCGAATGCCTGTGTGATGTGGCAGGCGATCCCTGTGCCGTGGTTTGGGAGCGTCGAGTCGGCGCAAGTTGCAACCGTCGGGTTGAATCCATCCTGGACGGAATTTGTTACGAAAGAGTTGGTGTGGCGAAAACCCGTTGAGCGATTGCCGGTAGTCATGGATGTGGCCGCAGAAAAGCGCGGGGAGATTACGTTTGCGCAGGGGCAACAAATTGCGGAAGCCCGGAGAAAGTATTTTACGACCAACGAGCGCAAACCGCATCCGTGGTTCAAAGTGCTACAAGGCGTGATGAGTGCGGCGCGGATGAAGTGTGACTACGCGACAGGCACAGCAGTCCATCTTGATCTTGTGGCGTGCGCGACTTGGCGGGAATGGGGCAAGCTCGATGGAGAAGCGAAAAACACCCTGATTAACCGTTGTTTTCCAAAGTTCACCGACACGATGAAGCAACTTCCGCTGGAGGCGCGTCTGTTGCTCGATGGGCGGACGGTGTTTGAAACCGTGATGACACGTTGCGCTGGCGTGGTGGAGAGCACAAAGGTCGTTGGTGAGAATCCGGGGTTGGAAGTCTGGCGCGGGAAGCTGTCACCAGCGTTTGGCAGTCGGGAGTTCTTGGCGTGGAGCAACCCTGTGAACCGTCAGCAGAACCAGCAGCCGTTGGTTGCGTGGTTGCGCCGTCAGGCGCGGTGAGCCGCGAAGCGGCTCACACTGGCCGCTCTGGCCGGCGGGACGGACGCGCCCAGCCGGTGACAACGAGATACCGCCAGATGAACGGCTGCCACCACGGCAACTGCGGACGCCACGATGAAGGACAACCGAGAGCGTGCCACCACTGCAACGGCTGCGTGACACGCTGGAAGTAAAGCCCCGACACTGCCGACTGCCAACGCAACCAACGAACGCCGACCAGTGTGTGCCAACGCCTGGCGGCCCTACCGGGATGTGCTGTGTGTCTCATCACAATTTCTGTGAGACACACAGCACAGCCCGGTGGGGACGCCCGGCAGCGCTGAAGGCTGCGAGCGACGATAACCTCCGCCAGCCCGACAGGCTCGTCACACCATCATTGTCTTTGTCCGAAGCGAAGTGGCAGCTCGACGGCAGATCAGCAGCGGGCGTGACAGCCTGTGTTGCGCCTGCGGCAGGCTGGCACGACCGATGCCTGCCGGCGAGCGAACGAAGCGGTCAGGAGCGTTGAATTGCCTGCGGCGTCGCCGTTCTGAAAACCGTCAAGTTGAAATCATCGCAAAATCTTTCGTGACGGTTCGGAGCAACGGTATCGGTGTTCGTCGGGGTTCGTGGTGTCTGTCGCACATCGAGGCGAGGTCGAAAAAATCGCGTGCTACCGTGCGCGCGTGCCGGTCAATTCCACACATCCCGATTACGATGCGAACGCCGTTGCGTGGTTGCGGGCGCGTGATGTCTTCGCCGGTGAAGATGCCGTGAAAGCCGCCGGCGAACGGTATCTCCCGAAACTCGATTCCCAAAGTTCCGGCGAATACGACGCCTATCGTGCTCGTGCGTCATTCTTCAATGCCACGGCACGCACCGCCGATGGTTTCGTGGGGTTGATCTTCCGTCGTGAACCGACGTTCAAACTACCTGATGACTCCGCCGGTGTTGGAAAGGCACTCGCCGCATTCGTGGATGACGCCGACATGCTCGGCACGTCGTTGTCGGCCTACGCGAAAAACGTCGTGACTGAAGTTGTGTCGGTCGGTCGCGCCGGGTCGTTGGTGGATTGGGAAGACCAGGTGGAACAGCGTGCGTATGCCGTCCTCTACACCGCCGAACAAATCCTGAATTGGAAAACCGAACGTGTGAACGGTCGGAATGTCCTGACGCTTCTCGTCCTGAGTGAAAAAGTCGAACGTCCAGTCACCGATGGTGACGAGTTCGATCCTGATGAGGTTGAACAACTGCGAATCCTCCGACTCGCTCCAGGTCACAAACCGGAGTCCGGTGAAAAAGTCGGGTGGTCGTATCAAGTTGAAATCTGGCAACAAGGGAACAAGAAATCCAAACGTGGAAAAGCCGAGTGGACCAAGGTGGAAACGAGGATCCCGCTTCGCCTTGGCAAGCCGTTGCCGCTGATTCCATTCGTCTTTCATGGGCCGCGTCACTCTCTGCCGGTCGTGGACAAGCTCCCGCTGGCCGACATCATCGCCGTCAATCTCGATCACTACCGTCTCAACGCAGACTACAAGCACGGTCTGCACTTCACCGCCCTGCCGACGGCGTGGGTCAGTGGTTTCGATAAGAGTTCCAACCTCCGCATCGGTTCTTCGACGGCGTGGGTTGCGGAAACTCCGGGTGCAACCGCTGGGTTCTTGGAATTTACCGGGCAAGGTCTGACGACCTTTGAACGGGCGATGGATCGTGATGAACGGCTGATGGCCGTCCTCGGCACGCGGATGCTCGAAGCGCAGAAACGTGTCGGTGAATCCGCCGATGCGATTGAACTGCGTCAGTCCGGTGAAAACTCCGTGCTGACTGCGGTGTCGTTCAGCGTCAGCGATTCGCTGACCGCCGTGCTGGGTTGGGTCTATTGGTGGAACTCCACGGAAGAAACACCGGAAGCCATCGGTGAAGACCGCGTCCTCGTCACTGTAAACAGCGACTTCAGCACGAAGGGCATGGCGAGCGATGAGATCACCGCTGTCGTTGCCGCGTGGCAGGCTGGTGCAATCAGCCGGGACACGATGTTCGAACTGTTCCGCAAAGGTGAGGTCATGCCCGCCGGTCGCACGAACGAGGAAGAAAAACGATTAGTGGGTAGTTCGCCTGCACCTTCGGCAACTCCGGCTGGTGATTCCAACAAAGAAACAGGAGTGGTGAAATGAAACTTTCTAGTCTGTGGAAAACCCTGAGTCGCGATCAACGCCGGGCGTGGAACGCCTGGGCGAAGAACAACAAGGTGTTGCTGGCTGATGGCACGGTGCGCCGTGTCAGCGGACACAAGGCGATGACGATGGTGGTTCGCAACCGCACGATCGCTGGTGATGCCGCGAATCCTACGGTCGTGCCCGCAGCGGTGACGTGGTTGGATGGCGCGCTCACCGTGAATGATGCCGGGCCGTTCACGACGAACGCTGGATTTATCGGCTTCCGCGCCGGGCAAGACATCCCGGCTGGCACGAAATGGTTCGTGTGGGCCACGCCGCCGTTGAAAGGCGATGTGGAAAAGCCGCTGGCGCAACTGCGGTTCGTGACGTGTCTCAATCTCACGGCGGTTGCGAACGAAGATTTGGTTTACCTCAACGCTCCCTATCTGGCCGTCAACGGCTCGTGGGATGGGCCGGGTGAGGATGGCGAGTGGCCGGATTCCACCTGTGTTTGGTTTCGCGTGCATCAATACGCGAACGGGCAGTTGAGTCCCGGCGTGAAGCTGTGCGGTTGGATCGCGGTGGAATTGTAAATCGAACGAGAAAGGAAACACGATGGCACTGAAATACAAATACGCGAAGCGGGAAGAAATCCCTGCGGAGCAAGCTGGCTTTTACGTCGAGCGCGACGGCGCTTTCATCCTCGATGCCGAAGGCGCGACGGACAAGACGAAGGCCGATGAGATGCGCAACCACAACATCGAATTGCGGAAGCAACTCGAACAATTGAACACGCGATTCGAGGGCATTGATCCCGAGCAAGTGCGCCAGCTCGCTGCCGAAAAGCAACGGCTGGAAGAAGAGCGTCAGCTCAAGGCTGGTGAAGTGGACAAGGTCGTCGAGAATCGCGTGAAGTCGCTCAAGGCCGATTGGGACAAGCAGGTGGCGACGCTCACGACGGAGCGCGACACGCTCACGTCGCGGCTGACGGCGATCCAGATTGACCAAGGCATCATCACCGCTGCGACGAAACGCGGGCTGCGTCCTACCGCCATCCCGGACATCACGGCGCGAGCGCGCACAGTGTTCAAGTTGGTGAATGGTGCGCCGCGCGCCTTTGAGTCGGACGGCACAACCGTGCGTTACGGCAAAGACGGCGTGACGCCGATGACTTTGGAGGAGTGGGTGGACGCGCAGACCACCGACGCTCCGCATCTTTTCGAATCCAACGCTGGTGGCGGGGCTGCCGGCAATCCTGCCGGGGGTGGGACGGGTTCAAACCGGTCCGTGCGTAATCCGTTCCGCAAGGAAACGTGGAACGTCACGGAGCAAATGAAACTGCAAAAATCCGATCCCGGTCTGGCGGCGCGCTTGAAAGCAGCAGCTTGATGGGATCACAAGAGAAAGGTTTGAGTTATGGCAAAGACAGCGTTGGCAGACATCATTATCCCAACAACGTTTGAGAAGTATGCGATTGAGCGGACGGCAGCCCTGTCCGCCTTCGTGCAAAGCGGCATCATCGAGAACTCGCCCGAGTTCGATGAACTGGCAGCCGGTGGCGGGCGGGAAGTGAAGATGCCGTTCTGGAAAGACCTGACGGCGGCACGGCAAATCCTGAGCGACAGCGCACCGCTCGTGGTCAACAAGATCACCAGCGACCAAGACATTGCCCGCATCCACAATGACGCGCAGGCATGGAGCGCCAACCATCTGGCAAAGGTGGTCTCCGGCGATGATCCCATGCAGGCCATCATTGACCTGGTGGCGGACTATTGGGCGCGCACCGATCAGTCGCTGGTCATCTCGTCCCTCAAGGGCATCTTCGCGGCGGCAACGATGGCCGGCAACAAGTTGTCCATCGCGGCGGAAGCGACCGGCGGTGTGTCGTCCACCACGCAGCTCAATGGCGCAACCTTCGTGGATGCGACCGTGAAGCTGGGTGATCGCGGCGACCGGCTGACGGCCATTGCGCTTCACTCGGCGACGGAAGCCGCGCTGCGCAAGCTGGACTTGATCGACATGATCCCCGACAGCGAAGGCAAGGCGCAGATTGCGACCTTCCAAGGTCGCCGGGTCATCGTGGACGACTCGATGCCGGTTCGTAACGGCACGACCAGCGGTCTGGTTTACACCAGCTACCTGTTCGGTCCGGGCGCGTTCGCCAAGGGTGCTGCACCGCTCGACTCCACGCCGTTGCAAGGCGGCATCGGCACGGAGGGTGTGGAGATCGCGCGGCAGGCGTTGGACAGCGACACGCTGCTCATCAACCGCCGCCGCTACATCCTGCATCCTCGCGGTGTGAAGTTCACTTCGGCTGCGGTGGCGGGCGACAGTCCGACTAACGCGGAACTGGAGAACGGCGCGAACTGGACGCGGGTGTTCGAGAACAAGAACGTCCGCATCGTCGCGATTGATCACAACAACTGAGTCACGGCGCGGGGCATGGCCTGAAACCATGCCTCGCGCTTCTTGGTATTTCCGTGAACCGCTTCTTCCCCATCTATCACGGTCTGACGCCTGCCGCGCCCTGGGGTGTGGCGGTGGAACGCGAGTTCGGCTCGCCGAAGGTGGAGTTGCTGATGCTCTGCCGGACGGAAAAGGAAGCGGTTCAATTCGCGAACCTGACCAGCCTCGGTCATGGATTGAAAACGTATCGCGACGAGAAGGTTGCGGCAAGCGAGGCACGAACCACGGAAGCAAAGCGATGAACGAACTCTATCCCATCATCCGGCGCAAGCGTCGCCCTTTAATCGTGGCCGACAAGCCGCCGATCGTCGTTGGCAACGTCGAGCCGGTGCAACCCGTGGCGACGAAGCCCGCTGAATCCGTCTCGACAGACAGCCAACCGCAGACACGCGATGACCAAACCGCTCCAACTGCTGAGTCGTAGCCGCTGGCTGGCAAAGTGGCTGCAAGACCGCCGCCGAAAGCGGCGGCATCGCCTTTTGCCCGCGCCGGTGCTGCGGCCCGCCTACCCGTCCCTGTTGCAATGGGACTGGACTCTGGCGAATCCCTACAAGTGGAACGTCTGGTTGAGTTTGGACAACGGTGCGTCCTACTTCATGCCCGAGGATTATTGGATGTATGGCGACGCCCGACAGTTCGCGCCTGATGGCGGTGGCGAGCCGCATTTCATCGTTGGCGTGGATGCCAGCGGCAAGGAAATCACGCACCGAAGCAACGCTGTCCGCCCTGACGAAGCAATCGTGCCGCCGGAGATCAACGGTGGCAATCCCGAATGGGAATCCACCGAACCGGGGTGGTGGGACGTTTACATTGATTGGCTGTTTGACCATGCCGACCATCCGATTGCGCAGATGGAAGTCTGGCTAAGTCTCAACAATGGCCCGTTCGTCCAGCACGCGACCGTGTCGAGTGGTGATCCTGGCTACTACTACCCGATGGCGGCAAACAACGAGACGACTTTCGATTTCAAGGTGCGTTATCGCAACGGCGCGGAGGTCGGCCCGTTCTCGAACGTGTATCGCATCGACATCCAAGTTTGATTTATGGCTCTGACACTCATCAAAGAAGACGGCACGGGCAAGGTGGACGCCAACTCGTATGCGAACGCGGCCGATGGCGACGCCTACCACGACGGGCACTTGTATGCGACGGCGTGGACGGGCGCAACCACCGGCAAGAAGGAGGCCGCGCTCGTGATGGCGACGCGGCTGATTGATTCTCAATTCCAGTTCGACGGCGGCAAGCTGAACGAGGAGCAATCGCTCCAGTGGCCGCGTGAGAACTGCCACGATCCTGACGCCGATGGCGGTGGCACGGTCGCGAGCAACGTCGTGCCCAAGCTGGTCATTCAGGCGACGTGCGAGATGGCGCGTGAACTCATTGTCGCTGACCGCACCGCTTCGCCCGCTGGCGAGGGCTTGAAATATCAGAATGTCGGCACGACGCAGACCGGTTACGACAAGAGCGACACGCGCCCGGTCATTTCCCGCGTCGCCCAGGCGATGCTGGCGAAATATGGCACGCTGCTGAATCGCAAGGGCGGCGTGGTGCGGCTGGTGCGGAGTTGAGCCATGACGAACATGAACCCGAATGAATTTCTCAAGGCCGTGGATCACGCCGCCGGCATGAATGACCGCTGGTTGTTCCTCGCCGCGTTCCTGCTACTGCTGGTCGGCGGCGGAATCGTGATTTACTGGCTCGTGCGCCAACTACAAAGCGTGCTCGCTGATCACAAGGAGTCGCGCGAGTCGCATCACGCGGCGCTGGCCCAAATCATCGACAAGCAGAACGAGACGAGTTTGAAGCTGGCGGTTTGTATTGATCACAACACTGCCGCGCTGAACGAATGCGCGTTTGAGTTGCGGCGATTCCAGGAAAGGAAGGAAGCATGAAACGATTGAATTTCACCCTGATTGATTTCGCCGTCATCGCGTCGGTCGGATTGCTGTGCGGCTGTGCCGGCACTGCGCCGCTCAAGGGCGGCAAGGCCACAACACTGAGCAAACCTACTCAGGGCATTGAGCAAACCGTTGTGCAATCGGACAATCCGGCGGCCGTGTCGCGGCAGGATCAAGAGACGGTGCGGACACGGAGCTACACCGTGCCGCCCGGCTCGCGGTTGGAATCCGGCACGTCGAACGCCGCGGCTGTGGTCGTGAGCGCGCCGATGCCGGTTGTTGAGCGCGAGGAGACGCGGGCCAAGACGGAACTTGGCGCGGCGCAGAAGGACACCGCCCGTGAACTCGGCGCGAAGCTCGCCAGCCTGAAAGGCATCGTGTGGGTCGGTGTCGCGATGTTCTTGTTCGGCCTGGCGTCCATGTTTTACCCGCCGCTCAAGCTGCTCATCGGCAGCGTGACGACCAGCGCGGCGATCACGGCCGGCGGGCTGGCGTTGATGGTGTTGCCGACGCTTGTGGTTGGAAACGAGCTATTGATTCTTGGTGGCGTGGGCGTGGCGGTGGGCGGCTGGTTTCTCGCTCACCGTCACGGTCGCCTGCAAGGCTTCGTGGACGCCAACAAGAATGGCGTGGACGACCGGCTGGAGAATGCTGGCGAGCCGCGTCAGTGATGTGGTGGTGCTACGCCTTCGTTTGTGCTGGCAACTCCAAAAGTCTTTTGGCAGGGTGATTCCAGTCGGTTGAAACGTGTCGGTTGGATGTAAAAGGACTCCTGACACGCCCTGACAGTAAAGTGTTCGCAACTGCGAATAAACTGTTCGCAAGTCATCTCGGCAAAAAGTCGAGAATAGTGAATAAAGACGGGGCGATTATGCTCCAGTTGCGAAAATCGAAACGCGGTCGTTTCCGATTCGAATCCTGTCGCTCCGACCATTTTCCATTTCGCCAGCCAGGAATACGACTTTACCCCACCTCGATCACCAGTGCCGTGGTGTTATCGTGCCCGTCATTACGCACCGACTCCAACACCAACTCGCGCGCGGGATGGTAATCGGAACGTCCAGAGTTTGACCGGATCAAATCCAGAATGTGATGCTCGTAAAGCCCCTCAATCAGGCCGTCGGAACAAATTAAAAACCGGTCGCCGGACTCGAAGCCCACCGCGCCGAGTTGCGGGTCGACAAATTGATTGCTTCCACCGAGGGCTTTTTGCAGGACGTTGCGCCGCGGATGGGTGCGCGCCTCGCGTTCATTGATCTTTCCCTGGCGATACAGCCAGCCGACGTGGGTGTCATCGTGGCTGATCTGTTTGATGGTTTGATCGCGCTGCGACAGGTAATAAATCCGGCTATCGCCCACATGACCAAAATACATCCACTCGGGGGTAAACCAGCACAGACTCAACGTCGTTTCCATTCCGGCACATTCTTCGTAGCTGCCCCCCAGATAAGCCAGCGCGCGATGCACCTGGGTAAAAAGTTCGGCCAAAATATCTTCCGCACCAATGCTCAAACCCGCGGCGCGTTGAGCAAAAGAACGCGGCAGCAACGTCGTGATTTTTTCCACGGCGATGTTGCTGGCGTATTCCCCCGCCTTGGCGCCGCCCATGCCATCGCTGACGGCAAAGGCGAAATCGGCCTGGGCCAACGAAGCTTCGCCAAACTTTCCCAACCGTTGCACGTCTTGCGCGTCAAATCGCAATCCGAGGAACGAATCTTCGTTGTTCTGGCGGACGCGGCCGCAATCCGTCCAGCCAAACCAGCGCAACGTGGAAGGGATCACTTCAGTGCGGGGTTGGCTCATTGCGGTTTGGCCTTGGGCGCATTGCTCAAAATGGTGGCGAACTCAAAATCAATGAGGCAAAACCGTCCGTCCTGCTGGCGGTAAGTGATGTTACGCACATCGGGATCGTCATGGCGGACGCCGTACTGCTGTAATTCGGCAAAAAGTTCCCGCACGCGGTCGGCATCCACCCGCTCAACTCGGGAACCACAATTGGTGGTAATAATCTGCAGCTTTTCGCGGCTCGCCTCCAGAAGCCGGGGTACAAAGGGGCACCCTTGAGCTTCCAGGTAATTCAGCACCTGCACCTCGTTCTCAAAGCGCTTCAGCGCATCCGACCCGTGGTAGGTTTTTATCACTTGCCCATCAAAAGTCAGATTCACCGTGGCGCGCAAAGTGTCTTTTACTTTCAGCATCCAGCCTGCGGCCTTTGTTCTGACGGCATGGTGTCGCAAGCACTCGAAGGAGAAAAGCCTGAAACTGACTGAAAGCCGCGTCTGTGTTCCAACCAACCTTTCTGCATGGCGGCGCTAATTCACCACAGCAAAGTGACGGCAACGAGGCCGCACTGACGATGCGAAAACCACCGCGTCGCGCAAAGTGCTTGCGGCGCACCCCGGCACCTGCTGGAATGGAGTCGCGCAACTTGGCGTTGGGAAACGGGTCTTGGCTTCAAGTGACTGGATACTCCAGGCTGTGCGCGCACCACTACAACACATGGCTAAATTTAAATTGGAATACATCTGGCTCGATGGTTACGAACCCACGGCCAATCTCCGCAGCAAAACCCTGATCCGCGAATTCAAATCCTTTCCCACCCTCGCCGAACTTCCCCTCTGGGGATTCGACGGCAGCTCGACCCGCCAGGCCGAAGGACGCAGTTCGGATTGCATGCTCAAACCCGTTGCGTGTTATCCCGATAGCACCCGGCGCAACGGCGTATTGGTCATGTCCGAAGTATTGATGCCCGACGGCAAAACACCTCACCCCAGTAACAGCCGCGCGACCATTCCGGAAGACCAGGGCGTGTGGATTGGTTTCGAGCAGGAGTTTTTCCTTTATCAAAACGGCAAGCCGTTGGGATTCCCGGATACCGGCTTCCCTTACCCGCAAGGGCTGTATTATACCGGGGTGGGTTTCGACAGCGTGGGCAGCATCGGACGAGAAATCATCGAAAAACACATGGACCTTTGCCTTGATGCCAACCTCAATCTGGAGGGAATCAATGCTGAAGTCGCCAAAGGCCAATGGGAGTTTCAGATTTTCGGCAAGGGCGCCCAAACTGCCGCTGACCAGATCTGGGTCGCACGCTATCTGCTGATGCGCCTTTGCGAAAGTTACAAAGTGGATGTGAACTGGCATTGTAAGCCGTTGGGCAAAGACGTGGATTGGAACGGATCGGGAATGCACACCAATTTTTCCACGACTTACCTGCGCGAAGTTGGCGGCCAGGAATACTTTGAAGCGTTGATGGCCGCGTTTGACAAATACAAAAACGAACACATCGCAGTTTACGGTCCGGACAACCACCTCCGCCTGACCGGTCTGCACGAAACCCAATCCATTGACAAATTCAACTACGGCGTTGCCAATCGTGGCGCCTCCATCCGCGTCCCGCACAGTTTCGTGAACAACGGGTACAAAGGCTACCTGGAAGATCGACGGCCAAATTCGCAGTGCGACCCCTACAAGGTGGTCAGTCGCATCCTGCGAACCATCGCCACCGTTCCGACTTCCGGCGGCAAGAAAGCCTGACCGCGCACTGCGGGAACGTCGCCGCAGTTCCGCGACTGTGGCCCGGCAATTCGTCCGCCAACAATCCATTTGAAACTATTCGCCCAACCGCTAAGGTTGTTGGGCCGAGGTGTTCCATCGGGCAATACAGAGAACGATACATCGCTTTAGATTGATTATGGCTGACACAAGACCGAGTTCGGCTCCCGTTCGCCCCGCACGAAGCTGGCGGCGCAAACTCACCTGGATTCTGGGGAGCTTCGTTGTTCTGCTCGTTGCGGCGTACTTTATTTTGACCAGCTCAACCTTCATCAAAGGCGTCGTGCTTCCGCGCGTCGGCCAAGCGCTCAAAGCCGAATTGACCGTCACCGAACTTCAGCTCAGTCCACTTTCGCAAGTGTCCCTCAAAGGACTCAAGCTGACGCCAAAGGGCCAGACTCAGCTTTTGGCGGCTGAGTTGGTTCGCGTTCGCTATCATGGCTTCGCGTTGTTGCGTGGCCACCTGGAGGTTGACGAAATCACGATCGAATCTCCCGTCATCAACCTCAAACAACTTGCGGATGGATCGAGCAATCTGGACCCGCTGCTTGAGCAACCGACCGCGTCGAAAGAGCCGACCGCAACCGGCGTGACAAAACCACTGCTCCTGAATCTCAAACAAATCACCATCAAGAACGCAACGCTGCGACGCGAGGTCCAGACAAAGGATGGCGGTACGGAGACCATGGCTTTGTCCGGATTAAATCTCACCGCTACCGACATAAAAAACGGCGGAACGGGACGTTTGGAGATTTCCTCACAACTCCAGATGGAAAACACGGGGGTAACCAGACCCGACGCGCTTGCCGCCACGCTCGCGGGTAAATTCGACTTTAATCTTGCGCCGACCTTGCTGCCGGATCACCTCACCGGAAAAGCGACCTTTGCCGTGCAAAACGCCAGCGGCAATTTTGCTGAAGCCGTCGGACTGGCCGCCACGCTGGATTGCGAGGTGACGCCGACGGAAGTGAAGCAGATCGCCCTGCAATTTCTCCAAGGCGACACCCGGCTTGCGCAATTGCACGTCGCCGGACCGTTTGATGCCGCCACGCTGGAAGGCAAATTGAAAGTGCAGCTCTCTTCCGTGGATCGCACTGTGCTGAATCTGGCGGGCGCCATGGCCGGACTTGATTTCGGTCCAACGATAATCAACGCCAACAGTGAAATCCAGATTGAGAAAGGCGGCGAGAAACTTGCCGTAACCGGCCAAATTCATCTCGATCCTTTTCAGGTGACTTACGCCCAGCAAACCACCCCAAGGTTGGATTTGCGTTGTGACTACGACGCGGCCTGGAATCGAGCGACCCTCTCGGCTCTGCTCAAAACGCTCGATATCATCGGCACGCAAAACGGGCACGAACTGTTGACCGTTGCCTTGACCCAACCGATCAGTCTGGCGGTGGGCAGTTCCGCGACGGCGCTGAGCGACGCGGCATTGAATCTCCGCGTCTCGAATTTGAACCTGGCCGACTGGCAGGCTTTCGCAGCCGATTTATCGCCCGGAGGAGTGGTAAACGCCACGGCGCAAGTAACCGCGCAAAAGGGCGCGCAAGCCTTATCCTTCAACCTCGACACCTCGATCAATCAACTCGCCGCCAAGATGGACGACCTGAAGCTCAATGGCCTTGACGTGAAACTGACCACGCAAGGGAGCGTCACGGACCTATCCCGATTCAAGGTTGATAAACTCCAGCTCGATCTGACACAACACGCTCAATCCGTTTTATCCGCGTCGGTCAATGGCGATTTCCACAGCGACACCCAGGCTGCGGATCTGCAAGTAACGGCTCAGCTCGCGGTGGCAGGTTTGCTAAACGTACTGCCTCAGGAAGGAGCTGAATTTTCTTCCGGCACGCTGGAGTTGCGCAGTCATCTCCTCAAAACGCAAACCAGCCAAACCACAACCGGCCAGCTCACGCTTTCAGATTTGCGCGGGCGTTACGCCGATTACCACTTCAACTCTTTCGGCAGTTCGGCGAATTGGGACGTGACCCTGCAAAATCAGGACGTAACCATCCGCCAACTGAAGGGAACCTTGCGCGAGAGAGATAATCCAGGCGGCAACTTTGATCTGTCCGGGCAGTTGAATCTGGCCACCCAAGCGGGCCAACTTGCGCTCAAACTCGCCGGGCTTAACCAAAACGGCTTGCGCCCGTTTCTTGAAAGTGCCTTGGGCGATAAAAAATTGCGGTCCGTTTCCCTGGACTCGACCGCCACGGTCAATGCTTCCCCGAACGGCGATGTGTCGCTGAAAGGCGATTTTCAGGTAAGCAATCTGGTGGTCCAGGATCCGCAGGGTTCACTTCCCGCCAATCCCCTTGCGGTCAAAGCGCAATTGGATGTGGGCGTGGCGAAGGCCGTGGCGCAGATTCGACAGGCGCAACTGACGCTCACCCCAACCGACCGCGCCAGGAACCAGTTGAACCTGACCGGCCACGTGGATTATTCCCAGAGCAACGCCATTACCGGACAACTGAAACTGACCGCCGAAAATTTGGACGTGACGCCATATTATGATTTGTTCGCCGGCGCTCCGGCGGACGCCACAACTGCTACAAATACTGCGGTGGCCGCGCCGCCGGGAAAAAATGTTGAGCCTGAACCCGTCCAGCTACCGTTTCAAAACTTCACGTTTGAAACGGCGATTCAGCGGCTCTACCTGCGTGAAATTGATGTCGAGAATCTCCAGATGACCGCGCTGCTCGACAATCATCAAATCACGCTCAAGCCGGTGGCCTTGAGCCTGAATCGCGCGCCGATCAACGCATCCGTTGCCTTGGATTTGGGGACGCGTGGCTATAAATACGATGTCACTTTTCACGCGCAAGATGTGCCGGTGGCACCACTGGCCAATACTTTTTCGCCCACCTATCGCAACCAAGCCGATGGTCAGCTTACCGCCCAAGCGGACATCAAGGGAACTGGCGTTACGGGAGTCAGTTTGCGGGAACACTTGAACGCCTCGGCGCATTTCAGCTTCACCAACGCCAACATCCAGATTACCGGTCCCAAACTTCGCGCCATCATCACGCCCATTGCCCTTGTGCTGGGCGCGCCAGAACTGCTCGATTCTCCGTTGAATTATCTCAATGCCGACCTGCGCGCGGCGAACGGCCAGATCGAGATCCCGGATTTCATCGCGCACAGCGCAACGTTCATTGCCACCACCCGCGGAGCGATTCCGATTGCCGATGTGCTGGATGACTCGCCATTGAACCAAGACCTGCTGATTGCTCTCGCCGGACGAGTGGCAAAAAATCTACGCATCTCGAACCAGACGACCAACGATGCCTACGTGCAATTGCCCACGTTTGCGCGATTGACCGGCACGCTCGGCAGTCCGGATGTCAAAACCGATAAAACCGTAATTCTGGCTTTTACCGCCGGAACGATTGGCAATGTCATTGGCGGCAAGGCGGGCGGCGTGCTGGGTGAGGTCGGCGCGATTCTCGGCGGCAAACCCGTTGCGTCCGATTCGGCCAACGCGAACACGAACGCTCCCGCCACCAATGCGGCACCCGCCGATCCCGTCGGCGACCTGCTGAATCTCTTCAAAAAACCAAAGAAATAAGCGATTGATTACTTTCGCAGTGATAACGAAAAACCTCGGTGGGAAGCAACTTCCACCGAGGTTTTTGCAAAAGGATAGCTGATTTTATCGGCGCGCTTTGGGCAACACACTGCGCCCGGCATAAATGGCGTTCTTACCGAGGATTTGTTCAATCCGCAGCAATTGATTGTATTTCGCCAGCCGATCCGAACGACTTAAGCTGCCGGTCTTGATCTGACCGCAATTGGTTGCCACCGCAATGTCGGCAATGGTGGCGTCCTCGGTTTCACCCGAGCGATGGCTCAAGACGGCGGTGTAGGCGTTCGTCTGGGCCAGCTCGACCGCATCCAACGTCTCGGTGAGCGAGCCGATCTGATTCACCTTCACCAAAATGGAATTCGCGGTGCCGGTATCAATGCCCTTCTTCAGAAACTTCACATTCGTCACGAAGAGATCGTCACCCACCAGTTGCACCTGGTCGCCGATCTTTTCGGTGAGTAATTTCCAATGCTTCCAATCGCCCTCGGCACAACCGTCCTCGATGCTGACGATCGGATACTTGGCAACCAATTTGGCGTAAAAGTCCACGAGCTGCGCGCCCGTGACCGTTTTGCCGGTGCTTTTTTTGAAGGTGTAAGTGCCGTCGTGATTGTAGAACTCCGACGAAGCCACATCCAACGCCAGATAGATCTGTTTACCGGCCTTGTAACCGGCGTTCTTCGTGGCTTCCAGAATGGATTCAATCGCATCCTCCACACTGTTCAGCTTGGGGGCGAATCCGCCTTCATCCCCCACGGCCGTGCTCAGACCACGCTTCTTGAGCACGCTCTTGAGCGCATGAAAAATTTCGGTGATGGCGCGCAATCCTTCCCCATAGGTGGGCAGACCGTGCGGCATGATCATGAACTCTTGAAAATCAATCGGCGCATCCGAATGGGCGCCGCCATTGATCACGTTGGCCATTGGCACGGGCAACACTTTCGCGTTCGGGCCGCCGAGATACTTGAAGAGCGGCACCCCGAGACACTTGGCCGCCGCTTGGGCATTGGCCAGCGAGACGGCGAGGATCGCGTTTGCCCCGAGCTTGGACTTGGTTTCCGTGCCATCCAGTTTGATCATCGTGCGATCCACGGTGAGCTGATCCAACGCGCACACGCCTTGCAACGCGCCGGCAATTTTCGTGTTCACGTTGACCACGGCCTTTTGCACGCCTTTGCCAAGGTAACGCTTTTTATCGCCGTCCCGCAGCTCGACAGCTTCGTGTTCGCCAGTACTGGCGCCCGAGGGCACGGCCGCGCGGCCGACCCCGCCGCAGTTCAAAGTCAAATCAACCTCGACGGTCGGATTACCGCGCGAGTCGAGGATTTCGCGCGCCACTATTTTTTGGATTTTTGTCATGTTTCAATTTCGGTTCGGGGTTCAAGCCGCCGCCATGGCCATGCGGCTCGATGTAGCATTTTTCAACCTGCCAGGTTGCATGATAAAATCTGCGCGTAGTGGGTCAAGATTTCTTCACCGGCCACCAGTTGAAATTCCTCGCATTAAACTTTTTCGGGAGCATCCTTCTGCCAATACCGTCTTATCATCGAACGAGAAATTTATGAACAAACTAAAATCAACACCGATTGCTTCGCTAGTCGCCGCCACTGCGCTTCTGGGTCACTGGAGCGGCACCAGTTCCGCCGGTCCGGCGCTCACCATCTACAATCAAGATTTCGCCGTGGTGCGAGATGATATTCCGCTCGAATTGAAAACCGATCTCAATGAGATTCATTTTTCAGGTGTTACGGCGCAGTTGGAACCGGATTCAGTGATCCTGCGCGATCCCACCGGCCAACGCGCGCTGCAGATTCTCGAACAAAACTATCGCAACGACCCCGTCTCGCAGGAGTTGTTGCTGTCGCTGAATGAAGGCAAAACGATTTCCTTCGTGCGCGAGCGGATGAAGGACAACACGCTGACGCGCGAAATCATCAAAGGCAAAATCATTCGGAGTGGCTACGTGCCGGGCGGCGGCAAGGAACAACCCATCATCGAGGTGAACGGTGAGTTGCAATTTACGTTGCCCGGTCAACCGTTGTTTCCTTCATTGGGTGATGACACCATCCTCAAGCCCACGCTCAACTGGCTGCTGCGGACGGACAAACCTGGCAAGTTGGCGGCGGAAGTCAGCTACGTCACCGGCGGCTTCACCTGGGCCGCGGATTACAATCTCGTCGCTCCGGAGACTGGCGACACGGTGGATCTCATCGGCTGGATTACCATGAATAATTCCAGCGGCAAAACCTTTGAGAACGCAAAAATCAAACTGTTGGCCGGCGACGTGAATAAAATCAAACCGCTCCCAGCCAACCGCGCGTTCCGAGAGGATCTCAGGGCCATGAGCATGCCCATGGCCGTCGGAGCGCCGCCGGTCACCGAAGAAACTTTCGACGAATTTCATCTCTACACGGTGGCGCGAGCCACAACGCTCCGGGACCGGGAAACCAAGCAGGTGGAATTTGTGCGCGCCGAAGCGGTCCACGCGCCGGTGTTTTACGTTTATGACGGCGGCACGAGTTCCCGCTTTTATGGTAGTCTAAACACCGATCAAGGTTACGGCTCTCAATCCAACACCAAGGTTTGGGTGATGCGCGAATTTGTGAACGCGGATACGAATCATCTCGGCGTCCCCCTCCCCAAGGGCAAGCTGCGTTTCTACCGGCGCGGCACGGATGGCCAACTGGAATTTACCGGGGAAAACCAGATTGACCACACGCCGCGCAACGAAACCATCCGGGTGCGCACCGGCAACTCATTCGATCTCGTGGGGGAACGCAAAGCGACGAATTTCAAAACCGACCGCGGTGACAAATGGATTGATGAAACCTTCGAAATCAAGCTCCGCAATCGTAAAAAGGAAGCGGTGGAAATCCGCGTGGTCGAACACCTCTATCGTTGGAGTAATTGGAAGATCAAAGCCCAGTCTGACGCCTTCAAAAAGCAGGATGCCCAAACCATCGAATTCCGCGTGCCGGTACAACCGGAGGAGGAAAAGACCCTCACCTACACCGTGCATTATTCGTGGTAACCCAGGAGCGCCGGCACCTTGCCGGCGCGTTCTTAAACCACCTCAACTCGTCGGCAGATTGTCGTCGCCACCGGAAGAATCCGGTCTGCCAGCCATCTCCAACGCCTCGTCTTTTGCCGGAAGGCCGTCGCTCTCCAGCTCAACGCGCTTACCGCCGATGGGCGTTTCACTGGAACTCATCGGGGTCGTTCCGGTCTCCGTCACGGGTGTTTCCGCGGCTTTGAGAAATTTCACGCTGACCAATTTGCTGATGCCGTGTTCTTCCATCGTCACGCCGTAAAGCACATCCGCCATGCTGATCGTGCGTTTGTTGTGCGTGATGATGATGAACTGCGAATGGCTGATGAACCGTTGCAAAATTCGGATGAAACGGTTGATGTTGGATTCGTCCAACGGTGCGTCCAACTCGTCCAACACGCAGAACGGACTCGGCTTCACCTGATAGATGGAGAATAGGAGCGATACCGCCGTCATGGTTTGTTCGCCGCCGGAAAGCAGCGAAATGGTCTGCAGTTGTTTGCCGGGCGGCTTGGCCATGATCTCGATGCCTGATTCCAACACGTCGTGTTCTTCGGTCAAACGCAGATCCGCTTTGCCGCCGCCAAACACCTCGGCAAACATCAACCGGAAATTGTCGCGAATCTGATTGAACGTCGTGGTGAACATCTCCCGCGTCTGCGTGTTGATGCGGTCAATCACCTCCAACAACTGCGTCTTCGCCTGCGTCAAATCATCGCATTGCCGGGCGAGGAACGCGTGGCGTTGTTCGGTTTCCTCGTATTCCTCGATGGCCACCAGATTCACCAGCCCCATCTCTTCCAGCTTCTTTTGCAACTCACCTACGCGTTGGGCGACGACGTCCCAATCCACCCCAGCGCCACTGGCGGCCATCTCCTCCGGCGAGAGCACTTCCACCTTGGCCGGACCTTCGTCAGCATAGGTGATGGTGATGCACTCGCTCCGCACGTCGTCGAGATTGATCTCATACTTCTGCCGCACCCGCTCGCGCAAGTTCTGCGCGGCCATGTTTTTCTGCACCAGCTCAACCTCCGCCGCACCCCGTTGCTCTTGAAGTTGAGTCAACCGCCGCCGCTGCTCCCGCAACGCTTCATCGCGTGATGACACCGCGCCTTCCCGTTCCTGCTTGCGCACCAGCAAATCCGCCGTTTGGGCGTTGACCTGGGCCCGCTCATGTCCGAGGTGTTCGATCTGACCTCGCGCCTCGGCAATCTCCGCTTCCGCCTGCGCCTTGCGCATGGTGAAGGATGAAATCTCGCTACGGCGTTGCGCCAGCAATTGCTCAAGCTCCCGCACGCGCTGTTCGAGCGCCTGGGTCTGGCGCTGTAACGCGGCCAAAACCTGTTCCTCGGCGGCCAGCGCCACCTTGCTTTCCGTGAGGGTCGTGGTGGCCGCATCACGTTTCTGGCGTGCTGCCTCCACGGCTGACGTACCCCAAGCCATCTCTTCCTGGGCGGCTTGTTCCCTGGTAGCCAACGCCGCGAACGCCGCGTCAAGTTCCATGCGCTTTTCGTGGGCTTCCTTTTCTTGCGCCGCCAAATCCTGAATTTCGTAAGCAACCGTCTCCAGCTTTTGAGTCAACACCCGGGTCGAGTTTTGCAGCGCATTGAATTCGCCCTCGCGGGTGGCAATGGCCACTTCGCGTTGTTGCAACTCGGTTTGCGCCTCCTGCAAACCGGCCTGCAATTCCGTCTGTTCACTCAACAGTACCCCCCGCCGCCGACTTGCCTCCGCGACGCTTTCCTGCAATTCCGCCACCGTCGCTTGCAGTTCGGCAATCTGATTCTTGCGCCCCAGGATGGACGAAGGCGCGCGGCCATGACTGTTACCGTTCAGATAACCGCCGGTATAGATGCCGTGGCGATTCAACAACTCCCCGCCCAGCGTTACAAAATCGCAACCCGCATGACCGTTCTGAATTTGCGTTGTGGCAGTCGCGAGATCCTCCGCAATGAAGGTCCGTCCCAACAACGATTTGAGCAGGGTGCTGACCGACGCGTCGCTTTGCACGACACTCAAAGCCGGAATTATTTCGCCGGCGCCCAAAACCTGGTCCGCCCGATTGCCGTTGCCCGGGGACATGTCGCCGGTAAAGGCCAACTGACTTTCGTCCACGTTCCGAATCGCCAGGGCCGCCACGCTGGCGCGACCCAATTTGTTATTCGTCAGTTCGGAAAGAATTTGCTGCGCAGATTCAGGCTGCTCAGTCAACACCAACTGCAGGTTGTGGCCCAAGGCATTTTCAATGGCCAGAACAAACTGATCGGGCACGCGAATGCAATCCGCCAGCGAGCCAATCACCTCGCGCGATTGCCGCAACGCGGCAACCGCACCGGCGCTGAATCCCTCGTGCGCGCCTTCCAATTGTTTTAGCACGTCGAGACGGGAACGCTTCTCCGCCTGGCGCTGCAACAACTGATCCTGATCGGTCGAAGATTGTTGCAACTCGACCTGCAATTCGCGCAGCCGCGTCTGCCGCTGTTCAACGGTGCCGCGCGCGGTGGCCACGCTCAGCCGGTCCGTCTCCACATTCGCCGCAAAAGTCTGCAACCGCGAATCCAGTCCGGTCCGCTCCTCCTCCAGTTGGATTTTTTCCGCCGTTAATTTTTCCAACCGCACCACATTGCCCTGCTTCCGCACCTCGAGCGTGGTGATTTCATTGCGCACCCGGGTCAAATCCTGAGCGACCGCGAACGCGTCCGCCTGCGCCTGACGCAACTGTTCCTGACCGTCGCGCAGAGTTGCCTCGATTTGCTGCAATTCCGCCTGCTGTCGCTCGACGGCGGCGCGATGCTGGGCCAGGGCGATTTCCGACGCCGCCAGACGTTCCTGCACGGAAGTCAATTCGTGACGGGCCAGACCGCGGCGCTCTTCGGCTTCCGTGATGTCTGAAGTCGCCTGCGTATTTTGCTGCGCGAGTTCGGCAATCCGTTGCTCATTGAATTGCGCGCGGTTTTCGTGGCGATCCATTTCGCTCTTAAGCTCCAGACCCCGCTGCTGGGTGACGCTCATCTGCTGTTCCAGCTCGGCCAGCCGCTCGCGTAGTTGCACAATTTCATCTTCGCCGCGCGCCACGGCCGCCGATTCCGTTTCCAGATCGTTGCGCAGTTGATCGCTCTTGGCCTGCCCCTCGCGAATCTCCTCCAGCAACACGTCCAATTGATGTCGCGCTAATTGCGTATCGAGGTGCTGCAACTCCGCTTGCAACTGTTTATAGCGGCGCGCCTTGCCCGCCTGCCGTTGCAGCGACCCGATCTGGCGTTTGACCTCCCGGATCAAATCCTGCACGCGCAACAAATTTTGTTCGGTCGCCTCTAACTTGCGAAGCGCTTCGCGTTTTTGTGATTTGTATTTGGTGATGCCGGCGGCTTCCTCGAAAATCAAGCGGCGATCTTCGGGCTTGCTCGAAAGTATCTGGGTGATATTGCCCTGGGCCATGATCGAGTAACTCGTCTTGCCCATGCCCGTTCCCATGAAAAGCTGCTGCACGTCCTTCAACCGGCACGGCGTGCGATTGATGAAATACTCGCTGCCGCCATCCCGAAAGACGCGGCGCGTGACGGTCACTTCGTTGTAGGTCAACTCGACTCCCGCCGCCCGCAGTTGTTCCTCATCCACGCCGCCGATGGTCAACGAGACTTCCGCCATCCCCAATGGTTTGCGTCCGTCCGTGCCGTTGAAAATGACATCAGCCATTTCGCCGCCGCGCAACGCCTTGGCCGATTGCTCGCCGAGCACCCAGCGGATGGCATCCGAAACATTGGACTTGCCACAGCCATTCGGTCCGACGATGGCCGTAACGCCCGGCTGAAAATTCAATGCGGTTTTATCCGCAAAAGACTTAAAACCCAAAACGGTCAAGTTCTTGAGATACATGACAAATAGTGGTTGAACGAAACCAAACCCCTAGTGCATTGTAAAGCCAAAACCACTACTAAATGTGGTTTTGCCGCCCAACCGCACAACTAATTGGTGAGGAACCGAGATTAGCCGTCGTGCGATTTGACCACTTTTCAATCCGCTTTTTCCGACTTTTACCGACGCAACCCTTTGTAGGCCGCATCATGATTCAACGCAACAACTTTGTGCAAAAATCTTCTTTGCGGTGTGGAACACGCGCGTTGTCGCCTCCATTGCGTGCGACGCTGATTGATCTCCCAATCCAGCAACCGCGCAGGGCTTCCAAAAATTGGCTGAGCCAAGTTTCAACTTTCATCACGCGGGCGACCTCGTCACCATAAGGCTGTGGCGATTCTTGGTTATCTCATCGTTGCGCTCTTCGGCTATTTGCTAGGCTCGATTCCGACCGGTTATCTGGTGGGGCTGACGCAGGGCGTGGATATCCGCACGGTCGGGAGCAAAAATATGGGCGCGACCAATGTCTTTCGCACCCTCGGCAAAGGGCCGGGAATTTTTGTCCTCCTGATGGATGCGCTTAAAGGTTTTGCCGCCGTCAGCTTGGTGGCTCATTGTCACCCCGCGTGTTCCCAAGCGTTGCCGCATCTATTTCCACCGACTGCCGACGCATCGTGGCAGAATCATTTCAATCCCAGCCTGGCGGCAGGCATCGCGGCGGTGCTTGGACACAACTACACCTGTTGGTTGAAATTCAAGGGCGGCAAAGGCATCGCCACCACCGGCGGCGTTTTTCTCGCGCTGGCGCCGGCGGCGGTTGGCATCGCGGCTGTTTGCTGGTTACTCGCTTTGTTGGCGACGCGTTACGTCTCCATCGCCTCCATTGTGGCCGCCATCACCCTGCCCTGCGGGGTGTGGTTAACTCGTGAAAATATGGCGTTGCGCGTAATCGTGATCGCGTTGGGCCTACTGGCCATCTACAAACATCGGACGAACCTTGCCCGCCTTCGCGCCGGAACGGAAAATCGGTTTAACTTCAAGAGCGCCAAACCGCCCAAATGAAAATCACCATCGTCGGAGCGGGCGCCTGGGGAACCGCGCTGGCGCTGCTACTCCAACGCAGCGGTCAATCCGTGACCTTATGGGGGCACGACGCGCAACGTCTGGCCGAAATGCGCCGCAGCGGTGAAAACCAGCCCTACCTGCCAGGGGTTTACCTGCCGGAAAATCTACGATTGGAATCCGATCTGGCACTCGCCCTCGAGCAGGCAAACACCGTGATCCTGGCCGTTCCCTCCAGGGTTTTCCGTCCACTCACGCAACCGCTGCGAAATTTTTCCGGTACGGTGGTGAGTGTCACCAAGGGCATCGAATCTGAAACGGGCCTGACGATGGGTGGCATTCTCACCCAAACCGCTCCGCAGGCAAAAATTGCGGCGCTCTCTGGACCATCGCTGGCTTTGGAAGTGGCCCGTGGTATTCCCACCGCCATTGTTGCCGCAAGCGCTGACCTTGCGGTGGCGCGGGAGGTTCAAACTTTGTTTCATCGTTCCGCGTTCCGCGTTTATACCAGCACGGACCTGATCGGTGTGGAATTGGGCGGCGCGCTCAAGAACGTGATGGCCATCGCGGCTGGCGTCGGCGACGGGTTGGGCTTTGGCGACAATTCCAAAGCCGCTCTAACTACTCGTGGCATCACGGAAATGCGCCATCTGGGAGAAGCTTGCGGCGCGCGCGCGGAAACTTTTGCGGGCTTGAGCGGCATTGGCGATTTAATGGCGACCTGCTTTTCCAAGCTGAGCCGCAATCGCGGTTTTGGCGAACGCCTGGGGCGCGGTGAAAAATCCGACACCATCCTGCGGAGCACGAGTTCCGTGGTTGAAGGCGTTCCCACGGCGCGTTCCGCCTTTGCCCTGGCCCGAAAACTTCAGGTCTCCACCCCGATTATTGATGAAGTGTATGCGATGCTTTACGCGGCCAAAGACGTCCGCCGCGCTGTTGAAGATTTAATCCACCGTGAATCGAAAGCGGAAGCGTAACGGCTCACCGCTCACGGGACGTCGGCGCCACCCACTCGTGAAAGGGCCGCGTCGTTCCGCAATCCAAGCACTGAGTCATGTCGTAGTGCGTCCCGCATTGCGGACAAACCGCCTGGGTCGCAAAGGTGTCAAACGTCTGGCCACAACGCCCGCAATTCCAGTATTGTCCGGCCACTGGCGGCGTGAGGCAGGATGGACAGGCGTAACCGGCGCGACGCGGAATTTTGGCCAGCTTGGCAAGCACCAGCGCGTGCTGCAAACCGCGCCAGCAATTGAACACCAGGAACACCGCCATGATTCCAATCCAGACGGATTGCAGCAGCAACGCCAGCACCACGATTCCCGCCGCGCCGACAAAGCCAATGATACTGGCCGCCTGCAAGCTGTCCGCGCGCCCTAACACATACCACAGCAGTGAGCGCAAAATTTGCCCGCCGTCCAAGGGATAGATGGGCAGTAGATTGAAAACCAAAAGCCCGACGTTGATATAGAGGATGATGTGCAAAAGCGTATTGAAGTCCGGCAGCGATGCGGCCCAGCCTAACTGGCGGCTCAGCAACACCAATCCCAACAGGAGCGGAGTCAACGCCACATTAACCAACGGTCCGGCGGCGATGCTCCAGAGTTGCGCGCCCGGTCGTTGCGGGGGTGAAACGTAAGCCACCCCACCCAACGGCCAGAGGATGATATCGTGCGTCACCCCGCCAACCTGGCGACAGGCCAGTTGGTGGCCGAACTCGTGAAGCAGCACCAAAGCGAACAGCGCAAGGTATTCCAGACCGTTCCACCCCAGAGAACTGTATTCGTGCGTGCGATAGTAAATGCCATACAACGCCACAAAGAACCACGACCAATGCAGATAAACGTCAATGCCCAGAAACGAAAAAATTCGGATGGAACCGCGGTGCGTTGGCATTATAATAGTGCCTTCTTGATGTATTGCAGCAATTCCGCGTGCGACTCCACCGCCTGGAACTGCGGGAAGTCGCGCTTCACGTTCTCCGGCGCATGAATCAGAAAACCCTCGTTTGCCTCGCCCAGCATCGCCGTGTCGTTGTAAGAATCGCCCGCCGAAACGACGTGATAATTGAGCGACTTGAGTGCCGCGACGGACTTTTGCTTTTGATTGGGCTGGCGCAGTTGATAGCCGGTGATCCGATCATTCGCAACGATCAACCGATGACAAAATAACGTCGGCCAATGGAGTTGTTTCATGAGCGGCTGAGCGAATTGCTCAAACGTGTCCGATAAAATGATGACCTGCGTCAAGGCGCGAAGCGCGTCAAGAAACTCCAACGCTCCGGGCAGAGGTTTGAGCGTGCCGATAACTTTCTGGATGGTGGACAACTTGATGTGGTGCTGATCGAGAAGGTTGATGCGGTAATTCATCAACCGGTCGTAATCCGGCTCGTCGCGCGTGGTGCGACGCAATTCCGGGATGCCGGTTTTCTCGGCAGCGGCGATCCAGATTTCCGGCGTCAACACGCCTTCCATATCCAAAGTGACGATTGATTGTTTCACGCCCGGGCAGTCTTTCAGAAGCGAAAGAGGGTGTCCAGCATCGCCACGGAAAATGCCAAGCCGCCCCGGTTGCCCGGAGCGGCTTGATTGTAGCGGCCTTGTAGCGGCGGCCGGTGACCACCGCTAAATTTCATCGCCAGATGGCGTCGCTCATGGGGCAACGCTACCAGCGCAATCCGACAATTTATTTCTTTTTCTTCGCCTTCGCCTGGCGCTTCTCTTCGACAGCGGCTTGCGCGGCGGATAAACGCGCCACGGGCACGCGGTAGGGCGAACAGCTAACGTAGGTCAGGCCGAGCCGATGACAGAATTTCACGGAATCGGGGTCGCCACCGTGTTCGCCGCAGATGCCGAGCTTGATGCCCGGACGTGCGCGGCGGCCCTTCTCGACGGCGATTTGCATGAGCTGCCCCACCCCGGTCTGATCCACCGAAGCAAACGGATTTTTCTTCACGATTTCGTTCTCGGTGTAAGCGCCGAGAAACGTGCCCGAGTCATCGCGGGACATGCCGAGACAGGTCTGCGTGAGGTCGTTCGTGCCGAAGCTGAAGAACTCGGCGGTTTGCGCGATTTCATCGGCGGTGAGCGCGCCCCGCGGAATTTCAATCATTGTGCCGACGGAATAGTTGATCTTGACCTTCTTCTCCTTCTGCACCTGCGCGGCCACTTCGTGAACGATGGCCACCTGCAAGTCCAGCTCCCTCTTGAATCCGACGAGCGGGATCATGATTTCCGGCTTCGCTTTATAGCCGTCCTTCGTCGCGTCAGCCGCGGCTTCGAGCACCGCGCGCGCCTGCATGCGGGTGATCTCCGGATATCGGATTCCCAGACGACAGCCCCGGAAGCCCAGCATCGGATTGAACTCATGCAACTCGTTCACGCGGCTCATGATTTTCTCGACAGTGATGCCCTGTTTACGAGCAAAATCCATTTGCTGCTCCTTGGACTGCGGCAGGAACTCATGCAGTGGTGGATCCAGGAAACGGATGGTGGCCGGATAACCTTTCAGCGCCTTGAAAATGCCATAAAAGTCTTCGCGCTGAAACGGCAGCAATTTCGCCAGGGCCGCTTCGCGCGCGGCCAGGGTGTCCGCCAGAATCATCTCGCGCATGGAATCAATGCGATTGCCCTCAAAGAACATGTGCTCGGTGCGCGTCAACCCGATGCCCTCGGCCCCAAAAGCCACGGCTTGTGATGCTTGTTCGGGCGTATCGGCATTGGTGCGTACGGACAACCGGGTGGCTTTCTTGCACCAATTCATCAGTTGGGTATAGTGCCGGTACTTTTCCGTCTTTCGAGCGGCTTGATCATTGTGCAACAGACCCGCGATGATCTCCGACGGCGCGGTCTTGATCTGGCCCGCATAAACGGCGCCCGAGGTGCCGTCAATGGAAAGAAAATCTCCTTCCTCAAAGGTTTGACCGTCAATCGTGGCTGTCTTTTTATCGTAATTAATCACGACTCCAGCCGCGCCGCAGACGCAGACCTTACCCATTTGACGAGCCACCAGCGCCGCGTGCGAACTGACTCCGCCCCGCGCGGTAAGAATCCCTTCGGCCGCAATCATGCCACGCAAATCCTCCGGAGAGGTTTCCAGACGCACAAGCAACACTTCTTCGCCCTTCTCGGCGGCCTGGGCCGCACGATCCGCGTTAAAGTAGATTTTGCCCGTGGCCGCGCCAGGCCCCGCAGGCAGACCGGAAGCGATGACCTTGGCCTTTTGCAACTCGCCCACATCAAAGATGGGAGTGAGCAATTGCGAAAGCTGATCGGCCGGGTTCCGGAGGATCGCGGTCTCCCAATTAATCAATTTTTCCTTCACCATGTCGGCGGCAAATTTGAGCGCGGCAGCGGCAGTGCGTTTGCCATTACGCGTTTGCAACATGAACAGCTTTCCCTCCTGCACGGTGAACTCAATGTCCTGCACGTCCTTGAAGTGCTTCTCGAGGATTTGCCGCACGTGCAACAGTTCCTTGTACGTCTGGGGCATGTGTTCTTTTAACTTGGCCACAGGTTCGGGAGTCCGGACGCCGGCCACGACATCTTCGCCTTGGGCATTGATGAGGAACTCACCGTAGAATTCGTTGGTCCCATTCGCCGGATTGCGGGTGAACGCCACCCCTGAACCGGAATTTTCACCGGTGTTGCCGAAGACCATCGCTTGCACGTTGACCGCAGTGCCCCACTCCGAAGGAATGTTGTACTTCCGACGGTAAACGATCGCGCGATCATTCATCCAGGAGCCAAACACGGCACTGGCGGCGCCTTGCAATTGATCCCACGGATTTTCGGGGAAATTCTTGCCCGTTCGTTCCTTGACCAGAGCTTTGAAGCGTTTAACCAATTCCGCCTGGTCGGCGGCTGTGAGCTTCGAGTCTTCGATATCCGCGTGATAACGCTCTTCCTTCAACGCGTGGATCACGGTTTCAAAAGGCTCATGATCTTCGCCCTCGCGCTTTTGCACGCCCAACACCACGTCGCCGTACATTTGGATGAAGCGCCGGTAACAGTCCCACGCAAAACGCGGATTGTTCGTGGCTTTCTCCAAAGCGAAAACAGTCTGATCGTTCAAGCCCAAGTTCAAAATCGTATCCATCATTCCCGGCATGGAATCGCGCGCGCCGGAACGAACGGCCACCAACAACGGACGCCCGCTGGCCGCGCCGAATTTCGCCCCCATGATTTTTTCCATGTTGGCAATTCCCGCTTCGATCTGTTTTCGGAGTTCTTTAGGATAGGTTTTTTTATGCGCGTAAAAGTAGGTGCAAACTTCGGTGGTAACCGTAAAACCGGGAGGTACCGGCAGGCCGATTCGAGTCATCTCAGCCAGGTTCGCGCCTTTGCCGCCGAGGAGCGCTTTCATGCTCCCGTTGCCATCGGCCTTTTTGTTGCCCCATTGATAAACGTATTTGGTGGATTTTGCTTTTGCCATATATGAATTGGTATCTGTTATCCGAAAATGAATCGTAAAACCGGGCGCTCAGAGTATCAAAGCAAACCAGGGAGTCAATGCATGAACCGGGGAAAAAGCGGGAGTTTATCAAGGCGATCAACGCCTCGCGCAAAAAAGAAAATAATGTCAAAGGCTGAAATTTGATTCGTAGTTTCCGGGTTGCGGCGGCCGGGGATGACCGCACTCCGGAGCTGGGTGGAACGGCCGACCTGGCCGTTCTGACCGGCAACCTGCCGACCAGCACAACTCGGTTTTACTACGTTGATCTCCGATAAAGTAACGCTCCTCCCGAAATCCTTCCCGGTGGCGTATTTCGCGGTTAAATTTTTCTGGAAAAGACACGTTCCACTGCATACCTGAAACAGAAGTCGTCCACAGGGGCGCGAACGCCCCCGCGAGGAGGGATGCTCCCCCGCCCCTCACTCCGTTCCAACGCAATCAATGGTGGAAAATCCGGCATTAAAAACTGGACAACTTCGGTGCGGAGAGTAGAACCCCCAGCAGTCAAACCGTATCCGTTGAAGCACAGACCCAAAACTTTTGCCGTAATGAACCCGAAACACAAATCTGGAGCGACAGCAGAGACATTCTTTATTCATTGGGGTTGAACCTGACAAACTAAGACGAATTCGTGTCATTATGATTTCAGGAAGCAAGAATCGGCTTGGATATTGGTGCGTGATGCGCAAGCAACGGTGACCCTCACTCGCACGCTGCTGCCACATCGGAAGCCAAAACGATTCGAGCGATGGAGGTCAGTCATGCTGTAACCTCCGAGCATCGCAATCTGAACGCTTACGAAACCCAACGCGTCATCGAACGCGTTGGTCAATGCTCCACTCCAAAATCATCACCGCCAAAAAACGTCGCAGGTTGAAAATTTGAAAAAGTGCGGGACACATCGGCGTTACGAACCTATAATATCGCCGCAAGCTGCGCTGGTGATCCAAGCGTTTCGGGGTTTACCATCTGAAACCACCACGGACCAACAATGGGATTCAGATCGGGAGACCAGTACAAGCGCGCGTAATTTCTTCGCACCACCGGCGCAACACACGACCGGCACGGATCGTGGATCGGAATCGTTCAGGGCAATCAGCCGATCCGCAGTTTTACCTTGCGGTAAGTTTACACCGAGCCGACACACGCCAACCGCGCGCTTCAAGGAGTTCGCCGCGGATTGGGCGCAAGAGCAAGATGGCTTCAGTTGGCTGGGGCCATGAGGAATGAGCGAATGCAGCGATAACTCAACCGAACACTCGAAACGACAAAAAGGCAAAACGACATGGCTAAAAACTCCGCACCCGAACAGAAAAATCTTCACTGCGTCAAACCATTGCGTCCCGCCAAGGACGCCGGACGCGCCAATCGTCTGACGAAACATTCGTCACCCAGAAGAAAGTTGGACCGCGTTCGGCACACGGATCGTTCCTTTGGCTGGTGGGCGCAACGCGTGAATGGAGCGGCACCCAAACCGCAACTGCTGATTCTGGGCGCCTCGGGCCACGTGGCGCAGGCAGTCTTGCTGCGACTGGCGGCGCGGCGGAACGACTTCGGCCAGTTGATCTTGGTGGACCCAAACGACCGGGTGACCCGCAATCCCCACCTGGATCACGGAAGGTTGCACTACGAATTCATCCAGCGCGCGTTTCAGCTTCCGGATGACACGCCGGCTTACCACGAATTATTGCGGCAAAAGCGAATCAACATTGTTGTGGACCTGACCGACCTGGATACGCTGCCGGTGCTGGCCGCAACGGACGAAGTAGGTGTGACCTACGTGAACACGGCACTGAATGAAGTGAAGCGCGGGATTGCCGAGGTGTTGGCGGATCGGCAATTCAACCGCAACACGCCGCGCAATGCGCCGCACATCCTCAGTTCGGGCATGAATCCAGGCGTCGTCAATCTTTGGGTCTGGCACGGATTTCAAAATTACGGCACGCCCAACGAAATTATCCATTTCGAATACGACACTTCCGTGCCCGTTGGCGGCTGGCAACCGATCATTACGTGGTCGCGACAGGAATTTCTGACCGAGGCGGTTTGGGACAAGACCGGTCAGGTGATCAATGGCGCGTTGCACATGCATCCCGGCAATTCCCTGGAGCACCGCGAATCATTGGAATCCGTAATGCAACCCGTCATGGATTTGCCGGAATATCCGCGCGGCCTGCTGGTTTTGCATGAGGAGAACGTCAAGCTCGGGGCCAAGCTCGGCGCCTCTTCCAAATACGTTTATGCCATCCACCCCAAAACGATGGCTTATCTGGAGGAAAAGAAACGCAACCACGGCCAGGTGAAAATCGAGGATCTGTTAATCGGCAATAACACCTCCATGCCGTTGGCGGGCGAGGACACGATCGGAGTCTGTCTGAATTATCCAGATCAACGGGTTTACTACCTGCACCGCCTCGCGAACCGCGACGTCACCGGCACCAATGCCACTTGCGCGCAAGTCGCCGTTGGCATGGACGCCGCCCTCTTCGCTCTTACTTTCGAGCCATTGCCGCCGCGCGTCCATTTCGCCAGCGACCTGTACGATACAGTCTATTCCGATGTCGCTTTCGCGGCGCTGCGCGTGGAACATTCCATCTTTGCCAAAACGGATCATTCGCTGGTGCGCACCCGACACGAACCTCGATTGCGCCCCGCCCCGCTGGTGGCCGACACATTGGTCGCCGGATAATTCCGGCGTTCATAGCCCTCGAAATCGTCAAGCCCCGCAACGGTCAAAAACGTGCCAATCGCGCCGCGACTGGCACAAATCAAACCGGTGCTGGTGGTTAATCAACCGCCAGAAACGCCGCGTCGTGCCGCACTGCGACAAACTCGCGTAAATCCGACCAATGGTTTCCCTGCCCCGGCTGGCACAATCTCCGCTATAAGACGGCAAACGGTGTAACAGTGCGCCGTCAACAGGAGAACCAATATGAAAAAGAACTATCATCACGACTTGGCCACGCCGGGGTTCGCTGTGACGGCGTGGAAAACCGAAACGACGGAAGCGCGTCCATGCGATCCGACCCGATTCAGCCCGTTCAAGTTTCGCATCAACGTGCGCCCCGGACGCCAACCGCGCCTGGTGCATCACGGGATACGAAAATTGTGGAAGTCAAACTTTGTCGAAACCATAACTCACAACTAAAAAGGTGATGCTATGAAAATGAGATCAGTGGAAAATCGTATCTTGGTCGTCAGCAACGACTTCACCGTCCGCGAATTGCTGGGGGAAATTCTGGAGGCAGCGGACTTTACCGTCCACCTTGCGGCGCACGGTCGCGAGGCGGTGAAGACCGCACGGACGCATCCGGTCAAAGCGATCATCCTGGATTACCGGACCCCATTTGAGGCCAAGAGTGGCGCGGCGCGTCACTTGAACACCTTGGAAGCACTGACGGATTTGGACCCGTTCCGACCGTTGATCCTGACCTGCAAAGCGGGCGTGGAACTGGATTATCGCTCGCGACTGATGGCGGATTTGATTCTGCGCCATCCGGTGACGCCAGTCGCGCTGTTGGACGGCCTGAAGCTGTTGCTCTCCGAATCGCTAAGGGAGCGGGCGCTCCGGAAATCCGAATACACCATCGTATCCCGTTAACCGCCAACCAAACATTCCCATGCCATCACAAACCAAATCACCAAAACAAACCGCGATGAAGTCAAAAATCCTCGTGATTGACGCCGATCAATCGGTGCGGGTTTCGCTGGAAAAATTGCTTGAAGCGCAGGGCTACGAGGTATTCTCCACACCCGACGCTCACGAAGCGACGGAGCTTTTCCGCGCGCAATCCATTGATCTGGTGGTGCTCGACATCAACCTCAGCACCGGCAACACCTGGGAACATTTTGATAGCATCGCCCTGACCCAGCCGTTCACGCCGACCATCGCCATTACGGCGGAATGGGGGCAACACGAAGAAGCCGTGGCGCGGGGCGCGGAAGGGTTGATCGAGAAGCCGATTGACGTGCCCGAGTTTCTAAACATGATCCACGAACTGCTGACCGAGACGCGCGTGGCCGGGCTGCACCGTGTGCGCGGCGATGAAACTTACTGTCGCTTCGTGGGCCGCCACTACGAACCTTACCTGCGGATGTTGCAACAACGCTATGCCGCTCCGTACCGTTCGGACTCAGATCCCGTTCTGGCCACGAAGGAAACGGGCGAGGAATCTTCGGACTGGCCGGAACTGGTTCCGGCGGGTACAGCCGCGCATAATTGATCCGCGCCAACTGGCCGGATCAGGCGAAGCAGAGTCGTCCCGCTCTCGCGAGCGACCCAGGCTGAGAGAACTCGAACAATCCGGTGGCGAGTATTTGCATGGCGGAGGAGGAAGTTAATCGCGCCTTTTGATTTTCTTGCGTGGTAACAGGTTTAGCGCCCGTAGTTGCTCACGGCAAACGAACAACCCGATAAAATTGCGCGCCTACTGTTGCGGGTGCGGTCCAGGTCATCTGCGCCTGGGTCGCGGTCAATTCGCCCGCCACGACGTTCCAGGCGCTCAGGTCCGGGCTGGCCTCGACGCGAAAATCGCGTCCCACCAATGCGGGCCAGGTCAAGGTGACCGTTTGCGCATTAACGCTGAGTGAGACTGCCAACGGTGGATCGGGATAACGAAAGACCGTCACTATCGGCAAATGATCGGAGGCCACCAGGTCGTCGTCGCTGTTCAATCCGGGCGGCAAAGGCAACGGCAGCAGATCCGTGCGAAACACCTGACTGCCGACGATGTTCGACGCGAGCAACCCATTGGGTAAAACGTAATCAAAACGTGCGTCCAATGATCCCTGAATTGAATGGGTGAATCGGGTCAGCGCAAACGGGTTCAGCGGCGTGGTTAAAGTCAGGCCCGAATTATTGGTGAGCCGCTGAATTGCCTGTAAATTCTGACTCATCGGCAAATCAACATCCTCATTCAAATCGCCCGTGAGTAAATAGGCGTGGCATTCATTGATGGGAAGAAACGTCGTCGCGAAGAAATTGGAAATGGCGCTGCACTCGGCGGCGCGGCGTCTTTGACTGTCGGAGTCCGCCGCCGATTTCAAATGCGTGGTGAAAACGTGCAACGGCTCAGTCGCTCCCGACACCAAAATTTCCGTCTCAAACAAATCCCGCGTGAAGGTGCCTTCATAGCCATAGTTCGTCAGGCTCGCTCCGGCCAGCCATGAATTACTGCTCACGAAGGGAAAACGGCTGATGACGCCACTCCGCAACACTCCATCCGTACCCGGACTGACTGCCAGATAATACGCGGGGAAGAACGCGATCATCCAGTTGGTCATTTCAAAGTGCGAACCGTTTGGAATCTCATTGAGCGTGATAATATCGGGTTGGAGATAACGCAATTGCCGTGCGATGGCCTGGACTTGTGGAGCGTTGGTCGTCCAGTCCGAGGCAAAGTTTCCTTTCACGTTGTAATGCACCACGGTCAACGTTCCGCTGGTGTTGGGCGGAATGATGGTCAGCAACGCCTCCAAGCTATTGGTTGTTCCGCCCGGATTAGCAACGGTGACGCTGTAGCGGCCCGCGAGATTGGTCGTCACTGACGTCAACAGCAAAGTGCTGTTCGTTGCGGCGGGAATGATGAGATCATCGAAACGCCACTGATAATGCAGCGGAGCGCTACCGACCGCTTCCGCGCTGAAGACCGCGGCACCACCGACAATTGCCGCGACGCTCACCGGCTGACGAATGAACATCGGTGGAATGGAGTTCGTCCCCGTGTACACGTCGGCAAAACTCGTTCCAATGCGCAGCGAGCTTAATGCCAGCCCGCCAATGCCGCCATCCTCTCGCAGGGCAAAGGAAGTAATCGTCGTGTTACTGACGGCATCCGTGGCGGTAACGGATGGAGAAGCTTCCGAATCCGGCTCAACCCATAGCGTGGCCACGCTTGTATTCACCACGTAGCGCAGATAGAGGCGATAATCCGTGTTCAACTGCAAATCGGCAGACGCGATGGCGTTTGGTGTATTGTCGCCATTGGCAACCCCGATCCGAAATTTTCCGGCCGGCGCATCCGCTCTAAGGGCGAACAACTTGGCGCGAAAGAGAGTGCCTCCGCCTTTAAAATGAGCAAAGTACCCCCCATTCAGCGACGGCAGGGCGGAAAAATTGACGGTGCAACCCACGTAGAGAATCGTGTCCTCCGAAGCCGGATACGGTTGCCCGCCCACCAGCGTGTTCACGTCCTCCGAAGCGGCGCTCTGCAGTAACACGGCGGCGTTTGTGACCATGATTTGGCCGCTCGTCCCACTGTGAGTGTTCCACAATCCATCACTGACGATGGCAATCGGACCGTTCGGATAATCAAACTCCTCGTTTAACAAGACCGCCGCGCGCACGACCGTCGTCTCAAATGCCAGCAACAGCATGAGCCACAACTTCGCCCCGATACACCCCCAACAACTTGAACAACTTTTCTTCAATACGACTTTCCACCGGACCGGGCTGCTTCCTGACACGCTACAGTCTCAAATCTGGAGAGCTGCCCTACCCCGAAACTCCATTATGCCTGAAGTTCAGCTATCTTCATTCCATTTTTTCAACTTTGTGCTTGTTGATACCGCAAAGTTGGTATTTTCGCCCGACGCTTCCGCGCGACCTGATTCCCTGCTTGGTTTTCAGGTGCAATTCAAGTTCTATTATCCACGGCATGATGGATGATACGAATTCGCTAATTGAACAACGCCGCGCCAAGTTGGAGGCTCTGCAAGCCAAAGGAATTGATCCGTTTAAGAACAAATTCACTCCCGACCACCAATGCAAAGAAACCCGCGATGGTTTTGAATCGGGAAAATTCCCGGAAGGTCATCGGGTCGCAATAGCGGGGCGCATCACCGCGCACCGCGAGATGGGAAAGTCCATGTTTCTCGACGTGCGCGACCAAAGCGGGCGCATCCAGGTTTACGCACAGAAGAATGCGCTGGGCGATGAGCATTGGCACACGTTCACGCATCTCGACCTCGGCGATTTCATCGGCGTGACCGGAACACTGTTCCGCACCAAGACCGGCGAGCCAAGCATCAAACTGGAATCCTTCGTCGTTCTCGCCAAGGCCCTGCGCCCGCCCCCGGCCAAATGGCATGGCTTGGAAGATACTGAAATCCGCTATCGCCAGCGTTATCTTGATTTGATTGCGAATCCCGATGTAAAGGAAGTGTTCCTCAAGCGCAGTGCTATTGTGCATGAAATCCGGCAGTTTTTTCACAGTCGCGGCTACGTAGAGGTTGAGACGCCCGCGATGCAGGCGATTCCCGGCGGCGCGGCCGCGCAACCGTTCAAGACCTTTCACAACGCGCTTGGCTGCGAATTTTATCTCCGCATCGCGCTCGAACTGTATCACAAGCGGCTGCTCGTGGGCGGCATTGATAAGCTTTTCGAGATCGGCAAGAACTTCCGCAACGAAGGTCTTTCGCGCCGGCACAATCCCGAATTCACGATGCTCGAAGCCTACCAGGCGTTCGGCGATTACGAGACGATGATGGAAACCGTCGAATCGCTCATCAAACATATCGCGCAAAAAGTTCTCGGCACTTTAATCATTAGGCACGACCAATCCTCTGAAGTTAGCCGCGCAATCAATGATGCGCTTCGCCATGTTCAAGAAAAAGTGACTACAGCGGCAAATCAACTTGCAAACCAGACCTTGCACACAGAGCGATTTGAAATCTTTATCAATGGGGCACAAACGTGCATTGCTTCGCTGAAAGCCGCCCTGTCGAAAGTCGGATCGCAGTCTTCATCTTCAATTGCCATCGACGCCATAGCTGCCTTTACAAACTTCCAGCTTGCCGACTTGGTTCGCAGAGGTTCTCCTGTGGACTTGGTTTATGATGAATCAAATTATCTCATTAGGCAGATAGACGCTGCCAAGGCAGACCTATTGCGACTCATTGAGCCGAAGATTATCGACCTTACACGCCCTTGGAAACGCGCCAAATACAAAGACTTGGTGCGAGCCGTCGCAGGCAATGATTGGTTCGAGGTCACGCCGGAGGAACGCCGCCGCCGTGCAATGGAAGATTTGAAACTTGCGGGCGATATCGCCAAAGGCTACGAAGACTTTGAAGTCACGGGAGCGGTGTTTGAAAAACTGATCGAACCAACACTCATCCAGCCCACATTCGTCACGCATCTGCCGAAGGAACTCGTGCCGCTCGCCAAGCTTTCGCCCGACGACCCGACGACCGTCGAAGTCTTCGAGTGCTGCATCAACGGCCAGGAAATTTCCCCCGGCTACACTGAGCAGAACGATCCCATCCAGCAACGCACCACACTGGAACATCAAGCCGGCGGCGAGCAACAGAAGCTGGACGAAGATTTCCTCGTCGCTCTCGAACACGGCATGCCCCCGGCGGGCGGCATCGGCATCGGCATTGATCGTTTGTGCATGATGTTGCTCGGTCAGGAAAGCATACGGGATGTTATACTATTTCCACAGTTAAAACCGAAATAACCCAAAAAACGAGCGCTGTTATAACCGACGAAGAATTTGAAAAGAAATGCACGGAGGAAGCCAGCCGCGTCCACAACTGCGTCATCATCTGCTCCATCGAAAACTTCGACCCCATGGACGTTCACAGTGGCGGGAGCAACATTCAATTTGGCACTAACCCGCAGACCAGCCGCATGGTTATCATCGAAATGAACCCGCGCGTCAGCCACAGCTCTGCCCTCGTATCCTTCGGCTTCGCCGAATTCCTTTCGCGGTTTCCCAGTCCATCCCTCAGCCCCGGGATGCGAGGGGCGAGCCGCACTGGCGATCGAGCGTAGCGGCCCGGGCGGCGACGGCAAACCGTGGCGCGTCGGCACAGAAGTTTACGACGACAGAGACATCCTTCCCCGGGCGAGAATAGAGGAGCGCCGTGACATGCTCTTACCGTGGAGCGTCCAAACTGGTCGGATTCAACGCCGCCCCGCGTCGAAATGTTCCGTCCGCGTTCCGATGCAGGTCATCATCCGTCCAAAGCTTACCGTCGGGGCCAGCGGAACGGATTTCGTAGCGTCCACCACCCAGAGCGTGAAAAAACAGCGGTGTATCCCACCGATCCACCAACTGACCGGCCAGGTTCAAGGTAATATGACGATCCGGCAGGAAGCGTTCGCCGGCAGCATTCTTGCCGCGGAACAGACCGGACCAGTCCTCATTGGCGCTCAATGGACGATTGGCAGCGGACTTCAAAAGCAGAAGCGAATTTTCCATGAGCCGCGACATCAGGATGAGATCGTTTTCGGGAGGGAGATTGGTGTTGGCGTAATCGTGTAGAATGGTTTCGCCCAATAACACCCCGGGTTGCCTCAGTTGGGCTGCACCGGACGTCGGCTCCGCGACCAACACTGTATGGGTTTCCGGGGCCTCAGCATCAGCGGCTTCTGACGCTGATGGCTTCGAAAACTTCCACCTCATTTGCGACAGCAAGAGCAATACGACCATAACCGGCAGCGCGAGCAACCACGCAAACAGGATGCGCGTGGCCCGCTTCACGATAAAACAAATCCCAACGGCGCGCCGACGGAATTGGGATTCCAAAAGTTCGCCACATTGGGCAGCACGTAACTCATGTTGCCGGCGGATACGCCAAACCAGCGCAGTAATTCCGCAAAATACAAATCCGCGGAAACACCGGGCAGCAATCGTCCGCCCCGGCCCACATCGTCCGGGCCGTCCAGGGTGAGATCGGGATAGCTACCAAAAATTTTGCCGCCATCCACTTTACCGCCGAAGACCAGCGCGTTGCCGCCCCAGGCGTGGTCGGTGCCGCGACCGTTTGAGCGCAACGTGCGACCGAAATCCGACGCCGTGAACGTAATCACATCATCCTGCAGGCCCAGCGTCTCCAACGCCTGCTGATACGCGCCCACTGCCGCATCAAGAACCGATAACATGCCGGCCTGGGTGTTGAGCAGTTCGCTGTGATGATCCCAGCCACCGTATTGCACGAAGAACGTCTGCCGCCGTAAACCGAGTTGACTGCGAATCTTGATCGTCTTGACCACGGCTTTGAGCGTGGTGGCAACATAATTGGCCGGCGGAAACAACGCGTCCACCGCGCCACCCAGTTGCGCATTGGCGGAATCGAACTGGGATTGAAACAATAACTGCGCCTCGTCACTATGCCGGGTGAGTTGGGAGAAACTTTCCGTGAGCAGATTCGCATAGGTTTGATCGAGGGTGTTGCGCAAGGCGGCGTTCTTGAGCTGGAGTGGATTCGGATTCGCGCCGCCGGTGTTGCCTTCGAACGACAACGCGCCCGAAGGCGTGATGACGAATTGTTGCGTCGAGTTGCCAACCTGGAACACGTTGTTGCCTCCGAGCGAAATGCTCATGGAGTTGTTCCCCGTGTTGTAGTAGCTGTGCAAAATGTCGGCGCACCGCCCGGCCCAGCCGCTCAGTTGCGTCAGGCCCTGCGGCACCGCCGTCTGCCATTGCTCGATCTGGTCGCTGTGCGAAAACAACGCCTTTGGCACGGGCAGCGCGGCGTTCTGGCCGTTTTCCCACGCATTGAACTGCGCCTTGGTAATGGGTTGAACCAGCGTGCCGACGTTTGCGACAAAGGCGAGCCGCCGTTTGCCCGCAAACGCGCCCGTGCCATTCGCCATCGCCTGCAGATTCGCACACGCGGGATGCAAACCGTAATTCGCAGCCGGCGCGGTGAGTTGCCGCAGCGCATTGCGATCAAGGGCGAGGCCGCCACCGCTGCCAAAGGGACCGCGCGTAATTGCGTAGGTGTTGTAGGCCGACGACTCCCAGGGCACGAGCCAGTTGAATGAGTCAATGCCGCCACTGAGAAAAATACAGACCAGCGCCTTGTGGTCGTTCAACGGACCACCCTGCGCGGCGACGCTGTTGGCGAGCTTGAGATTGAGCAGCGTATTGAGAATCGCCGACGAACCGATGGCGGCGCAGTTCAGTTGCTTGAGAAATCCGCGACGGGAAATGGGTTTCATAATGAAAAAGCTCCAAGCACCAATATCCAAGCTCTGGGGAAACCCCAAGTAACAAACCACAAACAAGCATGTCCAGTCATGGGAGCTTGGCGCTTGATGTTTCTTTGGGGCTTGGCGCCTGGAAATTGTTGCTTCATCGCTGCACCGCTCCTTCCGGACAGGCGGCCGCAAGATAGACCGCAAGACGCGTACGCAGCAGCCGATCATGCGCGGGAACTTGTTGCACGGCGTTCAGAATGTTGTCCCGCGTCGCGGCGCTCATGGTGCCCCCGCAGAACAATAAATTCACCTGATCCAACAGCTTCGGGGCGTCGGCGGCCTGGGAGACGAGCTCCGCGTAGTCCGGCGGGAACTGGTAGCTGTTGTAATACGCCAGCCCGGATTGCGTCATCTCCCACAGCTTGTTTGGAAACGAAATGCTCGAATAGCTGTCGGTGATTTGGAATACCGGACCAACCAGTCCGAGTTGCGTCAGCAAGCCCGGCGGCTGGTAATTCGGGCGAAAAAAGTTGAACACACTCGGTGAATACGTCGGCTCCTGGAACGCTGCCTCGTTGAAGTCGCCCCAAGTCCACCAGAGCAAATTCGTGTGACGACCGACGTTCCCGGCCCGTGCGATCGCCATCGCCCGTTGCACGGGTTCTTTCAAGCGACCAAACTCCGGGGCCCCCGCATACCACCGCGCGTCGCGGGCTTCTTCATCAAGCAGAATCGCCCGCACTACTGCAGCCAGGTTGCCGCGCTGGCCCGTGCCATCATTGGCAAACACGGCCGCCACCCGCGCCACGTAATTCGACGACGGATTGCTGGTGACCAAGAATTGAATCAGTTGTTTGCCGATGAACGGCCCGGTGTTCGGATGCTCAAACAAATTGCGCAACGCATCCTCCACGTCGCGTACGCCGTTGGCGACCGTGGGTGCGCGGGCGGGAATGGTGTGGCCGTTCAACAGCGTCTTCTCGCCGAAGTCATGTTTCTCCGCCCACATCTGCATCGGCACGGAATTGTCATCGTCCGTCCAGCCATTGTTGCCCCACCGTTGGCCGCCGAACCATAGACCGGTGAACACACGCGCAAATTCGGTGATCTGCGCATTGCCATAGGTGGGAATCGGCTGGCCGAACGCATCCAGTTTGCGCGTCCCGTCCGGATGCAATTCCCACAGGCCAATACTGAACAACTGCATCACCTCGCGGGCGAAGTTTTCGTCCGGATACTGATTGATTTCGGGCCGGGCCTTCTGATTGCCGATGTGGCTCAAGTAACGTCCCATCACCGGGTGGAAGGTAACTTCTCGCAGCACGTCGTAATAATTGCCAAACGCGTTCCGCACGAAAATGTCGTAGTAATCCGCCACGGCCAGCGGTTTGTTTTCGAGGCCCGGATCGCGGCGCGACACGACGCATATCTGGCTCAACGCGAACGCCACGCGCTGCCGCAACTGATCCGGCCCGCTCAGCGCCGCCCGCGCAAACGGCGTGGTGCAGTTGTTGCCAAACAGGAAATTGTCCATCTCGCTGTAGAGATAGGTGAGGTCCGTGCGCGGCCCGTTGAAGTCAGCGTAAATCTGCTCTATGTAGGGCCGGTGCCGAGTGGCGGGCGCGTTGGTGATCTGATCGTCAATCCAGTTGGCGAGGCCGAGTTGTTGCACGCGATCCAGTTCGTGCAAAGTTACGCCGAAGGTTGCCTGCTGCAGCAGCCGCGCCGCCTGCGACCGCGTCGTCAGTTCCGATTCGCCGCCCGGCCCACCAGCCATTTGCTGCACAAAGCTCGCAAAGTCGCCGGACACCGAACCAACGATCGCGCCGTTGCTGTTGATGAGCGGCATGGCGGCGCGCGTACTGTTGGCACGCAATGGATCGCTGCCCAGAACCGTTTCCGCCCAGTCCGGCACGTCATCGCCATCGGAGTCTTTGTCATCCGTCGCCACGCGATAGAATTCCTGATTCGTGAGAGCGATGCGGTTGGTCAGAACGGCGAAAGCCGTGCCGCCGCTAAGCCATGCCACGCCGTGAAACTGCGCCCAGTTAGTTAGCGTGGAACTAAGATACATGCGCTGGTCCTTGCCCGCGATGAACGGCCATGTGACCACGACATCGCCAGCCTGCGGCATGAGGGCGATCTCTGGCTTCGATTCGGGATCAAACGGGTCCGTGCCCCACTGGGCTTCGAGCGCATTGCTCGCCCCGTCGCCATCTTCGTCTCCATTCGGGGCCAGCCCGAACGCGCGGTAGCGCACTTCCCAGGCATCTGGCAGACCGTTGCCGTCGAGGTCCTGGCCGGCTGGCCACACTTGCCCGGCAAACTCCGGTTTGCTCGCTGCGAGCAGTGGATTCGATGAATTCGCGCGCTCAACAAAATCGCTGACGCCGTCGCCATCGGTGTCGGGGTTGTGCGGGTGCGTACCCGCGAGAAATTCATCGCGATTGTTCAGGCCATCGGCGTCCGCATCGAGCGTTGCATCGGTCGCGGAGAATTTATTGAAGCTGTGCAAATCCTCCCACCAGTCGGGCATCCCGTCCTTGTCCGAATCTTTGGCGTGCGCAAAGGCGGGCAGATTTTTGACGATGTTGGTGGTGATGAACAGTTGCACGCCCTGATGCACAATGATGTTCACCTCGTTGATCTCACCGCCAAAGTCCGTCCAGGTGGCCGTGCCGTTGTCGAGACTGCCGCGCGCGGTGCAATTGTTGAAGGTACGGGTAACGACGACGGTGTTGCTGGTCTGATTGCGAATCTCGAAGGTAACCGTCCACGAATTGCTGTTCGCCCCACGCTGCGCGAAGAGGCGAAACTGGAGACGATCCGAAATATCCGCCGGGCCGTAGCCGCTGAAGCCGAGGGCGGAAGTCAGATTGGGTGGCGGATTGTTGTAGTTGGCGTCCCAAAGCGTGTTGTTGGGTTGGTTCGGCGCACTGAAACCGCCAAGGACCTCCGAGTGGAACAGATAGGAAAGCGAACCGTTGTAGTGGCGAAGCTCCATGCCGAACGTGCGCCAGCCGGTCGTGGCGGGATTCCGCACCCCAAAGGAAATCAACTGGTCTTCGTTCCAGATGTTCGGTGCGAGCGCGCCCGCGCCGTGATCCCAGACCAGTTGTACGTTCTCCAGATTCCATTCCCAACGCGACGGCGAACTGCGGAAGTAAGGAACATATCCGATGAAGGTGGGGCTGCTCACGGGATTGTAGGTTGGATCAGTGCCACGCTGAAATTCCTCACGATCGGTCACCCCGTCGCTGTCGGTGTCGGCAAGCAACGGGTTCGATGGAATTGCAGCATTGACTTCCGCACCATCGGACAAGCCATCGCCATCGGTGTCGGCGTTGAGCGGGTCGGTGCCGAGCGCGATTTCCTGCGCGTCGGTCAGGCCGTCGCCATCCGTGTCCGGATGGTGCGGGTCCGAGCCGTAAAGGAATTCCTGAAAATTGGTCAGCTCGTCGCCGTCGCTGTCCGTCGCCGTCAGCGCTGGCGAGGCGGGCTGGAGGCGGTATTTCATTTCATACCAGTCGGGGATGCCCGAGCCGTCCGCGTCCAGATTGCGGTCAATGATTTGCACCGCGTGAATGCCCACCGCCCAGCCGTTGAGGTTCGTGAGCGTCAGAGTGGCGACGCTGGAACTGAGATTGGTGTAACGGACGAAATTGCCGCGTTGATAATTCACGAGGTCAGGACGGATTTCCACGAAACCCGGCTGCGGCGCGGTAGTCATGGTTTCAAAGAGACGATCCGTGGCCGGATTGCTGCCCAACCGGAGGCGGCCCCGTTGGCCGTCATACGAACCGCCCACATGAACATAAAGATCGTAGTTGGCAAACGGGATATTGCTCAACGTGAGCGTCACCGGCGTGGCCGTGTAGGCCCGAATGAAACCGCTCATCAACTTGCGGTCAGACGAACCGCTGTTGCCGCTCGCCGCAGTGGCCTCAGCGGTCCAGTTGAAGGTGAAGTTGGTGAGAATAACCCCGTCGCTGCGGACGATCTGATTCGTCAGCGGGGTGAGGATATCCGCCTTGCCGCCGGCGGGCCGGGTCCAAGTGCGAAGGGGCAACGTGTTGTTCCAGTACGTTTGCGGCACGACTCCGGTGGTTTCGTTCGTGGTGAGCGTTCCATTCAAATCCCCTTGCGAAACGAAGTTGATCCCCACACCACCGCGAAAAATTGTGGGCACGCTGGCTGCCGCCAGCGGGTCTGAGCCAACGCGACGTTCGAGCGAATCGGGTGCGCCATCGCCGTCGGAATCCACCAACTGCGGATTCGACGGTGGCCAGCCATGCACTTCGTCACCGTCGAATATGGAATCACCATCCGTGTCCGGGTTGTTTGGATTCGTGCCCAGCGCCAGTTCCTCACCATCGCTCAGGTCGTCACCATCCGTGTCATACTTGTTCGGGTCGGTGGCGTTCACGCCGCCGTTGTATTCCTGCAACGCGGTGAGGCCATCGCCGTCGCGGTCGCTGGCGGCGTCAGTGGCGTTGTTGTCACTCAATCTGTTGTCCTCCTCCCACCAACGCGGCAAGCCGTCGCCATCGGCATCGGCCAGTGCGGTGGGATCGGCTTCGAGCTGCACGTAATCGAATTGAATCCAGTAGCCGGTGTTGGCGGTGAAGGGGCCAACGCGACTAATCTCGATGGTGTTGGGGCCGGTGGAGGCGTTCACACTGGTGGCCGGAAAATCCAGGATGATCCGGGTGTCGCGATCCACACGATTGGAGTAAAGCAGCGTCCCCTGACCGGTGGCATTGAGGAAACGCACCACGACATCATGTTCACCAAAACCTTCGCCGCTCTGGCTCAATTGACTCAACCACACCCCGCCCCAAATCAGTTCAAAGCTCAGGCGCAGCCGGGATTGCGCCCCCGCCTGGGCGCTGTTCAGAAAAAAGTGGACGCGATTCGTGCGGTCGCCGTCCGTGAGGGCGCGCTCCCAGGCAGCGTCCGGTTCGTTGAACGCCACGGGCAAATTGGTGGTCAGCCCGTTGAAGCCGATGGGATAAGTGCCGGCCAGGTAGAAATCATCGTCGCGGCCGGGATTGTTGCCTGCGTTGTACAGCGGATCGCCGGGCAGCCGGGTCACGCGTCCGGGCCGGGGATCGTTCTGGAAATTCTCCTGCGAAAACTCATCCGTGGGCGCATAGCCGGAAGCGAACGGGTCTTCGTCCTGACCGATTTGCCACACGAGATGCAGTTGCGCTGGCGCTGTAAGCGTAACAAACCAGAACGCGCATAGCATGAACGCAAGTCGGCGGGCGATGACCATAAGCATGTTTCGGGCGAAGCAGCAATCCCAAGGCCAGCGTACGGCGACGGAAAACCGCAATCGCCGGGACAAGCTATTCGCCCCCCGGTTGGGCGTCAACGCCGCCGATGGGAACTTTTGGCGTGGTTCCGTGCTGCCCCAAGTCGGAACAGGACACGCAGACGTGGGTGCGGAAATGGGACGATTCGCGCCGTCGGCACCTCTCTGGTCGCTGTGAAAACAACGCCTTCGGCACGGGCAGCGCGGCGTTCTGCCCATTTTCCCACGCATTGAACTGCGCCTTGGTGATGGGTTGAACCAGCGTGCCAACGTTTGCGACAAAGGCAAGCCGCCGTTTGCCCGCAAACGCACCCGTGCCATTCGCCATCGCCTGCAGATTCGCACACGCGGGATGCAGACCGTAATTCGCAGCCGGTGCGGTGAGTTGCCGCAACGCATTGCGATCAAGGGCGAGGCCGCCACCGCTGCCAAAGGGGCCGCGCTTACGATGGTTTTGACCGTGACAAGCGCAAAAACCATCGCGGCTCGTGCCCGCGATACCCTCCGAGGTGCGCGCCACTTTAAAAAGCACGCGTTTCCGGCCGGACACTAATTATCGCAATACCAAGCGATCCGAACTACCGTTTCGCCACCTTTGGAGCCGGTGGTGTGGCTTTCAAACGGAGAGTCGTAAACGCATTCGGCTGGTAAGGCACGGTGACGACATGGTCTTTAACAGTCAATTTACGCTGGTTCTCCTCGACACCATTGCACAACCAGGCCGATTGCAAGCGGAACGCTTCCGAATGTACTTTCGCTTCACCCGTGCGGCCGGCAACTTCCCGTACGCGCAGCACAAAGCCGTCACCATCCTCGGCAGCCTTCAATGTCACGATTTCCAGGTTCGCCGCCTCCACAGTGAAGAAGGAAGCGCCGCGCGCGGGCATGGGTCGGCCCGCCTGCGAAATTGCCGCCGAGAATGAAGAAAGGTGCGGATAACCCAGTACCGGTGTGCGCGTGTCCTCATCGAACCGCGCCAGCGCTTCACGGTTCAAGCCGCGCCCGCTGGTGATGGCGTAACAAAAAACCAACGTCCCGCCCTGTTGCGCACGATAGTTGGTAAACCAGTAATTGTTCAGCGCATAGGAATAAACGTGGCCGTTCTTGATTGGCAGATGCGAAAGCCAGAGGCCGCGATTGATGTCGGTGAGCGTGACCAGTGGCGCATCGGCCGTGGACCAGGCCACCGAGAAATCGCCGTCGCGCACATGCACCAGGTTTTGCGAGGTGAACCATTCGCGACACGCTCCCGGCATCTGGTCCTCGTTCGGGCGCACCCAACCGTTTTGAATCTGGTATTCCAGCGTCGGTTGCTGCGCGGCAAACGGGAACGCGAAGTAAACCGCCTCCTTGGCGCGCGTCTCCTCCTTTTCAATCGTGTTCACGATGTCCACCCGCTTAAGTTGATCGTAAAGCCGATATTCACTCTGCACCCGCGGCGTGTGTTTGGATTTGGTTTGCACGAGCAAACGCGATCCAAGCGGGGTGCGTTGGAGCTTGACGTCGGTGACGCCTTCCGGTTCGTGGATGGTCAGACTGGCGGGTGGCGTGCCGAAGTTGCAGTTCAGAATCTGCGAATTTTCGCCGCCACTGACGTAAAGATACTCGTTCAACTGATAAGCCGCCTGCGGATCGAGCAGCTCGCGATTTTCCTGTTTGTCGAACAAGCTGCGCAATCCGCCCGTTCGCCGATCCACCACCAGTCGGTAGAACTCATTCTCAATCGTATCGCCCGTCCCGGGTTCATTGGCTTGATGCGCGTTGGCCTGCCAGCCGCGGATACCGTAGGCTTTGTAACCCAGCGCCGGCACCTCCTGGGCGAGGAAGCGTACTTTGCGCCAGCCATCTTGCTCGGCGTAAATGTCCATCGGGATGACGCGATCATCAGTCAGGTCCACGAGTTGTTCATTGCGGTTCAACTCGGTTTCAATCACCGCCGTGCGAATGCGGTTCTGCCAGTTGAACGCGATAATGCTGCTACCGTCCACTTCGATGACCTGCGCCAGCCGGTTGTTGGCGCGAGCCAGCAACGTCCGCGCGTCCAGATTCGCGCGAGTGGCGTAGCTTTCCTTGATTTCCCATTGCTGCTCGACGAATTGCCGGCCCGGTTGCGAGACGCTGTTGTGCGCGCCCCAGGTGTGTTCGTTGTAAAACATCACGTTGCGCCAGGCGTGCCAGAAGTCGTCGGCGGGATAGCGGTTGCGCGGTTCAAAGAGGCTGGCCAGGGCCGCGGCGGTTTCCGCCACGGGCAAAATTTTTTGCGTCTGCCGGTTCAACGCCGTGGCCTGCGCGGTTGAACCCGCACCGTCCTCCCAATAAGCGCCGCAATCACCGCGATACACCGGCAGCCGATCGGCAAAGTGTTGTTCCACGTAGCCAAAGTATTCGCCGTCCGTGGCGACGATCAGCTTGGGAAATTCGAACTCCTGATTCCACGCGGCGATGGTATCCGCCTCCCCGGTGTCCGGGATGGCGGCGTTATCCACGTACGCGCCGTAAATCATCACCGCATCCGGCGCGTAATCCGCCCGCTCGTAGCGCACGAGAAACTGCGGCACGCTGCTCTTGAGATAGGCCACGCTGGAAACGTCCTGACCCCAACCCGGTCCCACCAGCCGCTTGAGCTGCACGTAACTGCGCGCGTACCACATGAAAATGCGTTCGCCGTTCATGCCCTCCCACCAATAGGGCGAATCTTCGTTCAGATTGCTGTGGTGCAGAATCGGGGCACGCGTTTGGTTCGCACCGTTGGCGAAGCCTTTGATGCCCGCATCGCTGAACAGCGTCGGCAAAAACCAACTGTGCGACGGCGCATCGGTGAGACAGGCAAAATCAAAATTGCCGTTATGCTCGCGATGCAGCCGGTGCGTGAAATACATGGCGCGATACAACTCCTCGCCCGAGCAGATGCCCGTCATCAAATTCAGATAGAGCGCGTTCACGCCGAGTCGCTGCTGTTTGAGCCGGGCGTAAAACTCCTTTTGGTACGGCGGCGTGCGGCAATCGAGAAAGTTGTCCACCAGCCAGGCGGTTTCAAAATTGAATTTGTAGGCGGGAAACTGGCGCAGAATGTTGAGTACCTGATCCGAATTGCGATTATCCAGTTCGTTCACGTGCGGTTGCAGATCGGTATAGCCGACGTCGTTATGCACCTTGGGACAAACGAACACGCGCCATTGTTTCGCGGGTTGAAAGCTGCGGGTCACTTCCTGCCGTTGCGCATCCCGGGTCACGGTCAATTGGGCGGGACCGGCGGGAATACTTGCCGGCACCAGCACCGGCTCGGTCAGCTCGCCAAAATCATAAGAGCTGTTGAAAGCGGTGGTAAAGGTGTGGCGGCCCAGTTGCAATCGCGCTTCGCCCTGCGTGAACGGCGTCTGAAACGGCACGACGACGTGGCACACTTCCATCAGTTTACCACCTTGTTTTTTGAAGAAGATGGTGGGCTGAAGGTGCGGCGTTAAATCCGGCGCGCCGGCGGCCACCTGGAAGGTAATGGCATCGTACGCCAGATTACCCACGCCCAGAGGAATCAGTGTGATCTGGTTGTTCCGGGCTTGCAGCCACTCACCTTTGACAGGAATAACCAGCCGCTGTTCCGCCAGCAGCATGTCGTTGCCCTGCTCACCCCACATCGAGTGTTTGGACGCGGGGCGGATGGGAAAAATGCCGGTCTTCCCGTTCACCCGCACCTTGAACTGTTGCGGGGCGCCGGTGGTGAAAATCAGGTCCAACACCAGCTCGTAGTCCCCACTAGCCGCTTCCGTCAGATCAAAACGAATGGTGTAGGGCCGCTCTGTAACCTGGCCATCGAAACCTGTGTCGCCCTGGTGCTGCCCCGCAAAATCCCGGCTGGGCGTGCTTTGTCCGATGGTAAAGGTTAGCTCGCCCCGGCCACCCGGAGCGAACTCGATGCCGACGCCATCGGGCTTGCCGATGGACCAAAGCGGCGCGGCGCCGGCGCTTCCACCGCATAGCAGTCCGCTGATCAACGCGGCCAGGACGCCGCGTAAAACTGCGGGACCGCGGCGAGTGAGTGAATTTACGTGGCGACGAAAAAGAAAGGAGTGGCGCATAACATTCAAGGTTGTTGCGGGCGATGCGTCTCCGCCTGCTTGCGCGGCGGCGCGCCGGGTTTCTTGGCGGCCTCGGGTTTGAAGACGGCCCGTCCGGAGCGCGAATCGAGTTGTCGCAACTGCGGTTCACCCCGGTTGGTGAATTTCACCTGCGTCAGATGCGACGACCCCAGAATCTTCGGCAGGCGGGATTGAATGATGATGGTGGCGGCGCGCGCCTGCACGCGGTAGTGCGCCCGCAACGTGGCGTGGTGGCCGTCCAGTTCGGGAAAAATGCCGGAGGTTTCCGCGCTCACTTTTTGTCCCGCCACACTCAGCGTCAGGTGCTCCAGCAATTGTTGCGTGATTTTGTCCCCTTGCGCGACGACCTCCGCCGGATCCAGCCGCCCGTTTTGGTTTGTGTCCACCGCGCTGAAGTTGGCCATTTCAAACGGATTGAAATTCAAATCCAGATGCACGTAATCATCATCCACCACCACCGTGAGGTAACTGATGGGCAACAGATGCGCGCGGCTGGAATGGACCCAGCCCACCAGCCCGAACAGCAACCACAACCCCAGCCAGAAATGCAGCGGGAACACACGCGCGCGCCACCGCGAATCACCGCGCGGTTGGCAGATCGCTTCTGATATTGAATCGGGAAATCGCGTGGAGTTTGCTGAAAATTGCTGTTTGCTCATGATGATCCACATTTTGCGCCATGACGCCGCGTTATTCGGTTTATGCCTCGTTCGCCGGTGGCGCTGCGGCGCTCCTGAACCGCTGCGGCGGGCGGAACGGTTGACCGCGGGCGATGACATCTGGCATTTCAGTCCAAATTGCCCGATAAAGCAACCAAACTTCATCGCCGTGAAATGCGCCAGCATCAACCACGGTAGGTGGAGTGAACTATATCCGTGAGGTTTTGGGGTGTGACAGCCCGCTGCCGCTTTGGAATCATCGGCATGCCCAACCGGCATACGATCTGGTTTCGCGGCGTGGACAACGCCAATGAAATCAAGGAATTGATACCACAACGGCTGCGACAGTTGAAGGATTCCGGACTGGGCGATTACGAAAAACTGATGGCAACCGCACATGCGGAGATTTCGTCCGATATATTGTCGGCGCTGCGTGAAGTGCGGTCAGAGGCGGCGTTGAAGCTGTCCACAATCATCGAGTCGGTGTAGCGGGACCGGCATCGGGTGGTTTGGCCGCGATGTAAATGCGGATTTCTTTCTGGAGTTCCCACATAAACATTTCCCCGATTGCGACAATGCGTCGGTCTGGTTGACTGGGAGCAACGACCCTGAGCCGGGGCTTGTCACGCACGATCGCGTCCATATCAGCACTCAAAACCCGAAAATTGGAAGCGTCACAAAAATCGCCATCACCGCGCGCTGGTGGCGCCCACCCGAGAGCGACTAGCTCAATTGATTCAAGCCTTTGGACGCACTCACCGCCGCTTCGGTTCAGTCAGCTATGAATTTTTAGGGTTAAGGCCGCCGCGCATCCAGCCATCTCGTCCGTCACGCATCCACCCCAAAAACTTGCGCCGCTGGCCAAGGTTTCTCCACGTCAGCAGCTACAGAAATACTTGAAGCGTTTCAGCCTCTCAAATCAACCCCAATTCCCCAAAAGTTTGCGTTGTCGTGGCGGCCCTCTTCCATCAGACTTTCGGCGTTCCGTCAAACCCGGGATTTTATCGTATGCTCCAGTCGTGGTTACGTCGTGGTGTACTGGCGATGCTCATCGCTGGCGGATTGCTGCAATCTGCGCGCGGCAATGTGGTGTTCAATCTGATCCACGATTCGGACCTGCCGCAGGTGGTGCTGGACGGTTTTACCAGTGCGGTCAATCGCTGGTCCGCACTCCTGGCCAATGACATCACCCTGAACATCGAAATCGGTTACAGCTCACTCGGCCATCAGGTCGTGGCACAAACCAGCAGCGGATTTCGAGAGTATTCCTATGTGGAAACGCAAGGCGCACTGGCCACCGCGCACAACACAACCGCGCCGGCCACTCCGGTCATGAGCTACACACGCTTGATCAATCACACCAGCAACAGCCCCAATGGGGTCAACAGCGCCATTCCTTATCTAAACACAATGGATCGCGTGGGGCTGACGACGGCCAACGCCAAAGCGCTGGGGTTGTTGACCGGAACCACCCTCACGGATGCCACGATTTATTTTAATTCGGATCTGAACTTTGACTTCAATCCCACGGATGGTGTCGGGTTTGGCCAATTTGATTTCATCGGAGCGGGCATGCACGAGCTGGGCCATGCGCTAGGTTTTATCAGTGGCGTAGATGACGTGGATCAACTCGACGGCGCGCTGCCGGATTCGGCGTTCAGCTCCAACCTGCTGGATTTGTTCCGTTACTCCGAAGAAAGTTTCTCCCTGGAAGCCACCGATTATACGGCCGACAATCGTCCCAAATACCTGTCTCTGGACGGAGGCGCCACGGCGCTGGCGTTTTTCTCAACCGGCATCACCTACGGCGATGGTTATCAAGCCAGTCACTGGCAAAATGCCCCCGGTTTCGGGCTCATGGACCCCACGCTCAGTCCGGGCGAACTTATGACGGTGACGGAAGCCGATCTGCAAGCGTTTCAAGCTCTCGGCTATACGCTCGTGCCTGAACCCAGCGTGATGGGATTACTGTTACTGGCTGGCGCGTGGCTGCATCGGGGTCGGCGTCAGTAACGAATCTGACCGCTGCCCAAGCCGAGCCATTTGTAACTGGTCAACTCCTCCAACCCCATCGGTCCGCGCGCGCCAATCTTGTCCGTGCTGATGCCAATTTCCGCGCCCATCCCGAACTCACCGCCGTCCGTGAATCGCGTGGACGCATTCCAATAAACCGTCGCGCTATCCACCTCGTTCAAGAAGCGTTTCGCGTGCGCTTCGTTGCCCGTCACGATGCTGTCTGAATGCGCCGAGCCGTAATGATTGATGTGGTCAATCGCCCCTTGCACCCCATCCACCACCCGCACGTTCATGATGTAATCGTTATATTCGGTGGACCAATCGGATTCCTGCGCGGGTTGCGAAACGCAATGCGCGGGCCGCAACACGTCACCGCTTGCCGCATCCGTGCGCAATTGCACTTTCTGCTCGGCCAGACGCCGATCAATCCGCGGCAAAAAAACAGCTGCAATGCCGCGATCCACCAATAGCGTCTCCGCCGCGTTGCAGACGCCGGGACGTTGCGTCTTCGCGTTAAAGACGATTTCCTCCGCCATGTTGAGATCGGCATCGGCATCCACGAAGACATGACAGACGCCTTTGTAGTGCTTGATGACCGGCACCTTGCTACATTCGGCTACGGCGCGAATCAGGCCCTCGCCGCCGCGCGGCATGCAAAGGTCCACGTACTGCGTCAACGAGAGCAGCGCGGGAATCGCTTCTCGATCCGTAACAGGCACGACCTGAATCGCGTGCTCTGGAAAAGCCGCATGGGTTCTCCGCCCGGCCGTAATCATCGCCGTGGCAATGGCTTGATTGGAATGCAACGCCTCCTTGCCGCCGCGCAAAATCGTCACGTTTCCGGACTTGAAACACAAACTGGCCGCGTCGGCGGTGACGTTCGGGCGCGACTCGTAAATAATCACCACCACCCCAATGGGCGTGGAAACTTTTTGCAATTTCAGACCGTTCGGACGCTCGCGCTCAGCCAAAATCCGGCCAACGGGGTCCGGCAACGCCGCCACCTCGCGCAGCCCCTTGGCCATGCCCGCAATGCGTTTATCGTCCAAACGCAAGCGATCCAACATTGCCTTGGACAAATTAGACTTGGCGCCAAAATCCATGTCCAGCGCGTTGGCGCGCTTGATGGTCGCCGCACTCGACTCAATCGCGCCGGCCATGGCGATCAAAATGCTGTTTTTCTCAGTCGTCGAGAGCCGGGCGAGTTCTCGCGAAGCCGCTTTGGCCTGCCGCGCCAACTGCGTCATCTGTTCCAACAAATTCATGGCCGCAGGATAGAGCAAATCACTGGGATGAAAAGACACGAATCCGCAGGTGGCACTTGCCCAATAAACACAAATGGACACGCATTGGGGCAGATGATTCATCCGCGTTCATCTGCGGTTAATTTCATTGACCGCAATCGTGCCCGGCTTACTTTGCCCGCATGGATCATTCACCCGGCTTTCTTGCTCTCGTCAGCGACGCCAAGAAACGTGTCGCGGAAATCAGCGTGGCCGAAGCCCGCGCCCGGCTCGCCGCCAATCCCAAGGTTGTGCTCCTGGACGTGCGCGAAGACCATGAATGGAACGCCGGTCATGCCGTCGAAGCCGTGCATCTCGGCAAAGGCATTTTGGAGCGCGACCTGGAAAAACTTCACCCGGACAAAAACGTGGAAATCATCATGTATTGTGGCGGCGGTTTCCGCTCCGCGCTGACCTGCGACGCCGCGCAAAAGATGGGTTGCAAAAACGTCGCCTCACTCGTTGGCGGCTACAAAGGAATGGTTGCCACCAACTGGCCGATGAAAAGTGGCGCTTGATTTATCCCGTAGCAGCCAACGTGAGGAGGCTTACAAATGAAGCGATCGTCATCGCTGTTGTTCCGGGTGAAGCGCAATTTCCCCGAGAATTACACCCTCATCCCAGTTTGTGCCATACATCGGCACTAAGATACTTGCAGGCTTATAGCCAGATCGTGATATATCCAAAGAATTCTTAAAGCCGTCAACTATTACAACCTGCCCGCAGTCCCCTGGTATTTTTCCTTCTCCAAAAGGCACAAAGAAATACCACCGCCAACAATTCAACGGACCGACGACGAACGCACCACTCGAATCAGAGTTTGAGGCTGCGGCCAGGTAAAAGCCGCCTCGAACCTCAATTCGCGCCTTTGCGACCGGCTGCTTCGTTTCGGCATCCACAATACGTCCACGATAGACCGCAGAATGGATGTTTTTGGATGGCAGGAAACAGCCTTGCAGCAATAACATCACGAAACCAGCACTGGTAAGCATTAGGCGTATCGAACGCATGGTGTATGGTCTAACGCCCAGACTCAACGGCCACCGCAGGCTTTGGCTGCAATTTGCCACATACGCGTTGCAACGCATTCGTCAGCGCCACCACTTTCTCGTGAGCGATCTCACCCATCAGACAGATTTGAATCCAATTTTTGTCGCGCAGATAACTGCTGTTGAAACTGAGCAGGAAACCGGATTCCTTCATCAAGCTGCCGACGGTGACGGAATTCAACTCAGGCGGCAGCGCAATGGTGAGAACCGCCGGAGAGGTTCGGGCGGAGCGGCCCACAAGTTGAAAGCCCATTTCCTCCAGTTCGGGACGCAACCAAGCCGAAGTGGCTACCAGTTCCGCGAAGCGCTTATCCCAGTTCACCCCGCGTACGGCGGCCTGCAAGGCGTGCAGCAAATTGGAGGAGAAGGTAAACGGAATGCCCGCTTCATGCGTGTAGTAACCCAGGTCCAGATACCGCGGCAGCCGTTGCTCCGCTGGCGCGACCGCATGATTGTAAAACACCATCGAGATGCCGGGATACGCTCGCAATCCTTTACCGCTCGTGCCGGACGCCAGGTACACTCCGCTCAAATCCACCGGCATCGTGCCAATGCTGCTGATGCTGTCCAGACACAGTTTGGTGCCGTACGACGCGCATAACTCGCGCAACGCGTCCAGATCGTTGAGCACTCCGGTGGACGTTTCGCAATGCGCACACCACAACCAGCTCGGCGCCGGCAATTGGGAAAGCCGTTCGCGCACCAACGCCAGATCGAACGGCTGCCCCCAGCCGAACTCCAAGGGTTCAAACTTCAGTTGGAAGCGACGAGCTTGATCCGCCAGCCGCTCACCAAATTCGCCATTGCTCAGAACCAGTCCCCTTCCCGACAACAAGGAGAGCTGCGCGCCAACCACGTCATTGGCCAGCGTGCCCGAACCCATGAACAGCTCGACCTGGCGGGCCTTGACCAAACCACGCAGCAATTCCCGGGTTAAACAAAAATCTTGTTTGAAACTTTCCGCGCGATGCGACTCGGGCGCTTGTTCGAAGGCGCGGCGCACTTCACGCCGCACTGTTACGGGACCGGGCAGAAAATTGACCGCGCTGGGTTGAAATGATTTGGCGGGTGCCGAACGCAGAAACTCGCGTGCGGTCACTTCAAAAGTTTCCAGCGTCACATACATCGGCTGGAATTGCGCCTCGCCCGTGCCGACCAGCGGACCGAAAGGCACAAACCCCAGATGTTGATACAGGCGCATCTGCCGCGTGGTGCCAGAGATGATGGCCAGATCATAACCGCGTTCCACGCCGAGCTGCCACAACAATGCCAGCAAACCCGAAAGAATCTGGCCGCTCCGTGAGCCGCGAAACTTTTTCTCGATGGCCAGCAACCGGATTTCGCAAATCGTCCGCTGGGCGGGCAGATAGCTATCAAGACGTTCCAATTTTTGATCCAGCGAAAATGGACGTTGGCCGCGAACCGCCAGCATCCCGGCCAGCTTCTGACTTTCCAAACAGATCAGGTATGTATTTTCCGCATGGAATTTATCCACCAGCCGGTGCGTGGGCGCCGCGTGATGCTGCGGAATTTCTTCCACAAAGGTGCGGTAATTCAGCCGGTGAATCTGCTCAATCTCCCAATCCTCGGTTGCAAATTTGAACACCAGTGGAGTGCGGGAATTATTCATGTCTTGGGGGTGCAGGGTTTATCCGTCAAAGACCGGCGCAGAAAGAGAGCGGGAAAATCTTCCAGCAAATTCTGGCGATGAGCAAAAATCACGATCGCCGCAATCGCGGCCAACACGCCGATTTCAAAATACGCGCTCTTCTGCCAATACCCCACCGCGGGTAAGAGGAGAAATGCCACCAAACTCGCCAGTACAACGCGCCGCGCCATCATCAGGCTCAGCAAAAAAATCGCGGCATAGATCAAGGCAATCCGGTAATCGAAGCACAATAATCCACCCAATGACGTGGCCACGCCCTTTCCGCCACGGAATCCCAACGTGACCGGCCAAACGTGCCCGACAACCACCCACAACAAAGCGATGGATGGCATCAGCGGATGATTGGCAAAGAAACGGGCGATTACCACCGCCAACGCGCCTTTGCCAAAATCTCCCAGCAAGGTAATAAAAAAACCGGTCTTCCCGGTGAAGCGTCCCACGTTCCGCGCGCCAATGCTGCCGCTGCCCAAATCACGAATATCCTGTCCCGCACGAAACCGCACCCAATAATAACCCGTGGCAAATCCTCCCAGCAGATAGGCGCCGAGCGCCCACGCCAACGCAGGCATCAAATCAGCACTTCCAAATGGTTGCACCCACGTCATTCGTTTGAAAAGTTCGATCAAGTTGTTCCGATGAACTGCGCTAGATTAACCAGACGCAAAATCGAAGTGAAACTAAAAACTTGGCTCCGTTTTCATTCCGCAGCGGGTGAATTTAATCTTTAGACTTTGGCGTCCGCGACGTAAACTGCCGACTTTATGGCGAGCCGCCGCAGACAATATCCGTTCCATCTGATCGAACCCAAGTGGCAACAAACTTGGGAACAACAACAAGCTTTCCGCGCGTTCAATCCCGGCGACGAAATCCCGGCCAACCATCCGTTCGCACTTCGGCACGGCGCGGATTCCATGTCCCGCGAAAAGGTGGCTGGCTGCCAAGCCCCTCCCAAGTTCTACATCCTCGACATGTTCCCCTACCCGTCCGGCGCGGGCCTGCACGTCGGGCATCCTGAGGGTTACACCGCCACGGATATTCTTGCGCGCTACCGTCGCGCGTGCGGTTTCAACGTCCTGCATCCGATGGGTTGGGACTCGTTCGGTCTGCCCGCCGAGCAATACGCCGTCAAGACCGGCCAGCATCCGCGCAAGACGACGGAGGAGAACATCAAGAACTTCACGCGCCAGATCAAAAGCCTCGGCTTCAGCTACGATTGGTCGCGCGAAATCGCCACCACCGACGTGGACTATTTTAAGTGGACGCAATGGATTTTCCTGAAGCTCTACAACAGCTATTTCGATTGGGAATGGAAGCAGGCGACGCCGATTGAATTTCTTGAAGATGCACTTTCAGACAATCCGACGTTCAAAAACCAATGGGAAGAAAATCCGTTCCTAGCGGGAACACATGACGGTTATGTTGCTGGTGATCGAAAAGGTCGAGAAGAAGCGCGCCGTCGGTTAATCGAACGCAGTCGCCTCGCCTACGTCAGCGAAGCACCCGTAAACTGGTGCCCGGAACTCGGCACGGTGCTGGCCAACGAGGAAGTCATTGACGGCAAGAGCGAAGTCGGCGGCTTTCCCGTCATCCGCAAGCCGATGCGCCAATGGATGCTCCGCATCACCGCTTACGCCGAAAAACTGCTGGCCGATCTCGATACGATTGACTGGAGCGATTCGCTCAAGGAAATGCAGCGAAACTGGATTGGCCGCAGCGAAGGCGCCGAGGTGGACTTTGCAATTGCGGAGTGCGGAGTGCGGAGTGCGGAATCCAAAATCCGCGTCTTCACCACGCGACCTGACACGTTGTTCGGCGCGACCTACATGGTGCTCTCGCCGGAACACAAACTCGTCCCGCAGATCACCACTGCCGAACACAAGAAAGCCGTCGAAGATTACAAGGCGTTTGCCGCCGGTAAATCCGATCTCGAACGCACCGAACTCGCCAAGGAAAAGACCGGAGTATTCACCGGCGCGTACGCCCTCAATCCCGTCAACGGTGAGAAGATTCCCATCTGGATCGCGGACTACGTCCTCGCCAGCTACGGCACGGGCGCAATCATGGCCGTACCCGCGCACGACGAGCGGGATTGGGAATTCGCCAAGAAGTTCAATCTGCGCATCGTGCAAGTCGTAGGACAGGCGTCGCGCCTGTCTCAAACTGAAAAGGAAATTCAAGAAGATGGCGACAGGCGCGACGCCTGTCCTACGGAATGTTTCGCCGGAGACGGCATCACGATAAATTCCGGCCTCATCACCGGCCTGCCCACGCCCGAGGCCAAAAAGAAAATCACCGCGTGGCTCGAAGAAAAAGGTCTCGGCAAAAAGACCATCAATTACAAGTTGCGCGACTGGCTGTTCAGCCGGCAGCGTTACTGGGGCGAGCCGTTTCCCATCGTTTGGAAGAACGGCCAACACGAAGCGTTGCCCGAAAGCGCCCTGCCCGTCTTGCCGCCCACGCTCGAAGACTACAAACCGACCTCCGACGGCCAGCCTCCCTTGGCCCGCGCGAAAGATTGGTTGAATCTGCCGGATGGTTCGACGCGCGAGACCAACACCATGCCGCAATGGGCCGGCTCGTGCTGGTATTACCTCCGTTACCTCGATGCGAAAAATGCGAACGCCTTCGTCGGCAAAGATGCGGAGGAATACTGGATGGGCATTTCAAATCCGAAATCCGAAATCCAAAATCCGAAATCGGCAACGCCCGGCGTTGACCTTTACGTCGGCGGCACGGAACACGCCGTGTTGCACCTGCTCTACGCGCGTTTCTGGCACAAGGTCCTGTTCGACCTCGGCTACGTCTCCACGCCCGAGCCGTTCTTCAAGCTCGTGAACCAGGGACTCATCCTGGGAGAAATGGAGTTCACGGCATTCGCCTACACTGACGGCAAACCGTGCAGCGCGAGTGAACTGAAAGACATCTCCGAAGAGGCTACCGCCAGCGGTAAACGCATGGTCGGCACACACAAGAAAACCGGCGATCTGGTTGCGGGAAGGCGCGTCAGCGATGAGGAAGTGGAAAAGACAGCAGCAGGGTTCGCACTCAAGGCTGACAAATCCATTCTTGTTGATGCCCGTTCATTCAAAATGTCTAAAGCGCGTGGCAACGTTGTAAATCCGGACGACGTGATTCGTGAGTTTGGTGCAGACTCACTCCGCCTCTACGAAATGTTCATGGGCCCGTTGCAAGACACCAAGCCGTGGAGCACCAAGGGTGTTGAAGGTGTGTATCGCTTCCTCGGCCGCGTCTGGCGATTGTTCGTGGACGAAAAGGCGGAGACCGCGCTTGAGCAGGCGGAAACCACCGCCGCCACAGCGGGCGCGGAATTGCT
>JBDHQI010000067.1:0-2715 GCA_039806955.1 Verrucomicrobiota bacterium | reverse complement strand
TCTATGCCGCCACGGTTTACTGGTATCTCGCCCCGGGCGGAACGGATCCCTATCCGCCGGTGCCGCTGGCCGAACGGTTGGGTTACTACATCCAACCGGAGCCGAAACGAATTTTGGGAGCGATCGAAGGCGAGAATCTAAAGATTGTGTCCAAGACCGGCGGCGATCCGCAGGAGCAGGACATGACCGGATTCGGCGACGAGTGGAGCAACGACGCGCACCTGTGGTGGATCAACGCCAAGCCCGGCAACGAACTGGTGCTGGCGTTGCCGGTGCAGCAGACCGGTGATTACCAGTTGCGGGTGCAACTCACCAAAGCCGTGGATTACGGTATCGTGCGGCTCGCGCTCGATGGGAAGCCGCTGAGCGGGCCGATTGATCTTTACAACAACGGAGTAATCGCGACCGGCGAACTGGAGCTGGGCCGCCGCCATCTGACGGCGGGCGACCATCAACTTTCCGTGACGATTGTCGGCGCCAACTCCAAAGCCGTGAAGAACTACATGTTTGCGCTGGATTATGTGAAACTCGTGCCGCTGAAATAGCGTTGGCTCACGCGCCCACCGCTTTCAACCAGAAGTGCGCCATCAACGACGCGCCGGCGGCAGTCGGATGCACGCCATCACCCGCCCAATGCTCCGGCGGCGCGTATTTCGTTGCCTCGTCAAAAATCGTCTGCAACGGAATAAAAACCGCGTGGTGTTTTTCCGCGACGCGTTGGGCCGCCGCGCGGTATTGGTTAAATTCAGGAAACCATGAATCCTTGACCGCGCCGCAACGCAGCACGAACGGTTCGCAGAGCACGAGCTTCACTTTGGGCAGGACTTGTTTCGTTCGCGCGATCAACGCCAGATAATCCCGCTCGTAGATTTCCACCGTGCCTTGATAATTCAACCGCGGGTCCTGCGTATGCCAGAAATCATTGACCCCGACCAGGACGCTCAACACGTCCGGTTTGAGATCAAGACAGTCCGACGGCCAGCGCTCGGCCAGTTGATACACCTTGTTGCCGCTGACCCCGCGATTGAAAATCTTCAACCCGTCGTTCGGACGGCTGACGAGCAGTTCCGCCGCCGCGAACCACGCGTAACCGCTGCCCAATCCAGGCTGGTTATTGGGCGTATTGGTTTTGTCGGCGTCGCGGCTTCGCCCGGTGTCGGTGATCGAGTCGCCTTGAAACAGAATGGTCGCCTGCTTCGCGATCAGCTTGCGTTGCGTAACCGGCCCGCGCGCGGCCTCGGCGGAATTGGCCAGAGTCAAGCCCGCCGCCCCCAATGCGAGACCGGAAGTTTTCAGGAAACCGCGACGGGTTACGGAGTGAGTAGCGGAATGATGTGCATTCATAAATAATCTGCGCGCAAACTAATCAAATTGGCGCGTTTGGAAAGTCTCGTTTACGGCCGGCGGCGGCAAAGGAATCAATTGGTCGTTCGCCCCGTGTTTCAAGCAGGTTGGCCGAGGTCAGCGTTGCTCCGCGGCGATTTGTCGCAAGTCAGTCAGAAAGTGATCCACGTCGGCCGGGGTGGTGTCCCAACTGCACATCAAGCGCGCTTCCTTCCAGCCGCCCACCCGCACGTAAAATTTCCAGCCGCGATCGTACAAGTGTCGCACCCACGCTTCGGGGATGTCCGCGAACACCGCATTGGCTTCCACCGGGTACGCCACCGTGATCCCCGGAATCTGGCGCAACCCGGCTGCCATCCGCTGCGCCATCGCATTGGCATGGCGCGCATGACGCAACCACGCTCCGTCCTTCAACAGACCCGTCCACGGCGCGGAAAGAAATCGCATCTTGGACGCCAGTTGCCCGCCTTGCTTACAGCGATAATCAAATTCCCGCGCCAGCTCGTGATTGAAAAAAATCACCGCTTCACCCAAGGCCAGACCGTTTTTTGAGCCGCCGAAACCCAGCACATCCACGCCGGATTTCCACGTCGCCTCCGCCGGGGAAAGGCCCAACGCGGCTACCGCGTTGGCAAAGCGCGCGCCATCCAGGTGAACACGCAGCCCGAAGCGCCGCGCCTCCTCGGTCAACGCGCGCAGTTCGTCCCGCGAGTAAACCGTGCCCACTTCGGTGGCTTGCGTCAGACTCAGCGCTTGCGGTTTGGGATAGTGAATATCCGTGCGTTTGCTGACGGCGCGCTCAATGTCTGCGGGATCAACTTTTCCGTTGGCGCCGCGCAGCAACAGGATTTTACTGCCGTTGGCAAAAAATTCCGGCGCGCCACATTCCGAGGTCTCAAGGTGCGACATCTCGTGACACAAAATGCTGTGATACGACTGACATAACGCGGCCAGAACCAGCGAATTGGCCGCCGTTCCGTTGAACACAAAGAACACTTCGCAATCCGTCTCGAATACCTCCCGCAACATATCTGCGGCGCGTTGGGTCCAAGTGTCGTTGCCGTAACCGACGGCATGATCCACATTGGCCGCCTGCATGGCTTCCCAAGCTTCGGGACAAATCCCGGCGTAGTTGTCGCTGGCAAAATGGCGTCGAGGCAAAGTCGTTTCAGACATGCCCCGAGCTTAATCAAACCTTTGGCCGGGAAAAGCAGAACCGCACGAGCGCCTCTGAACGGATCGAAGAACGGCAGCGATGACAAGCCCGGAGAAGCGATGGGGGCAAAGGAGTGCGGCCAGCCGGGAATCTTGCTGGTGCGTTTGGGTGCTATTTTGCTTGGCGGCTGGAGCGGGGCGTCTTACTGTCATGGG
>JBDHQI010000056.1:0-17937 GCA_039806955.1 Verrucomicrobiota bacterium | reverse complement strand
CAGACGCGCACGCCCAGCAACTGTTCAATCCACTTTGCTAAAATTGCGTTCCCTAAGTCCGACAGGCTGCTAGCCGGTGATCGATTTCAAAATCCTCGCTGAAAACGACATTTTGTCCCCAGGCGCTGATCGCCGTGGCCATGATCGTTCCTGCACTCAGCACTTTGACTAGTGATTTTATGTAGGGTGTACTTTTCATAGTTTTTTCCAGATGTGGTTATTTCTTCAACTGTAAATCGGATTATGGTTCACGGCAGCATTATCAGTGCTGTCGGTGCAATCCGCCCGATCTCTCCACTTGGAAAACTCCAAGAACCATCGTGCTTATCCATAATGCGAATAACGAAATCTAAACAACCCACCTGCCAACGCTCAATCCTAAAACCTCTGGAACGCCAATCAATTTGGGGGACAATTACTGTCCCCCTTATCCACAGGTGAGCGAAGGACCGCTCCGACCCCATTTGTGACCTGGTCCACACCGCGAGAATGATTACAAAATGGAAATTATCGCCGCTGGTAAGGTGGGGTGGTTATTTCGCAGTCTGCATGTCCGTCGGATGTTTGAGTTCCAATGAAACTCCGAAAAATCGGGTTCGAGTGTTGGGGCTGCTCCGACAGATCGGAATACTTTTTATCTGGCTAAAAATGAATTTTGAACCATGCTGAGGCCAACCAGCGTGAGTGAATTGAGTCAAATCCAAACAGCCTTGCGGCGAGTGGCACGCCGCCGACGTTGGGGTCGTGCCTGGCGCGGCTTCTGGCGCGGCGGGTTGCTCGGCGCGTTGGTCTGGGGTTTGAGCCTTGGGTTGTTCAAGCTGATGCCGATTCCCACAGTTGTCCTTTGGTGGGCGGGCGCATTGGGGATCGCTTGCGCGATGATCGGATTTATCGTGGGCGGTTGGCGTCGCCCGGAGCTTGCGGAAACCGCCCGTTGGGTGGATGTGCAATTGCGCCTGCGTGAGCGTTTGAGCACCGCTTTGGAGCTGGCCGCGCGCCCCGATGCCGGTTCGTGGCGGGATTTGGTTTTGCAAGACGCTCTGAGCCAGATCGCAAAAATTGAGCCCGAAAAGCTCGTGCCGTGGCGTTTCCCTAAAGTGGCACGTTGGACTTTGGTGGTGTTGATGGTGGCGTTGGGATTGGGCTTTATGCCAGAATATCGCTCGCAGGCCCATCAGCGGCGTCAAGCCGACACCAAAGTCATTCAGGAAGCTGGCGCGCGCATGTTGGAGCTGGCGAAACAGGAGTTGGCTCAACACCCGCCCGTTCTGGATTCGACCCGCAAATCACTGGAGGCTCTGGCCGAACTGGGCACGAAACTGGAACGCGTTTCTCTGACGCGCGGCGAGGCTCTGAAAGAAGTGGCGAGCGCCACAAGCCGATTACAGGAGAGTCTGAGTGGTCTCGGCAAGAATCCCGCCTTGCAAAAAATGGCGTCCGCGGCGCGCAGTGATCCCTCTGCCAAGGACCTGCAAAAGCGGATTGAAGCGTTGCAAAAACAGTTGGCTGCCCAGGCGGAACATCCGGAAGCCTTGGAGGACTTGCAAAAGCAGTTGGAACAAATTCAGCAGCTGGCACAGTCCTACGCCCAACAAACCGGGACGGCAGCGGCGGCAACCCAGCAACAATTATCAAACGCACTGAACGCCTTTTCGCAATCAACGATGCAAGCGGGTTTGAGCTTGCCACAGCTCGACGAAGCCATCGCGGCGCTGGCGGCGGCAAATCCCGATCAGTTCCTCAAAGAGATCACCGCGGCGTTGACGGATTTGGACAAGTTGCGCGCGCTCAAAGACAAGCTGGAATCCCTCCAGGCGCAGGCGGAAAGGTTGGGTCGGGATTTGGCGGAGCAACTCCAGCAAGGCCAGGTGGCAGCTGCCGCCAATACACTGGAAAAGTTGGCGGAAAAATTACAGGCAACCAATCTTAGTCCGGATGAAATGCGCGCCATGCTGGAGGGACTTTCCAAGGCGCAGTCGCCCGCCGGCGAGTATGGAGACCAGATCGCCGACTTGTTGAAATCAGCCATGGAACAAATGCAACAGGGGGATCAGGGTAAAGGCGCGCAATCTCTCGCCGCTGCCGCGCAGGAACTGAAAGATTTGCTCCAGCAATTGGGCGACGCCCAGTCATTGTTGGCGGGCTTGGATAATTTGGATCATGCCTCGCAATCCATCAGCATGGGTCTGGGGTGGGGGCAGTGCCAGTCGCACGGAATGAACTTCAATTGGTTTGCCGATGCGGGCGGCAAAGGTGCCGGCAGCTCGTCAACGGAATCGGGCCTGGCGGATCGTCCGCCCGAGGCATTGGCCGGCGACTTTGAGCCAACCAAGATCAAGGGCCAAATCTCGCCGGGCGCGCCCATGCCGAGCGTCACTTTGAAAGGCGTAAGCATCAAAGGCCAGAGTCGGGTGCAGTACGAGGAAGCGACGACCGCAGCACAAACTGAGGCGCAAGCCGCCTTGAGCCAGGAAAAAATTCCCCGCGCCTACCGTAACGTGGTGCGGGATTATTTCGACGAGCTTAAGAAGTAGGCGGAGTTGCGGCGTGACAAAGTGAAAGTGTCAAAACGTTAAATCGTTACATGGTTGCCACGTGACGCATTCTGCCGTGAAGTTGTTCTAACGATGTAACATTTTAACTTTGTAACGATTTAACGAGATCCATTTATCAACCCATGAGCACTGAATCGCAAATCCAATCTTTTCGCACCACCTATGCCGCGCTCCAAAACGAAATCGCCAAAGTCATCGTCGGCCACACCGAGATCGTCGAGAACACCCTCATCACGTTGTTCGGCGGCGGCCATGTGCTTTTGGAAGGGGTGCCCGGTCTCGGCAAGACCCTGCTGATCCGGACGCTGAGCGAGGTGCTTGATCTTAGTTTTAATCGCATCCAGTTCACGCCCGACCTCATGCCGGCCGACATCCTCGGCACGAACCTCGTGATGGAGACCGATTCAGGCCGGCGCGAGTTTCAGTTTCAGCGCGGCCCCATTTTCGCGCACCTCATCCTCGCTGACGAAATCAATCGCGCCACCCCCAAGACCCAATCCGCCATGCTCGAAGCCATGCAGGAAAAACAGGTCACCGCTGGCGGCGAACTCCGCAAGCTCGCCGAGCCGTTCTTCGTCATGGCCACGCAAAACCCGATTGACCAGGAAGGCACGTATCCGCTGCCCGAAGCGCAATTGGATCGTTTCTTCTTCAAGATCCTCGTCGGCTATCCAAGTGCGGCGGACTTGAACGAAGTCATCAACCGCACCACCACCGGCGCGAAACTCACCGTCAACAAAGTTCTCGACCGCGACACGCTCATGGGCTTGATGCAACTCGTGCGCGAAGTGCCCGTCGCGTCGCACGTGAAAGATTACGCCGTGCGCCTCGTGCTCGCCACGCATCCCAAAACCGACACCGCCGCGCCGATTGCGAATCAATACCTCCGCTTCGGCAGCAGCCCGCGCGGCGCGCAAACCCTCATCCTCGCCGGCAAAGTCCGCGCACTGGCACAAGGCCGCTTCAACGTCAGCTTCGAGGACATTCAATCTGCCGCAATGCCCGCGTTGCGCCATCGCCTCATCCCCAACTTCGAAGCCGAAGCCGAAGGCATCACCACCGACCACATCATCGAACAAATTCTGCGCGACGTGCCCGTGACGGCGGAAGCGGTGAACGCGTAGCGCAACCCGATCGCGCGAATGAAAACTGTTTACCTCGAAACCTCTATCTTCAGTTTCTACTACGACGAACGCGAACAACCAAACATTGTCGCCCGCCGAAACTGGACGATGGAATTTTGGGAGGCGTGTCGGCCGAAATATCTTTTCGTTACCAGCCCGGCGGTTCTCGTTGAACTGGAACGGGGCAACAAGCCGCAGAAAGATCGCGCCTTTCAACTGGCCCGCAGTCTGCCCGCAGTGGATTTGCTGCCCGAAATCAAACAGATCGCGGCGATTTATGTGAAGCAGTTCGTCATGCCGCGCGATCCCTTGGGTGACGCCCTCCACCTCGCCGCCGCCAGTTTCCACAAATGCGAATTCCTCGCGACCTGGAATTGTCGGCACCTTGCCAATGCCAACAAGACGGATCACATTCGGCGTGTGAACAATGATCTGAACCTTCGGACGCCCGACATGGTCACCCCCATGGAGTTGTTGGAGGTTGGAATTGACTGATATGAAACCCGACATTGCCATCGATGAATTACGCGAAGTGCGCCACCAGCTTTCGGCTGAGTTTGGCCACGATTTGGACCGCTATTTTGCCTACCTCGAAACCGAGCAGGAGAAGTATCGCGACCAGATCGAGCGCTTCCACAAGCTGGACCGCCCGATTCCGCAACCTGCGGAAACTGAGCCGATGGTTCTGCGCGACAAACCCAAACTCTGAATCCACCATGCGTCATCGCCTCATCCCCAACTTTGAAGCCGAAGCCGAAGGCATCACTACCGACCACATCCTCGCGCAAATCCTCCGCGACGTGCCCGTGACGGCGGAAGCGGTGAACGCGTGAAGAAGTGAAACCGAGGGAACGCAAGTTCGTATTTGTTCTAGCCCTGATCCTATGCGTCAGCGTGGGGGCGCTAGGTATATCCATCGGGATAAGAAAGTATCGGGAATGGATGGATGCGCGTTGGCATTATGCATACCGAGAAGAAATCGAAGCTCGTCAGTCTCTCCAGACGCCTCTGGTTCTTGTGCTGAACGGAACTGTGGACGGTAGGGAGTTTGAAATCGTCATGCGAGGATTCACAAATTATTTCCGAAAGGAAACATGGGGCGCACCAAAGGGTGAGCGAACTTTGTTCGGTGGTCAGAAGCCAGGCGGCTACGCAGTAGAGATTCGCACTGCAGATTTTCACGGCGAAAGGCAATACGGATGGCGAGGCCCGTACGGCGGTGGGGGTGGTGGCGGTTCAGAAGGCTACCTTGATGATCTCGTTCCAGCTCGAAATCTTTGGAGTAGTAGTGGTTTTGTTGGGCTTGACCACAAGTACGAGCGGCATGAGTACGTTTGGAAGCAAGAATTCCACTTTATGAAGTGGGAAGAAGATTGCGAAGGCTGGATGCAAGATGGCGAAATTCGGATACCCAAGAGGATTACGTTCAAACAAAGCGGCAGAGACTACTCAAGCAAATGGACGCGCCCATCGCGCGAATTCAAGATTCGGAGCTTCAAATTTCAAGATGAGCCATCGGTCGAATGGTTTGAAGCGCGCGTAAAGGAGTGCTTTCCACCCCAATGGATCTTCAAAATGACCAACGCCGAGCCTGAGACTGTCAGCGAGGTTGCTACGAATAAATAGCGATGCCCACTCCACTCACCCCCGAACTTCTCTGCTGGTTGGAGCAATTCCAATTGCTCGCGGCATGGTGGGATTGTCGGGCGTCATCCGCGAAGCGGATGAACGTGAATAGCCGTGGGTGTCAACCCACGGAACACAGTCGCAAAACAAATTCGACCCTGAAGGGGTCGTACCATCATCCGTCCACCCGCACGCGTCAAATTCACTTACGTCACCGTAAATCAACGTCGGTATGGTTCGGCCCTTTCAGGGCCGTGAACATTTTGGCCGCTGTTCCGTGGGTTTCACCCACGGCTATTCATGTTGTTCGCCTTGGGCGAACTCCCCAATCCACACCTCTTCGCGAATCACGTCGCTTCGATAACCGGCAACTAACCCGAATCGCACAACCCTGAACCACCATGCCCACGTTCACCCAAATCTATTACCACATCGTCTTCTCGACGAAGAACCGGGAACGTGTACTCCTCGCCAACAAACGTGATGACCTTTTCCGTTACACCTGGGGCATTCTGAAAAACAAAGATTGCCACCTTTACCGGATCGGCGGGGTTGAAGATCACATTCACATCCTAACCAGCCTCCATCCAACAATTGCGCTGGCCGACTTGGTCAAGGACATCAAGGTTGCGACCAGCACATGGATCAACAAAGAGAATGTCTTTCCCAAGTTTAGCCATTGGCAGGATGGTTACGGCGCGTTCACGGTTTCGCACAGCGACAAGGACGCGGTGATTGAATACATCAAGAACCAGGAAGAACATCACAAGAAGGTTTCGTTCCAAGACGAACTGCGGGAATTTCTGATTAAGCACGGGGTAACATTCGATGAAAAATATCTGGTCTGATAATCCGCAATTTCCATCCGCGCAGCGGATGAACGTGAATAGCCGTGGGCGTCAGCCCACGAAACACGATTCGCAAACGAATCCGACTCTGAAAGGGTCGAATAACGGATTATTCGCCTGCGCAATTCACCCCCATGTCCCTTCAGTTCGGCCCTTTCAGGGTCAATTCGTTCTGGCGACGTGCTCCGTGGGTTTCACCCACGGCTATTTACGTTGTTCGCCTTCAGCGAACCGGAAATTGCGCCACCAATCAGCGGCGACAGGCAATTCAGCTTTCGAATCACCGCACGCATCCAAACGCCATTCCCTCTCCCCGGGGGAGAGGGTCAGGGTGAGGGCGAGCGTCACACAAACTGTGTTTCAGCACGGAACCAAGGCAAGGGAATGAACGGCAAAGGGATTAAAACCAAGTCGGTTGAATTTTGCTTCCCCATTCCCCTGCCATTCATTCCTCTGCCTTGCGTTCCTTTCCACCCCGCGCGGAATCCTGTCAGGGGAATGTTTGTCAGCGGAATAAAGACCAGACTGAAAAAAATCTGTTTTCTCATTCCCCTGACAATCATTCCTCTGACTCCCCCACCTTTGCGTTAATTCCAATGTCTTTACTCACCCCCGAACTTCTGCGCCGGCTCGAGCAATTCCAATTGCTCGCGGCACGGCGGGCCAAGAGTTCGTCCAAGGGCGAACGCCGCAGTCGCGCGCGCGGGCAATCCGTCGAGTTCGCCGACCATCGCAGCTACGTGCCCGGCGACGATTTTCGTTACCTCGATTGGAATCTGTTTGGCCGCCTGGATCGCCTGTTCCTCAAACTCTACGAGGAGGAACGCGAATTGCCCGTGCGCATTTTCCTCGACGCCAGCGAGTCCATGACCTTCGGCGAAGTGCTGGCGCACGGCCACCGGAACAAATTCGATTTCGCCCGCCAGGTCGCCGCTGCCATTGGCTACGTAGCGTTGTGCGGATTTGATCGCGTGAGCGTGATTCCGTTTCCGAGTGCGGAAATCAGAAATGGCGGAAAGCTGGAAACCTCGAACCCCGAAAAATCGGCAATCGGCAATCGGCAATCGGCAATTGAAGGCTCGCTCCGCTCGGTGCGCGGCAAAAAGTCCTCGATGCAGTTTTTTCAAAACCTCAACGCCCTCACCGCTGGTGGTGGCGCGGATTTGAACGAAGCCCTGCGGCGTGGCGCGTTGGAAGCCCGCCATACCGGCCTTGCCATCGTGCTCAGCGATTTTCTCGATCCGTCCGGTTACGAATCCGGCCTCACCGCGCTCGTCGGACGCGGCTTCCAGGTGAACTGCGTTCAGATTCTTGCGCCCGAAGAACTCGCGCCCGTCACTTTTGGCGATTTGCGCCTCGTGGATTCCGAGAGCGGCGGCTTGCAGGAAGTCACGTTCGGTCGCTACCGGATGAAGGCCTATCAGCAGACCGTGCAGAATTTTGTCCAGCGTCTCCGCGAGTATTGCACCAAACGCGGCCTGAACTTCTTCATGGCGCCGTCGAACATGGACCTTCAGGATTTGCTGCTGAAGCAATTGAGGAAGGCGGAGGTGTGGGGATAGCGAAGTGCGGAATTCGGAGTGCGGAGTGCGGAATTCGGAGTGCGGAGTGCGGAATGACAACAGGCGAACGTCGCAGGTGAATTCCAATCATAATGGGCAAACGATGAGCAACGAAAATCTGAAAAAGCGAACCAAGAAGTTCGCGCTTGATGTCATCAAATTCTTTGAGTCGCTGCCGAAGAACGAGACTTGTCGCATTATCGGTCGGCAACTGTTCCGTTCGGGAACTTCAGTTGGTGCAAACTACCGTGCGGCGTGTCGCGCAAAATCTATCGCCGACTTCATCAGCAAAATGGGAACGGTCGAAGAAGAAGCGGACGAATCCAGCTACTGGATCGAGTTGCTGATGGAGGATGGCAAAGTTCCCGAGGCTAAAGCAGGGCCTTTAATGAAAGAAGCTAACGAGCTTCTGGCAATCCCTGTTTCTTCCATCAACACCGCACGCAAATCCGGAGGCCGTCAATGAGGCATTTCGCACACATACTGCCGAAGGATTCCGCACTCCGCACTCCGCACTCCGCATTTGCATGAGTTTTCTTGCGCCAATCGCCTTTGCCTTCGCGGCCAGCATCCCGGTGGTGATCGTGTTCTATTTGCTGAAGCGCAAGCGGGTGGTGAAGTTGGTCTCCAGCACGCTCCTCTGGCAAAAGTTCCTCGCGGACACCCAGGCCAGCGCGCCGTTTCAGAAGCTACGGAAGAACTGGTTGCTGTATTTGCAAATCCTCCTGCTTGCGCTTGCGGTGCTGGCGCTCACGCGACCGTTTTTCAAAACCACGACCAAGCCGGCGCAGTTGCGCGTTGTCATCCTGGATGGCTCGGCTTCCATGCAGGCCACAGATGAATCGCCCTCACGCTTTGAGAAAGTCCGCGCGGAGGCGCTCAAGTGGGTGGACAGCCTCGCGCCGACCGACCAGATGGTCGTGCTGCTCGCGGGCGCGAATACGGAGGTCAAGCAATCCGCCACCAGCGAAAAGGCCGCACTACGCCGCGCGTTGGAGAATTGTCAGCCGGCGGATTCCCCCACGCGACTCGTGCCCGCGCTCAAGATGGCCGAGTCGCTGGTGCGCGATCGCCACAGCGCGGAAATTCACCTGTTCAGCGATGGCGCGACGCCGGAACTCGCGGAGTTTGAGAATAAGGCGTTGCCGATCATCTATCACAAGGTCGGCCAGAGGGCGGAGAATCTCGGCCTCATCGCGCTCGACGTGCGCGCGAATCCCGAGGATGCCACGCAACGCGCCGTTTACGTCAATGTGGCAAATGTTTCCTCCAACACACTGAGCGCGGATCTCGAACTCTATTTTCAGGCCAATGACGGCGGCACTCGCAGTTTACTGGAAACCCGTCCGCTCACCGTTCCTGGTCGGCAAAACGCGTCACACGTTTTCAAAGCGTCACAGGCCAGGGACGGCGTGTTCACCGTTCATCTCACGGGCAAGGATGATCTGGCCGCTGACAATGAAGCTGCAATCGTCAGCCTGTTGCCCAAGCCGGTAACAGTGGTGTTGGTCACACGCGGGAATCAGTTGCTCGAAAAATCCTTGCGCGCCATTTCCAATGTCCAGCTTACCGTGGTATCCGACCTGGCTGTCGCCGACGCAACCCTGGGTTTCGTGGTGCTGGATGGCGTTACGCCGACGGCGTGGCCCGAGGGTAACGTGCTCGCATTTCAGGTTGCCAATACCAATTGGGTCGCTGCTGTGCGCACGGTAGAGGCGCCGGTGATTGTGGATTGGAAAGCCACGCATCCCCTATTGCGCTACGCGGGCTTCGACAATGTGCAAATCGTGCAGAGCCTCACCGCCCGCGCGCCGACGTGGGCCGCCTCGATCCTCGAAGCGCCGCAAGCGCCGCTCATCCTCGCGGGCGAACTGGGCCGGCAACGCATCGTGTGGGTGGGCTTCGATCCGTTGGAGAGCAACTGGCCGTTGCGCGTGTCGTTCCCGATCTTCATCGCCAACGCCGTGGACTGGCTCAATCCCGCCAACGCGAAAAACTCCCAACTCCTCATCAAAGCCGGCGATCCGTTTCGCCTTGCGCTCGCCGAACCGGTGAAGACCGCCGAAGTGAAATTGCCCGACGGCAAAACCGCCACCCTCAATCTCGAAGGCGCGAATGAACTCATCTTTGGCGACACGGCCAGGCAGGGGGTTTACCATGTGCGGATTGGCACGAACGAAGTCACCTTTTGCGCGAACTTACTTGATGCCGCCGAGAGCGACATTCATCCGCGCGATGAATTGAAGTTCGGCGAGTACGTTCGCGTTGCCGCCACAACCGCGCAGCGCACGAATCGGGAGCTTTGGCGCATGCTTGCGGCCCTTGCGTTAGTGGTGCTGCTGTTCGAGTGGTGGTGGTATCACCGGAGGACGGTGTGAGCGAAATGCAAAAATGAAAGAGATCGAAATCCGGCCACTTGAGAAGGAGTCCGGCGCGTAATCTTGCGCGCTTTGAACCCTGATTGGCCGGTCGCACAAACCGCTCATTCTGCCGTCTCCTTGTCCGACGGGGGAGGGGTTGCAGCGCGGAAGGCCCGTTGATAACTCAAAATCATCGTCTGCAGAATACGCCCAAAAACGGCACATAATTGGACGGTATCGGGTCCGTGGATTTTCATTGCGTCTGGCGTGCGGGACATCAAGCTATCAATCCGTCGGTGTTGCATCATGAACGAACTTACCCAGACCCGTTGGTTTCCCATTGTATTGTTGTGCGGCTCGAATGTTTTCATGACCTTCGCGTGGTACGGCCATTTGAAATTCAAAAGCAAACCGTTGCTCAGCGTCATCCTTGCAAGCTGGGGCCTCGCGTTTTTTGAATATATCCTGCAAGTGCCGGCGAACCGCTGGGGCAGCGCGAACTACTCGGCCACGCAACTTAAGATCATTCAGGAAATCATCACGCCGACGGTGTTCTGCGGCTTCGCGATGCTGTATCTCGGTGAAAAAATCCGGTGGAATCATTACGCGGCGTTTGTGTGCGTGCTGGCGGCGGTGGCGTTCACCTTTCTGCCTCAGAAATGAGTTTCCCCTGATGGATGGTTGCCTTCCGTTTTTTTGGGTTCGTAAATCGCATATCATAAATCTAAAATTCCGGTCGTATGAGTTTTTACGACCAACTAAAATTCGATGCGAACGGACTGATCCCGACGATTATTCAGGAGCAAAAGAGTGGGCGCGTGGTGATGATGGCGTGGATGAATCGCGCTTCGTTGGAGAAAACCATCGCAACCGGAAAAACCCACTTTTGGAGCCGCTCGCGGCAGGAATTCTGGATGAAAGGCGAGAAAAGCGGCAACACGCAGACGGTGAAAGACGTGGCGTTTGATTGTGACGGCGATTGTCTACTTATTCAGGTGGAGCAAAACGGTCCGGCGTGCCATGAGGGCTATCAATCCTGCTTCTTTCGTTCGATTGAAAATCAGGGCGACACTTACCGGATCAGCGAACCGCGTTTGAAAACACCGGAACAAATGTACCACAAGAAATAATCGGGGCGCGGACGCCGGCCGTTGATCGGTTCAGAACGCGGCCACATAACACTTCATGGATGATTCAGTTCCCTTCGCAAGTCGCGCGTATTTTATTTACCTAGTGGTTCTGCTTCTGGCGCGCGCGGCCGATTTTCTCAGCACCTGGGTGGCGACGCCCAATTTGGTGCTGGAAGGCAATCCCATTGCCAGACGGCTTGGTTGGAAATGGGGCATGGTCGTGAATCTGATCGTGGTCGCCAGCCTGGCCGCGTGGCCATTGTCCGCCATCATCGTGGCCACCGCCAGCGTGCTGGTGGCGGCCCGGAATTTTCAATCCGCCTGGTTGATGCGCTCCATGGGTGAACAGGCGTACCGTACGTGGTACGGACAACGACTGCGGGAGACGCCTCTCGGGCTTTATCTGGGTTGTCTTGCCGGCCACACCCTGCTCACGTTGCTCGTGGGTGCGGTGCTCATACGGTTCAGTTCCACCCGGGGCATCACGTTGCTGGTGCCGCTGGGCATGGGCATCGGCATCCTCGCCTACGGTCTGGCGGTGATTGTGTTCACGCTGCTCGGGGTTTGGCGGCGGCGCGGACAGGGGGATCCACCGGCGGGGAGCGCGCTTGAGTAGCGCGCCCGGAGGCGGCTTGCGGTAATGCCCCGGTAATGAAGGGATGACAAAGGCTGCAAAGTGTGCTTGATTTTACGGCACATGTTTCAGCTGCCTAATTTCGTTCACCGGTCGCAACGCACTGGAGGGTTGGCCGTCGGATTTTCCCTGGCAATCTTGCTGGTGGCCGCCACCCGCGTGAGCCTCGCCCAGGCACCGCTCATCACGCAGCCCCCCGTCCCCCCCACGATTTTCCTGGGCGACCCAATGACGGTGCAGGTCACGGCCAGCGGCAACGCACCGCTGGCTTATCAATGGTTTCGTGATGATACGCCCATCGCGGGCGCAACGGGCTCCAGCTACACGATTCCCGCCGTGGCTGCGGCCGATCATCAGGCGAGCTTTTCGGTGCGTGTCACCAACACCCTGGGCAGCGTTACCAGCCCGGCGGTCAGTTTAACGGTGGATTTTGGGCTGCCGGGGGCTGCGGTGACCAACCGCCTGCTGTACTACAACAGCGTCTGGCGTTACAATCTCTCCAATAACCTGGATGGGTTAAACTGGACGGACCCCGGGTATGCCGACGCTGCCTGGCCAAGCGGCCCGGGATTGCTGGCCGCGGAAAATAATTCCGCGATCGTACCGCTAATCGGCACCAGTGTGCGCGCGCCGAACAATCCCGTGCCGGGCATGAGCAGTGGGCACGCATATTATTTTCGCACCACGGTCAACGTGGCGAGCAACAACCTGATTCCGGGACCGCTGATGGCGACGATGCGGGTGGACGACGGGGCGATGGTTTATGTGAACGGAGTGGAAGCATTGCGCCTGCGCATGCCGGACGGGCCGGTGGGTCACATGACCTTCACCCTCAACGGCGCGTTTCCGCCGGGAGGCAGCGCCGACGCGACCACCGATGAGGCTTTTCTGCTGGAGACCGCGACCTTGACGCCCGGCGAAAATGTCATCGCCACCTCGGTGCATCAGGCCAATAGCACCAGCAGCGATCTGGTCTGGGGCATGGCGCTGGACCAGATTGCGTATCAGCGCCTGCGCGACACCGTCGCGCCGACAGTCGTAAATCTGATTCCCGCGCCGAACACGATTGTGCCGGCGTTCAGTTCGCTCGAAGTGGTGTTCAGCGAGGGCGTCAAAGGCGTGGACGCAAGCGACCTGCAGATCAATGGCACGCCCGCGACCAATGTGATCGCGTACGCACCGGAGGTGTACCATTTCGAGTTCCCCCCCCAACCCGATGGCCCGGCGCAGGTGACTTGGGCGGCCGGGGCCGGCATCCTGGATCTGTCCGCCAATTCCAACGCGTTCGCCGGTGGGACGTACACGTACACGGTGAATCCGGATGCGGAGGATCTGAACGTGCGCATCACGGAATTCATGGCCGGCAATGCCACCACGATCCGGGATGACGACGGAGACTTTTCGGATTGGATCGAGATCTACAATGCCGGCAACCAAACCATTGATCTGGGCGGCTGGTATTTGACGGACAACGCGGGCAACCTGACCAAATGGCGTTTACCGACCGGATTGAATCTGGCGCCGAGCGATTACCTGCTGATTTGGGCTTCGGATAAAAACCGCGGCGTTTTGGGCGCGCCGTTGCACACGAATTTCAAATTAAGCAAATCGGCGGGCAATTACCTGGGGTTGGTCTATTCCGATGGCGTCACGGTGGTTTCGGCGTTTGCCGCTTATCCGGCCCAGTATGATGATGTCTCGTATGGACGGGATCGGCTGGATTATTCCCTGGTGGGCTACTTCACTACGCCAACGCCCGGGGCGGTCAATGCAACTGGAGGAGCGGGATTTCTGGCGCCCGTCACCTTCTCGCGCCGCAGCGGCACTTTTCAATCCGCGTTCCAACTGACCTTGAGCACGGAAGCCACCAATGCGGTCATCCGTTATTTTCTGGTCACGGATAGCGCGGCGGCGGCTCTGACCGACCTGCCGGACAACACCTCACCGATCTATACCGGGCCGTTGAACATCAGTGCCAGCACGCAGGTTCGGGCGCGCGCGTTTCCGGCGCAAGCAGACGCATTCCCCAGCGCGCCAACCAGTGAGACCTACCTGCAAATCACGCCCGGAGCGGCGAGCTTTAGTTCCGAAGCGCCCGTGGTGTTGTTTTACAATTTTGGCGGCAACGTCCCGCCCGCGACGACGGACCAAAATGCCGTCATGATGGTGTTCGATACGGACTATGGTTATGCCTCGCTGACCAACCCGCCTGCCGTGGTCAAACGCATTGGCATTCATTTGCGCGGCAGCAGCACGTTGGGCATGGCAAAAAAAAGTTTCGCCGTCGAAACCTGGGACGAATTCAACGATAATCAAAGCGTGGAAGTTCTGGGCATGCCCGCCGGCTCCGACTGGGTTTTCTATGCGCCCAACCTGTATGACAAATCGTGGATTCATAATCCACTGATGCACGACCTGAGCCGTTCGATCGGACGTTACTCTCCGCGCGCCCGCATGGTGGAGGTGTTTACCTGCTTTAATGGAACGACTGTCAATTATGCCGCCCCGGCAGTGGGACATTACAACGGCGTCTATGTATTGATGGAAAAAATCAAGGCCAATGCCGATCGCGTCAATATCCCCCGATTAACCCCGATGCAGACCAATGCGCCCGTCATCACGGGCGGGTATATCTTGAAGGTTGACCGTTCGGACGCCGATGAGCGCACGTTCAGCGCTGGCAATCAAGGTTTGGTGTTCGTCGAACCCAAGATGAAGGATTACAGCCTTTATCCGGGCCGGTCCTTGCAACAAAACTATATTGCGGGATACATCAATTCGTTCTACAGCGCTTTGACGGGGAACAATTGGACCAATACCACCACGGGTTACGCCGCCTGGATTGATGTGGACGCGTGGGTAGATCATCACCTTTTGAACGTCCTGTCACTTAGCTCGGATGCGTTGCGATTGAGCGCGTTCATGTTCAAGGACCGCAACCAAAAATTTGCCATGGGGCCGCTCTGGGATTTTGATCGGGGCTTGGGCACGAGCGCCGGCAGCGATTGGCGGGCTTGGAATCCGCGTTCGTGGATGGGGTCCAATCCGTTGGGTGCCGCCAACGGCACGGATTACGGAACGGACTTTTTCAATCCCAACAACGTGTTCAGCAATCCTTGGTATTCCCGGTTATTGCAGGATCCGAACTTCTGGCAGAAGTGGATTGATCGTTATCAGACTTTGCGGGACGCACAATTTTCAACCAACGCCATCTTCGCCATTATTGACGGATTGACCGGCAACTTGGGGGTCGCGTCGGCGCGAGAAATTAGTAAATGGTCTGATTCCACCCCTCGTTCCGGCGTGGTCGCACCCTCGTCGGGCTGGCCGGATCGAAGTTATTCCTACACCTTTTCCGGCACTTACGCGGGCGAAGTGAACTTCCAGAAACAATGGCTGATGGACCGACTGAATTTCATGGATACCAATTTTCTCGCGCGGCCGACGGTGAACGCGACCAGTGGCCCGGTCAACAGCGGCCAGACGGTTGTCCTCACTCCCGCAAGCAAAGCGAACAGCCGCGTATTCTACACGCTCAATGGCACCGATCCGCGTTTACCGGGTGGGGCGATCTCGCCTGTCGCGTTTTCCAACAATGGCCCGGTGACGATCACCGTCACCAGTAACATTCAGCTTTTCGCGCGTTCATGGAATCCCACCCATCAAAATCTGACCGGCTCGAAAAACCCGCCTATCTCCAGCCCCTGGTCCGGTCCGCGAGAGTTGACGCTTTACACTTCGCTGCCCGCTTTGCGCATCACTGAAATCATGTACAACCCGCCCGCGCCGCTGTCCGGAAACACCAGTGATCCGGACGACTTCGAGTACCTTGAATTACAGAACATCGGGAGCACGTCGCTGAATTTGAATGGGTTTAAAATTGGCGGTGGAATTTCCTATACGTTCCCGAATATGACTTTGGCTGGTGGTCAATACGTGGTGGTGGCCAAAGACCTGACCGCGTTTCGCGCGCGCTACGGCCTGTCGCCACTGGTGGCGGGTGTGTACACCAACAAGCTGTCAAATAGCGGCGATCATCTCACCTTGGAAGGCGCGTTGGGCGAACCGATTCTGGATTTCAATTTCTCGGACGCCTGGTATCCGGGCACAGATGGCGCAGGGTTCTCGCTGGTGATCATCAATCCACTGGCAGACCCGGAAACTTGGAGTCTCAAGGAGAGCTGGCGTCCCAGCGGCGCGCTGAACGGTTCGCCCGGTGCGGATGATCCGACGCCGACGCCAATTCCTCCCATCCTCGTGACGGAAGCGCTGACGCATACTGATCCGCCTTTGCTGGATGCCATCGAACTTTACAATCCCACCCTCAATACGGTGGATGTGGGCGGTTGGTTTTTGACCGATGATCCACATCAACCCAAAAAATACCGGCTTCCTGCCAACCAGTTCATTCCCGCCGACGGATACCTGGTCTTCGATGCGGATCAATTCGGTGTTGGCCCAACCGGCTTCCTGCTGAGTTCGACCGGCGAGTCTGTTTATCTGTTTTCCGGCGACGCCAACACCAATCTTACCGGTTACACGCATGGGTTTGCGTTCGGCGCGGCGCCGAATCCGGTTTCGTTTGGTCGCTACGTGAACAGTCAGCAACGCGAGTTCTTCGTTTTGCAAAGCGTCAACACGTTCGGGCAACGCAACGCTTACCCACGCGTCGGACCGGTGGTGATCTCTGAAATCATGTACAATCCGCCCAAGCTGCCTGGCGGTGCCAATGATGATTTGAATGAATTCATTGAACTGCAAAATATCACCAGCACCAACGTGCCCTTGTACGATGTGAATTACCCGAGCAGCACCTGGCACTTGCGAGATGCGGTCACCTTCGATTTTCCTCCTGGTCTCGTGTTATCGCCGGGACAACGGCTGTTGGTGGTGAGTTTTGACCCGGAACTTTACGGGGCTTTGAAAACTGCCTTTCTCGCAAAATACAGCGTGCCCGCCAACACGCTTCTGCTCGGGCCCTGGTCGGGCAAACTGAACAACGCCGGAGAAACAGTGGTGTTGGAGCGCCCCGACAATCCCAACCTGCTGCCCACCGGCGTTGAAGTACCCTATTATCTCGTCGAAACCGTGACCTATTCACCCGTCGCGCCCTGGCCCGCAAGCGCGAATAGCGGTGGACATTCCTTGCAGCGGATCGAACCGACGCTGTTTGCGGACGATCCTTTGAACTGGCAGGCGGCAAATCCGACGGCAGGACAGGCTAATCCCGGCGGCCCGCAAGTGGACGTGGATGACGACGGCCTGCCCGATGTGTGGGAATTAGCCAACGGCCTGGATCCACAAATTGGCTCGGGACAGTTTGGCGCTGCTGGCGATGCCGATGGCGACGGCGCCAGCAACTGGCAGGAATACGTGGCCGGAACGAATCCCAGCGATCCGGATGATTACCTGCGCTTCAGTTCCATTGCGGCTGACGATCAAGCTTGCGAGCTACAGTTCTTTTCGCGCTTGGGGCGTACGTACGCGGTGGAATTCACCGAATCGCTGGCCCCGGTAAATTGGCAAACGCTGGTGAGTGGGTTGGCTGGTACGGGCGATACGATTTCCGTTACCGATCCGCAAACGACCACGCGCTATTATCGGTTGCGCATCAGTTACAATCCGTGAAGTAAGCCGTGAAGCCCTCCGAGAAAGCGGCGTGATGATTGATCTCCGGCTTTGCTTCTGTCGAGAAGTGGGGGGCCGTCAGGGCCGATGCATCTAAATTGAGACGCCGAGTAAGCGGAGGAGGCAGGCGTGATCCCAACTGGCGTTGAGTGGTTGGCTCCGCCCCCGCGTTGCTTGGTGGCTTCACGTTTCAACAGGCTCAAGGCCAATCGGCGCAACATCGACAGGTTCTCAGCGGCGCAACCGGTGCGGGTCCGGCTGTTGTCCACGCCATGAAACATTCGCCAAAGACTTGTGGATGCAGTGTGGATGCAGTGCAACCAACACGCGGTTAAAGGTGTCGTGGCTGGGAATGCCGTTCTTCAAAGTCAGGAGGGTTCTGAACCACTCTTCCCTAGCAGCCTGTCGGACATAGCTCAAGACGCTGGGTAAGATCGTGGTGGTAGCACCCGGTGCGGTTGTGGAAACGG
>JBDHQI010000020.1:0-73881 GCA_039806955.1 Verrucomicrobiota bacterium | reverse complement strand
CGTTTCCACAACCGCACCGGGTGCTACCACCACGATCTTACCCAGCGTCTTGAGCTATGTCCGACAGGCTGCTAGAAGCAGCAACATAAAATAAACATAACCGACATTGTGCATACAATATATTTAAGAGATAAATGGCCAACTAACTTCGCAAGCGTATTAATTGGCCACTGAAACTTGGTGCGACGTGACGGTTTGTTTACGTTGTTGGAGATTGTTGGGAGTCGTCGTCGCCCGCTTCGTTGATCTCTTTGCTGCGGTCTTCCATGGCGGCTTTGCGTGAAAGCCGCACGCGACCTTTCTCATCCACACCGAGGCATTTAACGTAAATTTCGTCTCCCATTTTGACAATGTCTTCAGTCTTCTTGACGCGGAAGTTGGCCAGCTCGCTGATATGGACCAATCCATCTTTACCCGGCAGGAATTCAACGAAGGCGCCAAATTCTTTGATCGTGACCACTTTGCCGCGGTAGATTTTTCCGATCTCCGCCTCAGCAGTCATGCCCGTAATATGATCCACGGCGATCTGCATGCCGTCGGCGGATACCGAGAAGATATTCACCGTGCCATCGTCTTCAATGTCAATTTCACAACCGGATTCTTCCACGAGCTTCTTGATGTTCTTGCCGCCAGGACCAATCAGCGCACCGATCTTTTCCGGGTTGATCTTCAGTGTCGTGATGCGAGGCGCGTATTTGCTGATATTCTTGCGTGGTTCGGCGATGGTTTTGGCCATCTCCGTCAGAATCGCCAACCGGGCCACTCGTGCTTTCTCAATCGCCTCGGTCATGATGGCGTGCGGGAGCCCCTTCAGTTTTAGATCAAGCTGAAACCCGGTAATCCCCCGCTCTGTTCCGGCGATTTTGCAATCCATGTCGCAATACGCGTCTTCCCAACCAATGATATCGGTCAGTAATTGATACTTGGAAATTTTCCTGTCGGAGCCGTATTCAGTGCAAATTCCGACGCTGATACCCGCTACGGGACGGATCATCGGAACGCCCGCATCAAATAATGCCAACGTACCGCTGCAGACGGTCGCCATGGAGGTTGACCCGTTGGATTCCATGATCTCGCTCGTGATCCGGACGGTATAGGGATAATTGTCCATGGGCACCATTGGCTTGATGCTGCGTTCCGCCAAAGCGCCATGACCGATCTCGCGGCGTCCCGGACCGCTGATGCGGCCGGTCTCGCCCACGGAAAAATTGGGGAAATTGTAATGCAGGATGAATTTTTTCTCGTTTTCGCCGCCGGTATAGGAATCAAACTCCTGCGCGTCATCACCGGTGCCGAGCGTGGCCAGAGCAATCGCCTGCGTTTCGCCACGGGCAAAAATCGCCGATCCATGAGCGCGAGGCAGAACCCCAACCGCGCCGGAAATCGGGCGGATTCCGTCAAAACCACGACCATCCAAACGCTGATCTTTTTCGAGGATCAGTTTTCGAACCGCTTCCTTTTGGATGTAATAAAATGCGTCATTAACAACGAAGGGAGTGACTTTTTCCGCCCCGAATTTCTCCACCAATTTGACGCCAACTTCCTCTTTAATCGCGTTACAGGCGGCTTCGCGATTTAGCTTGCCCGGCGTTAGCAACGCTGGAACGAACCGGTCGCCAGCCAGTTGTTTGGCTTCCTGTAAAATCTCGTCCGGAACGATGTTTAACTTGATTTCCCGCTTGGGCTTTCCCGCTTGGGCGGTCAATTCTTTCTGCGCAGTAATCAATGGCGCGCAACATTCCTGCCCGAACTTCAGCGCCGCATTAAAATCCGCTTCGGTAATTTCATTGGCGGAGCCTTCGAACATGACCACATCGGTTTCATTGCCGACATAAATCAGGTCCAGATCGCTCTCCTTCGCTTCGGCGTGCGTGGGGTTGGCGATGAACTTACCGTTGATGCGTCCGACGCGCACCGCTCCAAGCGGTCCAGCCCAGGGAATATCGCTGACCATCAAAGCTGCGCTCGCGCCAATGATGCTCAAAATATCGGGATCATTTTCGCCATCGGCACTGAGCACGATGGTTTGCACCTGGACCTCGTTGTACCAACCTTTGGGGAACAAAGGACGAATCGGACGATCCGTTAACCGACAGGTTAAAATTTCCTTTTCAGTCGGACGCCCTTCCCGTTTGAAGTAGCCGCCCGGGAACTTCCCCGCTGCTGCCGCCTTCTCCCGGTAATCTACGGTCAGGGGAAAAAAGTCCTGGCCTTCCTTGGCTTTGGTCGCGGCGACTGCCGCCACGACGACGATGGTTTCGCCGAGTTGAACGGTCACGGCTCCGTCGGCTTGCTTTGCGAGCTTGCCGGTTTCAATGGTGATTTGTTTGTCGCCGACTGCGGCGGTTATTTTTTCTGGCATTGGTGGTTTCCTGCCGTCACCACCGAGGAACTTCAGTGAACTCCGAATTCGGTCGGAGCTGAATGAAATCTCCCGGGGGCAACGATTTTTTTCTTTGCGCGAACTTGTTATGTGAGTGGCCGGTCGCGCCTCCGTCCGATTAAAAGCGAAAAGCGCGTGGCTTAACCACGCGCCCGGCAAATCAGCGACGCAATTTTAGTTTCTTGGTCACGGTTTGGTAACGCGCCAAGTCAATGTCATGCAAATAATCCAACAACCGCCGGCGTTGGCCGACCATCATCAACAAACCGCGGCGGGAGCTATGGTCCTTCTTATTGGTTTGCAGGTGCTCCGTTAAATGATTGATCCGCTGCGTCAGCAGCGCAATTTGCACGTCCGCTGAACCAGTATCCTTCTCGTGCAATTTAAAGGAATCAATCGTCTTTGTTTTGGCTTCCATACTTTCTCTAGTCAAAAATGCTGGGTGAGCCTAATTAGTACCAATCCCCGTGTAAAGGTTTTAATTCTGCCAGGTTGGGCCGACGGCCTGGAATTCTCTCCCCGCAGTTTGAAAGTTTCGCGAGCTAGCTAATCGCACGGCACGGTTCGTTCACTGGCCCATTCGCGAAGCCCCGTCACTTTCTCGGTCATCACGACCGAAAGCGGCCTGGTTTGCCAAATCTCAGCCAGCAAGTCGCTGCCTGACTCAACGAGCGGCTCTGGGCGTGTGCCGTGTACATTGCCGACACAATGGCCTGCTCGATTTCTGATCCCGAAAATCCGCTGGTCGCCTCCACCAGTGCCGCCAAATCAAACTGGCTTGGATTCAAGGCCCGCTTTTCCAGATGAATGGTTAAAATATCTCATCGCACCATCGGCGCGGGTAAATCAACAAAGAAAATTTCATCGAAACGTCTCTTGCACACCATTTCCGGCGCCAGCCGGGTGATGTCATTCGCCGTCGCTACCAGAAAAACAGGTTGGCGAGGTTCAGCCATTCAGGTCAGCAGCGTGCCCAGGATGCGCCCGCCAGACCCTTTTCAATTTCGTCCACCCACAAAACGCATGGCGACATGACTTCGGCCGTCTCAAGCGCTTTGCGCAGGTTGCGTTCCGTTTCGCCGTAATACTTGTTGTAGAGAATGCCGAAATCCAATCGCAATAACGGCACCCCGAAAATGCCCGCGCCGCTTTGGCGGCAAGACTCTTTCCGCAACCCTGCACGCCCAATAGCAAAACTCCGCGTGGCGGGTCCAAATGCGCGCGCGGGCTGTCCACAAAAAAGATTTTTCGCACATCAAGCCATTGCCGCAGACGCCGCATTCCGCCGGCTTCTGAAAATTGTGCCGTCTCGTCTTCGGGCAGATCCGATTCCGTAATCGCTCCATTGTCGTCAATGGCTTTCCGCACCAAACGCCGCGTATCGGTCGCGGTCAGCCCGGCCAGATTGCGAACGAGCGCCTCAAGCGCCTTGCTGGTGGTTTGCACTTCGCGACGACCGTGCTTCGCGCCCCAGTCTGCCGCTACTTCGTACACAATGGCGCGCAATTCCTCGAGCATCGGCAGGGGAGATGAAACTGATCGGTAAACGGGCGCAGTTAAATCTCCGGCGGTTTGATCACGGATTGCTGGGGCTGATCGGAAGGTTCAAATGCTGGTTGCGGACTTTCCGTTCCCAGCGTGCCGCTCGGAATCGTCTCCCCGCTGGCAAATTCATGTTCTTAAATTAAAACGTCACGCAATCGCATGGGAAGACTCAAACTCAAAGTCTCTCGCGCAACACGATTTTACCAGACCAGATTCTGAAACCGCGCGTAAAAAGCCGCGATTGATGGCCTGTTGACGACCTTTCCGCTTGCGCGATCAGTGTCTGCGCTGAAGAATCAAGTTGTCTTGGCAAACAATAACAACTCAGTGGAATCATGAAAACTTGGCCTGGTCATATCAATGATCCAAAATCAACACGCTGGCGTAGTTTCCTGGCTTTGAGTAGGGCGACGTTACTGGCGTGCTTCGGAGGCTTTACACTCTATTCCTGCGCCGCGTCGCAACTTCACGCTGATCTGCAAACTCCGAATCAACTCGTGCAACTGTCGTTGACCGGCACGACGGGCAAATGGCATCGCATTGAAGTTTCCACTGATCTGCTCCACTGGCAGGCACTCACCAATCTCTGGCAAACCAACCCGGTGACCACCTGGGTGGATCCGGAATCGGCGGTCGCGCCAACCCGGTTCTACCGGGTGCTGCAACTCTCCGCGCTGGATCGCTATGTCGCCGCGTCCGATGCGAATTTTACCTGGACGCTTGCCAAAACCATTCCGGGCGCGGGGCAAACGACCTACGTGCTCGATATGACTTCACAATCCTGGCTGACGTCGGCCGAGGTGAATCGCACGTTGTGGAAACATTGGTTGATTGTGGTGCTGCCGACCGGGGCCACCAACTCCCATGCCCTACTCTTCATCTCGGGCGGCAGTAATCCGGGTTCCCTGCCCTCCAGCGCGGATGCGAACCTCCGGCAGATTGCGCTCGATACGGGAACCGTGGTAGCTGAACTCAAGATGGTGCCGAATCAACCGCTGACCTTTGCGCCGGAAACCACCGGGCGCACCGAAGACTCCCTCATTGCGTTCAACTGGGATAAATTCATGCGCACGGGCGACGATCGCTGGCCCACGCGTTTGCCCATGACCAAAGCCGCGGTGCGCGCGATGGATGCGATCACCGCGTTTTGTGCCAGCGCTCCCGGTGGCGGATGGAACGTCAATAAATTCGTGGTTGCCGGAGCGTCGAAGCGCGGTTGGACCACCTGGACCACCGCCGCAGTGGATGATCGCGTGGTGGGCATTGTGCCCACGGTGATTGACGTGTTAAATGTGCAGGTTTCCATGTCACACCATTACTCGGCCTACGGCTTCTGGGCGCCGGCCATTTCCGATTATGTGGCAATGGACATTCCCTCCCGATTTGGCACTCCGGAATTTCACGCGTTAATGGAAATCGAAGACCCTTACGAATACGCCGGACGCTTAACCATGCCCAAATTCATCGTGAATTCCTCCGGCGATCAATTTTTCCTGCCGGACTCCTCGCAGTTTTACTTCGACGCGCTTCCGGGCGTTAAATACCTGCGCTACATCCCCAACAGTTCGCACTCAATGAGTGGCACGGACTATCCCACCACGTTGCGCGCGTGTTATGAATCCGTCATTTTTTCAACTCCGCTCCCGCAGTTTTCCTGGACGCTGCAATCGTCCAATACCGTCCGCGTGGTCGCCACCGATCCGCCCACGGAAGTCAAACTCTGGCAGGCGGCCAATGCCAACGCGCGCGACTTCCGACTCGATACGATCGGTGCCGCCTGGCAGAGCACCAATTTGTCTGACCAAGGTGGCGGCGTTTATCTCGGCGCAGTGACCACGCCCGCACAAGGCTGGCGCGCGTTCTTCGTGGAATTGACTTACGTGCGGACCGGTGGTTTGGCCCCATTGAAATTTACGACGCAAGTGTATGTCGTGCCGGACATCCTGCCGTTTCAGTATCCATAACCCCGGCCCCCTTCCCTACCCTTTACGCCTTACTGCATTCATTTTCTGGATCTTTTTGAGCGCAAAGCAACCATGTGTTTATTCCGAGAAAACCTCTTAACATTGCGATCGTCCCGCTGTCTCAACCTGCTGGGCGCAACTTTGCTTCTGGCCGCGCAGTTTCTCATCACGAGCTGCACTGCGCCGGATCACGGCGACGATTCCACTGCCAATGCGAGTACTGCTCAAGTAAGCGGAAGCGTTGCGCGGCGACGTGGAATTCCTACTCCGTTGCCTGGACATCCGGGAAACATTTTCCTGGCTGGCGAGTTCGTGAGCATTCCCCTTCCCGAGGCGGTGTCGCCAAGCGCGACTCACTGGCGTTTGTTGGATGATCAAGGTGCAACGCTGCGCCAAGGTGCGTTGCCGCCCGCAGCGACGGAGACGCATCAGAAACTATCATTCGATCAACTCGGCTTGGGTTGGTATCGCGTTGAATTTGGAACGCAGGAACAGCCCGACCAGTCATGGACTTCGCTGGCGGTTTTATCTCGTTTGCAAGCGCCCGTACCGCTGGATTCGCCGATCTCCGTGGATTCCGCGCCTGCATGGTTTGCGCTCAACGATCCGGGCAAACAAAAGCAACTGGCGAACCTCGCCGCGCTAGCGGGAGTGAATTGGATTCGCGATCGCCTCCGCTGGCGGGATCTCCAGCCGGAACCGGGTTCGCTGACGCCGCCGCCCACCACGTACGACACTGCAGCGCAAATTCATCACGACGCCGGATTGCAGGTGCTTCAAGTATTTCACGATACGCCGCCGTGGACGCGGGCACCGGATCAAGGCAACGGACGCTTCGCGCCTGATCTGCGCCACGTTTACCGGTTTGGTCAACAACTGGCGCAACGTTTCCAAGGTTTGGTGGATGCCTGGGAACCTTGGAATGAAGCCAATATCACCACTTTTGGCGGGCACACCACGGATCAAATTTGCTCCTGGCAAAAAGCCGCGTGGCTCGGCTTCAAGGCGGGCGATCCCGAGGTGACGATCGGTTGGGCCGTCACCACCGGGGTGCCAACTCCCCAGCAAACGGAAGGCGTTCTGGCTAATGAAACCTGGCCTTACTTTGATACTTACAACATCCACAGTTACGACTGGCCGGAGGCTTACGCACGCCTTTGGTCGCCGGTGCGCCAAGCGACTTCCGGCCGACCGCTTTGGATCACCGAAGCGGATCGCGGCACGCCGCATTTGAAAAATCCGCCCTGGTATGATCAGGAACCGCGATTGGAACGACTCAAGGCGCAAATGATTGCCCAAGCCTACGCAAACAGCCTGTTCGCCGGCGCCAAGCAACACTTCCATTTCATCCTGGGAAATTATCAGGAGAACAATCACATCCAGTTCGGTTTGCTGCGCGAGGACCTCACACCGCGTCCGGCTTACGTGGCGCTCGCCACGGTGGGGCGTTGCTTATCGGGCGCTCGCATTTTAGGTCGCTGGCAACCAGCGGAGCATGTGAACGTGTTTGCCTTTCGCGCCCAACCCGATGGCCGCGAGCGCGACGTGTTGGTCGCCTGGGTGGAAAAGGAGGTTGATTGGGACGAGCGCGGCCAGACCACGGCATCATGGAAATTGCCGGACGCATTGCAGGTGCAAGAAATAGTGGATTATCTCGGGCGCGCGCTGGACGCCAAGTTTCCGACCCCGCTGGGTTCGTCTCCGGTCTTTGTGTTCCTGCCTGCGGGTCAGGCGGAAACACTGCCACTGGAACTGCCCCCCGCGCTTAGCAATTGGCGGAGCGGAACACCTTCGCCCGTCGTGTTGCAACTTTCCCTGCCCCGTTCGCGTCTCCACAAGATCGAGGATTTGCCGTGGGCGGAGGAACATGTCTATCGCGTCAATGCTGGGGAATCATTACCGCTCAAGCTGCACGTGTACAACTTCGGCACCAATGTCGCCACGGGCCGATTGACCCTCACGCAACAACCTGCCGGGTGGAAAACCATTCTGCCGCCAGACGACTTCAACCTGTCCCGCTTGGAACGCGCGGAAATTCTAGGGACCGTGGAAATTCCAAAGACCACCGCCACCCGCGATGGCTGGGTGGTGCTTCACGCCGATTGCGGTCCATTGGGAAAATCCGCCCTCGCGTTTCGAATCCTAGTCACCGATTGATCCCCAGCCCCCCAATGCGATCGTCCCCTGCGGTCGCAGCTATTGGCACTGGTGGACGAGTTCAACTGAACGGCGGCGACGGAGTGACGGATGGCGACGGTGGGTTGCCTGTAAAGAGTTGTTTCACTGAGTCGCGCAACAGCACGATCAGGGTGAATACGCCCAGCACCGTGCCGAAGGGCATGAAGATACATTCCACTCCGGCCACCACCAGACAGAAGGTGTAATGTTTGCGCCGGCTCAGAAAACGTCCGGAGCAAATGATCGCGATGGCCAGGATCAGTCCAAGCGTGATGGCCGCCAAGGCGAAGAAAATAAAAAGCAACCCCATGATGGCTGGAGGCGCATCGCCACTTCGGAACGTGTGACGTGGCCCGAGCACCAGGAACAAGCCGACGACCAGATGCAGCGTTGGAATGAGCGCAAACAATCCGGTCAGCCCGCCCACGATGTAGTGAAAAATGGATAGCAATTTCAACTGCTCTTCATCCGAATTCATCGTCGTTTGCTTTCACTTTGAAATTCACATTGAGGGTTGCGATTTTCTTGATCCGGCTCAAGCTCGTTTTGATCGTCCATTCTGCCGGGATCAAACGCTGCGTACCCACGCCATCCGTTGACAATGGAGCGGCAATTCGCCAATGATGGGCGCGATGAAAAATTCATTTCTGCGGCTGAGGGCGGTCGCAATTCACATTTAACCGGACTAACTTCATCCTCATTAAACCCATCATGAATTCAATTGGCTTGCGACTGACTCTTTCCATTCTGCTGTTCGGTTTTGCCGGCGTCGGCTCACTGCCGGCGGCTCTTGCGCCGGTGGCGTTGCGTTGTGAATATCGCGACAATCCGTTGGGCATTGACGAAAGCCAGCCGCGACTAACCTGGCGGGTTGAGTCGAATGAACGTGGCGCCAAGCAAACCGCGTATCGAATCCTGGTCGCCTCCAGCGCTGAACAATTAAATCAAAATCAAGGCGATTTGTGGGACAGCGGCAAAATAACCAGTGCGAATACGGTGAACATCGTCTATGCCGGACGGGCGCTGACATCACGCCAACAGTGCTATTGGAAGGTTTGTGTTTGGGATCAAAACGGCGCATCCAGTTGGAGTGAGTCAGCGCAATGGTCCATGGGTTTGTTGCAACCGCAGGATTGGTCGGCCCAATACATCAGCTTCCGCGACACTGCAGCGGTGGAAAAAGACGCGGGCAAATTGCACCTGCCGCCCGCCCGCCAGTATCGGCACGAATTTACCGCTGCCAAAACAATCCGTCGCGCCACGCTTTACGCCACCGCGCTTGGCATTTATGAGTTTTCCCTGAATGGCGCGCGCGTCGGCGATGCGTGGTTTGCACCCGGTTGGACGGATTATCATCAACGCGCATATTATTATACCTACGACGTAACACCGCTCGTGCAGACCGGCAGGAACGCCATCGGCGCGTGGCTCGGTGACGGTTGGTATTCGGGCTATCTCGGCTTCGGGTTGCTGACGGGCATCGGCACGGAAAGGATCGGTCGCTACACCTACGGCAAAACGCCCGCGCTGATGGCGCAGTTGGAGATCGAATACAGCGATGGTACGCACGAAACCATCAGCACGGATGCCACCTGGAAGACGACCGGCGCCGGCCCCATTCGTGAGGGCGATTTTTTGATGGGTGAATTTTATGATGCGCGACGGGAAACGATCGGTTGGACGAAAATTGGTTTCGACGACGTTAAATGGGATTCCGCCGTTCCTGCGGAAGCCAACGGTCCGGTGCCCGCCACGTTTTATGAATGGCGCAATCCCGAAAAACCGGGTGAGGCCCTCGCAATCAAGGGGCGACCGATCGATTTGCGCTTTCAGCGCCCGCCCAAACTCGAGGCTTTTCCCGGGATGCCGATGCGCGTGGTGCAGGAGCTTACACCAGTCGCCATCGCCTCACCCACCAACGGCGTGTATATTTTCGATCTCGGCCAGAATTTCGCCGGCGTGGTGCGGTTAAGGGTCAAAGGTCCCGCCGGAACGACCGTGCAATTGCGTCACGGCGAAATGCTGTATCCGGATGGGCGTTTGATGACTGAGAATCTGCGCCGCGCCCGGGCGATTGATCATTACGTGCTGCGCGGTGATCCGCAGGGCGAGGTCTGGACGCCGCGATTCACCTTCCACGGATTTCAATTTGTCGAGGTGACTGGTTATCCCGGCACGCCCGGACCGGAAGCGATTACGGGTTTGGTGCTGCAAAGTGACACGCCATTAACCAGCGGTTTCGCATGCAGTGACCCGATGGTGAATCGCTTGTTCAAAAACGTGGTGTGGACGCAACGCGCCAATTTTCTCGATCTGCCGACGGATTGTCCGCAACGCGACGAGCGATTTGGCTGGACGGGTGACGCGCAAATTTACGTGCATACGGCCACGCTGAATGCCGATGTGGCCGCGTTTTACACCAAATGGCTGCGTGAGTTGATGGAGGCGCAACAACCGAGCGGTGCGTTTCCTGGCTATGCGCCCTACCCGTTTCAACACGGTTGGGATTTCGGCACCGCCTGGTGCGATGCGGGCATTATTTGTCCCTGGACCATCTGGCAAGCCTACGGCGACACGCGGGTCCTCGAGCGTTGCTGGCCGTTCATGGTGAAATTCATGGAATGGCGCCAGGCCACGAGTCGGAATTTCCTGGGCGTGACGCATGGCAACGAATGGGGCGACTGGCTGTCCGTCGGCGCGAAAACGCCGCTGGATTTTGTGGACACCGTTTACTTCGCCTACTCAGCCCGGCTCATGTCGCAAATGGCCGCCGCGATCGGGAAACCCACCGCCGCCACGGAATACGCGCAATTGTTTGAAAGCATCAAGACCGCCTTCGACAAGAAATATCTTCAGGCGGACGGCGCGCTCACCGTGGACACCCAAACCGCCTACGCGCTGGCGTTGTTCATGGATTTGATTCCCGCAGAACAGCGGTTGCAGTCCGGCAAAATTTTGGCGGACAAATTACGTCAGAGCGCGACTGCGGAAAACTCCGGCATGACCACGGGATTTCTGGGAACACGACCGCTGCTGCCGACGCTGACCAGCGTGGGCGAAAATGATCTGGCGGTGCGCCACTTTCAGAGCCGCAATTATCCATCCTGGGGCTACGAAGTAAGTCAGGGCGCGACGACCATTTGGGAGCGCTGGGACAGTTTCACGAAGGAAAACGGCTTCCAGGGCCGCAACGGCAAACAGAACGCCGAGATGAATTCGTTCTCGCATTACTCGTTTGGTGCGGTCTGCGAATGGATGTTCAACGACCTGGCGGGAATTCAATGGGGCAGCCCCGGCTACGCGACCATTGTTATCCGGCCGCAGCCACCCACGCCGGGCAGCAATACCGATCATGAGCCGATCCATTGGGTGCGCGCCCATTACGATTCGATTCGTGGCCGCATCGAAAGCAATTGGCGACGCACATCGGATCAATTCGAGCTGGAAACCCTCATCCCGGCCAACACGACCGCCACCGTGCATCTGCCCGCCATCCGGGTGGATGACATCACGGAAGGCGGTTTGCCGATCGCCCGGGCGGCCGGGGTCAAACTCTTGCGACTGATTGATGGCGAGGCCGAATTGGCCGTGGCAGCGGGACACTACCGGTTCGTCTCAAAGTTATAGTTCCCGTGTGAATCAAGCGCGCCGGCGCCTCCCGAGGCGGGGGTGAGGCGACCGGTGTGTTTCCCGGGTATGCCACTCGTTACCTGTGCCATCCATGTCCGGTGGCATTGCCCCGCGCCGCGGGGCGGGGCCGCGATTATTTTTTGAACGTGCGCATATACGCCACCACCGCCCTGATGGCCTCGTCGTTCATGTCATCGGCCGGCTTCATCAGCACCTTGCCGTGCTTGTCCTTGAAACCTTCCTTGACGGCTTTGAAGGCGGCGTTGTCCGTCACCGCTTCCTGGACTTTGGGATCCGTGTAGTCTTTCGCGCCGGTTCTTCGCCCCATTTTGGTTTGCCCCCTGCCGTCTTTGCCGTGACATTTGGCGCAGGCGCGCTCGTAATCCGCCTTGCCATCCGCAGCGATGGACCCCACCGTGGCCAGGGCCAGCAGCACCCCGCCGAACAGTAGCAGTTTTTTCATCGGCTTCTCCTTTCCCGGCGGCACGGTTATGGCGCCTGCCATGCCTGGCCGTTCCGCCTGCAGCCTAGAATTGATTGAATCGGGTGGGAACACATTCCCATTCTTGGCATAAACGATGCAAATTTTGCGATGAAAGCGGAACGACGGAGCTGGCGGAAGAAGGCTGCGACGCAGTTCCGGGGGCAATCCAGCCGGCCCGGCCGACCGCGCGGTATTCCTCCGGCGGCCGCAGCAGTTCCGCCGTGCCATCGCCCTGGTCGCGCAATCGGATCACCCGCCTCTGGCTCGCAATGTAAAGTCCGCCCGGCCCCCAACACATGCCGATGCTCGGCAGAATTTCGTTTCGGTCGTTGCGATAAAAATAGGTGAACGCATCTTCCAATCCATCGCCGTTGGTATCCTTCAACTGCAGCACGTTGCCGTCGTAACACAGTGCGAAGAGCCGCCCGTCCGGCGCGAACACGAGGTTGTTGATATTGTTCAGCACCAGCGGCAGTTCGCGCACCGTGAAACCCGGCACCAGCATCCGCACCGGCGGTGGATTGGAAACCGTGACGACCGGACGTTCGATGCGCCCGGTGGCGGCCGGACTGCCCACGACCAGACCGCACAACCAGCCGGCGCAAAGTGTCAAGGCGCGAAGGTTCATGCCCGAGCATGTCACGCCGAATTGGGCGCGGCAACCACTGTTCGCAGCACTGTTCGCAGCGGGCCGGCGCGGCGGGAGGTGGCCGCCAGTAGCGAGCCGGCAACACCATGTCAGCGTCTCAACCACCGCAACATTTCGAGCAATTTTGGCGGTTGACCGGTGCGCAGAATTCCGATGCGGAAAACCTTCCCGGCCATCCACAGCGCACCCGCCACGGCGGCGACCAGGAGCAGCAGCGTGCCGATCAAATCAATCCACGGCGGATCCGCCATGGCCCGGTTCATCATAATGAACGGCGTGTAGAGCGGAATCCACGAGAGCACGCGGGCCAGCAGTCCGTTCGGGTCCTTGGGGATGAATGTCAGAGTGAGCAGTGGCACCATCATGACCATGGTGATCACCGCCATGTAGCTCTGCGCCTCCTTGAGGGTGTTGCACACGCTGCCCAGCGCGAGAATGCACGCCGCGTACAACAGGTAGCCCAGCACGAAATAGATTCCGAACATGGGGAGCAACCGGGAGGATTGCAGCACGTCCAGGATCGGTCCGGTCACCGCCGCCGTCCCGACGGCGCCCGCCGCCTTCCAGCCCAGCACGGCGAACAACGTCAGGATCCAGGCGCCCACCATCGTCAGACCCACCGCCGCGATGCCGAGTAATTTGCCCAGCATCAATTCTCCCGGCGTGACCGACGACAGCAGCACCTCGATGATGCGATTGGATTTCTCCTCGATGATGTTGCTCAACAACATCTGCGCGATGGCGAAGATGGCCACCCAGAGCAAGTACACAAATGCGCTCGGTGCCCATTGCTTGATGATGTCTGCCGCGCCAACCGCTTCCCGCCCGGATTCCTTGCGTGGGTTCAAACTGGAAACCGGCACGTGCGTTTGTTCCACCGCACGAACGGCGGCGGCATCCAGCCCGCGCGCGAGATATTCGCGCCGCCGGATTTCCGTGTTGACCGTCTCCTCCACCGCCTCGCGCAGCCGCGAGTCCGCCAGATTGTCCGACCAGTATTCGATGCCGGTCGGAGTGGTTGCGCCCGGTGAGCGGACGATTTGCTTTGCCAGATCGCGCGGAACCAGAATGGCCGCGTTGAGCGCGATGTCCTGCCCGTGCAGTTCCGTATGGCGTTCGCCGCGCAGATACGGCTTCAACTCCTGCGCCAGCGCCGGCAGCTCCGTCTCCGGGTTCACTCCCGACGGCAGGGCCACGAGCTCAAACGCGCGCCGGGGCGCTTTGAACGGCGGCGCGTCCGGCCGCAAGCCCGGCGTCAGTTCTGCGAGCCAGGCATCCTGCCCGCCCTGGCGGATGAATTGATCCAGGGAGGGAGCCGCCCCTGTATTGCTGCCGCCGTATTTGCGCGCGTATTCCTTCAAGGCCCGCCACACTTCCCGCTGGTAATCGCGCTCGACGCGCGCAGTGATCACCGGCCCGACCAGACCGGATTGATCCACGAGCACAAAATACCGGGTCGGCGTGCCCTTCGTTTCCAGCCAGAGCGGCACCTGCACGCTGAAGAAGATGATCACCGGCACCAACAGGATGCCCAGCCAGAAGCCCTTGGTCTTGGCATTCTCGGCGTATTCACGCCACGCAACCAGCAATGCAAATCTCATCGGGCCGCCACCTCCCGGGCTTCGGGGCCGACCAGCCGCATGAAGACTTCATGCAGGGTCGGCTCGGACTGATTGAAACTGCGCAACCGGATGCCGCGCGCGAAGCAGGCCTGCAACACCGCCTGCGGATCCGCCGACCCGCACAACTCCACCTCCCACGCCGCCACCGCCGCCGCCACCGGGCCCTCGCGGTCATCCGAGGTCGGCGGCAACGGGCGCACGGCGGCCACCTCCGGCAACTCCGTCAACGGCGCGATGTTGTCCGCCGTTTCGATCCGCACCCGGCGCGGGAGCGTGCGCTGCGCCTCCGCCACCGTGCCATCGAAGATTTTGCGCCCTTTGGCCAGCAACAAAATCCGGTCGCACAACCGCTCCGCGTGCTGCATCACGTGCGTCGAAAACAAAATCGTCCGCCCGCGCCCGGCCATGTCCCGGATGATGTCCTCCATCACCTGCTGGTTCACCGGGTCCAGGCCCGAGAACGGTTCATCCAGAATCACGAACTCCGGGTCATGGGCGATGGAGGCGAGCATCTGCACCTTTTGGCCCATGCCTTTCGAGAGCGCCTCGGTTGGCTTGGTGGCAAAATCCTTCAGCCCGTAGCGCTCGAGCAGCTCGAACGCGCGTCGCCTGGCCGCCGCCCGGCTCAGGCCTTTCAAGGTGGCGAAGTAGGCGATCACCGCCCAATTCTTCATCTTCTTGTACAGCCCCTTCTCCTCCGGCAGATAGCCGATGCGTTGCCGGACCTGGAGCGCCGAGGACGCACCCAGCACGGTGATGCTCCCGCTGGTGGGTTTGATGATTTCCAAAATCATCCGGATCGTCGTGGTTTTGCCCGCGCCATTGGGGCCGAGGAACCCGTAGATCGCTCCCGCCGGCAACTGGAAGCTCACGTCGTCCACCGCGCGGAAGCCGCCAAAGAGTTTGGTGACTCCGCGCAATTCGAGCGGCACAACGCCGGTGGTCGCCTTCGCATTCACGAGTTGAGGCCCAGCCATTCCGCAGACTAACGGGAAGACAACGCCCGAGACAATCCCTCACACGAAATCGTCCGTGCCCGCCGCTTCATTTCCCCTTGCTTCCCGGCGCCATCATCTGGCGATTGAGCGCCAGGTTCATCCGATTGCCACTGATGGCGCTGGCGCGGAACTCCTGAAACTGCTGCAGCTCGGATGCGCTCAACACCGATCCCAGCCGGGCCGCCACCCGGCCGTAAATGTTGTCCAACAATTTCAGATTCTGCTCGGCAACCGCCGCCGACGCGATGTTTCGGAAATTCAAGGTCGGGGTGGTTTGATAATCCGCCGGCAGACCCGCCGCCGCCAGTGCCGCCGCTGTCTCCTCCTGCATGAATTGGTAAATCTGTCTGCCTTTAGCATCCTTGACCGCCTGATCCCCCGTCAGCAGCGCCTTGAATTGTTCCGCCGTCAGGTAGCTGGCGAGATTCCGGGTGTAATCCTGGTATTGCGTGAGTTCCTCCGGCGTGAGCACGGATTTGAGCTTTTCGAGGAACGCCGCGTCCTGCGCCGCGAACACCTGGTCCAACGCGTCTCCGGTCTTGCCGTCCTTGAGCACCTCGGTGATCCGACCAATGTTGTCCATCACATTGTCCGCCAGCAGATCAAACAACTTTTCAGACTGCTCGGGCGGGAGCTGGATGCGATTGGTAAAATCCTTGTACACCAGGCTCATCCCGGCCCGCTGCTGCTTGCGGATCAACTGATACAGCTCCGGATTACCCGTCATGCTGCTCAACGGGCTGGGGCCGTTGGTCGTCGCGGCGGCAATCTCCGCGTTCTCGCGTCGCAACCGGCCCACCTCGCCGCGCAAGCGCAGCGTGTCCGATGACGGCGACGTGGCGACCGCCGGCTGCGGCGCGCTGGCTTTCGCGATCAGATTCGAGAGCCGTTCGTTTTCGGCCGCCAGATGCGCGTTTTGCCCGACCTGTTGGGCCAGCGCTGCCTTCACTTCGGCGACTTGCTTCTGCGTCTGGTGTTCCATCAGCCACGGAATGGAAACGCCCGCCACCACGACGGCTCCGATGATTCCAACTTTCAGTTTGGTCATGCTCATAATTTTCAGGAGGGTTAAAGTGGCTGCACTGCTTCCCGCCGTTCCCGCCAGGGCCGCGGCGGAAATCGTCACGGCCAGGCCGGCCGGCGCCGCCGTCACCGCTTGCGCGCCCAACCCGGCGGCGAGAGCGCTGGCGGACAAGGCGACGCCCCGGCGCTTCAACAACACTTCCAGCTTGTCCAGCGCGCGCTGCACGCGTTTGCGGGCGGCCTCCTCTGTGCTGCCCAGGGCGGCGCCCACGGCGGCAAAATCGTTCTGCTCAAAGAAGCGCAGCAGGAGGGCCGCGCGCTCTTCCGGACCGAGTTGGTTGATGGCGTCATCCAGCACCGGGGTCACCGACGCCAGGCTGGCTGCCGAGTGGTCTTCCATCGCGTTCATTTCCACCGCCTGCCTTTCCCGCGCCTGCCGCCGGCGCTCGCTCCGCATGATTTTGCCGGCGACAAAGCACGTATGCCGGTGCAGCCAGCCCCCGAGCATCACCTCCCGCGACAACGACCGCGCGAGCCGCGCCAGGTCCGCGAACACGGTTTGCGTGACGTCCTCCGCCAGATGCGTGTCGCCATTCACCAGCCGCACGGCGGCGGAATAGACCAGGTCCACGTAGCGCGATACCAGCTCGCGGAATACGGTTTCCGAGCCGGTCGCGACATATTCTGCAAGCAATTGCCGGGTATCAGTCATCTGTCCAACACCATTAAAGACCCGCCGACCGCCAAAAGCGGACAAAAATCTTTCGCTCCTCAACGCCCCCCCGAATCGCCCCGCGGATTTGGAGCGGATACTTCACACTCGAAGCGTGGCGCAGACTTCCCAGTCTGCTGTATCGCGGGTTTCCAAACCCGCGAACGCCTCGGACGATCACACAGGCTGCCGATTTGGAAATCGGCGAAACAGCAGGTTTGGAAACCTGCGCCACACCGGTTTTGTGCGGTCGCACCAATCTGCTCTTGAAATAGCTGGGTTAGCCGCGCCCGCAAAGCTGCGACAGCGCTTATGGACTGCGCCGGCAGAGCGCCAGCGGCGACGGTGCTTTCGTGAGCCAGCGGCAATCGCCCCGGCTTGGAGTGCGAGACCTCCGGAAAATCCCGCTCCAGTGAAGCTCCTTCCCCACCGTAGCAGCGAACGTGAGTTCGCTCCAACTCCTCGAATGTACAGCAGTGTCGGAGCGATGCCGTTGGTTTTGTGAGGGGAGAACAGTCGCCCCGGCTGTAGTGCGGTGCGCCCTTGCACCGCACCGCGCGCATGGGCTGACCCCAAACGGCGGAGGCGTTTCGTCCGTACGCGAATTTGCAGTTGCCCAAGTCGCGGCCGGCCGCTACTTCTTCCGCACTTGAAATGAAAATGTTCCTTCGTCCAACCAACGCGTTGACGCTGACCCTGCTGCTCATCACCCCGGCGCTCGCCGCCGCGGACAATCACGTCGGCGTGGGCGCCAAACCCGTTGCCGGCGCGGAGATGTTGCTCGATGGCTCGCGACAAATGCTCGATGCCAAGTGGACTTACTGGCAGGGCCCGCGCTTCGCGTCGTCGCTGCCCATCAAATGGAAGATTGTGCCCGACCCGGTGGACGCGGGCACGGTCGTGATGACCGATGATCGCGCCGCCGATGGCGGCAACTACGGCGCGGCGGACATTGTCACCAAGAAGCCGTATCGCGACTTCCGATTGCACATCGAATTTCTCGTCACCGGGCCCAACGGCAACAGTGGCGTGTATCTGCAGAACCGCTACGAGATTCAGATTCAGGAAGGCAACAAGACCAAGCATGGCATGGGGGCGCTCATCAACGAGAGCGATTCGCCCTACCAGTGTTTCGCCGGCATCGGCAAATGGAACGCCTACGACGTCGTGTTCCGGGCCGCGCGTTTCCAGCACGGCAAACGGACGGAGAAGGCGCTCGTGACCATGTATTTCAACGGGACCAAGGTCCACACCAATTTTCCCATCAACCAGGTTTGGGGCGGACCGAACTCCGGTGTGGACGGCGGCAACGATGACGGCAAAGGCATCACCGACACTCCGCAGGGATTGAAACTGCAGGCCGAGGGCCACGATGTGCGCTATCGCAACACCTGGATCAAAGAACTGGATTTGAAGGAGCCCGACACGGACTTCTAATCGGTCGCCTCCGGGTTTTCGCGCCCAGAGCGTCTTGCCGTTGGAGGATTGGGAAAATCGCAATACGGCAGACTACGAAATCGTGCGCTGCGGATTCTGCTTCGGCGATCTGGGTGAAACCAGCCAGCCAACTGCAATCGCCTGCCACCCGCCACCGGCTCAGGCCGCGCCCGTCGCCGGAGACGGTTTCCGCCCGCCTTCCGTTGGTGGGAGCGTTGCCGGCGTGCTTTGCTGAAAACTCCGCCACAGATGCAATGGCAGCGCGTCCAGCAGCAGCAGCGTCACCTGGCTGGCATTGAAGAGCACCAGCCATTTGAACGCGGCGTCCATGAAACCGTAGCTGTGCAGGCCGATGCCCAGCATGTTCACGCCAAACCACGACCACGCGGTGACCACGTTTCCGAAGATCGCCAGCAGCAGCACCCCCCCGATCCTTCACCAACCCGCCCCACCGCGCGGTATTCCTCCGGCGTCCGCCGCAGTTCCGGGCCGGATCACGCCGGGTTGAAAATCGCGGTAACGGGAGGGGACCGCACCGCCGGCGGCTTGCCCCGCGGCACGGCCGGAAGCCGCTTCACGGTGTGGACCGCGCCATGACGTTCACCACAAACAGGATGATCATCACCACGCCGAGTGCCGATTTGCCGATCACCCCCAGCACCAACCCTATCACCGCCCCCAGTCCGGCTTTGGCCGCCGCCTTCAATTCCTTGTCCCCCACCAATTCGAACAGGGTCGCGCCGATGAACGGCCCCAGAATGATCCCCGGCAGATTAAAAAACAACCCCACAAGCCCCCCCACAACGGCGCCGGTGATTCCGCGCCAGGTCGCTCCGAATTTCCGGGCGCCCAGTGCGCCGCCCAAAAAATCCAGGCCCACCGCCGCTACTGTCAATACCACCAGCACAATCAGAACGACATTGCTGACACTCGCCGCCCCGAAATACAACCGGTGGCCGATGACGGCCACCAGCGCCAGGGGGGTGCCGGGAAGCCCTGGAATCAGGTTGCCCACCAGGGCGAGCAGCATCACCAACAACGCCAGGGTCAATCCGATGATCTGTTCCCCATTCACCCTTCCATTCTAGCCGGATTGGAGAAAAAGAAAATATTTCCCGCGCTCCATTATTCGATGACCAACCAGCTCATGCCCTGCGCGGCGACCTGCACCGGCAGCTCGATCGTATAGTCGCGGTTCAATGTGAAGCGCCGGGTTGTTGCGTCCGAGGCGACAACCCGGGCTTCATCGGTCAGTCCCGTGTAATACAGGTTGACGCGCAGGGTTTTGGCCACCGGCTCATTCAGCGGATTGAACACAACGAGCAGGCCCTTTTCTTTCAACTTGGGATTCACGTGCAGCATCCAGTCCAGACCGCGTGCGTCGGCCCGGCGGCCATGAATCAAATCGCTTTCCAAAATGGCGCGGTGCGCCTTGAACCAGCCCACCCAGCGTTGGAGCATCGCCCGGGTGCGTTCGGTGTCATACAACCGCGGTCCGCGATAACACGCCTGCACTCCCAGCGCGAGATTGCTGTAGAGCATCCGTTCATAATGGTCCAAGTGTTCATCGAGCGGCTCGATGGTCGCCGCCGCGCCGCCGCCCTGATATTCGGTGAGCGGCACAAACATCCAGCCCATGCTGGGGGTTTTCTCCCACGTCCCGTCGTAGATGTTCTGCCGGGTGTGAATGACCTGTTGCTCGCGTTGCAATGACCAGTTCGTTTCGCGATAGCCCATGCCGGTTTTGCTCGAACCAGATAGGAAATAATGATCGGGCACGTTCAAATAAAATCCCTGGCCGCGACACCATTTGTAAAAATCCGTGATCTCGCGCCATTGCTTCCAACGCGAATCCGCCAGCCCGCGATGGCCGGGGTGCTGATCGCTCTGGCAAACGTCACCCGGATACGAACCATCATGCTCCAGTAACGTGAAACCGCTGTCGCGGGAAAATTCATAGAGTCGTCGGAAATAATTCGTTCCCCAAGCGCTGACGAGACATGGCGAATTGCCAAAGGTCGGATGTTGCCCCGGCGGCATCACCACGTCGTTGCCGCCGCCAATACTTCGCGATGCCAATAAAGAGTAGCTGCCGATTTCAATGCCCCGACTGCGGGCAAAATCAGCGTAATGCTGTGCTCGGGCAAGGGTTTCCGGATTTTCATTTTCGAGATCAAACCCGCTGCCGAAGCTGAGAATCACCATCTCGAATCCGACTTCGGCGCATTGCTGGATGGCGTTCGTTACCGTGCGCTCATCCGCTGAACGCACATGCATCATCAACGGATTTTCCGTCACCCACGGCGCAATGACGCGATACATGCGGCGCAGGGCCAGGCCACAACGTTCCCGGTCGAAATCCTCAAACGGCAACACCCACGCGCGGAACGACTCGAACGTGCCGCTGGGAGCAATCTCCTGCGCCGGGCCAAGATCGGGTCCAATCTCCAAAAGGCAGGGTGTTTTCTTTTCGTAATTGACCTGCGTGTCAAACTGCGGGTCAGGCAACCAGCGAAACGAGCGTCGGTTCGCTCCCGCCGCCATCATGCCGCCGAAGGCCATGTCGGTCTCGATATGCAGGTTTGGCGTCTGACGGCCCGCCGCCAATTCATCTACCTCGGCTACCCGCTCGACGGCGGCCAGAATTTCACTGACGAAGCGATCCACGCGGATGGTCCGTGTCGTCCCGTTGCTGACCGTCAACCATTTGCTGTAACACGGCAGTCCATCGTAAAGTTCGTAATGAACGGACACGCGAATGCCGCGCGTTGCCGATTCGTCTGTGCCGCTCGGTGGTGCGTAGTCCATCCGCAAATGCACCCCAGACGGTGGCCACTTCACATCGGGGGCGTGATGCCGCACCTGCTTCCACGCAAAGCGCGCTTCAATTGGACTCACTATGAATCCGGTCAACTGAAAAGCGGCGGCGTCACCCTGCAATTGTTCGATCCATTCCGGACGTAAAAAGGCGTAATTTGGCTGACCTTTAAGCCCGCCAATTTCGTATCGTACGCCGTCAATTTCCACCACCGCCTCGGGTTTGACGCCGCGCAACAGGGATTCGCCAGTGGCGAGATTATCGAGGGCGATCGTGGCGGCGTTGGGCGTAAGACGAAAGGTTCGCGCCAGCAACCCGTTGCTGAGACGCAGTTGACGCCCATCGGCATTGGTCTGCACCTGGGCGCGGTAGGGTGTGGCATCCAGCAACCAGTCAGGCGAAACATTGAACGGCGCGGCGGAAACCAGGCAGGAAACTGCAACTAATATTCCACCGAGGAAAAATCGCTTACGCATGTACGGAAGAAGGGAACCAGCCTCAGGGCGGAAAGCAATCGCAGAATTGGGTCTGTTGGGTTTGTTGAGAGATGTTAGCCCCGTTCAACTGAATCCAAGACTGGCGACGGCAAGAAGCAAAATGCACCATTGCCCGAAACCGTAAGCGGGTGTTAGCTTTTGCACTATGAAACAAGTGCGTCGCTCCCTTCTCCAGTCCTTCGTAGCGCTGGCAATTACGCTTGGCTGGGTCACCAGTTGTCAACACGCGCCTGGCCCCGCCGTGTTCAAGGGCACCACCGAGGCCGTCGGTCAACAGGGCACGAATCGGTGGTACACGCCAGCCAACCAAATTTTGACGCCCGCCGGTCAGCAGGTCGAACTACCCGGCATGCGACCACAGGTGATCGCGCTCAGTCCCGATGGTCAACTGCTCCTCACCGCCGGCAAAACTGGAGACCTCGTGGTGCTGGACCCGGCCACCGGCGAGGTCCGCCAACGCGTGTCGTTGCCATCGGAAAAGGAAGTCGCGCCGACGCCGGATGCTGTTTCCACGCACATCCTGGAGCCGGACAAGGATGGCCAGGTTAGTTTTACCGGCTTGGCATTCTCTCCGGATGGACAGCGCATTTATTTCGCCAACGTGAATGGCAGCGTCAAGGTATTTGGCGTGGAAAACGGCACAAATGTGGTCGGGCTTTTCACCCTGCCCTTGCCGCCCGCAGACGCACCGGGACGCAAGGCGGAAATCCCTTCCGGACTCGCCGTTTCGGTTGATGGCCAGCGACTGTACGTATGCGGCAATCTTTCCAATCGCTTGCTGGAACTGGAAGCCGCGACCGGAAAACTCTTGCGCACCTGGGACGTGGGCGTTGCCCCCTACGACGTGGTGCTGGTGGGCGGCAAAGCGTACGTCAGCAACTGGGGTGGACGACGACCAGAAGCGGACAGTCTCACCGGCCCGGCGGGTCGCGGAACGTTGGTGCGGGTGGATCCCGTGCGGCACATTGCCAGTGAAGGTTCCGTTTCGGTGATTGATATTGCCTCCCAAGCTCCCGCCGGAAAGGCGCCAGCGGAAATCCTGACGGGTCTGCACGCCACGGCGATGGCAGTTTCGCCCAATGGCCGCTGGTTGGTGGTAGCCAACACCGGCAGCGATACACTCAGCGTGCTGGACACGCGTACGGATAAAATCGTCGAAACCATCTGGATGCGGCAAAGCCCGGCGGATTTGTTTGGCGCGCAACCCAACGCGCTGACTTTCGATCCGAGAGGCAAAAAATTGTTCGTCTGCAACGGCACGCAGAACGCCATCGCCATTGTGGATTTCAAAGCCGGCGATTCCATACCGCGCGGCTTGGTGCCAGTCGGGTGGTTTCCGGGCGGCATTGTGTATCATCCCAAACTCAACCGGCTCTGCGTCGCCAATATCAAGGGAATTGGTTCGACCAAACGTTACAAATCAGGTGAGAAGATTCAGTACAACTCCCATCAGTATTTCGGCACGCTTTCCCTAGTCACACCGCCTAAAAATCGTGAACTGGCCGGGTACACTCAAATTGCCCTCGACAACATGCGCTACGGCCTGGTGCGCGAAGCCCGCCGTCCGGCGCGCCCCGGCCAACCACCTCGGCCCGTGCCCGAGCGGGTGGGCGAACCGAGCGTGTTCAAACACGTCGTTTACATCATCAAGGAAAATCGCACCTACGATCAGGTGCATGGCGACATCAAGGAAGGCAACGGCGATCCGTCGTTGTGCATTTTCGGAGAACACATCACGCCCAACCAGCACAAGATGGTGCGGGAATTTGTGCTGCTCGATAACACCTACTGCTCCGGCATCCTCAGCGCCGAGGGGCATCAATGGGCCGACACCGGCATGTCCACGGATTACATGGAACGGTCGTTCGCCGGTTTTCCGCGCAGTTATCCCGACGGCATGGAGGATGACGACGTGGACGCATTGGCATATTCGCCCGCTGGGTTTATTTGGGACAACGCACTGGCGCACGGCAAAACGCTGCGCATTTACGGTGAGTTCGCGGCGACGGAAGTGCGCTGGACTGACCCCAACCGCAAGGGGCCGATCCGATTTGCTGATCATTGGAAAGAGTTCACCACCGGTGCGGGCGAAATTCGCATCTGGAGTCGGCCCACGATTGAATCCATCCGTCCTTATCTTTGCACCAACACGGTGGGTTGGGATATGGATATCCCGGACGTGTTTCGAGCCCGCGAGTTTATCAAGGAACTGCGCGAATATGAGAAAACCGGGGAATTGCCCAACTTCATCATTATTTGCTTGCCCAACAACCATACCAGCGGCACGCGCAAAGGCTCGCCAACACCCGACGCGCATGTGGCCGACAACGATCTCGCCTTGGGTCAAATCGTGGAAGCCCTGAGCCACAGCCCGTTCTGGAAGGAAACCTGCATCTTCGCCATCGAGGACGATCCGCAAGGCGGATGGGATCATGTGAGCGGCTACCGCACGACCGCCTACGTCATCAGCCCTTACACCAAACGCGGAGCGGTGATCAGCACGCAATACAATCAAACCAGCCTGCTGCGCACCATGGAGTTGATGTTGGGATTGCCGCCGATGAATCAGCTCGATGCGAGTGCGACGCCCATGACCGATTGTTTCATGGACCTGCCGGACTTCACGCCCTATCAGCTCGTGGCCAACAACGTGCCGCTGGACCAAATGAATCCCGATCCCAAGGCGATCAACGATCCGTTGCTGCGCAAAAACGCCTACGCCTCTGCCAAGCTGCCGCTCCACGTCGTGGACGCCTGTCCCGAAGATCAGTTCAACCGCATCCTCTGGTACGCGATGAAAGGTTCGCAAGAACCGTATCCGGAGTGGGCCATTACCAAACTGGACGACGACGATGATTGAGGTTGTTGGTTGAATGAGTTCTCACGACGTTTTCACCCGTGTTTTAACGCCATATTGACTCGGTTCGATCGGAACTGCGGCGGGACGCCGCAGCCACATTGTTGGCCGGGCGCACGCTCATGGCGACGGCGTCGGTGTGCCGGGAAGGACGACTTCCACGTCGTCCCCAACTATTCAGGGACGCGGTGAAACGCGTCCCCTCCCAGGGAGATAGCCGCTTTTACGCGCCCATGCCTTCTTCAAACGAGCCGGCGGCCAATGGGAAGCAGAGGTTGTCGCGGACGTATTGAATGCCGTTGGCGCTCGTCGCGTCAAGATCGCGAAATGCGCTTTCAGCTTCCACGACCAGCGGCGCGGTCTTTGTGCCCATCACCTGACAATAACGCTGCGGATAGCCGATGTTGATCATCAATTCCGCGTAACGCACCATGTTGAGGTCGCCACTTGGAATATCCACAAATTGCATCGCGCGATCCGGCCAATCCGGCGCCATCATGCGCAGCGGCCGACTGTGTCGCACGACGATGTTCTTCACGTGACAGGCATAAACACGATCCGCCACCTTGCGGAAGCGCGTTTCAAAATCTTCACCCTCCCAGCAATGAGACGGATCGGCATTGACGGTGAGCACCGGATCTCCATCGCAAGCCTTTACGAGCAGGTTGAAATCGTCCGCCGTCATGGCGGCGGTGCCGGCGTGAATTTCGTGCGCCAGATAAATTCCCAACTGGCGCGCATGAGCTCGCAACTTCGCGGTTTTTTTGACAAAGCGCGCCTTGCCTTCTTCAAGCAAATCGTAATCGGCGCCTTTCCAGAAGCCCCACGGATAACCGGTGGCCAGTTCCCAGCCGAAGGCCACCCCCCAAAACATCGGAACTATTTTGATGCCGAGTTCGGCGCAAAGATCAAGCAGGCGGAGACAATAATCCTCGGCCCATTGCTCGATTTGCGCCGGGGAACGCTTGGCCACATCCGGCGGAACAAACGGACGAATGGTCGGCGTGCCCGTCCACGCGCTGGTATGCACCCAAAACGCGCAATGCGCCGACACGCCATCGAACTTCATCTTGGCCCGGGTAAAAGCGTTTTTGATTTCTTTGGCCGATTGCAGGCCGCCTTTGCTGTTTTGCAGCATGAAGTTGGACGGTTGCGCCCCGACCGCGCCAGATTTTTTGGCGTAGGCCAGAAATTGCGCGAGCGATTTGGCGCCGTGCTGAGCGCCTTCCACACTGGGATGATAACAAGGTTGTGCCATAAGTTTGTATTCGTTGTTTGAAAACCGCTCCATGTTAGGCCGGGTGGTATCGGCAGACAACGTCAAATTGGTAAAGCGGGAAATTTAATTGGCCGCGAGGAGGTGGTCGGCTACAGTGCCAGCGACCAAGTCAAGATTGTGGCCGTGAAGTCAGCTCAACCAAATCCGCAGCCCCCGACCATCCGCGCGGGATTCACCTTGATTGAGCTTTTGGTGGTCATTGCCATCATTGCCATTCTGGCGGCACTGCTGCTTCCGTCACTGAGCAAGAGCAAGGGAAGCGCCCTGACGGCGTCCTGCCAGAACAACCTGCGCCAATTGCAAATCTGCTGGCAGTTGTACGCCGGGGACAACCACGACGTCATGCCGCCGAATAACTTTGTGTACTTGTTCACTCCGGGCGACACCAACAGCGGCACCCTCGGCGCGGACAATCTCACTTGGTGTCGCTCCATCGCCCCCCTGGATGACTACCCGATCAATGACGACACTTCCCTGCTGTTTCGCTACAACCAAAACCAGGCCATCTACCATTGTCCGGGCGACCGAAGCACCGTGACCAACCAGCCGGCAAAACTCCGCAATCGCAGCTACAACATGAGCAACTCCATCAACATGTCGAGCGCCAATTCTTTTCGTAAATCCACAGAAATCCCGCGTCCGACCGAGCTGTTCACTTTTATTGACACGCACGAAAATGCGATTTGGGATGCGACTTTCGGCATCTTGGAACTGGGCAGTCCCTGGCAAAATTATTGGCTGGATGTTCCCGCAGATCGGCACCGCCAGGGTGCCAATCTGGCCTTCGCCGACGGCCATGTGGATCTTCACAAGTGGAAATATCCCAAGGGAGAGGTTCCCATTGGCGGGCACACCCTCAACGCGGCGGACTTGGAAGACTTGCGCTGGCTGCAACAACACATCAAGGGCGCGAATGGTAATTAAAAGCATTGCCGCGCGATGAAAGGCTATCGCCTCGCTACCCCGTGAAAATGTTGCCCCCCAAACCACCGTTGTGGCAAAGAGCCTGTAAGTGCGTCGGAAGGGGCCTCTTAATAACTGGAGGCGCTTGCGTTAACGCAGCGGGAGCGTTGGGTGGATTACCTGATGACTGCGGGTGAAGGTTTGATGGTCAGTTGAAGACGTAATGACGATGCAAATACAACTACAACGACGCCGCGAAGGTCGAGCCGGGTGCTCGAAGGGGCGATCTACGTCTACAACACCCCCGTGCCGCCCCTCCTGCCCGAGGCCTGACCGTCTCCATGCCGCAAGATGGCCAAATCGGGATCCCATTGGGGAACGGGGTGGAATCAATCTCTACGGCTACGTTGGAAACAACCCGTTGCGATGGGTTGACCCTTATGGGTTGGACTACGGCGACTGGTGGGATCTCCGGACGTGGTTCAACAGCGGGTTCACAGAAAGTTGGTATGACTCGGCGAACTCGATTGGCCAGGCGCTCGGCGGCGCTCTGGCGGGAGACTGGGATCAAGTCGCCGACGCCTACGACTCCGGCATCTTCGGACAAACCCAGGATGCCGACCCGGTGACTTACTACGGAACTCGTGGTGCAGTCTGTGTCGCGACTGCGGCGACTGCCGCTGCCGCAGCGGTTGGAACTTACGAGTTCGTCGCGTTGGGCAATCAGTCAATCATGGTTGAGGGAGTTCTCGGCGGCGGACGAATGGGCAGCGGAGGGCTATTCCAACTCAGAGTGCCTGGCCAACCGCCCATTATCCGCTTTGACTTCCATCTGTTCCCTGGCAGTGGCGGGAGACCACTACCGCACGTGGACAGCCCGCCTCTCGGCTGGCATCACTGGCCTTGGCAATGAGCGCGGCTATGGCGACACGGATAACGAACGCGGCTGAGTTGAAGTCGCTGGCCGCAACGCTCCACGATGCGCGCTTCACCGCGGACGCAATCGCGTTCGACGCAGCAGCGCAAACCTTCACGTTGAAATGCTGGGTGTTCGACTCCGCCTCTCGGCGCTGGCAAGCGCGGCAACTGTCGTTTGGCAACGTCGCTGACTGCAAAGTCAACACGAAGGAGAAAGTCCGTTACTACGAACTGGCGACAATCCGGTTCACGGAGCGCGACCGCAAACTGGATTTGGTCACTCACTACGGAATCGAAATCAGTTTGGTGGTGGACAAACTCGACGGCGCGTTGAACGAGACAAGCGAGACGCGCGACAAGTGGGAGTGAACCCAACCCGCCCCGACCGCTCGCAGCCCCGCGCCGTCAGGCTGGCTGCGAGAAACCGAAGGCCAGCCGTCCTGCCGGCGCGGGCCTGCTCGCTCCCGAAAAGTCAGTCTGCCCGTGGCGTCGTCCGGCACGGCACGTGGGAGAGACGATGACGATTAAAGTTGGAATGTCTCTCCCGCGCGCCGTGCCGGCCGTCGTCACCGGCAGAACAACTCACGAACGCTGCGCTGGCTTGGAAAGTTGGTTCGCTGCGCTCAATAAACGGGTCAGTAAACGGGTCAGTTCTTGGTTTTGATAACTTGCGACTTGCAAACATCGTGGACGTGAAGCAACGGGGCCTCACTATTGACACAAAATGAATGTCAGCCGTAACAAGCTGGATCAGGTGAGAGTGGAAATCCTGCGCGACCAATATAATTCCAACCGCCGGTTGACCAACCGCTGGAGCGCGGCCAAAGAGGACATTCTCAAAGAGTCGAGACACATTCACGCAACCTCGCAACCTCGTTGGACAAGCGCCGTTTTCTTTGTTAGCCTGCGCGCCATTTTATGAGTTTGGAACAGCCCCAATCCACCGCGTCTTCTACCGCGCCAAGCGATTTTATCCGCGATATCGTGGCGCAACATGTTGCCGAGAAAAAATATCCGCGCATCCACACCCGGTTTCCGCCCGAGCCGAACGGTTATCTCCATATCGGTCACGCCAAAAGCATCTGCCTGAACTTCGGCATCGCACGGGAGTTTGGCGGAGTGTGCAATTTGCGCATGGACGACACGAATCCGGCCAAGGAAGACCTCGAATATGTGGATAGCATTCAAGCGGATGTGAACTGGCTCATCGGCGGTTGGGCGGACGCCACCCTGGGGCTGAAGTCCAAAGGCCAAACGCCAGCGCCGCTCGTGGCCAACGGCCAGACTGATTTTCATCTGTCTCCCGCCAGCGGTGCCGCCGACCAATCGAATGTCGAACCGTTTTATGCCTCGGACTATTTCGTCGCACTTTACGAATACGCGGTGGCGCTGATCAAGCAAGGCCAGGCGTACGTTTGCGATTTGACTCCGGAGCAAACCGATGAGTATCGGCGACTCGGCAAAGCCTCCCCATTCCGAGACCGCAGCGTGGAAGAAAACCTCGCTTTATTCACCCGCATGAAGGCTGGCGAGTTCCCGGACGGGGCAAAAGTTCTGCGCGCAAAAATCATTGTGGACGCGCCCAACATCTGGCTGCGCGATCCCCTGCTCTACCGCATCAAGCACGCAGAGCACCACCACACCGGCAACGCCTGGTGCATTTATCCGATGTATGACTTCGCGCATTGTCTGAGCGATTACATCGAAGGCATCACGCACAGCGTTTGCACCCTGGAGTTTGAGGTGCATCGCCCGCTTTACGATTGGATTTTGGCAAACCTCAATTTGCCCCGCGCGCTGCCGCAACAATATGAATTCGCCCGGCTCAACCTCAGTTACACCGTGATGAGCAAACGCAAGCTCATGCAGCTTGTGGATGAAAAACTCGTGACCGGCTGGGATGATCCGCGCCTGCCCACCATCTCGGGCTTGCGACGGCGCGGCGTGACTCCGGAGGCGCTGCGCAACTTCGCTTACAACATTGGCATCACGAAATACAACGGCATTACTGACGTGGCCGTGCTGGAATTCGCCATCCGGGAAGACTTGAATAAACGCGCGTTGCGGCGTCTCGCGGTGCTGCGCCCGATCAAAGTGGTTTTGACCAATTATCCCAAGGATAAGGTCGAGGAACTCGATGCCGTGAATAATCCCGAAGCGGCCAGGACGAGCAGTCCTTCGTCCGCCGCCGACGCGCACGGAGTGATACGCCCGACCTATTCAGACGAGCACCTTGGCACCAGGAAAGTGCCGTTCAGTCGCGAACTTTACATTGAACGTGATGACTTTGCGGAAGTTCCACCACCCAAATTTTATCGCCTCAAACCGGGCGGCGAAGTGCGTTTGAAATACGCCTACATCATCCGGTGCGACGAAGTGATCAAGGACGCTGACGGGAATTTGGTCGAGCTGCGTTGCACCGCCGACCTCGACAGCAAGATGGGCGGCCCGACGGCGAATCGCAAAGTGAAGGGCACGATTCATTGGGTCAGCGCGCCGCACGCAGTGGATGCGGAGGTGCGGCTTTACGACCGCCTCTTTACCGAAGCCGAACCGGAAAAAGACGGGCGCGATTTCAAATCGGTGCTAAATCCGCGCAGTCTGGAGATCATTACTGCCAAATGCGAGCCGAGCCTCCGAAACGCGCAGCCGTCCGAGCGTTATCAATTTGAGCGGCTGGCTTATTTCACCCTGGATGTGGATGTCGCAACGGCGGGCGGCGCCGCCCGACTGGTGTTCAATCGCACCATCACGCTGAAGGACGCCTGGGCAAAGCAGGCTCAAAAAGGCAGCGGCAAATGACTGGAATCAATCCAGAAACTTGATCGAGCGGTTTTTCTCGCTGCGCTTGCGGCGGGTTTCATCCAGTTCCTTTTTGCGCAGGCGCAAACTTTTGGGCGTCGCTTCCACGTACTCGTCCACGTCAATGTATTCCAAGGCCCGCTCCAACGAGAGGCGCAACGGCGGCATCAACTGAATTCCCTTGCCGTCACCTTGCGAGCGCATGTTGGTGAGTTTCTTTTCTTTCACGGGATTAACCGGGATGTCGTTTTCGCGCGCGTTTTCGCCCACAATCATACCCGCGTAAACCGCATCGCCGGGTTCAACCAGCAGCCGGCCGCGCTCCTGAATCATGTTCAGCGCGTAACTTGTCGCCTCCCCATTATCCATGCTGACCAGTGAACCGTTTTTGCGCGCGGCAATTTCACCGCGATCCTCGCCATACTCGTGGAACAAATGGCTCATGACCCCCAGACCCCGCGTCGAGTTCACGAGATCGGTTTCAAACCCGATCAAACCGCGCATGGGCACCAACGCCTCAATCGTCACCTGATCCCCATGATGGTGCATGTTGGTGATTTGAGCCTTGCGGAAAGAGAGATTCTCCATGATGTACCCCAGACAATCCTGCGGAACTTCCACGAACACTTTTTCAATCGGCTCCAGCGCGTTGCCGGCGGCGTCTTTTTTCCACAATACCTCGGGCCGGGACACGAGTACTTCATACCCCTCGCGTCGCATTTGCTCGACCAAAATGGCAATTTGCATTTCGCCGCGCCCGCTGACTGCAAAGACCTTGGGATCGCTGGTCGGCGCGATGCGGAGGGCGACGTTGGTGCGCGTCTCCCGGACCAGGCGCTCCCAGATGTGGCGCGCGGTGACGAGCTTGCCATCGCGACCCGCCAGCGGCCCGTCGTTCACGGCGAATTCCATTTGAATCGTCGGCGGGTCAATCGGGATGTACGGCAGGGCCGGATGAGTTTCGCTGTCGCAGATGGTTTCCCCGATGAAAACCTCTTCAAATCCGGTGATGCCCACAATGTCGCCCGCCTGCGCCTCTTCCACCTCGATGCGCTTCATGCCCTCGAAGTGGTAAAGCATGGTGATTTTGCCCCGGGTGATCTTGCCGTTGCCGTGACGGCAAATCGCCGCGTCGCCCACATGGATTTTGCCTTCGTAAATTTTACCGAACGCGATGCGGCCGAGATAATCGCTGTAATCCAGATTGGCGACGAGCACTTGAAAACCGGAGCCGGCCTTGGCGCGGGGCGGTGGAATATGGCGGATGATCGCCTCGAACAATGGCGCCATGGTCTGGCTTTCCTGATCCAGACGCTCCTTGGCGTACCCCTGCTTGGCCGAGCAATAAATAAACGGGAAATCCAGTTGCTCGTCCGTCGCGTTGAGTGAAATGAACAGTTCGAAAACTTGATCCAGCACCTTCTTGGGATTGGCGTTGTCGCGGTCAATTTTGTTGATCACCACGATGGGTTTGGCGCCCGCCTCCAGGGCTTTGCGCAATACAAAGCGCGTCTGCGCTTGCGGTCCCTCTGCCGAATCCACCACCAGCAGCACCCCGTCAATCATGTTCATGATGCGCTCAACTTCACCGCCGAAATCGGCGTGTCCGGGCGTGTCCACGATGTTGATGTGACAATCCTTGTATTTAAACGCGGCGTTCTTGGCGCGAATGGTGATGCCCTTTTCCCTTTCCAGGTCCATGGAATCCATAAGCCGTTCGGTCTGAGTCTCCGCTTGATTGGCGCGGAATGTTCCCGACTGCTTGAGCAGGCAATCCACGAGCGTGGTTTTGCCATGATCCACGTGCGCAATAATCGCAATGTTTCGAATGTGCTGCATAATGTTCCCATCGGGACCCTGCCCTGCATATCAACCGGCACGACGCTGAAGGTGGAAAAACACAGACGGAGCGTGTCACGAGAAAGGCGGGATTCGCCGGGTTGAAGAGCATGGCGATTTTTCGTCACAGGTCAAGTCACGGATTTTTCAAACCGGAGAACGGTCGAAAGCCACTGGGATTCCATTGAAAATCAAGCGATTGAATTGAGCGTCATCCGGCAGGTTGATCTGGCGCGCGCATTATGCAGGTGGAACTTGTGCATTTTGAACTCGAAACGGACGAAATACGAGCTGTGACAAAAACCAGACGGTAGAAATTGCCGCCCAGTGGCCATGACGCCATCCGTCGTCGTTCCTTCTCCCTCACCGTTAAGGTCTCCATCAGGGCGGCAGTTGCTACCGCAACCGCCGCCCAAAGGGGACATTCTCAAAGAGTCGGGACAAATGGATAATGTCAGTTGGCAATTGCCATGCGGGCTGGTAGATATTCAAATCGTTGCCAGGTTATGACCTTTATTCACGACGATTTTTTGCTGCACACCAAGTCGGCGCGGCGCTTGTATCACGAGTTCGCGGCGGCCGAACCCATTTTAGATTATCACAATCACCTCCCGCCCCGAGACCTCGCCGACAACCGGCAGTTTGCCAACCTGTTCGAAATCTGGCTCGCGGGCGACCACTACAAATGGCGGGCCATGCGCGCCAACGGTATCGCGGAACAATTTTGCACGGGCGCCGCTGTGCCGTTCGATAAGTTCCAGGCCTGGGCTGCCACGGTGCCGCACACCTTGCGCAATCCGCTCTATCACTGGACGCACCTGGAACTCAAACGTTACTTCGGCGTGGAGGATCTGCTGGATGCCGCCAACGCGCGGCAGATTTGGGAACGGGCCAATGAGCAACTCGCCACCCCGGCTTTGTCCACTCAAGGCATCCTGAAAAAATTCAAGGTTCGCGCGCTCTGCACCACCGATGATCCGATTGATGATCTGAGTCACCACGAACGGTTGGCGGCGGTGGACTCCGCCACGAAGATTTATCCGGCTTTTCGACCGGATAAAGCGTTGGCGGTGGATCAGCCCCAACTTTTCAATGCCTGGACAGATCAACTCGCCGCCGCCGCCAACGTGGATATTCAGACCCTGCCCAACTTCCTCGCGGCGCTGGAACAACGCCATGCCTACTTTCACGCCCTCGGTTGTCGCCTGTCCGATCACGGGTTGGAACATTGTTACGCGGAGTTCTGTCCGGAAAAAACCGGCGCCCAAATTTTTGCACGAGTCCGTAGCGGCCAAGTCATATCGCCCATCGAGTGCGCCCAATTCGCCACGTTTATGATGGTCTTCTTTGGGCAATTGGATGCGCGACGCGGTTGGGTCAAGCAGTTGCACTTGGGCGCATTACGCGGTAACAACACGCGGCTACTCCGCACCGTGGGCGCCGATGTGGGCTGCGATTCCATCGGCACTTTTCCGCAAGCGCAAACACTGGCGGCATATCTGGATCGCTTGGATCAGGAAAACGCGTTACCCAAGATGATCATTTACAATCTGAATCCAGCGGATAATTACGTCTGCGCCGCCATGATGGGAAATTTTCAGGACGGCAGCATGCCCGGGAAAATTCAGTTCGGCTCGGGCTGGTGGTTTCTCGATCAGAAGGAAGGCATGGAATGGCAACTCAACGCGCTTTCGAATCTCGGGCTGCTATCGCGCTTTGTCGGCATGGTGACTGATTCGCGCTCCTTTATGTCGTTCCCGCGCCATGAGTATTTTCGTCGGGTGCTTTGTAATCTGATTGGCCGCGAAATGGAAAATGGCGAATTGCCCAATGACCTGAACCTGCTCGGCAACATGATCCGCAACATCTGTTATCACAACGCCAGACAGTACCTGGACCTGCCGGATTTGCTCACCGCGCAGAAAGAGGAGCAAGCCGCGCCGACCCGTTAAATGCGCGCATTGGCAAACGCTGGCGTTTACTGCCTTGGCTGGTTTGATTCCCGATCCGGTGGCAGCAAACCCGCTGCGGCCGCATCCAAATAGAGCGTCGCATCGGGGTGCTGGCGCAAAACGCTGGCGGGGCAAGCGGTGGCAAGCGGACCGTCCAGCATGGCGCGAACCGCCACGGCTTTGCGCGGTCCGGGCACGACGCAGACCAGGGTGCGCCCAGATAGCAGCGTTGGACAGGTCAAGGTGATGGCTTGTTGCGGAACGGAAGCAAAATCCGGAAAACAACCGTCGTTCACTTGTTGCTGACGGCAGGCTGGATCCAGCTCCACCACTTTGACGGCTTGCGGATCATTGAAATCCGCCACCGGCGGATCATTAAAGGCGATGTGCCCGTTTTCACCAACGCCAAGACAGACCAGGTCAATCGGTTTCTCCTGCAGCAACGCCGCGTATCGTTGACATTCCGCAGCCGTATTTTCCATTTCGCCGCGAATACCGTGAAAGGCCGCAGGCCGAATTTTCGCCAACAAATGTTCTTGTTGATAGCGCCGAAAGCTTGCCGGATGATCCGCCGCCAGCCCCACATACTCGTCCATGTGGAAGATAACCACTCGCGACCAGTCAATCTCAGCCGCTGCCAGATTGTTGATCAGTTCATCCTGCGACGGTGCACTGGCCACAATCATTCGCGCTTCGCCCTGCTGCGCAATCCGCTCGCGCAACACCTGCGCGGCGCGCGCCGCCGCCGCGCCGCCCATGGCGGACCGGTTCGCATGTGCCTGCACTTGCAACTGATCCACCTGAAAATTCTTGAAGTTAAAACTCATAAACGCGTCATTCGATCAATGGTAGTTCAAGGTTAAAGCGGGCCGCAATCAAAGTCGAAAAGTGGGCGCGCGCGGCGGCGGCGTCCAAGCCCAGCCAGCGTTGCACATTAGCCACGCCGACATCCGGACAGAGGGCGGACCCGGCCAGTTGCTGCGTTCCCGGCAAGCGAACGATTTGATCCGTTCCCACCTCCACTGCCAAGTGGGCCAACCGATAGCGTCCCGCGCCCATCCCCGCCGCCGCCATGCAATCGGTGGTGAAAAGCGCCTGACCAACCGGTTTGGCGCGATAAAAATTTTGCAGCGTTGCCGGTGACAAATGCACTCCGTCCGGGATAAAAAACGCCATCAATTCATCCCGCGCCAACAAGCGTTGAATGACATTATCATGCCGGTGCAATTCAATGGGCGTGCCGTTGCCCAAATGCGTGCAAAAACGGGCGCCCGCCGCAATTGCGGCCGCGATTGCCTCGTCAGCAGCATTGGTGTGCCCCAGTGAAACCTGCACTCCGGCGGCGGTTAAGTGTCGAATAAACTCCGCACTGCCAGGCCACTCGGGCGCCAGCGTGACCAATCGGATGTTCCCCCGGGCGGCTCGCTGCAGTTGCTCAAAATGCCGCAGATTGGGTGGCGTCATGAGCTGCGAATCATGCGCTCCACAGAAACCTGGTTCGGGCGAGAGCCACGGTCCTTCCAAATGATAACCGCACAGCGCCGCAGCCACGACCGGGTCCGCCGCGCGCAGCCGCTCCAAGTTTTCCAGTTTGGAATACAGAGCTGGAATGGTGTCAGTAATCAAGGCGACGAAGAACCGATGCGTCTGATGTCGGGCCAACGCCGCAACGGCCTGTTGCGCCTGGGCAAGCGTTAAAGTGGCGGCTTGGAAATCCACTCCAGCAAAGCCATTCACTTGAATATCAAAAAGACTGTGTTTCACAATTAGCGGACCATCCGGTGCATCGTGTTTTGAGAAACTGATCGGCAGTTTTCTCCACGCTCGAATCTGGCCACCGAAAAACATATCCTGAGCTAATTCCAGCCAAAGGACAAACCTTGAAACGTCACATCGGTTGCAAGCTGCGACAGCCGCAGCCACGCAATGAGCCACGCCAGAACTGAACGTACGCGTTCAGGGCAAACCGGTCGGCGCATCACCCCGCACCTCGCCAGGCAAGTGGCTCAAAACGCCGCCGGGAAAAGTTCGACCGGATTGACCGGTTTAAGCTATGCTCACCAGCCATGCCGGCACCACAGCCATTCACAGTCACTCTTGAAACCGCGCTCCAAGCAGCTCGTGAAACTCGAGTTCTTAAAATCGGCTCTCATCTCTTATCCGAACTGCCCGGGATTTTCGCGGCGCAATTCGGCAACCGTCCGGCCATCATTGTTACCGATGAGAATCTGTTCCCTATTGCTGGGAGCGCCGTGCAAACCGCGTTTCACACAGCAAATCACCTCATCCGGCCCCCTTTTATTTTCCGCGATCCAAAGCTCTACGCCGAACATCATTTCGTTGCCGAATTGGAAACCACTCTTCGCTCCCACGATGCGGTGCCAATCGCCGTCGGTTCCGGCACCATTAACGATCTGACCAAACTGGCAGCGTATCGCACCAGCCGCCCCTACATGTGTGTGGCGACGGCGGCGTCCATGGACGGCTACACGGCTTTCGGCGCGTCCATCACCCGTGAAGGCGCCAAGCAAACCTTCCACTGCCCCGCGCCGACCGTGGTGGTTGCGGACCTGGAGATTATCCGGAATGCGCCTCCGGAAATGAACGCGTGGGGTTACGCGGATTTGCTGGCGAAAATCACTGCCGGCGCCGACTGGATTCTGGCCGATGCTTTGGGAGTTGAACCGATTGATCCGCAACCGTGGACGATTGTGCAGGGACGTTTGCGTGAACTGACCGCCAATCCGGTCGCGATCCGCACCGGCGATCCCGACGCCATCGGCAAATTAATCACCGGCTTGATGTTCGGAGGTTTTGCCATGCAATCGGCACAATCCAGCCGCCCCGCCTCGGGTGCCGAGCATCAGTTCAGTCATCTGTGGGATATGCAACACCACACGCATCAGGGCTGCGCCCCCTCGCACGGCTTCAAAGTTGGAATTGGCACGCTGGCGGTCACGGCTTTGTATGAACAACTCCTGACGCAACCGCTCGAACAACTGGACGTGAACGCTTGTGTCGCCGCCTGGCCGACCACTGAAAGTTGGATCAAGCGCGCGCGCACCCTGTTTGGCGCAGGCGAACTTTTGGATTGTGCGCGGCAGGAACTCGCGGCCAAACAACCCCCTCTTCCTCAGTTGCGTGAGCAACTCGAAACGCTGCGCCACCGGTGGCCGGCACTGCGTGAACAATTGCAACGGCAACTGCTGCCCTTTGCCAGACTCAGCCAGAGGCTCAACGAAGCCGGAGCCCCGACGGAGCCTGAAGCCATCGGCATCACCCGTAAGCGGCTGCGCGAAAGTTATTGGTTGGCGCTCTGCATTCGCCGTCGTTTCACCGTGCTGGATGTGGCGGCGCGCACCGGTTTATTGGACCGTTGCCGCAATGAAATTTTTGCGCCACACGGTCGTTGGCCAATGGACTGAGGTTCGCGCCAGTTCACTTCACCGCCAGCCCGATCTCCACCAGCAGCGCCTTCACCCCGTTCCAGCAAATGCCCACCCCGATGCACAAGGTGATGAAAGCCGACAGTCGCAAGATGACCTGCATGCCCATGTTGCCCACCCAGCGGCTGAGCGGCGCCATGTAGCGATAGGTCACGGAAATTGTCAGCGAGATGATGACCGCACCCAAAACCGCCGCGAAGAATTGAATCAACGAATGTCTCACGGCGTGCGAATGGTTGGCGCCCACGGTAATCGCCACTGAAATCACTCCCGCGTCAATGGTCACCGGCAACGTGAGCGGATAAAAGGCCCGGCCCAGCGCAATGTGCCGGGCTTGTTGCGCGTCCGCCGTAACCGTGGCCGAGTTGTTGCCTTCATCGGCTAAAATCCGCCAGCCCAAAGCGCAAACCACCGCGCCACCCGCCACTTGCACGATCGGCACGGAAAGTCCGAAAAACAACAGCACGAAAGACCCGAACAGCATGGAGCCGAGCAGCAATCCAAAGGAGTAGAGCGCAATCCGGCGCGCCAACTCGGCTCGCGTGGAACGGTCGCACCCCTCCGTCATGGAAAGAAAAATCGGGCCGCTACCCAGCGGATTCACCACGGGCAACACCGCCGCCACAATCAGCAGGACGGCTTCCAGCAATTGCTTTACATCGCTCCAAAACATGATTTTGAACTGCGCTTCTCAAACATCCATTTCCAGAAAAATTACCAATGCCGCGGCAACAGTTCTACCCCCGACGCCACAGTGTAACGGAGTCTGGTCACCAATCCGTCGGCCGATAATCCTTTAGAAATTTACCCCAGAGATGTTCGCCCGTGTTGAACCCGGACAGGATCGGGTCCACAATCCGCGCCGCGCCATCCACAATATCCAACGGCGGATGGAAGCGGTGCTCGGCGCGCTTTCGCGTCGCGATCTGATGCGGGTCTTCATCCGTCACCCAACCCGTATCCACTGCGTTCATGTGGATGCCGTCCGCATGATAATCCGCTGCCGCCGTCCGCGTCATCATGTTCAACGCCGCCTTGGCCATATTGGTGTGCGGATGACGCGTGGTTTTGAACTTCCGGTAAAACTGTCCTTCTACCGCTGACACATTCACGATGTGCTTGTCGCGCTCCGGCGTGCGCAACAACAACGGTTTGAGCCGGGCGTTGAGGATGAACGGGGCGACCGCATTGACCAGATGCACTTCGAGCAATTCCACCGCCGAGACTTCGTGCAACCGCATGCGCCAGGAATTGTGACCGCGCAAATCCACTTGTTGCAAATCCTGATCCAAGTGGCCCTGCGGAAATAAACCGCCGGCCATCCCCTGCTCTTCCGCCAGCAACGGCACTTGCGAAAGCCAGGCCGAATGTGTCAGCCCGATCTCCGAAAGTTCCGGCCGGGTCGCGGCCGGCTCGGCTGGAGCTTGCGAGTGGCGCGCCACGGTGCCGGTCTCCGACTGCAATTGATACGCCCGCAATCCTTCATAACCGCCAAGCAACCGCCGCGCGGCCGCGCTCAATTGAACCAACCCCTCGCTCTCCTGCCGCATCATGTGCGCGTAAAAATCCGGAGGTCGCCGCACCGTCTGGCAGGCGTTATTGACGATGAAATCCAACCGATCGTATTGCGCCAATAAGTGCCGACAAAGCGCTTCCACACTGGGCGTGTGCCGCAGATCCAAACCGAAAATTTCCAACCGCTCCTGCCAATCGGCGAAATCGGCTTCCGCCGCGTAACGGGAAGCCGCATCCCGCGGAAACCGGGTCGTCACAACCAACCGCGCTCCCGAGCGCAGTAATTTAAGCCCCGCCTGATAACCGATCTTCACCCGGCCTCCCGTCAAGAGCGCGACCCGACCGCGCAGGTCGGCCAGTTCCGTCCGTTTCCGAAAATTCAACTCGGCGCAGGCGGGACAAAGTTGATCGTAAAAATGGTGAATGGTCGTGTAGTCCGTTTTGCAAATGTAGCAGTTCTGCGGTTCTTGGACTCCGGTCGGCGCGCCGGTGACTTCCCCCCCAGTCGTCTCCAGTTTCGGTGGGGGCGGCAAGTTCGGCGTGGTGAAGACCGGCTTGGCGCGCAGCGCGCGAATGCCGGTTTCATTAAGCACCTGTTGATCCCGGTGCTGGCGCTCCTGCTTGCGCCGTTTGGAAGTCTCCTTTACCAACCGGCGCCGCGCCCGCACATCGGGACAATAAACGTCGCCCGCGACTTTGAGCAGGCGGACCCGTTCAGCGCTGGGAAGCTCCGTCAACAGCGTGCGATCCGCGACTACCGCTTCCAGTGCCGCCGCCGCCAGACGCAACCGCTGCACGAGAGCCTGGCGGCTCGACGCCGTGGTCGGCAAATGTTCTGAGTTGGACATCCGTTTCATCCGTTCGCCTTTGGCAAACGGAGTGTCAAAGCGTAAAGCCTTCGCCCGTGCCGTCAAGCAGCGCTTCGACCTTCCGTCATGCCACGGCGACTCAGTTCTTCAATCAACTTCTGGATGTTGACGTGGATGTAAAACTTGGCGGCGCGGCGCGAGGGCCGGGTGAGACATTCCAACTTCAAAACGTCTCGACTCTCCCGGACAGCGCGACGAACGACGCCACGGGCAGACTCACCTTGTCTTGGCGAGCAGGCCCGTGACGGCAGGACGGCGCGGGGCGGTGAGCGTTCAGGGCGGGTTGAACACGACGAGTTTACTTACACCGTTTGGCGGGACACCGGCGGTTCAGCGTTCACTCGTTGGATTCTGGCCAGCCTCGTCGCGAGCTAGCCGTTCGGCTGAATCGTGCAGCTTTTCATCTCGCTGGTACATGTCTGTCCACGCTGGACTCAAATGAATGAGTCGCTTGGCTTCAATGGGTGACCCACGGTTCAAATCAACGAAGACCTTGATTGTCTCCACTTTGCTAAGGCCGCACTTACGGAGGTGAGCGATAATGTCTTCGTTGGTTTCTCCGGCAGAGAAACGCCTTCGACAGTCTTCAATGATTTCGGCAGTCACGGGCATGGTGGTTACTTGGTTAAATCAATGATGACATCAGGTGTCTTACCAGGATTCGCAAATGTGCTTCCTTCAATCCGCACTCCCGAAATTCTGAGGCGCTTGAAACCGAGGTCTTTTACCAGTTGAGCAAGCTCTTTGCGAGCCGCCAACACGCCCCGCATTCCCAAGTGGCCAACTTCAGAGTCTCGCATGAATATCGCAATCTGGTCGAGGTGGAGATCTTTGCCATTCACGATGGCTTTCGCGCCAATATCCAAAACGCCATCGGCTGTATTGAAACCCTGCGTTACGAAGTCTCCTGACTTGAACGGAAGATTCGCAGGCGGAACAGTATCGTCGTCTCCGCTACCACCAGGGGGAGGCGGTGGTGCGCCGCTACCGGAGAGCGAACCGCTCATCGCAACCACCAAGTTGCCGACGCCTAGTCCCGCAGACGACGCGCCCAAAATTGTCGTAATGCCTTTCCCCAACTGGGAGAGAGGGATCGTTACGGATCCAATGTTCGCAAGCCCTGGCGAGAGATTTGGTGCGGACTGACTCCGCCAACAAAAGCCAGAGCTATTCCGAGTGCGTCCCACTTCAATGCTTCATACTGGTCCTTGTAGATATGCACCCCTGCCGAAGTGAGGTTCAGTCCAATCGAAATCTTTGCGACGCTGTTTAATTCGGGCAAAGACCAGTGCCCGCTCGGGTCCACCATGTTCACCGGGTTTGCGTGAGCATAGAAGTATTTGTGCAGGGAGAGCGGGTCCGTCTGCGTGCCCTCAAATCCATCCATCGTCCAGAACCGTCCGCTGTTGGGATTCAGATACCGCGCCCGCAGGTAATACAGCCCCAGGTCTTGGTCGAACCGCTCCCCGCAGTACAAATGACTGTTCGGCGTGCTGCCGCTCGGCTCAATCACCACTCCAAACTGGTCGGCCGCGGCTTGCGCCGGGGCGGCATGCGCGTCCCCAATCAAAGCGACGAGGCTCAACAACAATGTCAACCAATGCTTCATGCGGGACTCTTAAAATCTGCGCTCAGTAAACCATGCCAGCCCCCGCCCCGCAATGCGCCGCATGATCAAGTCACACGCTGGACTCCGAGAGAGATCGGACGGTCAAACGCGGATTGAATGGCGAGTGTGGTCGCTATTGGGTGCTGACGCGGTAATAGGCTTCCGGCGTGTCGGAGTTCGGCAGAAACAACTGCATCGTGTCGCCGTTGCCGATGAAGTTGGTGACGTTCACCCAGGGGGCGGTGCTGAGGTTGGTGCGTGATTGCACGGTGTGGGTGCGGCCAGCCTGGGTGATCAGTGAGAAGCTGAAGTTGGTGCCCGTGTGCCACGGATTCAGGATTTGCACCGGGGTCGCCGGCGGTTCGGCGGCGCCGACGACAAACCTGCGGGTCTGGCCGGAAGCCAGATTGACCTGAGCCTGCCAGTCGGTCAGCGGTTGGAACGAGGCGTCTTCAGGGTCACTGAGGGAAACTCCTGAAAAATCGTTCCGCGTGTAATTAAGATACAGCGCGTTGGTACCGGGCGCCAGCGGATTGGGCATCGCACTGATCATCACGTCGGAGGCGAGATTCGTGTATCCGCCGCTGGGGGTGTTGGTGCCGGGGAGATACGAATAGAGATACAGAACATCGTAATTGGTTGGACCGGTCCAGGTGAAGACATGATCGGGCGCAACGCCGGTCTGCCCTTCCGTAGGCGAAGTAATGTTTGCCTCCGGCAAATCAGACAGTTCGAGCGCGTCAACGGTGACGTGGAACGTGTACTGTCGTTCAGACGGATGCCCGCGATTGATGTAAATCGTCCAGTCTCCGGCTTCCAACGCCGTGATCAGCTCCGCAAGGGTGGATTGGACGGAGGACGTAATATACTCCTCGCCGTCGCTGCCCTGATAGGCGCTGAAGGTGTTGTTGGGTGAAACGATCTCGTGCGAAGTCAACGGGGCGGGTTGAATGAAGTTAAACGAGGGGAAGGCGAGGAAACCCGGGTTCAGTGGATTGGACGTGCGTTCGATGTTGAGGCTCATATGCAGTTCGATTTCCGGAAGGAATTGAACTTCATCCAGCCAGGCGGCATCGGCGCCGGCCGTGAAATCGTCATCCTTGTTATAAGTCCAACGCAAGGTATGCGTTCCGGCAGGCAGATTAATTTCGTAATAGTCCCAGCCCCAATCGCCGGAAATTTCTGTTTCGCTGTCGCCGTTCACCGTGAATTCAAGGTAATCGTAGCTGTCCGAGTCGTCACTGGAGACGTTCCACCAGAAGGACAGAACTCCCGGTCCCTCGACGGTGGTTTCAATCCAGGAAACTTCGCCATGATCAATGTCGCCGCTCTGCGCCGCGTCCGTGCCGTCGTAGGTTTCGTCTGTCTGACGAAACCACGCAGCGTCACCGCCAGTGGTCCATATGCCGGTTGGCTGATCCACGGCATCCGCCAGTTCGCTGTCTCCGCCCGTGTCGCTGCCAACGATAAAGTTGGAAAATTTGTAGCTGTAAACATCCCCGGCGCCCACCCAATCCGACAACGCCACTCCCAAGGCGTTGGTTGGGGTGGACAGAGTGATGCCCGAGAAGTTGTTGCTGAGATATTGAACGAACAACGTGTTGGGACCAGGGGTCAACGGCCCAGGTAAAGTCCATTGCGTGGTCGAGCCGGGGAGATCGACCGAATAGCTGTTACCTCCACCGTCACCATACGACGCGCTAACGAAGATGGACGGCAGGTTGTCGGGCCCTGTCCACGTGAAAGTCGGGGTGGCGGTCACTTCGGTGCTCTGGTTTACCGGAAAGAGAATTGTCACGTCACCAAACACCTCCGGGGTGACGTCGGTAATGGACATCGCGAACTGGTAGAGTTGCTCCGAGGGATCCCCCCGATTCAGATATAATTTCCACAGGCCGTTCGTACATTCATGGATGACGGCGTTAAGATCATTGGTTAGAAAGAAAGCGTTGCTGCCATTGGTATCGCCAAGCTGCCGCCACACCCGTCCGCTGGCGGACTCCAGCCAATGAAATGTCAGTGGCGGGCTTGTAGAAGTCAGGCTCGGATTCGGATAGTAAAAGTCATATGCATGCCAGATGCCCATCCGAACCGACACCTCGGCTCGAGCGGGAGTTGGGGCAAAGAACACGACCGCACTGGCAATCAACAACCAACGCCAACAGTTGGAGACAGTAATCCGGCAAGCAGACAATGACATAATCCACATACGACTGAGCTTAAGTTTCAGGGTTCGACACGCCGACTGCGATTCAGACAGCGTAATTCAAATGGAAGTATGGATTTGAAATCCGAAGCGTTCAAGGAATTTTACCCCGAAACTCTACGGACGCACCGACGGTTGGTTTTCGCCCTGCGCTCATCACGCAATTTGATGGGCTCAAACGTAACCGGCTATCGAGTTGGCCTGAAGCGAGGCGACTCTTTGCAAACTTTTCACCACCCTGCTGCCGTGCCGCCGGTGCGCGGGTCGGCGGCACCGACAAAAGCTTTTCCATCGGCGCTGCGCGCGACAATCTGCGAGATCGCCAACGCCTGAAGTTCCCCCACCACGTGACCGCGTTGTGCCAGCGCGGTTTTGATCGCCGCCGGCAACGCCGCTTCCACCAACAGCTCGTCCGGCGACCATTGCTGATGCAGGCGCGGTTGCGCCAGTGCTTGCTCCGGCGCCAGTCCCAGATCAAGCATTGCGACCAGTTCCAACAATACTGCCGAAATGATTTTGGGTCCGCCAGCCGCGCCCAACGCGATGATGGGCTGTCCGTTCTGCAACACCATCGTTGGACTCATGCTGGAGAGCGGGCGCTTGCCGGGCGCGACGGCATTGGCTTCCGCCCCGATCAATCCAAAAGCGTTCGGCACTCCGGGTTGCACGGAAAAATCATCCATCTGATTATTCAGCACCACACCCGTGCCCGGAATAACCACTTTCGATCCGTAGGTCGTGTTGATGGTGGCCGTGCAAGCCACCCAGTTGCCCTCGGCATCCGCCACCGACCAATGCGTGGTGTGCTTGTACAAATAGTCATTGGCGGGGCGCGCCACTCCGTGCTCGCCGGTTTCTGCATCGTTACGCGCGGCGGGCAGAGGACTGCCCGCCCTCCCCGCTGCGGATGAAAAAAAAACGCGCTCCCAGCCCGGGGGCCAGCCGTGGTTGGTCACTGGTGTCGCATGTTCCAAATTGATTTGGCGCGCCAGGATCGCGGCGTAATCTTTTGCGATCAAACCGCGCGGGACCTTCGCATAATCGGGATCACCCAGCCAATACGCCCGATCCGCAAACGCAAGCTTCATCGTCTCGGCCAAAACGTGCCAGCGCGTGACCGGCTCAAGATGTTTGAGATCGAAATGTTCCAGCACGTTGAGCATCTGCACAACATGCACTCCGCCGGAACTGGGCGGTGGAAACGACACGACGGAATAACCGCGATACGTCGTGCGCACTGGCTCGCGAAGCACCATCTGATAATTCGCGAAGTCCTCCGCAGTCAAAATTCCGCCGTTAGCTTTCATCCAGGCCGCCACCGCTTCGGCAAACCCACCGCGATAAAACCAATCACTCCCCTGCCCGGCCAGTTGCCGATACGTCCGGGCCAGGTCGGGCTGTTTGAAAATCGCGCCCACGCGCGGCAATTGGCCATCCGGAAAAAACAACGCCCGTGAACCTTCAAACCGCACGAGTTCGTTCGTCACGGAGCGCAAGCGGTTCACAAAAGCTTTGGTGACTGGAAAACCGGTCGCGGCAATTTCCGCCGCCGGCAACGCCAGTTCGCGAAATGTTTTTTTTCCATGATGCCGCACTGCGTAATCGAAGACCGCAACCTCGCCCGGCACGCCGCTGGCCAGCGGTCCGGTTTGACTCAACTCGGTATCGCCTTTGTCATTGCGGATAAACAGATCGCGCGTGGCGGCGGCGGGCGCCATTTCGCGTCCGTCGAGCGCCACGAACTCTCCATTTGCCAAACGGATCAGCATGAAACAACCGCCGCCAATTCCGGAATTGTGCGCGTCCACCACCCCCAGCGTCAGGCCCACCGCCACCGCCGCGTCAATCGCGTTGCCGCCGGATTTCAGCGTTCGCACTCCAGCTTCGGTCGCCAGTGGATGCACTGAAGCGACCATCCCGTGCGTTGGCGCGTTCTCGCTGTGGACCGTGATCGTCATCACGCAAATTCCGATGAACAGCCAGCGGCACGGGCAGAGTGGTGAAAAGCGGAATCCGCCGGCGGATTCCGTCACCGAGGGCGACAATTTAACTGAATGGCAGAAGTTCATTGCTTAAACAGGTTGAGAAATACCGTGATGTTTAACGCGTTGATGAAATCAATCAAGAACGCGCCAACGACGGGCAGAACCAGAAAGGCGCGTGGAGCGGGACCGAATTTTTCCACCAACGCTTTCATGTTGGCCACGGCGTTGGGCGTGGCGCCCAGCCCAAAACCACAGTGTCCGCCCGCCATGATCGCCGCTTCGAAATCGCGTCCCATCAACCGGTAGGTGACCCCCCACGCAAACAACGCCATCAGGAGTACTTGCGCGCTGAGGATCACCAGCATTGGCCCTGCGGCGCTGGCCAGTTCAATGAGGTTCAGGCTCATCAACGCCACGGAAAGAAACAGACCGAGCGAAATCGTTGCCAGCATATCAATGATTTCGGTTTTCACCCAAGTGGCTCCCGCAAGCTCCAACCCATTGCGAACGGTCACCCCCAGCAACATCGCGCCCATGTAAATCGGAAACGTGAGGCCCGTCATTTGAATCAGCCAACTTACCCACGCGCCGAGTTTCACGCAGACCAGCAAAAGCGCGAGGTTGGGCAGCGTGGTTTTCCCGGCTTGAAACAAAGCGCGAAAATCCGAGAGGATGCCCGCAGCCCCGCTTTCCCCCGCCTCCAGGTGTGTGCCCGTGGAAGCCGTGGATTTCAAGTTGAACCGCCGGATCAACCCGCCGCCGATCGGGCCGCCAATCAAGCCACCCGCTACCAGCCCAAAAGTGGCGGCAGCCATGCCCAACACGTCCGCCGCGGGCAGCCCGGCGCGCTCCAAGTCTGCGGCGAATCCCAACGCCGTGCCGTGGCCGCCCGTCATGCTCACACTGCCACACACCAGCCCCAGTAACGGCGATTGTCCCAGCGCCTGGGCCAGCGCCACACCAAAACCGTTCTGAATGATCGCCAGCAATCCCGCGAGCGCGAGAAACACGAGCACCTGCAAACTGCCGCGCTTCACCAGCGACCAACTGGCGTTCAAGCCGATGCAGGTAAAAAACATGACCAGAAACGGCAGGTTGGCGGTTTGCGCGGGCGACTGCAGCCAGTCCGGCTCAATCGTCACCAACCAGGTCCACCATGCCGCGGCAATTTTGTTATCGAAACGTCCGGTCCAGAACTGGGTGACGTTGCTCCCCCAAACCAGCAGGGAGACGATCAATCCGCCAACGACCGGCGCGGGGATTTGAAAACGCGAGAAAAGGCGCACGCGGCGCACGAGAAATTCGCCGAACCACAAGACCGGCAACGCCAGAATAATCGTCCACCACGCGGAAAGAATCATGTGTTCATCCAACTGCTTTCATGGCGACCGTAACCATTCAGCGCTGCGGATTCAATGTTTGCTTGCCCGCAAGCTCATCTTTAGAATCCGTGATCACGCTTTTTCCTTGTTTCGGACTGGGGACACTTTGCAAACTTCAGGGCATGGTGTTGTCGCCCGGGCAGCGACAATTCCTCTCGATAAAGGAACGAAATCAACCCCATTAAACACTGATGAAAACTGAAGACCAAAAACTCCCGCAAAATCTCACCATCCGCAACTGGGTGCGCGACATAGCGGCGCTCTGCCAGCCGGATCACATTCACTGGTGCGACGGTTCGGAAAGCGAAGATCAGCAAATGCGGCAATTGATCATCGCTTCCGGCGCCGGAGTGCAACTGAACGACCAACTGCGTCCCAACTCGATTTTGGTGCGCAGCGACCCGCGCGATGTCGCCCGCGTCGAGCAGCGCACCTTCATTTGCTCGCAATCGCCGAAGGATGCCGGCCCAACCAATAACTGGGAAAACCCCACCACCATGAAAGCCAGATTGAAGGGCTTGTTCAACGGCTGCATGAAAGGTCGAACGCTGTACGTCATTCCGTTCAGCATGGGGCCGATCGGTTCGCCCATCGCCCAATACGGCATTGAACTCACCGACAGCCCGTACGTGGTCGCCAACATGCGGATCATGACGCGGATGGGGCTGGCAGTTTATCCCGAAATTGACCGCACCGGACAATTTGTGAAGTGCCTGCACTCGGTCGGAGTTCCGCTGGCTGCCGGCGCTCAAGACGTTCCGTGGCCGTGCAATCCGGAAAATACTTACATCACGCACTTCCCCGAGGAACGACTCATCATGAGTTTTGGTTCCGGCTACGGCGGCAATGCCTTGTTGGGCAAAAAATGTTTTGCGCTCCGCATCGCCTCAGCCATGGCGCGCGACGAAGGCTGGATGGCGGAACACATGTTGATCCTCGGCGTCAAAGATCCGTCCGGCAACAAAACCTACGTCACGGCGGCGTTTCCCAGTGCGTGCGGCAAAACCAATTTTGCCATGCTCGTGCCGCCGAAACACCTCAAGACCGAGGGTTGGGAAGTGACGTGCGTTGGCGATGACATCGCCTGGATCAAACCGGGGCCCGACGGTTACTTCCGAGCCATCAATCCGGAAGCAGGATTTTTTGGCGTCGCTCCAGGCACTTCCTACACCAGCAACCCCATGGCGATGGATTCCATCAAGCGCAACACGATTTTTACCAACGTGGCGCTCACGGATGAAGGCGATGTGTGGTGGGAAGGCATGACCCCGACGCCGCCCGCGCACTTGATTGACTGGAAAGGACGCGATTGGTCCCCGACCACCAAGGACGCCGACGGCAAACCTGTGTTGTCAAGCCATCCCAACAGTCGCTTCACCGCCCCCGCGGGCAACTGTCCGATCATTGATCCGGATTGGGAAAATCCCGCCGGAGTAAAGGTCAGCGCCATTATTTTTGGCGGGCGTCGCGCCACCACCATGCCGTTGATCTTCCAGGCGTTCAACTGGGTGCATGGCGTGTACCTGGGGGCAACCGTCGGATCGGAAATGACGGCGGCGGCGGCAGGCACGATCGGTCAGGTGCGTCGCGATCCGATGGCCATGCTGCCATTCTGCGGTTACAACATGGGCGATTATTTCTCGCACTGGCTTGAAATGCGCCGCCGGGTGAAACACCTGCCGCGCATGTTCCATGTCAATTGGTTCCGGAAAAATGAAGCGGGAAAATTCCTCTGGCCCGGTTACGGTGAAAACATGCGCGTGCTGAAATGGATCGTGCAACGCTGTCAGTTGGGCGCGCGCGCCATTGAAACTTCCGTGGGCTGGGTGCCTGAATATCAAGACCTCGATATGCGCGGTTTGGAACATGAAATCACGGCTGAAAAATTCACCGAGATTCAGAAAATTGATCGCACCGAGTGGCATCGGGAACTGGTGATGCAGGACGAGTTGTTCTTCAAGCTCTATTCACAATTACCCAAGGAACTGGTCTTTCAGCGGGAATTGCTGGTTTCGCGCTTGTGAGCCGGCTTGTCCAATGATTACGTCGCGCCACCTTCAGGTCACGCCGTCCTGATCGTGGCGCGATCAATTTTTCGCTTTCTACAAAATGAAAAAAATCAAAATCGCCCAATTTGGTTTGGGTCCCATCGGCATTGAAACACTGAAACTGGCCGCCACCAAGCCCTGGATTGAGATCGTGGGCGGCATTGACATTGACCCGGCCAAAGTCGGCAAACCGCTCGCCCGGCTGGCCGGCGAGCCCCGTGTCGGTCGCGCCCGGGTCCATCGGTCGCTGGAAGCCCTGCTGGCAACCGCGCAACCCGAGGTGATTTTTCACACCGCCGTCTCCAGGGTGAAACTGGCGTATCCTCAAATCGAACCGATGCTGCAACGGGGGATCAGCGTAATTTCCTCGTGCGAAGAGCTGCTCTATCCCGCCCTGCGCGAGCCCCGGCTTGCGGCCCGGCTCGATGCCCGCGCCAAGGCCGCAGGCGCCCGCCTGCTGGGCACCGGCGTCAATCCCGGCTTCGTGATGGATGTGCTGCCGGTTTGCCTCACCGGCGTCTGCCGCGAGGTTCAGGCCGTCCATGTCCAGCGCGTCGTGAATGCCTCCACCCGGCGCGGGCCCTTGCAGCGCAAAATTGGCAGCGGTTGGACGCCTGCCGAATTTGAGCGCCGCTTCCAGCGCGGTCAGGCCGGGCACGCCGGACTCAAGGAATCGGCGGCCCTGATTGCCCATGCACTCGGCTGGAAACTCGACGCCCTGGAGGAGACCGGCAAGGCCATGGTCGCCCTGGCGGACATCAAGACTCCGCACGTCACCGTCCAGCGCGGCCAATGTTGCGGCCTGCACCAGCTCGCCGTCGGGCGGATGCAGGGCGCGGTCAAAATCACCCTCGACATCAAAATGTACCTCGACGCGCCCAACCCACACGACGCCGTGGAAATCGTCGGTGATCCGGGTCTGAAAAACATCGTCACCACGGGTGTCGCCGGCGACGGCGCCACCGTGGCTTCGCTCGTCCACGCGGCGCCGCGGCTGCTCAAGGCCCCGCCCGGCCTCGTGTTGATGACCGATCTGGGGGTGCCCAGCTTTGCCTGAGCGAACCCGGCCCGGGCGGACCGGCCCGCGGGCACGCGCCCTTCGCGCTCTCCCGCAAGGGCATGACCTCCCGGGTGAGGGAGGAGGGCTTCATGCCATTTTGGGATTGGTGGTATGGAAACCCCAATTCCTGCAGCAGATGATTCAAGAGCCACCTCTGGCGCGACAACTCATGAAAGCGCAACTGCACCATTCCGTCGAAATCACAGATGGGCTTGGGGAAATCAAATTCGGGTTTACCACCGGAGATGTGGAGCGTCGCCTCGGTGCGCCTGACGAAGCAGAAACGTTAGACTCCGGCACTGAATCGGCGGTGATGTGGTTCTACGCTGAGGAGAGGCTGCAAATCATCTTCCAAAAGTCAGCGACCGATGAGGCCATGCGCATCACTCAACTCACCACAAGCCATCCGGCGGCTACGCTGTGGGGCAGTCGAATTATCGCTCGTCGCGAAAGCGAGGTGCTTGCACTGTTCAAGACGCATGGCTATGAGGACTTCACTGCATCGGACGAATCAGTCGGCACACAAAGTTACAAATCATTTCGGATCGAGAACTTGCGTGTCACCCTCGATTTTCGGGATGGACTCCTTCAGCACATTCTTTGGGGAGAAGTCGAATCCCAACCGGCTGTCCCGCCAAACGGTGAGAAAGAATCTGGCTCGCCTCAGGCCGCGCCGATAGAAGGTCGGCCACCCGCCTGTCTGCGTGCGGCACGCACAGGCAGGCGCCTGTGCCACAGCCCTCGCGCTGCGTCTTCGCCGCGGGGTGCATTGAATTGTTTTGTTCGCCCGATGGCGCGCAGTTAATTTGGATCAGGTCACATGAAGCCGTTTTGCCAAAACCGTTTTCCATCCATCGAAAATCGGGTCGGCGGTGGTCGATGACCAACGAGGTTCGCCACGTTTACGATGGCCTGTTGACGGTGCAGGAGCGGGATGCTAATAATCTGGCCATGGTCAGCTACACCCGGGTCAACGACCTGAGCGGCACGCGGCAAGGGGCTGGCGGCATCGGCGGGCTGCTGGCGCGCACCGACCATTCCGCACTCCACACGCCGCAATCCGCACTGGCGCACGCCTACTACCACTGCGACGGGAACGGCAACGTGACGGCGCTGGTGGACACCAACGGCTTCATCGTGGCGCGATACCAATACGATCCGTACGGGAATCTTTTGGGTATGAGCGGCCCACTGGCTGAAGCGAACACCTACCGTTTCAGCAGCAAGGAATGGTGCGCCAACGCGGGGCTTTACTACTATGGCTTCCGCTATTACGAGCCGAATTTGCAGCGGTGGCCAAATCCAGACCCCATCGGGGAACGGGGCGGGCTGAACCTGTATGGGTTCGTCGGGAACAATCCGATCAACTTGATCGATCCGTTCGGACTAATGAGCAAAGCCGAGTGCGGCGCGCTTCGTGGACAGATTTTCCGAAAGACCGCCGACTTGCTTGACGACCTTCGTCGTTACGACCCGGTTGAGGACGGCAAGGGTGGTTTTCCGAAGCATGGCGGAGGCGTTACCAAACCCGGCGGTCACTTCGATGAAATCATTCAACGCAAGCAGGGACTCAGAAAGGACATTACTCGCTATTTGAAGGAGTGCATCAAGTGCGATGATGACCAAGGCCCAAAGGGCGGCCCCATTCCACGGTGGATTGACGAAATGATCAGCAGGCCCATTCCTCTGCCTGTCTATCCGTCGCCCAACCCGATTATCTACGTGCCAGGTTCGGACGGCTTCTGGGAGGGCGTCGGGACAGGAGGGCTGATAATCGGCGGAGGAGCGGTGATTGGCATCGGAATCATCGTTGCTCCCGAAATAACAATCCCGGTCTTGGCCCCGGCTCTGTGACCACTTGCCCCGTCAAACCATGAGTGCGAATGGAGCCAATACACCCGGAGACATCGAAGCAGTTCGGCAACTCATTAAAGAGGCGTTTCCTCCAGTCAATGCACGGAAAGATCTGCGCCCTCTCTCGCATGACGAGGCTTTATCAATGCGGAGCCGTCTCGCGTCGTTGAGGAACGAAGACCTTCCGTTTTACCTTCGCCAAATCTTGGAAGACCTGCTCGATACCCACACCGGGAAAGTTGGCGAATCGCAAGATGCCGAAGCTGTGGTTCAGCACTTGAACGTCTTGGTCGAAGGCACCGACCTTGAGACAATCCGAAACCAGCTTGGTTCCGCCGCTCTCCAACAAACACTCGTCGAGGAAAACTATCTCCGCTCTAGGCTGGCTGAAGCCTACGCCTCATTCACGCAACAGCAGGCTCTTGCCATCTCGAAGTGGTTGGGTCTGGCAAAGGGGTGGGAAGACCTCAAATGGTATCAGGACGACATCGAGGCCGCGTTGCTTTACTGGCGACATCGCGCTGCCAACAGTGCCGCCGCAAAATGACGTAGCCGGTGTCCCCGCAGCGTGTGTCCCGGCTGCCCCTGCGCTACGTCGGTCGGCCTGTCACACCGGCTGCTAACTTCCGCCTGACGGCGGGCAGCCGGTGCGCCAGTCCTCAACGGCGGGGAGCAGGTGGCTGCACCAACGGCGGGCCAACCGGAATAGTGGCGCTCGCCGACTCGCGCCAGAGCTTCGCCAGTTCGTGAGCCGTGGTTGCAATCGTGGTGTCTCTGGTTCTCTGCGCGTTCCGGCCCTGCGTTCGCGAGTGAGCGCTCGCACCTCCGGCGCTTCGGGAACGCCATCCCTTCACGACGATGCGGCGGATCAGAACGGAGCCCGTTCCGTTAACGCAGGGGTTCGCGCGGAGAAGGCGTTCATTTGTAGAGCAGGTACCGCTCGCGGCGCTGCTGGAAGTCCACCAAATCCATCTTCCAACTGGCGCGGATGTCATCAAGGGATTTGTCCTCCTTGACGGCGTTCAGGGTGGCGGCATGCAGCAGGAGATTCTTCGGCTTCTCCACGGGAAAATCCTTTGGATAGAGCCGATACGCGGTCTTCATGATGAGCAATCCCACGTCCACCACGTTGCACGTTTTGCGGTCGTTCAACATGATGTAAACGCCGCCACATTCCTTGTCCTTGTGAACGCTGTAAGTCGGGGTGAAGCGGATCGGCACAAACGCCACGCCGGGCAGCGCGGCGCGATTCAACTCCGCCGCGAACTTCACGTCGTCAATATACGGCGCACCAACCAGCTCAAACGGCGTATCCGTCCCCCGCCCCACCGACATGGCGCTTTCGAGCAAACCAACGCCTGGATACAGAATCGCCTGTTTCAAGTTGCGCATGTTCGGCGAGGGATTGCTCCACGGCAGATCGGTGGCGTCGAAGTAAGATTTGCGATCCCAGTTCTCAAGTTCGATCACTGTCAGTTTGGCGTGGGTTTTGCGCTCTTCGTTATACATCAAGGCCAGCTCCCCCAGCGTCATGGCGTAACGCAACGGCGTGGGATGGAAGCCCACAAAGCTCGTTTTCTCGGTCAACACCGGACCGTCAATCGTCACGCCGTCAATTGGGTTCGCGCGATCCAGCACGATGAATTCAATGCCTGCTTCGGCGGCGGCTTCCATGCCCAGCCCCAGGGTCGAGGTGTAGGTGTAAAACCGGCAACCCACGTCCTGAATGTCGAACACCAGCGCGTCGAGTCCTTTGAGTTGTTCGGGCGTCGGTTTGCGTCGTTCGCCGTAAAGACTGTAGATCGGCAAACCGGTTTTGGCGTCCATCCCGTCGCCCACCTGTTCATCCACCAGACCGCGAAGGCCGTGCTCCGGACTGAACAACGCCACGAGCGTCACGCCCGCCGCCGTATGCAGTAAATCAATCGTCGAGCGTCGCGCACGATCATGGCCGGTATGGTTGGTGATCAAACCCACGCGCTTGCCTTTGAGCGGATCGAAATTGCGCTTCTCCAACACGTCAATGCCGTTGAGCACCGGACTGGTAGGGCGCGTCACTCCGTGCGCGCCGCTACTGGCATTACGGCCCGCCCGACCTGCGGTTTCCGGCTGGCCTTGCGGCGTCAACGCGCCCGGCACATTACTAAAATCAAATCCCGTGATGGCCTGCGCCGCGAGCGTGCCCAGCTTTCGTCGCAACGCGAGGACGCTCCCCTGCTCTGTCGGATGATTGCGATTCGACAGAAAAATCACGAACGATTTTGAGAACGGGTCAATCCAGATGGATGTGCCCGTCCAGCCGGTGTGTCCATACGAACCAAGTGGAAACAATTCCCCGCGTGGTCCGCTGTAACTCGTGTCAATGTCCCAGCCAATCCCGCGTCGTCCCACGACATTAGGCGGGGTTTGCACGCTGGTCATCAGCTTCACCGTTTCGGGTTTGAAAATACGAACGCCGTCCAGTTCGCCGCCGTTCAGCAACATTTGCGCGTATCGCGCCAGATCCGCAGCGGTAAAAAACAACCCTGCGTGACCGGCTACGCCACCCATTCGGCGCGCGCGTGGATCATGCACCACTCCGCGCACCGGCACCCCGTTCTCCACTTCCGTGGGCGCAATACGCGGCAACTTTGACTTGGGCGGATTGAAGCCCGTGTCTTTCATTCCCAGCGGTCCGTAAACTTCCTTTTGCAAAAATTGATCCAACGGTTGGCCTGTGATGCGATGTACGATTTCCCCGAGCAGAATCGGGCCGGTGTCGCTATACACAATTTTTGCTCCGGGTTTGCCGGCCAGTTTTTCCGCGCAGGCGAGTTGGATGGCCGCCTCGTTACCGCTCCAATCCGGTTTTAAACTGATGTCGGGACGCAAGCCGGAAGTGTGGGTGATCAATTGGCGGATGGTAACGTCTTCCTTGCCGCCCCCGGTGAAAGCGGGAAGATACTTCGCTACATGATCATCCAAACCCAATTGACCGCGCTCCACCAACAGCATGATGGCTGGAGTGCAGGCCACCACTTTCGTCAAACTGGCCGCGTCGAAGAGGGTGTCTTCGCTCATCGGCTCAGTCGCGGGAACGACCGCACGATTGCCGTAAGCCTTGTGGTAACTGACGCCATTGTGCTGCAACCAAAAAACTCCACCGGGACATTTTCCGTCAGCCATGGCCGCGTTGATTGCCTGATCTATCTCGGCCAATTTCTCCGCACGAAATATCGAATTCACTTGGGCCGAACCGCGCAGGCCGCCAGCCAGGGCCACCACCAAGGCCAGCCCCCAGACCGCCAGCGGACGACTGGCTTTGGCGAGAACGCCAGTCGGGGTTTTTGTTGAGTTGCGCCGATCAGGCTGCAGCCGCAGCGAGGAGTTGGGTAAGGATTCAAGCGAGTTTATGTTTTGTCTGTTCATGGTTTAATCCAGTCGTTACGCACTGCGGTTATTCCGTTGATCATGAATTGAATGGCCACTGTTGCCAGGAGCAGCCCCATGATCCGGGTGGTGACTTTCATGGCGATGGGGCTGAGCCATTTCGCGCCGCGCGCGGAGACGCGCAAAATCAAGTAGCTAAGGAACGCGACCAGCAAAATGCAACCATACAAGGCCGCGTGTTGCGCGACGTCCGTAGCGCGGGATTGCATCACAATGGCGGTGGAAATCGCCCCCGGCCCCGCCAACATCGGAACGGCCAGCGGAGTGATCGCAATATCCGCTTTTTCTGAAGCCGCCACCTTCTCCTCGGCCGTTTCCACCACGCGCGAGCGTTGAGCCTGCAACATGTCCAGAGCCACGATGAACAGCACAATGCTGGCCGCAATTTGGAAGGCTGGCATCGTAATCCCCAGAAAATGAAAAATGATTTTACCCGCCACCGCAAACACCAACAGTATCGTCGCCATTACCACGCAGGCCAGACGGGCCATGCGAATGCGTTGCTCCGGCGTGTCGCGCGGCGTCATCGCGATAAACGTCGGCACGGTGGCCAGCGGGTCAACGATGACGAACAGCGAGCCAAAAGTCAGCAGCGTGTATTCGAGCAGCGCATGAAAGTTCATGTTGAACAAGGAGTCAAAACCGCGTCACTCATGCCGTGGACAATTTTTTTATTGGCGGGAACGATAGTTGCCAACACCCCGCCCAGTCGAGCCTGCGCCGCGTCGCCCTCGCCGCTCACAAAATAGTAGGGACAAAGTCGGGCACGCCCCTTCATCGGCAACAGCTCGTTCCGGTCAAAATCGTACCAGGACGTCTCCACCAAAGACGGTTTGTGAAATCGCTGCAGAACGCGTGGTGATTGCGGAAATTCCGTGAGCGCCGCATCCACAGCCTCGGCCCAGGCCTCCTGCGACAAATCGCTGCCCAGCGAAACGCCACGCGCACCCCATGCCCGTTCGGAAAATCCGGAGATTTTCAGAATCAGCTCCCGTTCCTTCTGCGAGAGGGTTTTCAATTGTTGCCAAGCGGTCAGGTTCAGTTCCGGGATTGCGGCCTGCGGCGGCAACGGACTGGGGTCCACCAGCCAGGTATAAGGCACGTTTTTTTTGATCCGCGTCAGAAACCCCTCGCCCAATTCCTGTCGCCAGAAGTCTTGCAGGTTGCGATTCCAAAGCAGCGCAAACAACATCTTCTCCTCGAAAATGGGTTTGGGCGGTGGTGTGACGCGGAGCTGCTGACGTTGGGCCAGATCGAAAATCCGAGTTGCGTTGGCCACGTCCGGCAAATCGAACAACTCGAAAAAACGATACACTGCGTCGCCCTCCTGGAACGCAGAAAAACTGTCGTCATGCACGCTAAAGCGCGGGCCGAGTTGTTCCGCCAGCCATTGCATTTCGGGACGATAAGTAGCTGCCTCGTTCGAGACAATCACATGAACGTGTGGCGCCGCGCCAAAAATCCCGGCAAATCCTTGCTTCATGCCGTCCCCGCCCCCCAGCACTTTGGAGGCGTCCGCCGCTTGGTCGAGTGCGGCGTACGTTTGATTCAACCAGGCCGTAAGTCCAATTCCGCCAGGAACTGAGTCCAATTCCGTGCAACACAAGCCATCCTCGGTGATCAACAAATCCGGTCGGATCACGCGCGGCACCTCGTTCTTGAAAGCCGCCGCACGTTGCAGTGCGATGAGTTCGGCGGGCTTGCCCAAGTCCAACCAATGCGCCACCCAGGCGGGCATTTTTCCCGCCACGCTCTTGCGATACAACAGATTCACCGCGCGATAGAACTGCAACAAAATCCGTCCGAGCGATTCAATCTCCCGGGCTCGTTGTGGTCCTAAACGAAACGGTTCCGGCGCAGTGCGCCATTGCATTCCCGCAAACAATCCTTGTGGCGGCACCGCCGCGCGAATGGCCCGGGCTCGCTGCGCCGCCGTGGTTTGAAAGTCAACTGCCGAAATTTGCACTCGGGTTTACCGTAGAATAATCGCATTCCAGCGTCAAAAGCGGAATCCACTACTGCGGTACGGAACAATTACCTGGAATTAAACCATACCCGTTGTTGCACGGTAATTATCGGGCAAAGTGGAAAGAAATCGGGTTGCGCATTTTTCCGGATCAGCTTAGAAATAGACATGATTAGTAGCCCGATTACCCAACAACTTCGATTGGCAGGAGGCACGCTCACCCTGTGTCTGCTAATGACTGTCGCCCGCGCTGAATTGACGTCCTTTACGGTGGACACCAATCAATCCACCCTCTCCATCAGTGGCAGCTTTCAAACCGTGGCCATGCAGGCACAGGGAGCGGGCGGGCTTACGACCAAGTATTCCGGGATGCTCTTGGCTGATGTGACGCCGGAGACAATCACTTTCAGCGGCGGGTCCACCATCAAAGCGCTGAATAGTGGCAATTGGGAGCCGTTGGCCGGAGGGGCGAGTGGAAAAGCTCCGGCCAATTACGGCGGGAAGGTTTTCATTTTCCTCGTTGTTGACGGCAAGGCGGCCATTCGGAATCTGGAACTGGACTTGATCAGCGATCCGCTCACGCTGACCGCCGGAACTTTTCCCGCCGCCGAGATCGCGTACGCCCCATCACCCAATAGCACCGCTACTATGGATTATATTTACTCAGGACTCATAGGAAGCGATAGCGGCAGTCAACCTTTGGCTGGCACGTTAGCCAATACGACCAGTGCCAACGCAACGTTGGTGACGCAAGGAGCGGAACTAGTGCTGACCATCCCGGTGGACGTCACGGGCACCGGCAGTGATTTCGACTACCGAGTTCAAGGTCAAATTCAAGCCCGCGCGACTATCTCTGTTCCGCTGGAAATAACGAGTTTTCAGGTCGGTGAGACTCAACTCACGTTCACCATTGCTGCCACGCCGGGCAAGTCCTTCGAGATTTTGGCTTCCACGGATTTGAACTCCTGGCCAACCGTGGTGGACACTTTCACGGCAACGGTAAATCCCACCACGCGCAGTATTGCCCGCCCAGCGACACCCGCCACTCAGTTCTTCCGAGTGCGTGAGGTGAATCCTTGAATCGGCCCACACCGGCAAAGTCAATCATTGCTGGAGGGTTTTGGCGACGCGTTCCGCTTCGCGCATTACCCGTAACACATTCTGACCGGCGACCTTTTCCACATCCGTTTGCGAGTAGCCGCGCCGCAACAGCTCCGCGAGCAAGTCCGGATACTTGGACACATCCTCCAACCCTCGGGGCGCACCGCTAAAACCATCGAAATCAGCGCCGATCCCCACATGGTCCACTCCGATCAATTTCCGAATGTGATCAATATGATCCGCCACGTCACTTAAGGTCGCGACGCGAGGGTCCGGGTGCGTTTTGCGCCACTCGGCCACCGCTGCTCGAAAGGAGTGCGAGTCGTTCCCATAGAGTTTCCGCAAATGCTCTTTTTCCTTTGTCACAAGTTCCTCATCCAAACGGTCGGCTTCGGTAATGAAATTGGGAACGAAACAAACCATCACGACGCCACCGTTGGTTTTAGTCATTCGCAAAATCTCATCCGGCACATCGCGCAAGTGATTACATAGCACCCGAGCGGAAGAATGTGAAAAAATCACCGGGGCTTTCGCCACGCGCAACGCCGCGCGCATGGTGTCGTCGCTGACGTGCGACAAATCCACCAACATGCCGAGCCGGTTCATTTCTCGAACCACTTCCTCGCCAAACGCGGTCAGGCCGTGATGCGCCGGTTTATCGCCCGCAGCATCCGCCCAGTCGGTATTCTCCGTGTGTGTCAAGGTCATGTACCGCGCGCCCAAGCGATACATCATGCGCAAGGTGGCGAGGGAATTATTGATGGAATGTCCGCCTTCCATGCCGATGAGCGACGCGATTTTTCCTCGCTGATGAATCCGCTCCACGTCATCCGCCGTGAGCGCCAGTTCGAACGTCTCCGGGTGGCGCTCGCACAGTTGATAAACAACGTCTATCTGCTCAAGCGTTGCTTGCACCGCCGTCGCGCCACCCGGCTGGGTGGGAACGTACACTGACCAAAACTGGCCGCCCACCAACCCGGCGCGAAGTCGGGGAATATCAGTGTGCATCGGCGGTTTCAATCCTGTCGTGCTTTGCGCCAGATTCAATTCGGCGAAATTATTGTGAACTCGATCCCGATACTCCCACGGCGTATCGTTGTGTCCATCAATCAACGGCACGCGTTTGAGCAATTGGCGGACTTCCTTGAGATAGCGATCGGAATTTTGCTCGTCTGCGGGCGAGGTCACGGCGGTTAAGCCACATAACACCGCGCTCGTGATGACAAAAAACTGCTTGATCATGATCCCATTGTGCCAGCGCCTTGAGGCGACCGCACCTCCAATCCTTTCCCCAACTCAACAAGTGGATGAACAAGCTTATTGAAAAGTGTCGAATGAATCCTTACGCTGCGCAGCATGAATCTGTTGCCTCGATGTTTGGGAGTGGCGTTGGCGCTGGCCCTCACCTCGAACGCCCAAACCAACCAAAGCTTTGCGCTCTGGTCGGCAGGCGCTCCCGGGGCGCTCGGCGGGGAGAGCAAAGACATTCCCACGCTGACGGTGTATTTACCGACTCCCGAGGCCGCCACCGGCGCTGCGATGGTTGTTTGTCCCGGCGGTGGGTATGGAGCGTTGGCCGATCACGAAGGCAGCGCTTACGCTCGTTGGCTCAATAGCCAAGGTATCACCGGTTTCGTCCTGAAATACCGGCTCGGCTCGGATGGATATCATCATCCCGCCATGCTGAATGACGCGGCGCACGCCATCCGCACGGTGCGCGCCCGCGCCGCAGAGTGGCAGGTGGACGCGCAACGCGTTGGCATCATCGGTTCATCCGCAGGTGGCCATCTGGCCTCGACCACGATTACCCATTGGGACCGGGGCAATCCAAACGCGGCCTCGACAATTGAGCGCCAAAGTTCACGCCCCGATTTGGCGATCTTGTGCTATTCCGTCATTTCCATGAGCAACGAGTTCACTCATAAAGGTTCGCGGAATAATTTGTTGGGCACGAATCAATCTCCCGCGTTATTGCGGGAACTCTCCGCCGAATTACAGGTAAACCAGGAAACGCCGCCCTGCTTCATCTGGAGCACATTGGAAGATTCCACCGTGCCAGTGGAGAACAGTCTGATGTTGGCAGCAGCACTCCGGCGGGTTGGGGTGACGTTCGATTTGCATGTTTATGAGCGGGGACCTCACGGGATCGGCCTAGGCGTTCGCCACTATTCGCCCGAAGCCAGACTCCACCCTTGGACCTACGACTGCGCGTTTTGGTTGCGGGAACATAAATTTGCCCGCTGAAATTTCCTTCGAACCATGATGAATCTACCTGCCTTCAGACCGGTGAAACCCAGTTCGCGATTCGGTAATGCCCCGGAAAAGCGTAGGGTTTCATTCTGGTTTGATTGCCGGACGGGACAGAGTAGTTTTGGCCCGTCGTTTTTCAAGCAGTTGGAGGGGTGTCGCACCAATTTGGAATTATAGAATAAAAATTTAATGCACATGAAGAAGCGATCACTGATCTTGAGTGGACTTACCCTGCTCGCCGTCACCCGGCCCATGATGGCCGACGACGCCCAGCAACTTCCAACTCCGCCCGCCGAATCCACGACGCCGACCACCACCAAAATCAAGGGCGCCCTGACTTCCTCGGATCCAAGCCAACGCGCCGAGTGGCAAAAGCGACTGACGTTGGGCGCCGGAGACACCCTGAACTTCGCATTATTCGATCGTCCTGACAGCGCCAGGCGCGATGTGGCGATTGGCCCCGATGGCCGGGTTTCTTTTTTACAAGCTGAGGACATTCTCGCTGCTGGATTAACGATTGATGAATTACGCGCCGCGTTTGACGCGGAGTTGGGGAAATTTTATAACACGCCGCGAACGGTCATCACTCCGGCCGCCTACAACAGTAAAAAGTTTTACCTGCTCGGGGCAGTAAGCCAGAAGGGTGTTTTCACCCTGAACCGCCCCACCACCATGATCGAAGCCATCGCGCGAGCTGGCGGCCTGGAAACCGGTTTGTTTGATCAAAACACCGTCGAACTGGCCGACCTTTCCCACAGCTTCATGGTGCGACACGGCCAGCGGCTCGCCGTGGATTTCGAGAGCTTGTTTCAGCGCGGAGATCTATCCCAAAACATCGCGATTGAACCGGACGATTACATCTTTTTTGCCTCATCCGCCGCCAACCAGATCTTTGTGGTTGGCGCCGTAGGCTCCGGACTGGGGGGCGGCACTGGAGTGGTCCCATACAGCCCCAATGCCAGCCTCATCTCCGCCATCACATCGCGCGGCGGATTTGCTGACAAGGCCTATCAAAGTCGTGTGCTGATTGTCCGCGGCTCGCTGAACAAACCGGAGTGCATTGTCGTGAACGCCAAAGCCATTCTGGCTGGAGAGGCGCCGGACTTCCGTTTGGAACCCAAGGATATCGTCTATGTGTCGCGTCGGCCTTGGGCGCGAGCGGAAGAAATCCTGGATAACGCCACCATCGCCTTCATTCAATCGGCCGTGGTCACCTACACTGGATTCCTCCACCCCCTCATTCAACATCCCTGGGTTACTCCTTGAAGCGCTACTCGCATCAACTCAATTCAACTTTTCGCATGAAAAAAGTTTTCCTCCTCAGTTCGATGGTCGCCGGACTGGTTCTTTTTGTCGGTTGCCAAATCCCCAAGCAAAGCAACGCCCCCCGGTTTAACCCTCGGGCCACGGGCACGTTTTCCAATGCCGTCGGCGGCCTTGCGTTCGAACGCTCGCTGGACGCTTCCCTGTTGCAAACTCCCCAGGACCTGTTCCGGCTCGGCCCTGGAGATGAGTTACAAATTGAAGTCATTGACCAGATCGCCACCCGATCCGATCTGGTGGTTGGACCTGATGGTAAAATTTATTTTTATTTGCTGCCCGGCATTGACGTCTGGGGGCTGACGCTGGCGGAAACCAAGCGTACGCTGGAAAAGGAACTGGAAAAATACATTGCCGGGCCACAGGTCTCCATCAGCTTGCGCGCCGTGGGAAGCAAACACATCTGGGTCCTCGGCGCGGTGGATCATCCCGGCGTTTACCCCGCCACGGCTCCGATTTCATTGCTGGAAGCCATGTCCCTGGCGGGCGGCACCCGCCGCGCCCAATCGGGAACGACCACCGTGAACATGGCGGATCTGCGTCACGCATTTGTCGTGCGAAATGGCACCGTATTGCCGGTTGACTTCCAACGCCTGCTGGAGCAAGGCGACATGACGCAAAACATCTTTCTAAAACCGGACGATTTCGTTTATGTCCCATCGGGAGCAGCCCGGGAAATTTATTTGTTTGGCGCCGTGCGAATGCCCCGCGCGATTGCGCTGTCGGAAACGCCCACCCTGGTCGCCGCCATCACTGCCGGAGGTGGAACATTGCGGGACGCCTATTTGTCTCAAGTGGCCATCGTCCGCGGCTCCCTGACCCATCCGGAAATGGCCGTGGTCAACTACAAGGATATCCTTGAAGGCCGCGCCGGCGACATTCCGCTGGAACCTCGTGACATCATTTTTGTTCCCAACAGCCCCTATCGCTTCCTGCGAAATTACGTGGACGCAGTCATTAATACCTTTGTGTTTTCGGCGGCAGCGAACGAAGGCGCGGCGGCATTCGGAGGTGCCCCGGCGGGCGTGGGCGTCTCCGTTGGCAATCGTTAGAGTTTTCTTAAAATCATATTGCGAAACTTGAAAGTTTCTGGAGACATGACGGGGGGCAACCGCCATTGTGAAAGCCAGCTTGCTCGCGCTGGTGTGCTGAGCAAAATATATGGTTTCCTCCAGCCATTTCACCTCGCTTGGGGTAACAATCTTTTTAAGTCAATTGGGGTCCTGAAAAGCAGCAGCTCACCGCTTGACGCGCCTGGAGCGAAGTTGCATATTCTCCCGCAGTTCATCCAAAGTAATCAGAAATCCTGTTAAAGTTTATGTGTAAACCGAAGGTTCGTAGTACGAGAGTCAGAGGTTTCCATTCCGAGCAGGTGAAGGTGCGGCACGCGAAGAAAGCAGTTATTTCACCGGCAATGATTCCGCCTTCACCCCGATCCAAAATCATTCCAATCAATGAGGCTGTTTCACAAGCACACAGCGAAACTCACGCGGACGGAGCACTGGAGCAGTTGACTGACAAGTTCAAGGAATTGATTCAACTGGCCCACGAGCAAGGGCATCTGACTTACGGCGACATTACTGAAATCCTACCGGAAGAGCTTATTTCCGCCGACGATCTGGATGACATTTACACCAAACTGCGAAACTTGGAAATTAACATCATTGAGGCTGCCGAGCTGGATCAATCCCGCCCCTCCGACTGGGAGACGCGGGAGAAGGCCCACCTCGACAACCTGGACGATCCGGTGCGGATGTACCTGAAACAGATGGGACAGGTACCGTTACTGACGCGCGAGCAGGAGGTGGAAATCTCGAAACGAATTGAGTCCGCTGAACTGGATCTTCGGAACACGGTTCACACCCTGGGTTATACCGCCAAGGAATATCTGGCAATTGCTGACAAGCTTATGTCCGAACCGCCACGCGAACATTTTGATCGCGTGGTGCTGGATCAAAAATCCACGATCCGCGCCAAGTATTTCAAGAACCTGCAAAAAAGACTGCCTTCGGCCCGCGACCTGGACCGCCAGGCGGATGAGTGGTTCCGTCGCAGTCGCATGGTCACCACCAAAGCGAAGCGCGCGCACGCGCTGGCCGAACTCAAGAAAGTGAATCACAAGCTGTCGCTTTGCTTGGATCAATTCTGCTACCAACCTAAGGTCATCGAAGACCTGGCGCTGATTGCCGAAAACATTTACGAAAAAATTCTGGCCTGCGAACAACAACTCGCCGCCGGCAAACGCCACGGGCGCATCCCCGACGCGGCTCGCGAGCAAATGACCGTGTTGGAAGATTTCACCCGGATGTCCACGGCGGAATTTTTGGCCGCCCATCGCCAGATCAAACAAGCCGCCATTCGCGCCAACCAGGCCAAAGCCGAGATGGTGGAAGCCAATCTGCGGCTCGTCATTTCCATCGCCAAAAAATACACCAATCGCGGTCTGTCGTTCCTCGATCTGATCCAGGAGGGCAATATGGGATTGATGCGCGCGGTGGAAAAATTCGAATATCGGCGCGGTTACAAATTTTCCACATACGCCACCTGGTGGATTCGGCAGGCCGTCACCCGCGCCATCGCGGACCAGTCCCGCACCATCCGTATTCCGGTTCACATGATTGAAATCATCAATCGGATCATGCGCACGCAAAAGCAACTTCAGCAGGACTTCGGTCGGGAGCCAACCGCAGAAGAAATTGCTGAGGAAATGCACTATCCGGTGGGCCGCGTTCGCGCGGCACTCAAAATGGCGCAGCAGCCCATTTCACTGCAGTCGCCGGTTAACGATGACGACGACTCAAACATCGGTGACTTTATCGAGGATAAAAATTCGGAGAGTCCCTTTGATCTGGCCAGCTTTGCTTTGTTGAAGGACAAGTTGACCGCCGTACTCTCCGGACTTAACGAACGGGAACGCAAAGTCCTCGAACTGCGGTTCGGTATCGGCGACGGCTACGCCCGCACCTTGGAAGAGGTGGGAAAACATTTTTGCGTCACCCGCGAACGCATCCGGCAAATTGAAGCCAAAGCGCTCCGAAAAATGCGACACCCAACTCGCATCCGACAGTTGCAAGGCTTCCTGGAAATCGGGGCACTCGAAAGCGCCTCAGCCAGTCAGTTGCCCGCTTAACACGATGAGAGAATTTCACGCGGACGCTGAATTAACTTGTCCCCCGCTGCCAGCCCCGCAAAATCTCTTCAGGGCGGGCCCATAGCTCAGTGGTTAGAGCAGGCGACTCATAATCGCTTGGTCGCAGGTTCAAATCCTGCTGGGCCCACCAGCGAGAAAACCCCTGAAAATAAAGGGGAATCTGCACTTCCGAGACATGAGGGTGAATCCCACGAAAAACCCTGCTTGGCCAATTCTTGGCCAATTTTGAAGTGGCCTTTTCTTCCGTGCTCATACACTGAGATTTTCGACCACTCCCCGACGATTGTAATACGATTTGAACCGCGTGTTTCACGAGGGATGGTCTTGGCAATTTCCGGCTTCTGATGGAGTTGCTTGGCGTGAAACTCTACGGCCTCGCGCGTGCGATGTTCCCGTGTCCTCTCCAATGCCGACTTCAGGAACATCTGCCGCAACAAATCCGGTGATCGAAGTCCTTGGGGTTGCGTTGGAGAAAGGTGACGGTTGCAAACTCAGCCTGCTGCGCGTGCAAATCCTTCGCCTCTGAGAATTGAGGCAGCGGGCTGCCGCGCGCTATCGTCGCGCTCCCGAAATGATCCTGCCGTCCGCCGGTCAAGCCGGTGTCGTGCTTTGAATGCCGAGGATGTATTTCGAGCAGCGCGTCATCCGGAAGGGAAGAGCGTTGGTCACCGCGTCGGCCTGTCCGGCATTTTCGGTGGCATACTTCAACTCGATAATGACGAAGTTTGAGTTGTGAACCGAGGGAAAGGCGGCCTGATCCGGTGCGATTGTGTCGCCGCAAATGCCGGCGAATCTCAGGTCCGAATCCACGGTCAGCCGGAACTGCCGGTCGCGGCTCAGAAAGTAATGTCGCCGGTAGCAGTTGAACAGCGAGGGCTGCAAGTGCGGCAATCCGAACCGTAACAGTTCCGGAATCTCTGCCTCCCGGAAGGTTTCCGCCAGACGGGAACGGCCGGCAGCACCTTCAAGGTGGAGCGACGGCAACCGATGGGTTTCCTTTCGGCTGACCAATCCCTGTTTGATCTTGCGTTCGAGCGTCGGACTTTCGATGGGGCCGTGCGGCGGGCCATACCAGCGCACTCTGGTTTTGCTGCGGTTCGCGGTGCCGTTGACGTGATCGTGATAATTGCCCAGCGTCGGGGAATCGAGATAGACGTTGTTCACCAGTCGCGGCGGGTAAGCCTCCCGAAAGAGACTGGGATGGCGATGAACGACCGCCAGCGCCCCGGCGAGGTCGAGGCCGGTCGGGAGAAACTTGCGCTCGTAGCGGAAATCGTCGGTCAGCGGCGGCATGGAAAAACGCTTGAGAGTTTCTACGAGTGGAGGCCGCGGTCTTCGAGACAACTTACGCGGACGGCGGGACTCAGTTCGCGGAGTCGCTGGGAGAACCGTTCGAGGTCGGCGACCTGTTTGAAGTCCACGTGGAAGGCGGCTTCGAGTTGATCGGCCGATTGGTCGAAGCGTTTCAAGCTGGCCGTGGCCCCGACTTCCGCCAGGGCTTGAAGCATCTGGTCGGCGCCCAACTTCACGTTGGCGGGCGTGGTGACGGTCAGGTAGAGATTGGGATTGCCCGGCGTGGATCGGGCCAGGCCGCGAATGACGATCAGGCCGAGAATGATGGCCAGCGCGACGATGGTCACCAAAGCCTGTCCCGCGCCCAGCCCCAGCCCGATGCTGATGGCGAGGAAAAGGAAGGCGAGTTCCTCGGGTTCTTTGATGGCCGCGCGAAAGCGCACGATGGACAACGCGCCCACCAGTCCCAGCGACAGCGCGAGGGAGGAGCGCACGATGCTGATGATCAGTGTCGTGGTCACCACCAGCACGAGGAAGTTCCGGGCAAAGACTCGGCGGTTGGAAAGGGATTGGCCGAAGCGGATGTAAACCTGCCCGAGGATGACCCCGAGCAGCGCGGCGATGGTGAGGCTCAGTACGAGTTTGGGCAGGGAAGCAACCATTTCGGGGTTCCACAATAGTTCACGGAGGGATTGTTCGATTTGCATGGGTCTTGGCTCAGTTGGTTTTGTTTTTGGAAAAATTCAAGGTTCAAGGAGATGACTGTTGATCGGGGACTGGTGGTGAACCTCCGGAGACTGGAGGTTGGCCAAAGGGCGGAAATCCGCCTCGGGCCGGGGACAAATCCTTCTCGATGCCGGAGCGAAGTTGTTGCTCCGTCAACGAGCCACTCTTGTCGGTGTTCCAATCATCGAAGAGCCGGCTGAAACCCTGGATGAACTCCTCGCGCGACAAGGTGGAATCTTTATTCTCATCCAGAGCCTTGAGCAACGAATCGGCGAAGATCATGCCCGGGCCAAAGCCTCCCCGCCGGCCCGGTCCGCCGGGACCGTCGTTTCCGCCGGGTCCGCCGCCGCGCGGCGACCCGCCGCCCGGCCCGCCGCCTGGAAATCCGGAGCCGCTCGCAACGAGACCTTCAGACCGACCGGCCACTTGATCGCGCACCGACTCGGTGCGCACCACCGTAAAGGGTTTGATCGGCTTGATCCCCGACCCGCCGAAGGGACCGAACCCGCCCCCGGTGAGGACTTCGCCGGCAACCACCTTGTCGAATCGTTCCAGCTTGGCTTCGGATTCTTCCTGGACCGCCGGCCGGATGATCGCGGCGATTTCGTCCACCTGCCGGGCGAATCGTTCCGGTGCAAAAATCGTCTGGCTGAACTCGTCCAGCCGGGCCAGATAAAGTTTCTTGAATGCGTCCACCTTGAGTATGCGTTCGAGGAAAGAGTTTTCGCCCTGCCACGGGTGCAGAATGCTCAAGTGGTCGCGTTGCTCCTGGCTGGCGCGATTGAATTGCCCCCACGAATGGTCCTGGTCCCACGGGATGAACTGGAAGAGCTGGGTCTTCGGGTGCAGATGCAAATAATAGTTCTGTCCCGGGCCGAGAATCCCATCCAGGTCCGTGAGGTAAACCGTCACCGCCAGGTAGCGGGCGAATTTGGGCAGGTCAATAAAATGGCCGATTCGCGCGGCGAATTCGGTGTCGCTCGCGTCGGTGACCAGCCGGCACAAATCAATCACCGTCTTTTTCTGCTCGTCGAAAAGCTGGGTCTTGGGATCGAAGGTCTGATTGTAGGCCGGCCAGTTCGGACCCAGATAACTGAACAAGGACGGTGTGACAGGCTTGAAGATCGCCCCTTTCTTCGTGCCAAAATGCCGCTCAGCAAAATGTTTGTCCACGTTTTCACTCAGTGAGTAGAGGCCGAAGTATTTCCGCTCATATTTTCCGGGCACGGTGATGAACACCCTCGCATAACTTGTGCGTGGCGTGGGAACGCCGGCATCACGATAGAGCCGGTAGGCCAGCACCTCATTCATCAGACTGGCGTCCGTGACGTTGTTTTGCAGTGTCAGCTTCGTCACGTCTCCCAGCCCTTGGCCTCTCACGTATTTATTAAGATCTATTTTGAGGGAGCGTTTCAGTAAACCCCGCGACTCCAGGAAGGTGCCGTTGCCCTTGTAGCGCACGGCGACATCGCGCAGCCAACGGCCTTCAAATTCCAGGTCCGCATGCACGTAAACGAACTCGATTCCCATCGCGGATGCCAGCCCATTGCGCTTGCCCTCCGGCCCTTGCAGCATCATTCCCCGGCCCGGCCCACCCGGACCGCCTGTACCCCCCGGGCCGCGAGCCGGAGACGGATTGCCGGCGGCGTTGAGGCCGGTTCGGATCTGGTCCACGTCGAGTTTTCCGGTCTGGTTGGTATCCCAGGCCGCGAACCATTTTTGCGCCAGTTTCGTGAACTCCTCGCGCGACAGCTGATCATCGCGATTCGCATCGCCCTGCGTCATAAACGTGGGAGTTAGAAACATCGCCACGCTGAAGCCGCCTTGTCCGCCCGTCCCCGGACGCGGGCCGCCACCGCCGAATCCTCCGAAAGGATTGGCGCCGCCTTTGGGTTCCATGGCTTCCCATTGCTCGGGCGTGAACTTCAAATGGATCGTCCACACATTGGTGAGGGCATACAAATGATCCGCGTCCACCTCGTGCGTCGCACCGGCGGGCACGGATTTTTGCAAAGCCAGCACGCCGCCGAAAACAAGCAGCAACAAGCCCACGCCCGCGAAAAGGCCGAGGGTTCGCCCCCAACCGGAATTGTCTCCAAAGTTCCCGGGGCGGGTTCGCGTTGCTGGTGTTGGCGTTCGTTGCTTCATTGCTTCCGTGACTCGGGAGGCCGATCGCTTATCAAATCTGGGCCGCGCCGTTTCTTTATTCATCCATCGCTGGCCACTCCTCTCCAGAGGAGTGAATATCGTGTCAATTCTCCCGATGACTGGCCGGTCTCAGCAAAGCGATGCTGACCGTAATCATCCTGCCCACTGTTGCAGAATGAACATGAAGAGAACGTGAAATCATCACGCTGCGGAAAGAAAATGTTGATTTAATTCTCCGGGGCGAACCGAACGGTAAACGTCGAACCTTTCCCCGGCTGGCTGGAGACGGAAATTGAACCCTTATGCGCTTCAACAATTGCTTTCGTGATGGCCAACCCCAAGCCGATGCCCCCGTTGGATTGGGAGCGTGACTTGTCCGCCCGATAAAACCGCTCGAAGACCTGCGGCAGGTCCTGTTCAACGATGCCGGCGCCATCGTCGCTCACCAGGAGGGTGGGCGTTCCATTTTCCAGCGCGACCCTGATCCGGCAGCTTCCGCCGGGGTGGTTATAGTGGATCGCATTGCTCAACAGATTTTCGACCACCTGCCCGATCTGCCCGGGATTCGCCCTGATTTGCACCGGAGCTAAATCGTGGCTCAGTGTCACCTGATGCTGCTCCGCCAATGGCCTCAGACTCTCCATGACCTCCCGCGCGATGACGTTCACCTCGCACGGGACGCGCTCGGAATCGTGCTTCGAGTCCAGCCGCGCTAGCGCCAGCAGCGATTCCGTGAGCTGCCGCATGCGGCGCGCCGACCGTTGGATGGATTCCATGGATTCTTTGTATTCCGCTCCCGTTCGGTCTCGTGAAAGCGTGGAAGTGGTCTCGGCCAGGATGACGGAGACGGGGGTTCTTAATTCATGTGAAGCATCCGCCGTGAAGTCGGTCTGCCGTTTGAGCGCGGCGCGGAGTTGTTCGTAGGCGGTGTGCAGCCGATCAAAGGTGGCGTTGAGGGTTTGCGCGAGCGGCCCCAGCTCGTTGCCGGCGTGGGGAATTTTGATGCGTTCCGCGAGATTGCCCCCGGCGATCTTCGAGGCCGTGTCGCTGATGTCTTTGATCGGCCGGATGGTGCCGCTGGCGATCCACCATCCCCCGATCAGCCCGAACGCCGTCACTGCGGCACCGACCAGCCCCATGATCCACGCCAGGCGATGTAAATCGGCAAGGTCCGTTGCGACGGAACGCCCAATCACCAGGCTGGTGCCGGGGTTTTTGCACAGGACCTGCTCGCGCAACTCTCCGCGCGTGCGCATCGAGGCGCCTTCGATGAACGTTTGTGGTGGCGGAATGTTCGCTGGAGCGTTCTTTGATGCGCGCAGGATGGTTCCATTTTCCAGGAAGGCATAGTAGGTGTCCTCCGGTTCGGGGATGTCCACGCTCATCAGCATTTCCGCGGGACCTTTCGAAAAATCCGACGGCGGCTTTCCGGGACTCCTGGAAAAATCCGGCGGCGCTTTCCCTTTGTCCGGATGCTCCTTAGGTGCGAAGGATTTGAACAGGCGGTCTGTGGCCTTTTGCAGCTCGCGGTCAATCATCCGAAAGCGATTTTCATGGGCGAGCTGATAGGCCGTGAATCCAAAGGCGGTCAGCACGAGGAGCAGAACGGCGCCGTGCCAGATCTGCAACCGCCAGCGAATGGAGTGGAACAGGTTCATTCGATCAAGTAGCCGAGTCCACGCCGCGTGACGATGGTGTCCGCGCCCAGCTTGCGGCGGATCGAGGCGACATAAACGTCCATGAGGTTGGAAAGTGAATCGTCCTCCTCGCCAAGCAGGTGATCGTAGAGCATGGTGCGCGTCACCACCTGTCCGCGACGCAGCGCCAAAAATTCGAGCAACGAATATTCCCGGGCCGTCAATGTCACCTCCGCGCCCTCGAGGAAGACGCGCTTGGCCAGTGTGGAGATCAACAGCCCGCCAATCTGGATGTTCGGCTCGGCCTGCCCGGCGGTGCGCCGGATCAGGGCGTTGATGCGCGCCAGCAATTCGTCAAACTCGAACGGCTTGGTCTGGTAATCATCCGCGCCCCCGTCCAACCCCTTGACGCGATCCGGCACGGCATCCCGCGCCGTGAGCATCAACACCGGTGTCTTCCTGGTCTGGCGAAGCTGCCGCAGCACCTCCCAGCCGTCCATTTCGGGGAGCATGACATCCAGGAGGATGAGGTCATAATCAACACTCTGCGCCTTCTCCAGCCCGTCCCGGCCATTCCCGGCCGTATCCACGGCATAGCCATTCTCGCGCAACGTTTTCGCAATCGTCCGCAGCAAGTCAGGCTGGTCTTCAACGGTCAAAATCCTCATCAGCTTTCCGCGCCTCACGACAGTCTCCCGTCTCCCTATCCATACCAGTCCAAACATGAAGAGAAAGTGAAATTCGCCAGATTGTCGGATCGGCTGGGAGCATCCGCTGGGCTTTGGCCCTCTGCCGGGGGCAGGGGGCGTTGTTCGCTTGGGGTTTCGCGAGGGAGCACCGGATACGCCCGGGCAGGGGCTGGCTTTGTCGTGAATAAACACTTCTTTCCTCGCGTCGGGGCTTCGTATTTACTGGGCGCATGAAACATATCACGACCTTACTTTTGGCGGCGGCGATCACCTGGCTCTCGCCGGCAACCCGGGCGGCGGACGGGTTTGTCGGCAGCTTCAAAGGCCCGCTGGGGCTGCAACTTTACAGCCTGCGTGAGCAGTTCAAGACGGACGTGCCCGGCACGCTCGCCAAGGTGAAGGCGCTGGGCTTTACCGAGGTGGAACTGGCCGGCACCTACGGCAAATCGCCGGAGGAATTCAGCGCGCTGCTCAAGGCCAATGGGTTGAAGGCGATTGCCGGCCATTACGGTTACAACCAGCTCAAGAACAACCCGGAAGCGGTGGTCAAGGAAGCCAAAGCGCTCGGATTGGAATACGTGGGCACCGCCGGGGTGCCGCACAGCGGACAGGTGACTGAAGCCTGGGTGCATGAAACGGCCAAGGGCTTCAATCAGATCGGGGAGGCACTCGCCCGGCACGGGATCAAATTCTATTACCACAACCACGGGTACGAGTTTGTGCCGCATGGCGACGGGACACTCTTCGATTTGCTGGTCCAGGAAACCGATCCGAAGTATGTCAGCTTCCAGATGGACGTGATGTGGACGGTCTTTCCCGGTCAGGACCCGGTGAAATTGATGGAGAAACACGGCAGTCGTTGGGTGCTGATGCACGTGAAGGATTTGAAGAAGGGTGTGGCAACCGGCTCGCTCTCCGGCGGGACGGATGCGAGGAACGACGTGGTGGTGGGTACCGGTCAGACGGATTGGCCCGCGTTGTTGCGCGCCGCGAAAAAGGCCGGGGTGAAGCACTACTTCATCGAGGACGAATCGCCGACGGTACTGGAGCAGATCCCGCAAAGCGTGAAGTATCTGAAGCAGGTGAAGTTTTAACTGGTAAAGCTGGCTTGGTAGCAATGCCTTTCGAAAACAGAGGGTCACAACTTTGCACTTGTAATTTGTTGTCTAACAGCTGCTTACACTTGGGATGCGGAAGCATCCTCAATGTTCACGGAAAGCTCGGGGTCCAAAAGACAAGCAATCGTCGGCTCAACCATCCGAGTTTGATCATGGTTTCTTGGGCGCATGGCGGCAGCTCTTGGGTAGTTTCAGTCCCCGAGTCGGCACTCGTCGTGGCCGACCGCCTCGGGTCGGCTTGGAGCTATTGCTTGCGGCGATGGTTTTCCATTTAATGAACACGACGGGTAATCTGGCCGAACACTTCAGGCCAGTTGCGCGCATTTGTTGATTCCGGTGCCTAACGTCGAGGTGAGGCACGGCGCTTGTCCCGTTGCCTCCACCGCCTTGTTCGGCTTGATTTGTTCGTAATTGATGACCTATCAGTGGAATCGATGTTCAATCGGGTAAAGCAGAAAAAATAGAATGGCTGCGATACCCAAGGCTAACCCAATCCACATTCGCCATGCCCGATTTCTAGCAGCCTGTCGGACATAGCTCAAGACGCTGGGTAAGATCGTGGTGGTAGCACCCGGTGCGGTTGTGGAAA
>JBDHQI010000019.1:0-75709 GCA_039806955.1 Verrucomicrobiota bacterium | reverse complement strand
TTCAGACGCGCACGCCCAGCAACTGTTCAATCCACTTTGCTAAAATTGCGTTCCCTAAGTCCGACAGGCTGCTAGGGGCGGGTTTGGTTGTATTCGTGCCGCCAGCGTTTGTTGGGGCGGGTGGCAGGTGGGAACGGCACGCGGGCGTGGGCGGGGAGTTTTTTCCGGAGCTTCTGGCGCACAAGGAGAGTTGTTCCTCACGGTAGAGCCGTTCGGTGTGCTTGTGGTTGAGGACCGCGCCTTCGGCGCGCGAAAAGGCTATGTCAATCGGATGACGATCTCCAGTTCAGAGTCATTATGTATCCAGCGGCTCGCTCAGCGTTCCGGACTGGCCAGCGATTTCTCCACGCGTTGCAAGGTGATAGGGGAATTCAGAATGCCCATGTGGTCTTCAAAAACGCCCAACACACTGGCGGCCTGTTCCTGAACCTCGGACTTCAATTCACTGACCACGGCCACGACGCCGTCATTCTCGTCCGGTAAACCCAGTCCACCCGAGCTTTTGTAACTGAACAGCATATCGTGGCGCGTGCCTGCCGGCAGGGGCGCGGAAAGGATCTCGGTCAGGTAGGCGCTGCCGGGGGCCATGTCGCGCCATGACGGCACGGGAAAGCTGAGATGCTTCACCGCCAGTTCCGCGGCCTGGTGTCCGCCCCACGGCGTCGAGATGGTGACGAAATGGGGGATGAAATTGGTTCCGGTCAGGCGGATGGTGCGTTGAATGGCTCCGCGCGAGACGAGGCCGCCCATGCTGTGCGCCACCACGTCCAGCGTCTTGAATCCATACCGTTGTTTGAGCAACAGGATCGCGCTGGAAAGCGCATTGGCCGATTTTTCAAGGCGCAATCCGCTCGGGTATTGAAAGAACCAGGGTTGATAGCGCTTGCGATCCAGTTTCTCCATCATCACGCGCCAGTCCTGCGCCGAACCGGAGATGCCATACACAAAGAGCACCGGAGTCTTCCCGGGCTGGTATGGTTCGAGGAAATAAACCCCGATGCCGTAATGCAGGATAAACTCAAAGGGTTTCCACATGCCGCTCTCACCGGCGGTGGACGAAAATTTCGGGTCCTCCAGATCCGCGATACCCCCGAGCGTTACTGGCAGCGCCTCGCCCAACTCGGGATTCTCGCGCGGCAACGTATAGGTCTGGCTGCGGGGTAGGTCGGCGTCGGTGCTCAAGACCATTGGGAGGGGTTGGGTGCGTTCGCCGGTGGCGGCCAGGGGAACGGGCTGCAGCCCGCGCAGCAGTTGGGCCGGCTCGCCGACGTCGTAAGCACGATTGCCATTGAGATCGGTGAAGGCGCCGACATCGTAGGTCCGGTTCTGGAGCAAAAGAAACAAGGCCAGGCCGTCCGGGCCGATCACTTGGAAGCCGACCATTTCATTCGTGCCGTACGCGTCCCGGCTCAAGGCCAGCGCGTAGTTGGTGGCCGTGAGTGACAGGTTGGTCACCTGCAACGCGAGCACGCCGTGGGCGCTGATTTGTTTCACTTGTTCCTTGACGCCCAGCAGCGCGCACGAGGCAGTCAGGATGGCGCAAAATGCCAGACTAAGGCCAGCGCGCAGCCGCAGCCGATTTGACTGGCATCGGGATTGAGTCTGGGTGGGTGAAAACTTTAGGGCTGGCGTGCGAGGTGGTGCTGACACGCCTTGTTGAGTTGAATTTTCATGAGATTTTGTCAAGCAAACTTGCAAGTCCTGCCTTGCATCTGCGGAAATCTGTGTTCATCTGCGGAAATCTGTGTTCATCTGCGGAAATCTGTGTTCATCTGCGGATAAAGAAACTATTCTGCGGCCACGCGCATTGTATGGACTGGCTCGCATCGCTCGCAAAAATCTGGCACTGGTTGGTGGCGCTATTGACCATAACCCTTGACGTGCTGGCGTCGGGACACGCGCTCCTTTACAAACGCGACTCGCGCGCCGCCACCGCGTGGGTGGGGTTTATCTGGTTCACGCCACTGATCGGAGCCGTGGCCTATTTCATTTTTGGCGTCAACCGCATCAAACGTCGCGCGCTGTCCTTGCGCGGAGATCAGGAACGCTTTGCCAATCGGAGCGGCTGTCCCGGACTTCAAGCGACGGATTTGGCCGCGTTATTCCAGCCGGAACATCAACCGCTGGCTGGTCTGGCTGAAACCATGGCCAACATCCTGCCGCGCTCGCTATTGCCGGGCAATCAGGTGCAACTGCTCATCAATGGCGATGCCGCTTATCCGGCAATGCTGGAGGCGATTGCCAACGCGAAAGAGAGCGTCACGTTGGCCACTTACATTTTTGATCGCGATGAAGCCGGCCTGACGTTCACCAAAGTGTTGGGAGATGCGGTTCGACGTGGCGTGCAAGTGCGGGTTTTAATTGACGCAACCGGGATCCGGTATTCGTGGCCTTCGATTCTGGGCGTGTTGCAACAAGAGAAAATTCCGTACGCCCGCTTTTTGCGCACTTTTCCGCTGCGTCGGCTGTTGGAAATGAATTTGCACAACCACCGCAAACTACTCGTGGTGGATGGTCAACTGGGGTTCACCGGCGGCATGAACATCCGGATTGGTCACTGGCTCAGCAAGCAGCCGAAATCACCAGTGTGCGATTTACACTTTCAACTGCGAGGACCGGTGGTGTCGCATTTGCAGGAGGCTTTTGTCGAGGACTGGTGTTTTACAACTCAGGAGGTTTTGGCGGGGGAGAAATGGTTTCCGTGTCTGGAACGCTGTGGCCCGATCATTGCCCGCGGCATTACCGATGGGCCGGATGAAGATTTTGAGAAACTGCGCTGGACCATTCTGACCGCCTTGTCCGTCGCTAAAAAAAACGTGCGTATTGCCACCCCATATTTTTTACCGGAACCGACCATTGTGGCGGCGCTCAATCTGGCGGCGTTGCGGGGGGTGCAGGTGGACATTTTGTTGCCCAGCCGATGCAACCTGCCGCTGGTGCAATGGGCCTCGACAGCCATGTGGTGGCAAGTGCTGGAACACGGGTGTCGGATCTGGCTCTCGCCGCCGCCGTTCGATCACTCGAAAGTCTTTCTGGTGGACGATGCCTGGTCGCTGATTGGTTCAACGAATTGGGATCCGCGCAGCTTGCGACTTAATTTCGAGTTCAACGTCGAATGTTACGATCCGCAGCTCGCCCGGGAATTGGCCACCTGGTTTGACGCGCAACTGCGGATCAGCCGGCAAACCACCCTGCAAGAGGTGGATCAACGCTCCCTCTTCGTTCGACTCCGCGATGGCGCCGCGCGTCTGCTAAGTCCGTATTTGTGAGGCGGCTTTACGGTGCGACAATGTTTGCGGGAACGACGGCGCGGTTCCATCAACCGCGGAAAATTTTTGACGTTTAGGTTGATTGCGCTTGTGTTAGTTTCCGCTGTGGCGGTACAAGCCCCGCTTCTGTCGGCAAAAAGTTGCCGAGGATTTCCTCCGCCGAGGGCAAGGGATCGAGTCTAAAAACTGTGTCGAAATTCAAGTTGCTTGCCAAGTATTGGTTGGTGCCGGTCGTCTGGGCCGGCGTCATTTATTTTGGCTCCAGTGACACCGGGTCAGCGCAGCGTTCCTCACGCTTGATCGCTCCGGTGGTGCGCTGGTTGGTGCCCGAGATTTCGGATGCCGCCTTGTGGCGCATCGTGTTTGCCGCCCGCAAGGGTGCGCACGTGACGGAATACGCGGTGTTCGCAATTCTGGTTTGGTGGGCGTTGCGACATTCGACCCGTCCCGAACAACGCGCCGGCTGGTCGAAGCGGTATGCGAGTCTGGCCTGGGCCTTGGCGACGCTGTTTGCCATGTCCGATGAGTTGCACCAAAAATTTGTTCCCGGACGGCAAGGCTCGCCGTGGGACGTGATCATAGATGCTTCGGGCGCGGCGCTGGGGTTGTTTGTCGTCTGGCTGATTGGGCGGTGGCGCAAGGTATGGTGAGGGCGCGGAATTTCCATGACGCGACAAGGTTCATCTTGACGAAGCCGGGTGGACCGGTTTCTTTGAAAGGCGTCACGCTCCGCCGTGGCGGGCCAGCTTAGCTCAGTGGTAGAGCAACGGTTTTGTAAACCGTCGGTCGTCGGTTCAATCCCGACAGCTGGCTCCAGTTTTTTCCCAAGACGGGTCAGGGATCAACCCACTTGCCGTGTTCACGGATCAAGTCCACCAACCGCTCCACCGCCTCGGCTTCGGGAATGTTGAATTTGATCGCCTTCTTGCCGACGTAGAGGTTGATTTTGCCCGGCGCGCCGCCCACGTAACCAAAGTCCGCGTCAGCCATTTCGCCCGGACCGTTCACGATGCAACCCATGATGGCGATCTTCACGCCTTTGAGGTGGTCGGTGCGCGCTTTAATCCGCGCGGTGACCGCCTGAAGGTTGAACAGCGTGCGTCCGCAACTGGGGCAGGCGACGTAGTCCGTCTTGAAGGAACGGCAACCGGCCGCTTGCAAAATATTGAAGGACAATTTCAGTGATTTGGCGGCGTCGGGTTCGCCGCGTACCAAAATGACATCGCCAATTCCGTCCGCCAGCAAGGCGCCAATGACAATCGAAGCGCGCAGCAGCGCGATTTTGGACGTCAAGGGGGTCGGCTCAATGGTTAGCATGTCTTTCAACAGAATCGGATTGGATCGTCCCAGACGCTTCAGTTTGGCCGCCAACAGTCGGAACGCGGCGAGGGCGGGGAGCTGGGTGCCGTCTTTGACCGTGACGAGTTGGTCGTTGCTATCGAGTGCGATCTCCTGAGTCGGATCGAGTTCGAGGACATTGGTCGTTTCGTAAATCGCCTCCGGCTTCACGTCGGCGCGAGGAGAGATTTTGGGCGCGACCTGGTTGAATACGTCGCGGGTCACCATTACGCGAATCACTTGCGCGCCACCGCATTTTATGCGATCGGCCAGCGCGATTTCGGGAGTCTCGCGCCGCAGAAAGTGATACGGATCGTAGGCGAGTTGCGGATCGTAGGCGACCGGCGCTGAATTCGTGAGGATCGGAATCTGTGCCAGTAAATCGCGGCAGACCTCAATTTCGTGTGGCGAATCCTCGGTCAGCGAAACGCGAATGGTGTCGCCCAAGCCATCGGCCAGCAGTGAGCCAATGCCAATCGCGCTTTTAATGCGCCCGTCTTCGCCGTCGCCCGCCTCGGTGACACCGAGGTGCAGCGGATAATTCCAATCGGAACCTTCGCGTGCGAGTCGCGTTACCAGCAGACGGTAGCACTCGATCATCACCTTCGGATTGCTCGACTTCATCGAGAACTTGAAGTTGTGAAAGTCGTGCTTGCGGCAAATGCGCGCGAATTCCAGTGCGCTTTCGATCATGCCCAGCGGCGTGTCGCCGTACCGGTTCATGATGCGATCCGACAACGAGCCGTGGTTGGTGCCGATCCGCAGGGCGCGGTTCAGTTTTTTACATTCCAAAACGAGCGGCGTGAACTTTGCTTCGATGCGCTCCAATTCTTCCGTGTATTGCGCGTCAGTATATTCTTTGATCGCGAATTTTTTGGAATCAGCGTAGTTGCCAGGATTGACGCGAATGACCTCCACCCATTTGATGGCTTCCATTGCCGCTTCCGGTTTGAAGTGGATGTCCGCCACAATCGGCACCTGGCAACCGCGACGGCGCAGTTCGGCGACGATATTTTCCAGGTTGGCCGCGTCTTTGACGGTGGGCGCGGTGATGCGCACGATCTGGCAACCGACCGCCACCAGTTCCAATGTTTGCCGAACACATTCCTCCGTGTCCATGGTGTCGCAGGTGAGCATGGATTGCATGACCCCCGGATGGTTGCCGCCAACGATGACTCCGCCCTTTGCGGGGTCGCCAATAATAACTTCCCGGGTCGAACGCCGCCGGAAGGAGTAGGGAGACTCACAGTAACGCATAAAGTGATCAGTTCTTAGGAGCAAAGACGATGGGTTGCGCCCGCTCTCGTCCGCCGCCGCTGCGAACCCAATCGCCGATGTCGTAAAAAGCAATCCACAGCATGAAAGTGATCAGCAACAGCGCGAAAGTACTTTGAATAATGTTCAGAAGTTTCGGGCTGGGCGCTTTGCGTCGGACCAGTTCAATCAAGGACAACAAAATGTGCCCGCCGTCCAATACTGGAAGCGGCAACAGGTTGAGCAGCGCGAGATTGACGTTTAGCAGCACGCTGAACCACAGCACCCAACGCCAGCCATCTTCGCTTTGCAAAAAGATCGTGTAGGCGCGAATGATCATGACGGCGCCCCCGAGTTGTTGCGGGCCGATCTCGGTGTGCTTGGAAATGATCGCGCCGACGGTGGAAAAAATTTGATTCGCGCTAACGGTGATCTGTTCCCAGGGGCCGGGGTAGGTCAACCGATGATCACTCTTCTGCAGCCAGGCGATGCCGAACATGGGGGGCGCGTTCGTGGGCGAAAGCGGTTTTTCCGCCAGCAATGAGCTTGCGAAGGTATTGCCATCGCGCCGGACCGTAATGCTGATGGGCTTGGCATCCTGATTGGTCATGGATTGCTTGGCGTATTCCACCGCGGAGATGCTGTAAATTTTCTCGCCGTTGACGGCGATGATTTCGTCACCGTGTTGCAAACCCGCACGGGCGGCGGGACTGTTCGACAGTACCGAACCAACCAGCGCTTCTGTGCTGCTCTCGATGGAAATCTGGCGCAGCGCCTTGCGCTCGTACCATTTGGTCTGGCGCTTGATGGGGACGGCGTAAACGGTGTTGGTTTGCTGGTTGCGAACATAAGTCAGAGCAATGTTCGTGCCGCTGCTGGTGATGATGCGCCAGATGACGCTGTCCTCCGTTTGCGAGCCAAAACTGTTTACCGGATGTCCGTCCACCGCCACGATCAGGTCGCCTGGCAACAAGCCCGCTTTGGCGGCGGGACCATCAGGAATGACCCAACCCACCAATGGCTCTTTATCCACGCTATTAGTGGGCTTGCCGACCTGCCAGACCGCCAGCGCAAAGGCCACCGCCAACAGGAAACTGAACAGCGGTCCGGCAAACGCCACGATGATTTTGTCGAAGGGCGAAACATTCGGCAGTTGTTCAGCGCTCTCGGTGGTTTTGCCCTCAATGGCTTCCATGGTGGCCATTTGCGGCAGGGAGACGTAGCCGCCGGCGGGAATCCAACCGAGTGCATATTCCACGCCGTTGATTTTTTTGCGCCAGATGGGTTTGCCGAACCAGATGGCGAAGCGTTCGACTTTCAAGCCGCGCCAGCGGGCGGCCAGAAAGTGGCCCAGTTCGTGAACAAAGATGAGGAGGTTCAACGCCAGCAGGGCTTCGAACACCACGAGAACGATTTTTAGTGTGGACATGCTAAGTTACTTTGCCCCCATGGAGCAAAGAGAGTATAGCGGCGATTGCCCCGGCTGCAATGACGGACGTAAAGACCGGATGCGCCGGGCCGCTTCGGGATGCGTTTTGCCACCGCGAATCAACATCGTGCGGCCTCCCGCCGTGCCCACGCATCAGCGGTCAAAATTTGCTCCAAAGTCGGGTGGTTGATGTTTTTGTGAGCGTCCATCACGCGCCGAACCGTCGCGGTGATTTGCGGGAAATTGATCCGCTGGTTTAGGAACGATTCCACCGCGACTTCATTCGCTGCGTTGAACACGGCGGGAAGAGTTCCGCCCGCCTCGCCCGCGCGCCGCGCCAGGGTCAGGGCGGGAAAGCGCTCCACGTCAGGAGCTTCAAATTCCAAACGGCCCGTGGCGGCGAAGTCCGTTTGCACTCGCGTACTCACGACCCGCTCCGGATAGGTCAGTGCGTATTGAATGGGCAGGCACATGTCGGGTGTGGAGAGTTGCGCCAGCAATGCGCCATCCACGAATTCCACCATCGAGTGAACTATGCTTTGCGGATGCACCAGCACGTCCACGCGCGCCATTTCGATGTCAAACAACCAGCGCGCTTCAATCATCTCCAGCCCCTTGTTGAACAGGGTGGCGGAATCAATGGTGATCTTTTTCCCCATCACCCAGGATGGATGGCGCAATGCGTCCGCCACCGTGATCCGGGCAAATTTTTCCGGCGACCAGACGGCTTTGTCCCGAAACGGCCCGCCACTGGCAGTCAGCCAAAGCTTCCGCACGGAAGCAGCGGGTTTGCCGTCGAGACATTGGAAGATGGCGGAGTGCTCGCTATCCACCGCCAACACGCGCACGCCATGTTGCCGCGCTTCGCGCATGACGATTTCACCAGCCATGACGAGAATTTCCTTGGAGGCAACGGCGATATCTTTGCCCGCCCGGATGGCGGCGAGAGCCGGAGCGAGTCCCGCGGTGCCAACGATGGCGATCAGAACAATGTCAGCCTGTGGATGCGTAGCCAGTTTGATCAACCCCTCGTCACCGGAATAAACCTCGCAACTGGCGGCGAGCGCTTTCCGCAGCTCCGCCATTTTGGTTGCGTCTTTGATGGCCACCGCCACGAGCTGATGGCGTCGTGCCTGTTCCGCCAAAAGCGCGGTGTTGTTGCCAGCCGCCAGGCCAAGCAGGCGGATGCGATCCGGCAAATCCTCAGCCACCTTGATCGTGCTGGTGCCAATTGAACCCGTGCTGCCTAGAACCACCACGTTTTTCATAAGCGTCCACGGCGGGTTGAAGTGAGGGGGGATGACGAAAATGCTTCGGGTCTTAACATACAATCAAGTTTCATTGGCAGCCATTTGAGCAAGCGCAACGAGGGGCGGCTCGTTAGCAATGGGCCGACGCTCAGGGCGGCAGCCACGGTTCCCCGAGCGCCAGCACATAGCGCATATAGAGATACATGAGCGGCGCATTGAACAGCAAGCTATCGAGCAAATCCAAAATGCCGCCGATGCCCGGAAAGAAATGTCCCGAGTCCTTGACCCCCGCCTCGCGCTTGAAGATGGATTCGATCAAGTCGCCGATCACGGCGGTGGAACTGAGGAAAACTCCCAGCACGATTGCGTGTGGCAACGTCATTCCCGGCATTTTGTCTTGCAGGAAATGCACATAGACCACGCTTGCGCCCGTCGCCACGGCAATCGCGCCGATGAATCCCTCCCACGTTTTCGCCGGGCTGACGCGCGGAATCAGCTTGTGTTTGCCGATCAGCGAGCCAATGGCGTACGCGCCGGTGTCGCTGAATTTCGTCACTAAAATAAAGTAGAGTACAAAAAATTTTCCGTTGCCATTCAACCCCGGAAAGAAATTGATCTTCTGAAAAAAGTTCAGCAACCACGGCACGTACAACAAACCCAGGAGCGTGGTTGCAATGGCGATCAAGCCGGAAGGACTTGATTTGGCGTACAGTTGGCGCACGCAAAGTCCCAGCACTACTAGAGCGAGCCAGGCGATTTCCCAATCGTTCACCTGCGCCGGATGCCGCACCGATCCCAACCATCCAGCACTGGGCGCAGCGACGAGCAGCGTCAGCACCAGGCCGACGACAATTCCGACGATTTTGAAACAGGCCAGCCCGCGTTTTTCAGCCAGGTGATAAAATTCCAGCAGTCCAACGGTGGCGAACACGCTGACGAAGCTGGCAAAGACAATACCGGAAACCAACGCATTGCCCGAAAACATCGCCGCCAATACCACGGCCCATAAAAGGGTGGTGCTGGTAAGACGCCGAACGAAGACCTTCGCCTTGGAAGGAGATTGCGGGGCATTGGCCACAGCCGACATGGGGGCAAAAACTAACAAGGCTCATCCCGTTTTTCAACGGAAACCGGAACCAGTGACTCACTGGCGCTGCGGGTAACGTCAGACTTTCATAGTCTTAAACCCTGCGGTCGCAGGTGAGCCGTGAACGGCATGAACCATGCGAAAGTAAAGGGCAATCGCCGTCTCGCCGGCCTGGAGATTCTTGAACCAGCGGGCGACTTCACGTCATTCGCGCGTTCCCGTTCCGTAAATCGAGGCCGCTGGATCGAGATGCGTTGGCTCGGGGTCGAATGATTTTTGCTAATCATTTGACCGGTTGGCTCGGTTCTTCTACCGTAACTTTTCGCCGTTTTCGGCAAATATGATAGGTGCCATTTTTAAGAAAATCGTGGGGTCAAGAAATGACCGCGAAGTCAAAAAACTGCGACCCATGGTCGCCAGGATCAACGAAATCGAAGCGAGTCTGCAATCGCTTTCTGACGATGAGCTTCGCGCGAAGACCGCCGCTTGGAAGGCGGAGCTTTCCGCGATTGAAGATGACGCCAAACTTGCGGCGCGGCTGACGGAAATCATGCCGGAAGCGTTTGCGGTGGTGAAGAATACCTGCCGCCGCTTGTACGGTCAGGAGGTCAGCGTCCGCGGACATCCCACCAAATGGGAAATGATTCCCTTTGACGTGCAGTTGATTGGCGGCATTGCGTTGCACACCGGCAAGATTGCGGAAATGGCGACGGGTGAAGGTAAAACACTCGTGGCTACCGCGCCGGTGTATTTGAACGCGCTGACCGGACGGGGCGCACACGTCGTGACGGTGAACGATTATCTCGCTTCCCGTGACTCGGAATGGATGGGAGCGGTCTATAAATTTCTCGGGTTGACGGTGGGTTGCATCCTGCACGATCAGCCGCCGCACATCCGCCGCGAGCAATACAACTGCGACATCACTTACGGTACCAACGCCGAGTTCGGCTTCGATTACCTGCGCGACAACGGCATGGCCACGCGCAAGGAGGAACAGGTCCAACGCGGCCACTATTACGCGATCGTGGACGAAGTGGACTCGATCCTCATTGATGAGGCGCGCGTGCCGCTCATCATCAGCGGCCCGGCGGTGCGAACGTTTGATGAGCAATACGCGCAGTGGAAGCCGCTGGTGGAATCCGTTGTGCGCGCGCAGGAACGCTTGTGCGCGAGGTTTTTATCGGAAGCCGAAGGTTTACTGAAAAAGCTCAATCCCACCAACGGTGAAAATCCTCAAAATCCGGATGCGTTGCGCCGGGAAATCGGTTTGCTGTTGTTCCGGGTGAAGACGGGACAGCCCAAATCCGAAGTGTTGCTCAAATTGTTGGAAGAGCCGGACAACCTCAAGATGATGAACGAGGCCGAGCTTTCGTTGCATCTCGATCAAAAGAAGGTCGAGCTGTATGCGGAGAAGGAGCAGATGTTCTTCGCGATTGACGAGAAAAGTCACGAAGCCGATCTGACGGAGAAGGGGCGCAATTTGATGTCGCCTCAGGATCCGGATGCGTTTGTGCTGCCGGATTTGGGCGTGGCCATTCACGAAATTGATTCATCGCCCGATCTTGATCCACGGCAGCGGCTCGAAGCCAAGGCCAAGCTGCAAAGTGACTTTGAAACCAAGGCGCAGAAGATTCATTCCATCTCGCAGTTGCTGAAGGCGTATTCGCTTTACGCCAAGGACGTGGAATACGTGGTGCAGGAAAACAAGGTGCTCATCGTGGACCAGAATACCGGGCGCTTGATGCCGGGGCGCCGTTGGAGCGATGGTTTGCATCAGGCGGTGGAAGCCAAGGAAGGCGTCGAGATCGAACGCGAAACGCAGACGCTGGCGACCATTACGATTCAAAATTATTTCCGTCTGTATCACAAACTGGCCGGCATGACGGGCACGGCGGAAACCGAGGCGGGCGAGTTCCTGGACATTTATAAACTCGGCGTGATGGTCATCCCGACCAACAAACCCTGTCTGCGCAAGGACGCCAACGACTCGGTCTATAAAACAAAGCGGGAGAAATACACCGCCGTGTTGAAGGAAATCAAAACTATCCACGCCCAGGGGCGGCCAATCCTGGTCGGCACGATTTCCGTCGAGGTCAGTGAGTTGCTCTCCAAGATGCTGAACCGGGAGAAGTTGGTTCACTCGGTGCTGAACGCGAAACATCACCAGCAGGAAGCCGAAATCGTGGCCCGCGCCGGACAGCGGGGCGCCATCACCATCGCCACGAACATGGCGGGGCGCGGCACGGATATTAAACTCGGTCCGGGCGTGGCGGAGTTGGGCGGGTTGCACGTTTTGGCGACGGAACGTCACGAGGCCCGCCGCATTGACCGGCAGTTGCGCGGTCGTTGCTCGCGTCAGGGCGATCCGGGTTCATCACACTTTTTTGTTTCTTTGGAAGATGATCTGATGCGGTTGTTCGGCGCGGGCAACATCGTCAAGTACATGGAAAAACTCGGGCTGGAGGAAGGGCAGGAGTTGGAGCATCCCTTGCTCAACCGCTCGATCGGCCAGGCCCAAAAGCGGGTGGAACAGCACAATTTCCAAATCCGCAAACGCACGTTGGAATATGACGACGTGATGAACAAACAGCGCGAGGTGATTTATGGTTTTCGCAACGAAATCATCCACGCCACCGATGTGCGCGACCGGTTGATGGACGTGATGGAGGAAGTCACGATTACCAAGGTGGAACAATTCACCAAGGGCGATTATGACCAGGAACAGTGGAATCTGCGCGGCCTGGCGGATTGGGTGAACGCGAACTTCCCGCTGGGCATGCCCGAGGGCGAACTGCTCAAGGCGGCGCAATCCGGCACCGAAGAGCCGGTTTCAGGTTCGCTTTACGACGGATTGAGCGCGGCGCAATTTGCCGTGTGCCATTTCATCAGCGACAGCATTCGCAAGGCCTACGAGTTGAAGGTTAGTTTTGAAGAGCCGGACAAGCTGGTAGCGGTGGAGCGCTATACCATCCTGAGCGCCATTGACCGGCTGTGGCAGGAGCACTTGTACGACATGGATAGCTTGCGCTACAGCATCGGCCTGCGCGCGCATGGACAGCTCGATCCGCTGATCGAATACAAGACGGAGGGCTACAAGATTTTTGACGAGTTGATGGTGAACATCAAAACCGAGATTTGCCACAACATCTTCCGCAGCGCCTCGTCCCTGGCCGCCTTCGAAAACTTTCTGCGCAACGTGCCGCAGCGGACGCTGCATCAAACCGCCAGCACTTTTGGCGGTGCGGGTGAAGCCGCCGCCCAGGAAAAAGCCAGTGACGTGGTCAGTGAAGCGGCCGCGGCCGTGGAAAAGAACAAACCCGTGCGTTCCGGGCCGAAGGTGGGACGCAATGATCCCTGTCCGTGCGGCAGCGGCAAAAAATACAAGCAGTGTTGCGGACGATAGACCGCTGAACTCCGCCCATCCAATCTGCGCCGTGAGGGGCGGTCCCGATTTCTCAAAAAAGTTGAGGATGTGTGCGTGGTGTAGAAAACCAATCCATTTGCCGTTCTGATGGCAATTGCTCAGGACCGGTGGGGATAATTGAAATGACGATTCTCGTTCGATTCCGCCGCTAATTAGTGCCTGGCCGGAAACGCGCCTGATTGCAGCGCAAAAAACACGCGCTTCCGGCCAGACACTAATTTACTTTGAACTCTTGGGCGTCACGCTTTCTGCTGGCGGTGCTAAATCGGTCAGGGCCAGCTCCCGAATCTGCGCTGTCTGTGCCTGCCAAAGCGTCGCCAACTCCTTCACTTTTTCGGGATGCCGCCCCGCCAGGTTATGCGATTCACCGCGATCCGTGGTGAGATCATACAATTCCCACGGGCCTTTGGTGGAGACGAGTTTCCAATCGCCGACGCGGATCGCGCGATTATCCTCGTGCAACCACCAAAGCTGGTCATGCGTGACGCTGCCGTCTTTGGCAAACACGCTGACCAAACTTTTTCCGGGAGCGGGCGGGACCGGGAGGTTTTGAATTATTTTTGGTTTTTCGGTTTGCGCGACTTCCAGCAAGGTCGGCACCACGTCAATGAAGTGGGCGGGAGTAGTGCGCAATTCGCCGCGTGCGTTGAAACCTGCCGGCCAATGCGCAATCAACGGGGCGGCGATCCCGCCTTCATGCACCCAGGTTTTGTGCAGACGAAACGGCGTGTTGCAGGCGCTCGACCAGCCCGGTCCCAGGCAAAGGAAGGATTGAGCTGAACCCGGCGGCGCGGCGGGATCATGACCGTCGCCGCGCACCATGATTTCCGCACTCGCGCCGTTGTCGGAGGCGAAGAGAATCAACGTGTTTTCGTAAGCGCCCATGGCTTGAAGTTGCTCCAGCACCCGTCCGATCTCCTGATCAATCCGATCCACCATCGCGGCATGAACCGACATTTTGGCAGCCTGAAATTTTTGCTGAACCGGCGTCAGCTCACTCCACGGAAACGGCCGATTGATTTCTCCGTCGCCCAGTTGCCGCAACGCTTCGGGAAAATAATACGGCGGTCCGACGTCGCGCTGCATTGGCGGCAGGGCGTGATGCACCAGCCCCAGAGTCGTCATCCGCTCGTAGCGCCGTTGCGCCATCACGTTCCAACCGGCGTCGTAAGTGTGCGCATATTTCGCAATATCGGCGGCGGGCGCTTGCAACGGAAAATGCGGCGTGATGAAGCACAGGTAGGCAAAGAAAGGTTGGTTCGCGTAATTGGCCGCGTGTTCTTTCAGGCATTTGATGGCGTGATCCGCAAACGCGGTGGCGGAATAATAGTTCTCCGGCGGCGGCACCGGGCGACCGTCTGCCCTGTCGGCGCCGGGCCGAAAGTTGTTATTCTCATTCCGCACTTCGTAGCTGTGATGAAAACCGTTTTGTCGTGGGTCTCCGTCAATGTGCCATTTGCCGGAATGATAACAGCGATACCCGGCGGCTTGCAGAAATTTGCTGACCAAGGGCGCCCAACGGGGGCGTTTGCCGTTGCCGCCGCTGGGAATGTCCGGCAGTGTGTCCCGCCGAATGGCCTGCGCGTAATAGCCGGTCATCAGGCAACCGCGTGACGACCAGCAGCGAGCGGTATTGTAAAATTGAGTGAAGCGCAGTCCCTCGGCTGCCAGCCGATCCAGGTTTGGCGTGGCAATCTCGCTGCCATAACAACCGAGATCGGAAAAGCCCATGTCATCCGTCAGGATCAGCAGAATGTTCGGCCGGGGTGCGCCCGGGGAATTCAATCCGATTAGTGTGACGATTCCGAAAATGGCCAATCCAATTTTGCGCGGCGACATGACCACGAACGTAGGGTAGAGCGAAGCATCCGGTCAAGCGCCCCGGTTGCTATGGCGGATCGGTTTATTTCCCTCCGAACGGAGGTGGAAGCCATCCACGCCGGATCGCTTATTTCAGTTTCAGGAAATTACGAAAAATATCGGCACCGTTTTCGGTGAGGATGCTTTCGGGATGAAACTGCACGCCCCAGATGGGAAATTCCTTGTGGCGTACCCCCATGATTTCACCGGCGTCGGTTTCCGCCGTGACTTCCAGACAAGCGGGCAGGGAAGCGCGCTCGATGATCAGAGAGTGATATCGTGTGGCCGGGAAGGGATTGGGCATTCCGGCGAACAATTCCTTTCCGTTGTGTTGAATGAGCGAAGTTTTGCCGTGCATCATCTGATGGTTGACCACGACGTTGGCCCCAAAGACATGGCCGATACATTGATGTCCAAGACAGACTCCGAGCGTGGGAATGGTTGGCCCCAAGGCGCGCAGAATTTCATTGGAAACGCCCGCTTCCTGTGGCGTACAGGGGCCGGGGGAAATGAGCAGGCGCTCCGGCTGCAGTTTCCGCGCTTGTGTCACGGTGATCTGGTCGTTGCGGACGATTTGCAAGTCCACCGCCATCGTGCCGAGGTATTGCACGATGTTGTAGGTGAACGAGTCGTAGTTATCAATGACCAGCAACATATCTCACTCAGGGGACAATGTAGCGGAGGCGCCGTTGGTCAAAAGAATTTTCTCCCCGGATTTCCAGGGCCGCTCAATGCGGTCAATGGTCAGCGTGCGCGGCAACGCCTGAATTTCGTGCCCAAACACGTTCACCACGACGGTGCCCGGCAGGAACAAGGTATCAAGGAATACGCAACGCCCAAATGGAAGCTCGAAAGGCGGCTTTTCTCCCAACTGGAAGCGAACCGTTTGCGGCAGGTTGGCGGGCGCAGGTGCGTCGAAAAAGACAAGGGTTACGTTGCTCAGTCCCAGGGCAGGTTGAGTGATTTGCAGCGCCGGGGTCTGGTTGGTTTCGAGAAAGGTAAATTCCCAAGGTCCCTTTTTATAGCGATTATGTTCAATCCAGGAAAAGCCGACAAAGTAGAGCAGCACGCTGGCGAGACCCACCCCGATCATTATTTTTACCAGCGAGGTCGGGCGGGGCATAAGGTTGATACGTTTTGTGTAACTGGGCAGGTCCTCGGGGAGGGGCTGGTGGAGTCTAGGGGGTTCGAACCCCTGACCTTCTCATTGCGAACGAGACGCTCTACCAACTGAGCTAAGACCCCGGCCACGCTTCCGACGACATAGTGTTGGCAGAATTACCAGCCCAGCGCAACTCCAGACTCCATTGCGCGCCGTCCCGTTGCACGGAAAGATTGCCAAAGCGAATCCGGCCCGGCATCCTTGTCACCAGATTGACCTGAAGCCGGGCTGCCGCGCCCTGGTTTGCGTGGGCCGCTTCAGGAGGTTGGTGATAACGAATAACAACATCATGCCCGCAGCATTTCCGAAAATTCCAAAGATCAAATACGAAGGTCCGAAGTCCAAGAATCCGCTCGCGTTCAAGCACTACAATGCCGATGCGGTGGTGGGCGGCAAAACGATGCGCGAGCACTTGCGCTTTGCCGTGGCGTATTGGCACACGTTCCGGGGCACGGGCAGCGATCCCTTCGGGGTCGGCACCATGCAGCGCCCCTGGGATGACGGCTCCAATTCAGTCGCCAATGCCGAAAATCGCGCGCGCGTGGCGTTTGAATTTTTGGAAAAACTCGGCGCGCCGTTTTATTGCTTTCACGACCGCGATCTGGCGCCGGAAGGCGACAGTTTGCGCGCGAGCAACAAAAATCTGGATGCCGTGGTCCGGGTGCTGAAGGCCGAACAGAAGCGGACCGGGATCAAGTTACTGTGGGGAACGGCTAATCTATTTTCCAATCCACGCTTCATGCACGGAGCCGGCACGAGTTGTAACGCAGACGCTTTTGCGTTCGCGGCAGCACAGATCAAGAAGGCGCTGGAGATCACACATGAACTGAAGGGCGGCGGTTACACTTTTTGGGGTGGGCGCGAAGGCTACATGACGTTGCTCAACACGGACCTCAAACGCGAGCAGGATCACATGGCTAGATTGCTGCACCTCGCGGTGGACTATAAAAAGCAGATCGGCTTCAAGGGGCAATTTTACATCGAACCCAAACCGAAAGAGCCGACCAAGCATCAATACGATTCAGATGCGGCGGCGTGTTTGAATTTTCTGCGCGCCTACGGATTGTTGCCGTATTTCAAACTGAACGTGGAAACCAATCACGCCACGCTGGCCGGGCACACCATGCAGCACGAATTGGAAGTCGCTGGCGCGGCGGGCGCGCTGGGGTCCATTGACGCAAATACGGGCGATGAATTGCTCGGCTGGGACACCGATCAGTTCCCGACCAGCATTTACCTCACCACGTACACAATGTTGAGCGTGCTGAAGTATGGCGGCTTTAAAACCGGCGGGGTCAACTTTGATGCGAAAGTGCGGCGCGAGAGTTTTGAGCCGGTGGATTTGTTTCACGCGCATATCGGCGGCATGGACGCTTTTGCGCGCGGTCTCAAAATCGCCGTGGCGATTCGTCAGGATGGACGCTTGGACAAATTTGTGCGGCAGCGTTACGCCTCATGGGACTCGGGCATCGGCGCCAAGATCGAAAAGGGCAAAGTCGGATTCAAGGAGCTGGAGGCGTACATGCTCGAAAAAGGCGAGATCACAGCCAATGCCAGCGGCCGCCAGGAGTATCTGGAAAACTTGATCAACGAGTTCATCTGAACGAAAGCGCGCACGCCGTTGGGTTGCGCGCGCGTTGTGGCCAGGCGGTTTGAAGTTCGTTGCCTTGGGGTTGCGGCAATCCCCCCAAATGCCAGCAACGAGAAATCACCGTTCTGGTTTGGTGTTTCTCAACCCGAAACTCCAAGGGATCAACGCGTGGTGTAGCCGCCGTTGGCGAAGATGGTTTGACCGGTAATCCACCAGCCTTCCGTCGCTAAAAATTTCACGATGGGGGCGATGTCTTCGATCTTGGTCAAATCGCCATTGAGCGATTGTGATTTGTGGTACGCCACGCGTTCAGGCGTTTCCTGACCGTAAAAGAAAGGAGTATCCATTGGGCCGGGACCAACCGCCGTGACGGAAATGCCGCGTTTGGCGAATTCTTTGGCCGCCGCGCGGGTGAAGTGTTCCACCGGCGCCTTGCCGCCCGCATAGGTCGAATAACCATCAGTGAAAGCGGCCAGCAGCGAGGTGACGATGGTGATGATTTTGCCGCCCTCGTTCAAATGCAGTCCGGCTTCCTTGATGAAGAAATAAGCGGCCTTGGCGTTAATGGCCATCATGCTGTCGTATTCCGCTTCGGTGGTTTCGATGATCGGCTTGCGCAGCACCTTGCCCACCGTGTTCACGGCGATATCAATTCCGCCGAATTTTTGTTTGACGGCAGTGAAAATTCCCGCCACTTCGGTCGGCTTGGTGAAATCCGCGGCTACCGCAAAAGCTTCGCCGCCTCCTGTCTTGATCTCCGCCACCACTTTGTCGGCCTCGGCTTTGGTCGCCTCACCGTGGTAATGCACACAAATCCGGGCGCCTTCCTGCGCAAAAGTGCGACTGATCAGCCCACCCAGGTTTTTGGCGCCGCCACCAATCAATGCCACTTTGTTTTTCAATTCATGTTTGTCCATTGAATGCTCCATGTAAATTTAACCGATACCAGTGAAGCTGGTAAGCAGCCGCAGTCTAGTCAATTCCTCCTCCTGACTTCAATCAAAGCTTTCCCCCACTGAATCACCTCCGCAATCTCACGGGCGTTCCGTTGAGAATTTCGTTGTGAGCGCTGCCAGTAGTTCAAGCAGCGTGCGAGTGTGGCCCGGCGGTTGCCACATCAGAATGGCGGTGGGTGGTCGGGGCGGTAGTCGCAAGCCTTCAGGAGTTCGATCCAGCCGCCGCTCCAGCAGTTCCGTCAAGCATTGGTCATAACGCGACTCGGCTTGCAAATGAAGGATTTGCTTCAGGCCAACCAGGGCCGCCGCCGGGTCAGGGTAGGTTCCCGAGTAAGGCGCGGCGATGGATTCCATCAGGATGTGCGGACGAAGGTCCATTTGCCACAGCGCGTTCGCAGCCAGAAAGGCGTCCGGCCTGGCCGCTTGGGTTTTCTCAATCAGGCGTCGCGCCTCGTTCAGGAAATCATCGGCGGCGGGCGCACGAAGCAACAACACGCACAGCTCGCGGGCGCTTGCAGTCATGGCCTCAATCCAGCCGCGAAAGTCGGCGATTCCGTAGAGTACGTGGGCGCATAGTGCCACGTCGTGCTTCGGAATTTCAATGCCGGGCCAGGCCCGCGGGTCAATCGTTACGCGGTCGCCAACGCCGGCCGCCGCCACCGCTTTTTCCAATTGCGCGCGCATGGCCGGGGAGGGTTCCAAGGCCGTGACCCGTGCGGCCCAATTGGCCAGTGGCACGCTCCAGATTCCCGTTCCCGCTCCAATATCGAGCACGGTCGCGTGGGCCACCACCTGACAGGCCGAAGCCAGAACCGCTTGGGCCACCCGGCGACCTTCGTTTCGGAGTGGGGCGTGCCGGGCATAGTCTGCGGCGCGGGTTCGCCACTCGTCGTCAGTGTCGGCAACGAGCGCGGTGATGTGCTCGCCGGCGTCCCTTTGTCGGACCAGGGACTCCCAATGGGCGAGCCAGTCAGTGGTAGAGTTGCAGTTCATGAAGTGATCAGCCATTCGTTGTCAACGCGGCGGGCGGCAACCGGCAGGCCATAAGTCGCGCTGAGTTTTTCCGAGGTCAAGGTGGTTTCAGTCGGGCCGGCGGCGACCACCTCGCCGGCGCGCATCAAGACGATGGCATCGGCCATTCCCGCCGCCAATGCCGGATCATGCGTGGTGCAGATCACGGTGATGCCATCGCTGACGAGTTGACGCAACACGTTGCGCACGCGGCGGCGATTGGCGAGGTCGAGATGCGAGGTGGGTTCGTCCAGCAGGAGCACGGCAGGTTGTTGCGCCAACGCGCGGGCGATCGTCGCCAGTTGGCGTTCGCCGCCGCTCATGTGCGTCAGCGGACGCGAGATCAATTCATTCAACCCGACGCGCTGGATGGCCTGCCGCGCCGCCGCCAGATCCGAAGCTCCCGGCATTTCCAACGGACCGAGATGGGGCGCGCGCCCGAGCAGGACATAGTCCAGCAAGGTGAACTCAAATGGAATGTGTTCGCTCTGCGGGACCAACCCGATGAGACGACTGCGTTCTCGATGGCTGAAAGCGTCGAGCGGGCGGTCCTGGAGTTGCAACGTGCCGGTGCGCGGCCGCAACCAGCCGAGCAGCAGGTGCAGCAATGTGGTTTTACCGCCACCATTCGGGCCGAGAATCGCCGTCAGCGCGCCCGTGGGGATGGACAACGAAATGCCGCGCAACACGGTTTCGTCCTCCGTGTAACCGAAGACAACACGCTCCAGACGCAGAATGGACGGGGTGGCTGTCATTCGCGGGCTGACCCTTTTCCGCGCATCAGAATCACGGCAAATCCAACCGCCCCGATCAACGAGGTGAGGATGCCGAGCGGGATTTCTCCGGGAGTCAAGGTGCGGGCGACATCATCACAGCCCAAGGCAAAGATGCCCCCCAACCACATCGCACCCGGCAGCGACGAGCGGGAATCTGCTCTCAACAGACGCCGGGCAATGTGCGGCACGAGCAATCCAATCCATCCCACCATGCCGGCCACCGAAACGACCGCGGCTGTGGCGGCTACTGCCGCCACCACCAACAGGGCGCGCTCCCGCCCCGCGGCTACGCCCAGCGAAAACGCCGTGGCTTCCTCCAACGCGAGTATCGAAATGCGCCAGCGCATCAAACTGATGACGATCAAGGCGGGAACGACAATGGCCACCATGCGTTGCACATCGTCCCACGAAACACCCCACAGGCCGCCGAGCAGCCAGAAGGTCAGCTCCGGCAATTCGCGCTGCGGATCGGCCATGCTTTTGAGCAAGCCCAGACCGGACGAAAAGAGCGCGGAAACCACGATGCCCGCGAGAACCAGTCGCATGATCCAACCGCCGAATTTGAGATGTCGCGCGAGCGTGTAGGATAAGGCCAACCCGCCCAACGCAAACAACCCGGCGCTCAAGGGCAACAAAATGATCGCGCCTTTGAAGAAGAGAATGGCCAGCGCCGCCCCAAAGGCCGCGCCCTGGGATACGCCCAGAAAACCCGGTTCAACCAGCGGATTGCGAAAGAGCATCTGCAGCACCGCGCCACCCGCGCCCAAGGCCATGCCCAGCAGCACGGCGGCACAGACGCGCGGCAGGCGCAGACTCCACACCAGTTCCCGGGCCAGTTCATCCTCCCAAAGCAGGCGCACCGACATCCCCGGCGGGTGCGGATAGCGCCCGAGCAGCAGCGACAGGAGGATCAGCGGCAACAGGAGCGCGGGCAGCAGCCAGGGTGAAGTGAGCCGGGGTGGACGAGTCATGGGTTCATGGCCAGTCGCCACGCAGTCGCGGTTTGATTTGCGCCGTCACCTCGGCTTCATTCAGGCCATACCACTGGTAGAAGTTCACCACCTCCGCCCAAAGGTTTAGTTCGGTGAACCGTTCCGGATGCAGGCGTTTGGCCGCCCACATCAGACCCAATGCCCAGCGCGGATCAGGTTGATCCCAGGAGACGAAATCGCGCGGAAACGTCCAGACTCTGCCGTGCTTCACCGCGTCCAGTTTTTGCCAGGTGCGATCGCCCCGGATGCGCGCCGCCATTTCGGTGCTGCCCTCGCCGTAGTCCACCAGGAGAATCACATCCGGATTCCACGCGGCCGCCTGTTCGAGGCTGACCACCGTCCAGCCGCTGCGCGTGGGCGCATCCCGCCAGACGGGAATGCCGCCGGCGAGTTCGACCAGCCGCGTTTGCATCCAGTCCTTCGCCGGCACGCTGAATGAAAGCGTGCCGCCTTTGGCGGAAGCCTGAATCAGCAAGACGCGCGGTCGTTTTTCGAGTGGCAAGTCCGCCAGCCGCTTGGAGACGATGTTGCGGCGTTCACGATAGTAAGCCACCAGGTCCGCGGCCCGTTGCGCATCTCCCAGGATTTTTCCCAGGCTGACCAGTTCTCGCTCGTATTGCTCCGGAGTCTCGAGATCGAAATAAAACGAAGGGAGGCGGATCTTTTCGAGCGCGTCACCGAGCCGCACCGAAACACTCTTGAGCAGCACGAGGTCCGGGCGCAGCGGCGCGAGTTGCTCCGGCCCGACCTCCGGGCCGAGCAGCACAAGGTCGGGCGAGACGCGCCCCGCTTTGATCAGGAAATCGAAATTATCCCCCCGCAACTGGCGTCCGCCTGCGGCGGCGCGGAGGCGTTCCTTTGCCTCGGGGAAGAGCGCGGCGGCATGGACGATCATGAACGAACCGTGTCCGGCCACCACGAGGCGCGCCGGCGATTGGTTCAATTTCAATTCGCGTCCCTCGCTGTTGGTCAGCGTCAGTGGCGCGGCCTCCGCAGTGACGACGAGCGTCAACAAAGCGGCTGCCACCAGCGCGACGTGAAGGGTGTGGTGTTCAGTGTGAGAGCGAGACATGTGTGTCCTTTCTGACCGGGCAGGAAATGATCTCCCATTCAAACTCACCGAGTTGGCGAATCCGCTCCTTACAAGTTTCCAGCAACGTGGGTCGCACGGTCAGGATGGCCTGCGTGAAACCGCCATCGCGCAAGACCGGCCAGAGCGCCGTCCACCCGCGATTCTCCACCAGTTCCATCGGCCCGACTTCATCCACCAGCAACGTGTGACAAGGACCCGCCATCCGCAGCCGCTCATTGGCCCACGCCATCGCCTCATCGTGAAAATCCCAAAGGCGTTTCGCGTCCGCGCCGGATGGGACGTGAGGGCTGGCGAGGTGGCGTTCCGCGCTGGAATGAATGTCCCGCACCAGAATGCCGGCCTTTTTTCCGGCCACGAAGAGGCCTGGCGAGAGCAGCCCGCGCACGCTGTGGCCGGCCGCCCGCGCCGACGCGATTGCGCCTTCACACCAGCGCGTCTTGCCCGCGCCCCGTTCTCCGGTGACGAGCCGCACCAGAGGGCGTGATTGGCGATCGCCCCTCATGGTTCAACTTGCACGCGATAAAAGACGTTTGTTCCTGCGCCAAACGCGGCTTCGGTCCAGTTGGTTTCCGTACCAGTCACCTGAAGTGTGACGACTTCGGTCCAGTTGGCCGGCGAGGTCAGGTCAAAAGTTCGTTCGATGCGATGGAGGCGGGACGGGATGGCGTTGGCAATGTTCAGACGGAATTCGTTCGCGCCCGACTTGACGAGGTTCAGGACCGGCTGGCGCAGGGTCACGGCAATCCGGGGCAAATACTCCGCGGGATTGGACGTGCTTTCCGACGATGTGAAAGGCGCGCGATCCGAACTGGTGGCGGGAATGGGAGATTCGTCAATGATGAGAATCGCGCCGTGCGTCAGCAGATTGGACCGCGTCAAATTATTGGTGAGCAGCCCGGTGATGTCCCAACTGAAAAACCGGTCGTTGAGGTCCAGGTCCAACACCGGCTCCTTCACCCCGAGTACCGCGTGGGTGGTGTCCCAATCTCCGCCGGGAGTCGTCCAGTTGTTTGTTCCGTCGCAGGTGAACCATGTTGCCCCCGATCCCGTCGCTCCCGTGCCCTCGACGAACGATGTGGTCAGCGGATAGAGGCGGATATCACGGGTCTTCGTATTGTCCTGAAACACGTAGAAATAGACCCGCGCTTCCTGTAGGGCTTCCGGCGGATACCCGGCCAGTGCTTCCGGAATGGCGAACAGCCCGCGCGTCACCGAAGTATCGCTGTTTACCAACACTCGCACGCTGCCGTTAAGACCGTAGTTCGCCGTTTGATTATCCGGACGGCTGTCCAGATAAGTATCGGTTGTGATCGGAAAGTCCACGGCGTGGGTCAGCACCGGCAGGCTGCCAATCACCAAAACAGCGGCCAGCCATTTTCGGTGGAAGCAATGGTTCGAGGTCGTGGGGGTGTTGTTGTTATTCATGTTCGTTTGGCGATGTTTCATTCGAATGGAGTTGGTTTAGTAATAGTAAGGAAACCAGGTTGGATCGCCCCGTTGCGGGATGCGCGGATTGGAACGGAACTTGTTCCAAAGATCGTTGCGCCAGCGCACGTGACCGTCGAGGTGCAGTACGATGCCGCCCAATTCGCTGCGGCGGCGGGCGTGACGTTCGGCGGCCGCGCGGGCGTCCTCGGCAGTCTGGTAACCGGCCATGCGAAACGACCCCGCCAGCCCATAACCCGCCCGCGGATCGAGGGTCTGCTCGAACATCGCAACGGTCCGGGAGGGAGCGACCGCTCGCGACAACTTGAGAAAACTGGGCTGCAACTCCGCGCCCCACGGCAGGCCATAAAGGAAATCGTGGGCGAGATAGGAGTTCATGGCATAGCTGTGATAACCATTCGCCGCCGGCTGATAATCGTATTCCGATTCCGCCAACAGCCGGACGGACGGGCATTGCCAGATTCCGCCGGTGGGTTTTGCATCGACTGGATAGTCCCGCCACGCCGGGACGCCGAGATACGCAGGCAGCAGGTCCACGTAGCTGAAATCATGCTCGGGATGCGTTGTCGAACCAAGGATGCCGCCATCGCGGCGGCGATCATCCGGATGCGGCAGGAAACCCTCGTGATCTTCCGCATACATTTGCACAGCGAGTCCCCATTGGCGCAGGTTCGAGACGCACTGGGTTTCCCTGGATTTTTCCTTCGCCCGCGACAGCGCCGGCAACAACATTCCCGCCAGCACAGCGATGATGGCGATGACCACCAGGAGCTCAATCAGCGTAAACGCGGGTTGGCTCGCGCACGAGTTGCCTGGGGAGGTATTCATTGCCGGTCAGACTGAGCAGACTTCGCCGGTGTGCCGGGTATCGTACCCGGGCAACTCGCCAATGATCTGGCGATACGATCGGCTGCGCAGAAGCCGCAGAAACGCCTGCAGGCGGGGATCGTGTTGCCGTTTTCCGGAGAAGCAAAAGTCCAAAGCCTCGATGCGAACTGGCAGAAAGTTCAAGCCCGATTCTTCGGCAGATAACTGCACGCACACGCCCGCCTCTGCCCAGCCGCCACGAATGGCTTCCGCAACCGCGGCATGACTGTGAACCGTTCGTCCCGTGGCGCCAGCGTGGAGTTGGTCAAGACACTCCCGTGCCGCCGAACCGGTTTCACGCAACGCCCAGCGCTGCACCTGACGGGCGACGCTCGAAGGCGAGCGCGAACGCCAGTCCGTCGGGAGCGCCAACCCCTCCTGCCAGTCCGCCACGCGCACCAGACGGAAACCGTTGCCCAACTCTTTATGCACCGTTTCCAGATTGCGCTGGGGATGCTCCTGAGTGGAGCGGTGCAGTCCCGCCAGATGCACCAAGCCGCGCTTCAACAAATCAATGGCCTCGCTACCGCTGCGCGGGAACACGATGAGCCGCAAACCGCTGGTCCGCGCATATTCCGCGGCGAGCAAGCCGGCGGCAGGATCGCAACACGCGAGCACCAATGTGGCCGTTGCCAGGGTTTCACCGACATCCCGGCCCGGCCCGCCGCGCCACACGCCGTCATGCGGAATCACGTTGAGCGCCAGGCTTTCCACCGGGTAGAGCAAGCGGCGTCCGCCCACTTCCGCCTCCCAATACCGGCATGGTTCTGTCCGGGGCATCCAAGCCCAGGTCGGCCCGGTGGGTGCGGGCAACGCCGCGTCGCTGAACAACTCTTCAACGGAACATTCGAGCGCGTGCGCCAAGGCCAATGCCGTGGTGACGGAAGGGGTGAGGCGTTCGCCTTCGATGGCGCTGATGGTGGTGCGGGGAATATCCGCGCGCCGCGCCAGTTCGGCTTGTGACCAACCGCGTTGCGCCCGCCGCCGGGAGACGGGTGGTTCAGGTTTTAGAGCAGCCATGATGTTGTCATTTTATGACAGTATCATGTCATACGTCAACAAAGCGTGATGGCAGACGCAATCCCGGAGGCGTTGCCGCCCCGGCGTGACAGGGGAACTACGTAGCCGCCCACCGCATTGGCGACCGTTTGCCGAGGTTACAATTTCAAATCCAAATCGGTCACGGCGCCTTGCGAAGCGCTGGTCACGTGCGCGGCGAATTTGGCCAGCACGCCACGGGTGTAATGCGGTTTGGGTTGTTTCCAAGCTTTCTTTCGCTTCGCCAGTTCCTTGGCGGACACGGCCAACGTGAGCGTGCGTTTGACGGAATCAATGATGATTTTGTCGCCATTTTTCACGAGCGCAATCGGACCGCCAACATAGGATTCCGGCGTGACGTGACCGACTACAAATCCGTGGCTGCCGCCGCTGAACCGGCCATCGGTCAGCAACGCCACGTCTTTACCCAGACCTTTACCCATGATGGCGCTTGTCGGAGAAAGCATTTCGCGCATTCCAGGACCGCCTTTAGGACCTTCACCGCGAATCACCACAACGTGTCCGGCTTTGACCGTGCCATCGAGAATGGCGTGCAAGGCTTTTTCTTCGCCGTTGAATACGATGGCTTTACCTTCGAAACGTGTGCCCTCCTTGCCGGTGATTTTACCGACGGCGCCCTCGGGCGCGAGGTTGCCGTAGAAGATGACCAGGTGGCTGTCTTTCTTGATTGGGTTATCCAGCGGATAAATGATCTTCTGGCCGGGCGGGTAAGGCTTCACGTCCGCCAGGGTTGCGGCCATGGTTTCGCCGGTGACGGTAAGGCAATCGCCATGAAGCAAACCGGCATCCAACAAGGTCTTCATCAGCGGTCGAATGCCACCGATCGCCACGAGTGCGCTCATGCTGAAGGTGCCGCTTGGTCGTAGGTCCGCCAGCACCGGCACGCGTTTGCCGATGCGGGTGAAATCGTCAATCGAGAGTTTTACGTTCGCGGCCTGGGCGATGGCCAATAGGTGCAACACGCAATTGGTTGAGCCGCCCAACGCGATAACGGTGGTGATCGCATTCTCGAAGGCTTTGCGGGTGAGAATATCGCACGGTCGGATGCCTTGGCGCAACATGTCCACCACCGCCGCGCCGGCGCGCCGACAATCCTCGAGCTTCGCCTTGGAAATGGCGTTTTGCGCCGAGCTGTTGGGCAGACTCATACCCAGCGCTTCAATGGCACTGGCCATGGAGTTGGCGGTGTACATGCCGCCGCAGGCGCCCGGCCCGGGAATGGCGCAACATTCCACCGCGTGCAACTCTGCGTCGCTGACTTTACCCGCAGCGTGTTGTCCGATGGCTTCAAAGACGGAAACAATATCAACTTCCTTGTCGCCGTTGGGCGAATGTGGCGACTTGAGTAATCCGGGTAAAATGGTGCCGCCGTAAACGAAAACGGCGGGCCGATTCATGCGCGCCATGGCAATCAAGGCGCCGGGCATGTTTTTATCGCAACCTCCGATGGCAAGGTAGCCGTCCATCCCTTCGCAGCCGACCACGGTTTCGATTGAGTCCGCGATGACTTCGCGCGACACGAGCGAGTATTTCATACCCTCGTTGCCATTCGAGATGCCGTCGGAAACGGTGATGGTATTGAAGACAATCGCCTTGCCGCCGTTGGCGTTGACGCCGGCTTCAGCCGCCAGGGCGAGATCGTCAATGTGCATGTTGCACGGCGTGACGTCACTCCAGGTGGACGCCACCCCGATGAGCGGTTTTTTGAAATCTTCCGCGCGAAAGCCGACTGGATACAACATGGCGCGCGCGGCGGCGCGTTCCGGCCCGTCAAGCAGGGCGCTGGAAAAGGGGCGAAGGTTCGGTTCGGCGTGAGCAGACGGTTTCTTTTTCATTGCGCGAGAATGTTGATGCAAAAAGGGCAGGGGGGCAAGCGGAGCGAAAGGAAAATCGCCACTTCAAGTCAAGGTCGGCTTTCCCAGTCAGTCAATGAGTCGGCGGGTGATGTCGCCATAAGCGTCAATTCGGCGATCCCGCAAAAATGGCCAATGCGTGCGAGTGAGGTCCACTTGCGCCAGGTCCACGGGGACAATGAGGACTTCTTCCTGGTGATTGCCGGCCTTGGCCAGAATCTCACCAGCGGTGCCGGCGACAAAGCTTTGGCCCCAAAACTCGATTCCCGCGCCGCCCACTGCGGAGAGGATTTCATGGCCAACCCGGTTCACCGAGGCCACGTAACATCCGTTGGCCACGGCATGACTGCGTTGAATGATTTCCCAGGCGCCATGTTGCTTGTCCCCGTGTGAGGGTTTTTCGCTCGGATGCCAGCCGATGGCGGTGGGATAGAACAGGATTTGCGCGCCTTGCATGGCGGTCAGTCGCGCGCCTTCCGGATACCATTGATCCCAACAAATCAAAACGCCGATTTTACCGTAGCGCGTATTCCACACACGGAAACCCAAATCGCCCGGGGTGAAATAAAATTTCTCATAATACAGCGGGTCATCCGGAATGTGCATCTTCCGATACGTGCCGAGTAATTCCCCATCCGCGTCAATGATGGCGGCGGAGTTATGATAAACACCCGCCGCGCGTTTCTCGAAAAGCGACGCGATCACGACGACTTGATGTCGCTTGGCCAGTTTTTGAAACGCCTGCGTGCTCGGTCCGGGGATGGGTTCGGCCAGTTGAAAACAGTCGTGATCTTCGCTCTGGCAAAAGTATTGCGAGGTGAACAACTCCTGCGTGCAGATGATTTGCGCGCCCTGTTTGGCGGCACGTTCCGCCAGCGTCAGGGCTTTTTTGCGATTGGCGATCGGGTCCGGGCCGCAGGCGTGTTGCAACAGGCCGAGGCGGACCATGGAATTTGAGATGCGTCGTTTCACTGCGTTACGGGTTGGCGTGGAGCCGGGAACTGTTTTCCATAAGTTCGGTCCGCTCCTGTAATTCCGCGGTTTGTATCGCAGACGGGGATTGGCCGAACAGTTCGCGGATGAACTTGCCCAGCGTCTCGTTGGTGGGGCCATAGCCGCCGTGGTAGATGTAATACTCCAGCTCGTACATCAACTCATCCGCGGTGGCGAAGCGTTGCTGGCGATCCCGGGTCAAACAACGCTGTAGAATGTTATTTAACCGGTCGTCCACGCGGGCGTCCAAGGTGCGAAAGTCGGGGGCCGGCTGCTTGATGACTCGCTGGCGTGATTCTTCGGCGGTGAGTCCCTTGAAAATGTTGTATCCAAGCACCAGGTGCGCCAGCACCACGCCCGCGGAAAAAAGATCGGACCGTTTATCCGTGATTTGAAAATCCGCCTGTTCGGGACTCATGTAATCGGCCTTGCCCGCGACGACCTCGCCTTCTTGATCCGTCAAAAACCCGCGCGCTTTGGCGATGCCGAAATCGGTCAACTTAACGTCGCCTTCGAAAGCGATCATGATGTTCTTGAAGCTGACATCGCGATGTACGATGCCCAGCGGCCTTCCATCCGGGCCGGTCTTCGCATGGGCGTAGGCCAGTCCGCGTGCCACCCGACTGGTGATAAACACCGCCAGCTCCAACGGCAATTGGCGGCGTTTCTCTGCAAGCTGCTGGCCGAATTGCTCCAGGTTCACCCCGCGAATAAGCTCCATCGCAATGAAACAGGCGTTGTTGGTTTCACCGAGGTGATAGGTTTGGACGATGTTGGTGTGGATGAGGTCGGCGACCAGTTTGGCTTCGCCAATGAAGTTCTCGATGAACATCTTCTGGCTGGCGTAATTGGGGCGGATGATTTTAATGGCCACCCGTTTTACAAAGTTGCGGGCGCCGCGCTGCTCGGCCTCGTACACCACCCCCATGCCGCCCTCGAAAATCTTCCGAACGACCTCGTACCGAAAATCACTCTGGATTGTGAATAAAGCCACGAAACGATGTTGAGGAAAGCCGGGGTCAAGTCAAGAGCGGCCAGCGATACTTTTTGAAAATCAGCCGTCAATTCTGAAGGTGTTTTTACTGAACTTTTTTATGGATTATTTCCGTTCATCTGATACAGTCGCGCCCCTCGTAGGAAACAATGGGCTCCGAGGAGTGAAAAATCAGGCCAGAATATCGAAAAAAAGACGCGTGACTGCAAAGAAGAAAGTAACCAAGAAAACGGGACGAGTGATCTCACATGCGCCAGCCTCAGCCGCAGCGATCCTCGGTCGCCCCGTGGGCGGAAAATCAGGCGCCAAGGAGCTTAGGCCCAAACGCGTGAGGCCCGAGTGGCAAAAGTATTATCTCCACCTGCAAGAGTTGCGCGCTCAATTGGTCCAACAAATGTCGGGACTGGCAAAAGAATCCGCTGAGGAAATCGCGGGATACGGTCTGCACATGGCCGATTCTGGAACGGACAATTTTGACCGTGATTTCGCGCTCAGTTTGTTATCCGCCGATCAAGACGCGCTTTACGAGATTGAAGAAGCCTTGAAACGAATCGAGCGAAACACTTATGGTGTGTGTGAATTGACCGGGAAGGCGATTCCGAAGGCGCGACTCGAAGCCATTCCGTGGGCGCGTTTCACCGTGCAGGCGCAGGCGCAGTTGGAACGCGAAGGCGCTTTGCGCCAACGTCGGCTTGGACAGTTGGGCACCGTGGATGCCGCAGCGACCGCCGAGTTGGAAGATGACAACGATGACGCGCCGGATGAGAAGCCGGCCAAAGAAAAAGAAGAATAGAAAATTTTATGCCGCGTGAAATAATCACCATCGAATGCACCGAGGCTCGGAAGGAGGGAAAATCCCCCTCCCGTTACACGACCACTCGCAATAAAAAACTGCAGACGGAGAAGTTGGAATTGAAAAAATACAACCCGGCTCTCCGCCGCCACACGTTGCACAAGGAGATCAAGTAGCCATGCCACGCAAGACCAATACCGATAAATCGGACAAACACGGACGTCGTAACAGCACCGAAAGACGCACGCCCCGGCCGAAGCCGAAAATAGATTTCACGGTGGACGCTTTGGATTTCAAGAACACCAATCTGCTGCGTCAATTCGTGACGGACCAAGGGCGCATTCTGCCGCGTAAATACACTGGCCTGCCCGCGCACTACCAACGCCGGTTGAGCCGCGCCATCAAACGCGCCCGGCAGATGTTGTTGGTTAAATAACTTCGTCTCCCGTTGGTTTTTCGACCAACGGGATTTTTGGCCTGTCTAATTGCAAACTTTTGCAATTAGCGCCAGGTGGCGGCGTTCCCGGTTAAACGCTTTCCAAGTCCGTTTATGGAGTATCTGCTGTTGCTCTCGAGTATCGCGCTGGGGGCGCTCACGGTGTTCGGCTTCCGACTCTACGAAGCGCGACACATTCGTCTCCTGAACGCCTTTACCGGAGCCTTCCTACTCAGCCTGACGTTTCTGCATCTATTGCCGGAACTTTACCACGATCATCCGGTCCACGAGAACGCGGTGTCGTCCGGGGTCTTGTTGATCGGCTTCCTGATGTTATTGGGATTTTTCATCCAGGTGGCGCTGGATGTCATTTCCATGGGAGTTGAGCATGGTCATTCTCATGTCGTGGCCAAGCGCATGCCCGTCGGCATCGTGATGGGGCTGTGTTTGCACGCTTTGGTGGAAGCTTTGGCGTTGGGAAAAGGACACACCGGGGTGGGGCAGGGACTGGACCCGCATACGCGGCGGCTTTTATTAACGAGCATTATCGTCCATAACTATCCCGTCTCCATCGCGCTCTTGGGCATGTTGCTGCAATCCGGAATGCCGCGCGGAAAGGCCATCGGAATCCTGGTGTTGTTTGCGGCCATGGCCCCGCTGGGCATGTTCATCAGCAGCCACACGACCCTGGCGGCCTATGGCAAGGAAATGATGGCGATTGTCATCGGCATTTTCATGCACATCTCCACCACGATTTTGTTTGAATCCAGCGATTTGCACCGCTTCAACCTGGCCAAGCTGGGCGCGATCATCATCGGCTCAGCAGCGGGAATTGCCTGTGTGTTTGTGCATTGACGCATGAAGGGTGTTGTCGCGACTACGGCGGTCGCCACTGCCGAGCACCGGCTCTCGCTGCGGCTGCGCCGGGAGGCGCGCAAAATCACCGCGCCCCGGCGTGCGATTCTACGAGTGTTACAGCGCGCTTCGGGGTCGTTGACGCCTAAGGAAATTTTTCAGGCGCTTCCTGTGGGGCGCTGTGACTTGGCGACGGTTTATCGCTCGGTCAAAGTCCTGGAACAGCTTGGATTGGTGAAACGATTCCACTTTGAAAACGGCGCCACCCGCTTCGCCTGGTTGAACGACCATCCGTCCGCTCACCTGCATCATTTGGTTTGTACCGAGTGTAATCGCATCGTTGAACTTGAGGAGTGCATCGTCGCGGATTTGGAAAAGCGGCTGATTGCGCAGAGTCATTTCAAAGCGGTTACGCATCGGTTGGAATTTTTCGGCGTTTGCCCGGCCTGCCAAAAAGAGAGCCGCCGCACTTACGGGTGCGGCGGCGACAAGACTTTCCATGAAAGCTCGGGGATTACACCGGCTCGGATTCCCAGTCGGCCAGATGCAGATAAGCTTTGATTTTTCGTCGCTCGTAACGGTTCTTCATCGCCTTCTTGGGCTGATAATCCGTCTTGCGGAAGGGATGATTGGGATCGCGAATGGCGTCACTGATGGCTTCAATCGTGGCTTTGGTCATAAGCTTGGACGTTGATGTTTATTGTTGAGGATGACCGATTCCAGAAACGCTCCTTGTGCGTTTCCAGTTGAGTGTTGTTAAACTTCATAACACCTCTGACAGTCTGACCATAAGACCAGTTCGGCAGCTTGTCATTCAAAAGTTTTCACTTTTTACAGGACCAATTTTGACGATGAAATCACCAGCGCCAGCCGTGCCGGAGCGCGGCAGAATTTGAGTTCTGCCGCCGGTCTTTTGATCGGGCCTTAATTGTCCTTCGAGCAAGGTGGTTGCCGGAGCCGTCAGGTGGCGGAAGATTTTTGGCTTGCGGGGACCAAGCGGCGGAGCACGATGCCCGTCACCACCAAAAGCATCAAGCCGCTGCCCAGAAACAGGACGTAAGGCGAAACGTCCAGCAGGATGAGCGGAGCTCCAAATTGCCCGATAATACGGGCGAGACTTCCGGCGCTTTGATTGACGCCAATGTTCGCTCCCTGTTCGTCCGCAGCGGTGAGATTGGAAAGCAGCCCAAATAACGGCGGGCGCGTGAGGCTCGTGCCTACGGCCAATAGCGCCAAAGTGCCCAGCAGCGTCCACCAAGGGCCGCCCGCGCGCTGCGCCAGAACCAGCCATGAAAGCGCGCCATCACCGTGAATGAACGGCAGGAGCATCAAACTGATTGCGGTTAAAACCAAGCTCAAGGCGATCACCTTGGGTTCGCCGAGCTTCCGCACGATGCCCTTGATCATGCCGCCCTGAACCAAAGCGCTGATCAACCCGCAGTACACAAAAAGGTAGGTCGCCACGGCGGCCGTCGCCGCATCGTCATGAATATCAATCTTGAAATTGTCGCATACCAACAACGCCAGCGTCACTTCGAATGCGCTGAAACAAAGCGTCGAAAGAAAAAACACCGTCACCAACAGGCCGACGCCGGGAGTCATCAGCGTGTGTTTCCATTGGGCGAAATGTGGGCGCTGCGGTGCGTGATCGGAACCCGCCCGGCGACTTTCCGGCAACAACCCAAAAGCCAATGCCAGGTTCCCGGCGCAAATGGCTGCTGCCGCCCAGCCTGGAGCGGCAACGCCTCCATGTTTCAAACAGAAACCGCCAATGGCCGGCCCAAAAATAAATCCAAGTCCAAACGCCATCCCGATCAATCCCATGCGCTGCGCGCGTTTTTCGGGCGGCGTAATGTCAGCAATGTAAGCCTGCGCCACGGTGATGTTTCCGCCGAACGCCCCGGCCAGCGAGCGCGAGAGGATCAGAATGACGAGCGTCGCATTGGCGTTCGGCAATTCCAACCCGATCGCAAAAATGACGTATGAGAACATGGCGCCCGCCGTGCTGATCAGCATGATGGGCCGCCGTCCTTTGCGATCTGACAAGCGTCCCCAGATCGGCGCAAAAACAAATTGCAGAGCCGAAAAGCTCGCGAGGATGATGCTGATGGTAAGACTGCTGGCGCGAAACCGTTCCGCAAAAATCGGCGTCAGTGGCACCACGATGCCGAACCCGATCAGGTCAATGAAAACCGTCAGCCAGACGATGAGCAAAGAGGGCTTTCTCATCTTTCAAGTTGGGGATGCAGTTTACATCCACTGCCATTGACGCTCAGGCGATCTCGGCAAATTTGCGCTGTGCCGCCACCGCATCGGTGAAATGCGCCTTCACTCGCGCGGCCACGCTGGCGGCGGTGAGGCCGTATTTGGCACGTAATTCATTCTGCGTCGAGGCGTGTTCGATGAATTGATCCGGCCAACCGACCCGAAGCACCGGTGTCGTCAGGCTGCGATCGCTGAAACATTCCAACACCGCCGCGCCGTAACCGCCCATCAGCACGTGGTCTTCGAGCGTGACGAGCAGGTCTGCCCCTCGCCCAAAAAATTCATGTGTTCCTGCGTCAAGCGGTTTGGTGAAGCGGGGATTGACGATCGCTACGTCGAAGTCGCTCGCGCGCAGTTCCGCCGCCGCTTCCCGCGCCACGCGACACATGTTTCCCAGGCCGAAGAGAGCCACCTTGCGTTTGCCGGAGTTGGCGAACGTGCTGATTACCTCCGCCTTGCCTACCTCCAGCAACTTGGGTTGCTCCTTGATCGGCACACCCTCGCCGGCTCCGCGGGGGTAACGGATGAAAGTGGGATGATTCTGGTGAGTCGCCGTAAACAGCATGTCCTGCAGTTCGTCCTCGTCCTTTGGCGCCATCGCAATGACGTTCGGCAGGCAGCGGAGATACGCGATATCGAACAGACCATGATGGGTCGGGCCGTCATTCGCGGATAATCCCGCGCGATCCATGCAGAAAATCACCGGCAGATCCTGCAGGCACACATCGTGATGGATGCAGTCATACGCGCGTTGCAGGAAGCTCGAATAGATTGCCACTACCGGATGGAAACCCATGGTCGCCAACCCGGCGGCGAAGATAACTCCGTGTTCTTCCGCAATGCCCACGTCCACGTAACGTTCCGGCATGGCTTTTTCCAAATGCTTCAGCCCAGTACCGCTGGGCATGGCTGCGGTGATGCCGACCAACGTGTTGTTCTTCCGACACAACTTGACCAACGCTTGGCCAAACGCGTCCTGGTAGTTGGGGGCCGTGCCCGGGCTGGCCGGCAGGGTTTCTCCCGTTTTTTCATCAAACGGTCCCAAACCGTGGAATTTTTCCGGCGCCTTGAGCGCGGCTTCGAAACCCTTGCCTTTGCGGGTCAGAATGTGAATGACGATGGGGTGATCGCAAGACTTGGCAAATTCCAACGTCTTGATCAGCAGCGGCAGATCGTGTCCGTCAATCGGGCCCAGATAGCGCAATCCCAGTTCCTCGAACAAAATGGCGCTACCGTAACCGCCGCGACCTTCCGCATCCACAATCGGCACATTGCGGCGCAGGCTGACCTCGGAGAGCGCGCCCTTGAACCCCTCTTCGGCTTTGTGCGCCAGTTTCGCCGCCAGCTCTCCCTTCGGCAGCCTGCGCAGAAAATTCTGAAAGTCCCGCGCCAGTTTGTTGTAGGACGGATTGCGGATTAGCTTGTTGAGGTAATTGTTAATCGCCCCCACATTTTCCGCGATGCTCCACTCATTGTCGTTCAGAATACCGATGAACTTTTTTGTGGTTTGCGAAATGTTATTCAGTGCTTCGTAGGAAATGCCGTTCGTCAGGGCGGCATCCCCAAAGATACACACCACATTCTCTTCTGTTCCGCGCCGATCCCGTCCGGAGGCGATGCCCAGCGCCGCAGACAATGCCGTGCCCGCATGCCCCGCACCGTAGCAATCATGTTCACTTTCGGTGCGCAGTGCGAAGCCGTTCAATCCGTCGGTCTGGCGGATGGTATGAAAACGGTCTTTGCGACCCGTAAGCATTTTATGGACATAAACTTGATGGCTCACGTCCCAGATGAATTTGTCGGTGGGCGAATCAAAGACGTAGTGCAGCGCCAGTGTCAGCTCCACCACTCCCAGGTTGGGTCCCAAATGGCCGCCCGCCTTGGCCAGGCTGGTGATCAGTTCCTGACGAATTTCCGACGCGATGACTTCCAACTGTGGCGGCGAGAGTTTTTTCAAGTGGGCCGGCCCATCCACCATATCCAGATATCTGCTCATGTCATTCTTCGGCCAAATCAGCCGTCAGGGGCTTCAACTTCAACTCGCCAGTGGCGGTTTGTTCCAATTGTTGAATCTTCACTTCCGCCTCCGCCAGCTTTTCCTGGCAAATTTTCGCAAATTTAACGCCTTCTTCATAGCGCGCGATCAATTTCTCCAATGGCAGCTCCCCGGACTCCATCGCTTCCACGACGGCCTCCAATTTCTCCAATGCCTCCTCAAACGGCATCGTCGTTTTAGCTGCAGTGGCGGATGAAGTGCTCTTGGCTGGATTCGGCACAAACGGACTCTAGGAAAAAAGTCCGCCGTCGTCCAGTCCCCTGATTTGAACTTGTCACACCAAATCTGAGGGAATGAATCCGGGCGAATTTCTGACCAGAGAACCAGATCGGGGAAAACCAGCGTGAAAGAATAGTAGTCCGTGGGAAGTCCAGATGCTGATGCAGCGGCTGAATCCAGTGCCATTGGCGCCGGACCGGAACGGAAGCGAGGCATCCGGAAGTGTTCCGGCTTCCGGATGCCAGCGCGTTAATTGCGTGTTTTGTTATTGCACGCCTATTTCAATTTTCCGGAGGCGGAAGAATTGGCTGGTCCCCGTGGCGTCAAGGGTTACACTGTTACCCATCACTCCGGGAACCACCGTCCAAGCGTTGGTCGGCAAAGTGTCCGCCGTTACCAATTCGAAGTCCGTTGCTTCGGCGGGCCAGGCCACGGTGACCTGGTTGCCGCTGAAGGTGATGGTCAACGCGGGCGGCAATGGTAGCGCCGAGCCGGTCATCGCCACGTAGTGATTCCAGATGGCGGTATCATCCAGCGCCTCGGAGTAGAACGCCACCTCGTCAAGGCCGCCCATCCAACCTTCAGTCGTGACGTCCGGGGCGCTGGAGCCGATTTGCGTCGTGCGTCCAAGGTAATTGTTCAGGGCCTGGATCGCGGTACCGATCGGTTTGCCGTCCCAGTACATCTTGGTGAGACCGCCCTCAAAAACAACGACGTAATGATGCCATTGCTCGGCACCGGAAACGGGTTGTTGATAAAAACGTTCACCGTTCCAGTTGCCGATGAAGTTCTTCCATCGCTCCATGTGAATGCTCCAAACGCTGTCTCCCCAGCGATCCGCAAAAATGGTGGGATCGTAGCTGGCTGGATTAACCCAGTTGGCGCGCACCCAGGCTTCGACGGTCCCGCTACCGCTGTAGAAATTGAACGCATCCACTTCACCGAGGCGAATGTGTCCCGTGCCGTCCAATACAACTGATTTGTTGGGCACTCCACCCGCACCCGGACCGAAGCTCACGCTGGTTTCAGTGTCACCCACGATGGTGCCGGGATGGAGAAATTGCGCGTCTTCCGCGTCCTCGTTGTCGAAGGTGTAATACGAAATGAGGCTACTTTCGCTCTGAACGACGCTTTGATAATTGGCAATGTCATTACCAATGTGAACTTCCACGTCATCGCTGGTGACCGTGCCATTGGCGTTGGATACTTCCACATGGTAATGACCCGAAAGGGTGGGACTGGCCGCTCCCGAGCCAAAACTGGCGCTCGTTGCTCCCGGGATTGCCACCCCGTCGCGATACCACTGGTAGCTCAACTGCACTCCAGTCGTGCCGACCGAGATTTGCCACGGCTGATTGGCCAAATAGTATCCTCCTTTGGGTTGCGCGGTAATTTCCGGAGGGAAGGTGCCGGCATAGGCGTTGTAATGCGCTTCGATTGCGGCGGCGGGCAGGGCCTCTGAGTAAAACGCCACTTCATCCAGCAGGCCAAACCAGCCTTCCGCCGTTGTATTGTCTGCGGATGAACCCAACTGCACAGTGACGCTGGCACCGCCCAAGGGGCGCGCTATCGTGGCGAGCAATGCGCCGTCCCAATAATAGGTGGTATTCCCCGCGTCAATTACGGCTGCGACGTGATGCCAGACGGTGCCGGCACCACCGGGAATGGTGTAAAGAGAGCTGCCAGCCCCGTTGTAAAAGGTCAGGGTGGACTTGTCCTTGCTCATGTGCAAACTCCAGCGAGTGCCGCCGTTGCGATTGGCAAACAGGCATGGAAAATCAGCGACGGAATCCGAGGCGCTCCAATCCGCCCGGACCCAGCCCTCGACGGTTCCGCTTCCCGAAGTGAAATCAAAATCCGGCACCGCGCCGAGGCGGACATGCCCTTTGCCGTCCAAGGCCAGAGCCTGCGCTGGGCCGCCACCCAACCCCGCGCCCCAGTCGGCAGAACCCGACAGGGTGCCGTCATGCGAACCGAAATCATCGAGCGGTTGCAAACGGTCGAAGGTGTAATACGAAATCAGACTGGTTTCGTTTGAAATCGCCGTTTGATAGGACACCAACGCCGCGGGCAGTTCGGTTTCCAGAGCCACGGAAGCGGTATCACTGGTTACCTCCCCAGCGGCATTGGACACCTTGACCGAATAGTTGCCAACCTCGGCCGCACTTAAATTCGGCAGGGAGATAACGGCTGCCGTTTCACCGGCTAGAAGGTCGTCGCCTTTGAACCATTGATAGGTGAGATCTGGTCCGGTGGCTTGGACTTTGAGATTAAGCGTCACTCCGGGTAGAAACGTGCCGCCGTTGGGCGACTTGACGATCACCGGTGATTTACCCACGAGGAACGCCTGGTAATGCGCCTCGACGGTCGCCAGTGGCAGGGGATCGGCGTAGAAGGCGACTTCATCCAGTTCACCAACCCAACCTTCGTCCACCGCAAACGGAGACGTGGAGCCGAGCTGGGTGGGGCGATCTAACGGACTTCCCAACGGGCGGTTTACGGAACCGGCATAAACGCCGTCCAAATAGACCTTGAAGTCGCCACCCTCGAATACGACCACCAAGTGATGCCAAGCGTTACCCGCATCCGGAATCGGCACCGTAGGGAAGTAATTAGTCCCGTTCCACATCCCGATGCCTTTTTTATTGGTGTCCAGATTGACGCTGTAACGGGTGGATCCGTCGCGGTTGGCGAAGAGGAGTGAATTGTAATTTCTTTCGCCAGCCCGGAACCAAGCCTCGATTGAGCCGTCGCCATCCGTGAACGCAAAATCCGGGACGATGTTAAAGTTGATCCAATTCTGCCCGTCTAAACTGAGGGACATGCCTTCACCATCCACACCGGGAGCGTAAGCGACGGCTGGAGTCCCTTTTTCTTCGCCCCAATAAAGCAATTTACTATCTGAAAGATCCGATTCATCAAAGGTGTAATACGAGATGAGGCTGGGCTCACTCATCACGGCGTTCTGATAGTCGGACAACATCGCGCGTGCCGAAGTTGCAAACAGTGATACCGCCGCACTCAAAACGAGGGCACCGGTCCGGGCCAACGCTCCGCGCGCGCCGTGCGACGAATGCGGGGCGAGTTGAACACTGCGATGTCTGGTTGGTTTCATAATTTTGCCTTTAGGTTGTAATTTCGTCGAATTCTCACGCAGTAAATTCTGAGTTTATTCTGAAAGGAAGGAATCAATATTCAGCCTTCATTGTTGAATTAGCCCAGACGTTTTCGCGTATGGATCCCGCCGCATTTTATTTTGCCCTTATCGGGAGGCAAGTTGTTTTAATTTGGAGCTTGGATGTCTGGATGGCGTTGCGGTGGGCGGAGACCGTTCCGGTGGTTCGGGCTGGAAAGCTTCCGGCGAACTTGGCTAACTGCAGGTCATGCAAGTTTTACCGATCGTCGAGCGTGAGTTGCGCGTGGCGACGCGACGGCAGGGAACTTATCGGGTCCGCTTTTGGGTGCCTCTGATTTTGCTGATTGCTGCCAGTTGGTTTCGGCTGGGAGTTGGCCTGCTTTCCGCCCACGAAATGGGCGCCGGGTTGTTTTATCTGGCGACCGGCGGCCTCACGCTCTTCGCGCTGGTGGCGGGCTATCGGGCGACGGCTGATTGTCTGAGTGTTGAAAAGCGGGAGGGCACGCTCGGGCTGCTGTTTCTGACGGACTTGCGCGGCTACGACGTGGTGCTGGGTAAGTTGCTCGCCCATTCGGTCGTTCTGTTTTATGCGCTGCTGGCAGTGGTGCCGTTATTGGGCATTTCCTTGCTGCTGGGTGGCGTTACCGGGGGCGAGTATGTGCGCCAGACTCTGGTATTTCTAAACGCGCTATTTTTCTCGCTCAGCGCGGGAATATTGGCTTCGGTTTGGTGTCAACGCGCGGCAACAGCAGCGTCAGTCGGCCTGGGACTGATTCTGCTGGTGACTGTCGTGCCGCCGTTCTTGGGCTGGTTGGAACTACATTCTCCCCTTACCAACGGCTCGTACCGACTCATCTTTTTGTTGCCATGCCCGGTCTTTACTTATCTGGCGGGCATGGCGTCGGCCTATTCGCAATCGCTTGGAAATCTATTCTATCCGTCGCTGGCCACCACTCATGCGTTCGGCTGGCTGTTCCTGATTTTGGCCGGCGTTAAGTTGCAGCGTTCGTGGCGAACCACGGCTGAAGGGAAAATGAAATTGCCGCTTATCGCGCGCAGTCGGTCTGAACCGGGGTCACGGCGTGGGCGGAAAGTCAAGCGCCACCGGGGACTGCTCGACAAAAATGCTTACAGTTGGCTGGCCTTGCGCCAACGCAGCGGCATCAACGGCTTCTGGCTGGTGTGCGCGTTGCTCGGCGTGTTTTGGATTTGGGGGCTTTATGAGTTGCGCCAGAACTGGCTTCATCCTCCCATTTTTATGATGACCCTTTGGGCGCTGCTGGCGTCCTTCAAGGCGATGGTGGGCAATGAAGTGGGCCAGCGTCTGTGGGGGGATCGGAAAAGCGGCGCGATTGAGCTGTTGCTCGTAACTCCGTTGTCGGTGGCGGAAATCATCGCGGGGGAACGGCAGGCGTTATGCCGTCGGTTTCGCAACTCGTTTCTACTCCTGCTCTCTACGGTGGTGTTGCTGTTGGGCGCTTGCTGGTATCGCCATGATTTGGATTTTTCCGGTCAAATTTCGATGCTGGGCATTCAGTTGGTGGTCGTCGGGATTTTCGTTCCCGATTTGCTTGCGCTCTTGTGGCTGGGATTGTGGAAGAGCGTCGTCACGCCGACGACCCGCCGGGATTTTCGTCTGGCGGCCAGTTCGATTTTGACACTGCCTTGGTTGTTAATGTTGATTTTTCTTCCGTTCGCCCAAATGTTTCCCCGCCCTCTGCCCGCTGTAGCGGGTTGGTTCGGAATCAGCCTGTTTATTGATGTGGCCTGGATCAATTATGCGAAAAATAAAATTCACGGGGAATTTCGCACGGCCGCGGCGGAGCGTTTCGCGTCATCCCGCCCGCGTTGATGACGTTGCGCGACTCGTAGTTGTCCGCTGGTCTTGATGCGAGTCTGTACCTGGCGGGCGCTAACTGTGTTTGGGTTGGTTTTCCAACGCGCGGCGGTATAGCGCCTCATACTGCGGCACGATGACTTCCGCGGAGAAGCGTTCCTGCGCGCGGGCTTTTGCCGCGCTACCCAGTTTGGTCCGTTCCACGGCATCGGAGAGCAAACGTCGGAGGTTTTGAGCCAAGGCGTCGGCGTCACCGGCGGGAGACAACAAACCTGAGATATTGTCTTCGACCACTTCCGGGATGCCTCCAACGCGCGTCGAGACGCTGGGACAGCCAAAGCACATGGCTTCCAGCAGGCTCAGACAAAAACTTTCCGTGTCCGAGGTGAACAATCCGAGGTCGGCGATTTGCAGGTAATCTTCCACGTCCAGAACCTTTTCGCGCACGATGACGCGGTCGGTCAGGCCGAGGCGTTGCAAGTCTTGGGCGTAGGGCGCAAACGGCGCACCGGCCAGGATGAGCAACTTCCAGTCCTGGCGATCACGAAGCTGGGCGACGGCGGCCAGCAGCACGTCAATGCGTTTCACTTGCCGCAGGTTTGAGGCGTGAAAGATCAGGATTTCATCGCGCAACCCCAGGTCGCGCCGCATGGTTTCCGGAGCGCGTTGTGGCGGCAGCGGGCCGTAGAAATTGTGGATTACTTCGATGTGGCCGTTGAACCCGATGACGCGTTGGGTTTCTGTGCGCAGATGATTGGAGACAGCGGTGACAACGTCCGAGTTGGCCAGAGCGTGATAAATCGCCGGACGATAGCCGGGATCATTTCCGAGCAGCGTGGTGTCGGTGCCATGCACGGTGGTGATGATGCGGGGCCGCGCGCCAGCGGGCAGCATGGCGTTCGCGAGCAGCGCGGCGGTGGCGTGCGGCACGGCGTAATGCGCGTGCAAAATATCCAACTGATATTGTTGGCTGACCTCCGCCATGCGCACGGAGAGCGGCAGGGTGTAGTCCGGATACTTGAACAGTTCGTAGTCATTGATGACGACGGGATGGAAGTAAACGCGCGGCGCGTTTTCGGGCAGACGAAACGGACGTTCGTAACTGATGAAATGCACCTCGTGGCCGCGTTGCGCCAGTTCTTCGCCAAGCAAAGTGGCCAGCACGCCGCTGCCGCCGACACTCGGATAACAGGTAATGCCAATTTTTAAGGGACGCTCCACCATGTCAAAAATGACGCGCGCCACGTTCCAGCGGCGTTAATGATTCCAAGAGCGGCGGGTCGTTGGGAAACAGCGCCTGCGCGTATTCGACACCGGCGCGATGGCCGTTCAGCCGGGCGCGCAGAAGCTGCATTTCCACGTAACGTCGGGTCGCCGTTTGGGAAGCGTGGGCTTGCATGGCTTGGGTCCAGGTGGCAACGAGCGCCGGATCGGAAATATCTATCAACACGGCGGTGCCCGCGACGGCCTGCACTTCTTCCGTCAACGCGTAAAAGAGCAATTGTCCGATGCGGTGGGGCAATTGGCGGCGCAATTCCTTGACGCCGCCGTAACGCGCCAGTCGCGCCGCATCGCGCACCAATTTGCCGAGCCGGTCGTGATCGGGATGCTGATTTTCGACGGGGCAGGGGGCCAGCACGAGGCCGGGGCGGTGTTGGCGAATGAGCTTCGCCAGCTTGATCGTGTGCGCGACCTTTAATTCCAGATGCGCATCGCCGTCCAGCGTTATCCACTCGAGCGTGGCGCCCAAAATTTTCGCCGCCTGTTGCGCTTCTCGCGCGCGTTGTTTGGGCGTGCCGTGCGTGGCCGCTTCGCCTCGGGAGCAGACCACCAGATGCGTCGGGCGGCCGCGTCGGGTTTCCAAAGCGACCACGCCACCGCAGCCGAATTCAATGTCGTCCGGGTGCGCGCCGAAGACCAGCAGCGGCGCGGGTTTAGCGGGAGATTTCGGTATAGGCCTCATCAGAACGTTCAATAAAATCGCGCTTCACGAAAGTAATCTCCGGCGTTTCCTCCGGATGCAAATAATTTTGTTCGCCCATGCCGGCGATGTAATGCGTGCAAGGCACGACCGATTGCATCCAACGCAAACGGCTGTCGCGCGTCGGGCTGACCTGTTCTTTCGTAAAAGCGGTGATCGGGAAGTGCAAGAAGGAATTGCCGCCCTCGTGAAGTTGAAACCCTTCGGGGGTGAGGCGCGCGCGGACGATTTCGCCCTCATAGGGCACATCCACGAAGCGGTCCTCGATCTCACAGGCGGCCCGGCGCACGGCCGGATCGCCTGAGCGCACCAGGCGAATGCCGTCCAGCAAACCCAGCCGCCGGTACATCTCGAGACAGAAATCCGCCACGTTATCCGCCGCCACGGATTGAAATAAATCCATCAAATCGTGTCCGACGTAATTGGGCAGTTGCGCCGCCGTTTTGTGCGGCCAGTCCGGAGTGATGCGTTTCAAAAACAACGGCGCGAATTTGCGTTGAATTTTGTTCGTCACGCTGAAATTCAGGTGCGCCAGTTCGTTGGTTTTGCGATGTCGCAACCGGGTGCGCGTCTCACGCGGGTCATGATCGCTGTCGTGATAGAAGAACACGATTTCACCGCCAATCTCCAACTGGAGCCGGCGGGCCGTCTGGATTTTGGCGAAGAGAAAGCGTCGCGGAAAAAATCCACAGGGTTGCTGGCCGAAACAAATGATCGGGGCGGTGGTCATGATTTGGCGATCGCGGCATTGCGGCGACCCAATAACCATTGAAAGAGCAGACTGAAGCCGATGCAACCGGCGCAACCGATGGGATTCAGCCAGAGGTAGCCGATTTCGTGGGCGGGAAATATTTTGCCGCAGAAAAAGATGAGCAAGACGAGCAGTTGCGCGACGATGGCGGCCCCGAACACCGCCGAACCGCCGACGCGTTTGAAGAAGAACGCCACGCAAAATACACCCAATAGCGACGGATAAAAAATGGAAGCCACGATGTTCAAAGCTTCAATCAGGTTTTCGGCAAAGCCGATGAACAGGGCAAAACCAATGGCGAAAACGCCCCACAGCGCGGTGAACCATTTGGCATTGCGCACGTTGCGCGCTTCATCGTGAACGGCCAGGGGGCGGAAGTGCCGCCACAGATCAATCGTGCTCGTCGTGCCGAGCGCGTTGAGTTCCCCGGCTTTGGAGGACAACGCCGAGGCAAACATCACGGCGATCAATAGACCGACCAGGCCATGCGGAAGCTGCGTCAGAATGAAAGTGATGAACACGTAATCCGAGTCTTTGGTTTTCACCGTGGGATCCAGCGCAAGCAACGTGCTGCGGGCTTGTTGGCGCAGCGCGTTGGCGGCTTGGTGGGATTCGATCATGGCGGTCCGGGCCGCGCTTTCGAGCGTCGCGTCGCCGCCATCACGCGCGGCGACCCAGGCGCGGATTTTCTCCTGTTTCTCAGCGTGAACCGCAGCGAACTTGGCTTCAATCATCCGCAGCTCCGCGCCTTGTGAACCTTGCGCGTGACGTTGCCACTCGGTTTGGTTGAAGAAGACTGGAGTGTTTGGCTGGAATTGATAGAACACAAACAGGAGCGCGCCCAGCATGACGATGAAAAACTGCATTGGGATTTTGAACACGGCGTTGAACATCAGACCCAATCGCCCTTCGCGCAACGCGGCGCCACCGATGTAGCGTTGCACCTGTGATTGGTCGGTGCCGAAGTAGGAAAGCGAGAGAAAGAATCCGCCGAGGATGCCGCTCCAGAAAGTATAACGGCGTTTCAGGTCCGGCGTGAAGTCCACGCCCTGCAATTTGCCCAACGCGCCGGCGATGTGCGTGGCATCGGGCGGCAGTTTCAACACCAGAATGACGAACGCGGCCACCATCCCGACGAAGATCACGCCCATCTGCCATTTTTGCGTCAGGTTCACCGCCGCGCTGCCGCCGGTGACGGTGTACACCACCACCAGCAGACCGGTGAACAGAATCGTTAAATCCAGTCGCCAGCCGAGCACGGTCGAGAGAATGATGGCTGGCGCGTAAATGGTGATGCCCGCCTGCAAACCGCGTTGCAAGAGAAACAGCGCCGCGCCGAGCAGCCGCGTCTTGGCGTCAAACCGTTTGCCGAGATACTCGTAGGCGGTATAAACGCCAAGTTTGCGGTAGATCGGCAGAAAGACAATGCAGACCACAATCAACGCGAGCGGCAGGCCGAAATAGTTTTGGATGAAGTCAATGCCGCTTTCAAATGCCTGCCCGGGCAGCGAAAGATAGGTGATGGTGCTGGCTTGGGTGGCCATGACCGAGAGACCAATAGTCAACCAACCGGTGTTGACGTTGCCCTTGAGGTACGTGTTGAGATTGCGCGTGTGACGGGTGCGCCAGGTGCCGTAGGCGGCAATGCCCACCATCGTTCCCACCAGAACCAGCCAGTCAATCCAGTTCATTTGAAGGCGTGGGAAAGCCACGCCAACAGCGCAACGCAGCCGATGAACCAAAACAATACGAATACATAAATGCCGCGCCAGGTGCGGAAACCGGGAACATTCGGCGCTTCCTCGGACGGCGATTCAGATGGCGGGTGCGGCTTGGTCATTTTCCCAGTGAAATCAGATTGGCGAACAACCGGTATGCCCCCGGCACGCCTTGTGGCAATTGCCGGAAGAACGCGACCGCAGTATAGACGTAATATCCCTGACCGTATTTGGCGACCAACAAACTGCCGCGCAACGGGGCCTCTCCCGGATCCGCCATCGCCAGCACTGCGTCGTAATGTTCCTCGTCCCACTGACTCGGAAAATACAAACCGCGTTCCTGCACCCAACCGTCGAAATCAGCGGCGCTGATGGGATTTGGCGTGGTCAAAGCGGGCGATTGCAGGTCGAGAAAAGTGACGGGGGCGTGTTCATCCGTCACGCGCAATTGCGGCGCCGGACCTTGAATCGAAAGTGGATACGGCCCCAACTCCTGCGTCTTCAGGTCGTTCGGGCGGTTGTATTGCGCGATGACCGTGCCGCCATTTTTAACGTAATCAAATAAATTGGTCATTCGCGAGGCGAGGTCCTGACGTTCGTTAAATGCGCGCACCCCAATCACCACCGTGTCCAACCCTTTCAGGTTTTCCGGCGTCAAATCGCTGCCGGTCAAGGTCGTGACGTGATAGCCCAACTGTTCCAGTGCGGCCACGGTTGCGTCGCCCGCGCCCGGCACGTAACCGACATTTTTTCCGCGCACCGCAAAATCCACCGCCACCAAGCGAGACTGGGCTGGGGGTTGCAGCAGCATGAAGGGGAGGTGCGGGTAATTGATTTCAATGCGCTGGTTGGCGTAGCGCCGATGCTGGACCGAGGCGCTGACGGTGAGCCGTGCGGTGGCCGGCCCGGTCGGTGCGGTGACTTCAAACGAAAGTGACTGACTCGCGCCGGTGGTGGTGAGCGCAAACTCGCGCGTGGCGGGAGTGATTTTCCAGCCGGTCGGAGATTCGAGCTGCACCGTGCCTTTGAGGTTGGGGCGTGCCGCCGTCACTGTCACGGTGACGGATCGTGTGCGGCCGGGATGGAACAGATTCACCTCCGCCATGAAACGCAGCGATACCGGTGGGATCACATCCACCCGTCGTTGCCGTTCCGTTTGGCCGTCTTTGACCCGACCTCGTGGTTCATCCGGGATGACTAGCGTTTGTCCGGCCACGTCGAAAACGTAATCCAGCGGAAACGTCGGCGCGTTTTCCGGCGTGCCGATTAAACTTGGATCGTCCACGCGATACGTGCCGCTCGTGCCCGGTTCGCGCAACCAGTAAGGTTGCGTCAATGGCGCGTCCAACGGCACGGTGACGCGCAGCTCCTGGTGCAGGTCCTTTCCAGCAGTGAGCGGAGCGTGTGCCGGGATTGTTTGCGTCGGGTAGCGCAAACGCGTTTCAACCCAACGCACTGGCACGTCGCTGGTCAGTTGAACCGTTTGCGTCAAGGTCACGGTTTCGCCCGGCACAACTTCCGGTCGCGCTGTCGTGGTGGTCACTCTCAAGCCCAGACAGGATTGCAGAATGTGATCCAGTTGGGCGCGTTTGTCAGCCAGGACCGCATTTTCCGGCATCGCGGATAATTGGGCGCGGATGGCCAGTAATTCCGGCACGCTGCGCGCTGGGGACTGCGGATCGAAAGCGACGATTGCTTTTTGCGTCCGTTGCGCGATTTCTTCTCCGCCCGGAAAGCGTGCCCAGGTGAGGTCAAGGCCGTCCATCAGATCGTTCGTGGGGGGATCGCCCGCGAGCAGTCGGAAAGTTTCCGGTGTGGGACCACTGCCGCTGCCGCGACTGAAGTTGGCAAAGCCTTGAGTGACGTGTTGCGCCCGGCTGGCTGCGGCGATGCTCCCAAAGCCCTCGCCCGTTACCGGATCCGTGCCGCCGATGTCCACCCGGATGGTTGGTCCTTCCAAACTATCGCGACGTTGCCAACTGGATTCATTCCACAGCACGCGTTTGGCCGACCACGGTTGGAGCCCGGCTCGGATCTGATCCGGATAGGCGTTAGGATCGCCCGCCCGCTTGAACGCTTCCAGCCCCAGAATCCCCGATGCCGTGTGATGTCCGTGCCCACCGCTGCCGGGCGGAATGGGGAAGCGGGTCACGATTACGTCCGGCTGAAATTTTCGGATGACGCGCACAATGTCGCCCAACACCGCGTCCCGGTCCCAAAAACGCAAAGTCTCTTCGGGCGTTTTGGAGTAACCAAAATCTATCGCCCGGGTGAAAAACTGCTGGCCGCCATCCAATCGGCGCGCGGCCAGTAATTCCTGCGTGCGCGCCACGCCGAGCTTTTCGTCAAACTCCGGTCCGATCACATTTTGTCCGCCATCGCCGCGCGTCAGCGAGAGGTAACCCATGCGATAGCCCCGCCCGCGCGATAGGTAGGTGATCAACTGCGTGTTCTCGTCGTCAGGATGCGCCGCGATCAACAACACGCTGCCGATCGTGTTGAAACGGATCAATTCCTGTTTGATGGCCGCGGGAGCGACGAGCAATTCAGTTCCTTTCGCCCGGCCCGGCCAGCACAGCGCGCCGGCCAGGGCCAGAGGCCAACCCAATGTTCCCACCGTTCCCAGCCAGCGTGCCGACCGAGCAGGGACCTGCGTCGGATTCATGAGGCGTTTACTGCAAGCTGGCGATCAGATCATCGTTCAGCTTGACGAAGCCGAAGTCCTTGGCGGCGATGGCCAGTTCTTTCGAGCGTTTCGCGGCGGCGATGGCGTCCGCTTTGTCACCAAGACGCGCCAGAACCTTGGCCTTCAAATGCACGATGTAATGCGCTTCATTTTCGGCGACGGCGGCATTAACCCATTTCAAGGCTTTTTGTGAATCGAGCCCGTGATTGTAATAAAACGTCGCGGCTTGGAAGTAGGGTTTCTTGCCGTCGGGCGCGGCCATGGCGGCCTCGATTTGTGGAACGAGTTTGGAAGTCAAATCCACTTCAAATTTGATTGAAATGCTGGTTTTGTCCCAGGCCAGACTGATGGTGGCGATTTCGTCCCGGATGTTGTTGATGCCGATGGTGAATGTTTCCAGGGAACGTGCGCGTTGCCGTGGCTTGACTTTGAAGCGCAGGAAATCCTGTTTTTCGTCATACTGAAACGCTCCCCATTGCCCCGTGCCTTTGTTGATGATGATGGTCCATTCATTTTCATCGGGAATGGTAAACAGTTCATACGTCCCCGCGGGCACATCGTGTCCGTTCAATTTGACATCCGTGCTGAACGAAATCCGCGTTGCGGCATTCGCGCCTGTGCGCCAGACCTTGCCGTACGGCACGAGGCCGCCGAAAATTTCGCGATCTTTTACTCCCGGACGCGAATATACAATTTCAATGTCCGTCAGACCGACGCGCTGCTTCAGCGTGGACGTCGGACTGGGCGCCGGGAAATCCACTTTCGGGGCTTGCGCGAAGCTCGCCGGAGCGAAGCTGAAACCAATGGCTGTCGCCAGGATTGTTGTCATCAATTTTGTTTTCATGATGTTTATCGGATCTTTAGTTTGTCGCTGGTCACTTTTACCACCGTGAACATAGTGGAATTTCACGCGAACGGAAGCAATGCGGAACCGCTCGACCTGGATGTTTGCAGTCCCGGCTAAAGCCGGGACTACGAACAACAAGGGAAACTTCAATCTGCCCAAAGGCAGGACTGCGAGCGGCAGAAATGTTCGTAGTGCCGCCTTCAGGCGGCGAGGGCGTTCTGCTTGTAGTGCCGCCTTCAGACGGCACTACAAACAGCACCGATGCGCATACCAATTTATGCCTGACTTTTGTCGCTTGTCCTGACAGGGTGCGGGCCTGTCCAAGCCACGCTATCTCTGGCGGCAATTGACGGAGTCGCAACGCCGCGAGCTACTGACTTGGCGACGAGAACGCGGGCATCCGTGGCATTCACCTCCGCATCGCCCGAATTTTGGCCAGCAACGATTCTTGCTGACTGCGGCCTGTTATGAACACCAACCCCACCTCGGGTAAACCAAAACGGTTCAGGAACGAGCCGCGTTCCTGCTCATGGTGTTGGATGCCAACTGGCTTGTGCGGCGGATCGTGCAGATAGGCGGCGAGTTTAGCTTTCCAGTTCATGACAAAATATGGTTCAACTCAAGCAAGCGCCGCACCAGTATTGCTGCTGTCGCAAAACTTTTTTCAATCGAACATTTTTCAATCAATGGGTTTCTCCCGAAAAAAATCACCGTTGAGGTCGGTTTTTCAACCCTCTGCCGTCTCCGCCTGGCCTCTTTTATTTGAGGACGCAATTATGAGGTTTATCTGTGAAATCAAATCGTCTTTAATCAACGTCAGCAAGTAGAGCAAAACGAAATATGCGGACCTTCAAACTCCTACTGTCTTTTTCGCTGGTGGCGCTGGGGCCGGCTGTGGGCCGGAGCGCGACCAATCCATCCGCATTTCCCTTGGACCCCAATCAAGATCGGGAACGCACCTGTTTTCAGACGGCCGAAGCGTGGAGTGGATTTGGCAATTTGCGTGCGGATGTGGCGATTGTTTATGGCATTGATCCGCAGTTGCCGGCTCGCCTGCAAACCTGGCGGGATCGCGGCTACCGCCTGCACGTGATGACCGGCGTCTCGTGGGGCAATTATCAGGATTATCTCTACGGACGTTTCGACGGCATCAATCACGAGGACGAAGCGCAAACCGAGCGCAACGGCAAAAAGATCAGCCACGGCGGCGATGTGTATTACATGTCGCCCGGCACGAACTTCGGCAAATTTCTGTGCGTGGGCGTGCAGCGCGCGTTGGATGCCGGCGCGGAGGCCATTCATTTGGAGGAGCCGGAGTTCTGGGGGCGCAGCGGCTATTCGGAAGGTTTCCAGCGCGAATGGCGCGCTTACTACGACGAAGCCTGGCAGCCGCCGCACGATTCGGTGGACGCGCAATGGCGCGCTTCCAAACTCAAGTATTTTCTCTACCGGCGCGCGTTGCAGCAGGTGTTCGATTACGTGCAGGGTTTTAACCGCCGCACCGGGCGCCACGTGCGTTGTTACGTGCCGACGCACAGTTTGTTGAACTATGCGCATTGGCGCATTGTCAGTCCGGAATCATCGCTCGCGCGGTTGAATGGCTGTGACGGTTACATTGCGCAGGTCTGGACCGGCACCGCGCGCACGCCGAATCTCTTTCGGGGTCAATTGCGCGAACGCACCTTTGAAACCGCGTTCCTCGAATACGGGGCGATGCAAAATCTGGTTCGCGCCACGGGTCGCACGGTGTGGTATTTGAACGATCCGATTGAGGATAATCCCAATCATGATTGGAACGATTACCAGCGGAACTGGGAATCCACGCTGGTTGCCTCGCTGTTGCAACCGGAGGTCTGGCAGTACGAAGTGGCGCCGTGGCCCGAGCGTGTGTTTCACGGTCGTTACCCGCACGGCGTGCCGGACGACCAGCGTCAACCCATCCCGCCCGCCTACGCCACCGAACTCCAGGTCGTGTTCAACGCGCTGAACGACATGCAACAGGAGCGCGTCGAGTGGGATTGCGGCACAACCGGGGTGGGGGTGATGGTGAGTGATTCGCTCATGTTTCAACGGGGCGATCCGCAGCCGGGCGATCCGCAGCTAAGCGAAATTTACGGACTCGCGCTGCCGCTGTTGAAGCGCGGGATCCCGGTCACGCCGGTGCAATTGGAAAACGTCACCGTGCCGCATTACTTGAAAGACTTCCGGGTGCTCTGGCTCACTTATCACGGCATGAAACCGCTCGCCGCCGACGTTCACACCGCGCTGGCCGATTGGGTCAAGCAGGGGGGGCGATTGATCATTTGCGATGATGATTCCGACCCGTATCACGCCGTGCGTGATTGGTGGAATACCGATGGCAACCATTACGCCACCCCAAGAGAACACTTGTTCGCGCAGTTGGGTTTCAACGCCACGAACGCGACGGCCACGGCGGCGCAACCACTGAATTGGTGGCACGGACAGGGCGAAGTATTCTGGCTGAAGGAAAATCCGGTGCAGCTCGCCAAATCCGCCAACGGTGACGAACCGGTGATTCAATTGACCCAGCGCGCGGCGAAGTCCGTCGGGTTGAAGTGGCGTGAAACCAATTACCTGCAACTCCGGCGCGGCCCGTACGTGATCGCCGCCGGTTTGGAGGAATCCATCACCGCTGAACCAAAACAACTGCGCGGCCGCTTTGTGAATTTGTTTGATCCTGAGTTGAAAGTGCAAACCAGCCTCGAAGTGAAACCCGGCAGCCGGTTTTTCCTGCGCGACCTGGAAGGCGTGCGCGACACCGCCCCGCACCTCATCGCCTCCGGATGCAAAGCATTGCTCCAAAGCCAGACTGACGCCGCCATGACGTTGGCTGTGGAGGGGGTGGAAAATACTCCTGCGGTTTTGCTCCTTCACGCTGTCAAGCCGCCCCGCATGGTTCGCTTCAATGGCGGGGCGACCTTGGACTATTCCCATTCAGCCAGGGAAGGCTTGTTGTGGATTCGCTTCGCCAACGACTCCCGGCCGCGAGAGTTGACAGTTCAGTTTTAATGGCAATGGCGATACCGCCGGCGCGGCGACGATGATTGAAGGCCGGATTCCAATATCGGTCGCTGCCCGTCGCCAAACTTTCAGGGCCTTTGAGTCATGCGCGGAAAACTTATTGCGCCCGGCGTCATGAGCCAAATGGGAGAAATCCCGATGGGATTCGGAACTGTCGCCTCTTGGTCCGCCCGTAGTGAGCCAAAAGTAACTGTTACCGGAGGGCGGGCGAACGCATCCCGTCAAAATGGTATTAATTAGCTTGCTAATTTTGTGAAGATTGCTTAATCTTCGTGCCATTCACTGACTGCTGGCCGTTTGCGGCAGATAACGTAAGTTGCATCAAACTAAAATCCACGATCATGAAAAAAACATTATTGATTGTAAGCATGTTATTGTTCGGGCTGACGTTTGCCGTTCATGCCGATGAAAATACTGCCAAGAAGAGCGAACGCGCAAAGCGTACCAAGTTAACCACAGAACAGCAGGCGCTGCGGAAGCAGTTGATCGAGAAATACGATACCAATAAAAACCGCCGCCTGGACAAGACTGAACGCGCGAAGATGAGCGAAGAGGACTCCAAGAAATGGGAGAGCGTCAGCGCCCCGGCCAAGTCCAAGGCCGCCGCTGACGCCAAGAAGGCAAAGGAATAAGCCGTAATTGTTCTGCCGTTCTTTTATTCAAGCTTCAGTCCGGCCATCGGATTGGAGTTTTTTTATTTGGCGGTGTTGAGGTTGCGAACTGCGGGCCGGCTGAGTTTGCCGGTGCGACTCACCGCAGTGACGGCAATGGCCTCAACTCCTGGCGCCTTGATGTCGGCGGAGCGAACTCCACCGGGGAAAATCTCTGTGCGCCAGTGCTGGTTGCGTCGGGCTTGAACCACCCATAATGCTGGCGCGGAATCGCCCCCATGGCTCCAGCTCACCCGGCCGGGCTGACGTTCGTTGATAATCAGAGTCGGTGGTTGTGGCTCGGCGCCACCCAACCAAGGCACGGCTGGAATCAGGGCTGGCTCAGCGTAACTTGTCCGCGCCAGCTTGGCTTTCAGGTCGTTGTTTTTCATGAGGCTTTTCATGTTCCAATGAATGTGCCCCGCACTGACCGGTTGTTTCGCCGCCAAGCCAATCTGCGCCAGAATTTCCTCCGCAGGCCATTCGCGCGCAGTCTTGGTGGTGTTCATACCCGGCCAGATGTGACGTTGCCGGGGATTCTGTTGATTCCACCAATCCAGCAAGATGGGGAAACTCTGTTCCGGGGCGTTGATGCTCCAGTAGAGTTGTGGCGCAAAATAATCCAGCCAGCCGTTCATCAACCATTGGCGCGCGTCGGCGTAGAGGCGGGCGTAGGCGTCAAAACCCTTGATGGAAGGCGGATGACCGGGCCGCCAGATTCCGAAAGGGCTGACTCCGAATTTTACCCACGGCTTGGTCGCCTTGATGGACTCGTTGACGCGCTTGACGAACTGATTGACGTTTTCGCGTCGCCAATCATCACGGCTCAACCCGCTGCGGACTCCATACTTTTGCCAGCTTGCTTCGTCCGGGAAGGGTAAATTATTGCCGCGCGCATCCTTTTCCTCGTACGGATAGAAATAATCATCGAAGTGAACGCCATCCACGTCGTAGCGCTTGACGACGTCCAGCACGACGTTGAGCGAATAATCCCGCACCGCTGGCTCGCCGGGGTCCAGCCAGAGGTAGCGGCCATATTTGCGCACCAACTCAGGATGCGTTTTGCTGATGTGAGTGGACGCGACGGGGGAGAACGCATTGAAATGATGCGCGCGGTAGGGATTAAACCAGGCGTGCAATTCCAGGCCGCGTCGGTGAGCCTCGGTCACCGCGAACGCCAGCGGGTCGTAGAAGGGTGCGGGCGGGCGGCCCATCTGGCCGGTGAGATATTCCGACCACGGCTCTAATTTTGAAGCATACAACGCGTCACAAGCTGGGCGTACTTGCAGGAGGATCGCGTTCATTTTCAGTTGCGCCGCCTGATTCAGCAGGGCGAGCAACTCCGCCTTTTGTTCGGCGACCGGCAATCCGGGCCTGGACGGCCAATCTATGTTGCCAACGCTGGCCACCCAGGCGCCGCGAAATTCGCGTCGTGGCGGTGGTGGTGATGACGTTGATTGCGAGACGCCGTTTGAAGACGCCAGCGCCAGCAGGACGACTCCATCAAGCAAGGCTGGGAAGAGTTGCATCCTGGAAAAACGGAGTTTCACCCGGTGGAAATACCAATTGGGGTGGATCGCTTCAACCTTGAACCCATCGGTTCAACGAATTCTTTGAAAAGTTTGATTGTCTTCCCCGGATGATTGTCAATATGTTGTCGCACACATTTAATCGAATAAGCGTGCTGACGAAAGCCGTCAGAGCCATTCATTGAAACAATTAAAACATGATGCCTATCAAGCCCACCACTACGGAGACCATCGGTCAGTCACTAACGCGCCGTTCATTTCTTAAGCGCTCGGCGGCCACCGCCGGAGTCTTGTCGGTCGCGCCGTTCAACATTCTCACGGCAGCCAATGCCGGCGACCAGATCCGCTGCGTGCAAATCGGCTGCGGTTCGCGTGGTATGTCACATCTCAACGCGGTGTTGAAGGAGCACATCGTGGCCCTGGTGGACGTGGATGAAAAACGCCATGCGGTGGCCAAAAAGTTGTTGCAGGAGAAAAATCACGATCCGGAGAAAATCAAAACCTTCACGGATTACCGCCGGATGTTTGATGCGCTCGGCAAGGATTTTGACGCCGTGTTTATCGCCAGTCCGAATCATCATCACGCCCTGCCGTCCCTGATCGCCATGCAACTGGGCAAGCACGTGTATTGCGAGAAACCGGTCTGCCACGACATTGGCGAAGCGCGGGCGATGCGCGCCATGGCGGCGCGAACGAAAGTCGCGACGCAGATGGGCACACAAGGCCATTGCGAGGATGGCTACCGTAAATTATGCGAGTACATCTGGAGCGGAGTGATTGGTAAAGTTACGGAAACGCACAGTTGGACCGATCGCTCCAATGGCGGCGTCGGCCCGCGTCCACCCACAGAACCCGCTCCTGAAGGAATGAATTGGGACGCCTGGATCGGGCCGGCACCCTATCGTGATTTTCACGGTGATCTACATCCGCACGAATGGCACGGGTGGTATGACTTCGGCAATGGTTCGATTGGCAACATGGGCTGTCACGTTTTGGACGGCGTCTATTGGGCGTTGAAGGTGCAGCATCCCACCAGTATTGAAGTCGAACAACTGCGCGGCGGTAGTGACGAGCGCTACCCCACCGGTTCGCGAGTGCGTTGGGACATCCCGGCGCGCGGCGAGATGCCCGCGCTCAAGGCGTATTGGTATGAGGGACTGAACCCTTCCACTCAGGGCGCGGCCGACGGGGTATTGCGCACCGCCAAAGGGGCGAATCGCTATCTGCCCCAACACCTGTTGGAGTTGATTAAAAAGTATCCTGATGAGGAGCTTGATAGTGGCGACAGCGGCAGCATTTACATTGGAGAGAAAGGCATTATTTACACCGGCACCTACGGCAATCGCATGCACCTTGTGCCCTATGCGAAAATGAAGGAAACCCCGGAACCGCCCCAGATGCTGCCGCGTCCGAAAGGAGTGTTCGTGGATTTCCTGGATGCCATCAGGGCCGGCAAGACTGAAACCGCGTCCAACTTCGATTACGGGACTCAACTAACGGAATTTGTTTTGTTGGCCAATCTCGCGATGCACGCGGGTGCGGGCAACAAGGTGATGTGGGACGGTCCGGGAATGAAAGTCACCAACATCCCTGAGTTGAACGCGTGGGTAACCCGAAAAAATCGCGCCGGCTGGAACGCTTGACGGCGTAGCGCTGTCGCAGTTCAAGGCCCCGCCGCGCGGAGGTCCGACGCCTGACGTCAGCGGCTACTGGAATACGCGAAACGTTCCGATACTTGGGTAAGCTGGCTCGAATACCAAATTGATCGGCTGCGCTTGATGGAGATCAACGCAGGGCGAGATCAAGTATCTGTTGCGCCTCGGCAATAATGCTTTCGAGATGCGCGCCGCCCTTGAAACTTTCCGCGTATATTTTGTAAATGTTTTCCGTGCCCGAGGGCCGCGCCGCGAACCATCCATTTTCAGCGCAAACTTTTAAACCGCCGATTTCCGCCTGGTTGCCGGGGGCGCGGGTCAGTTTTTGAGTGATGGCTTCTCCAGCCAGTGTGCTGGTGGTCACCGCGTCTGGCGTCAGTTTTTTGAACGCGCGTTTTTGCTCCGGCGTCGTCGGCACGTCAATGCGTCGGTAACTTGGCGCGCCAAATTTGCGGGTCAGGTCATTGTAGTGTTCGCCCGGGTCTTTGCCGGTCGTTGCGCAGATCTCAGCCGCCAGCAGGCCGAGGATCAACCCATCTTTATCTGTGCTCCAGACGCGACCATCGTGGCGCAGGAAACTTGCGCCGGCGCTTTCTTCACCGCCAAAGCATACCGACCCGTCCGCCAGTCCGGGGGCAAACCACTTGAAACCAACGGGCACTTCCATGAGCCGTCGCTCTCGCGCTGCAACCACGCGATCTATAATGCCACTGCTGACCAGCGTCTTGCCGATGGCCGACGTCTTCTTCCAGTGCGGACGATGCGTCAGCAGGTAATCTATCGCGACTGCAAGATAATGATTGGGGTTCAGCAAGCCACTGGTTGGAGTGACGATGCCGTGCCGGTCGGAATCGGGGTCGTTGCCGAACGCCACATCGAATTTGTCTTTTAATTTCACCAGCCCGGCCATGGCGTCGGGGCTGGAGCAGTCCATGCGGATTTTGCCGTCGTGATCCACGGTCATGAAGCCGAATTGCGGATCTACCTTGGTGTTCACCACCGTGATGTTTAATCCATACGCCTCGATTACGGGTTGCCAGTAGGCCAGCGCTGCGCCGCCAAGTGGATCTATTCCAATGCGCACCCCCGCGCGGTGGATCGCCGCCAGGTCAATGACTTCCGCCAATGTGCTGACGTACGGAGTGATGAAATCAAACTGATGCACATTCTCCGCGCGACGGACCGCTGCCGCCGTCAGTCGCCGCACTTCCCGGTTGTTGCCGCGCAGGATTTCATTGGCCCGGTTCTGCACCCAAGTCGTGATGTCTGTATCCGCCGGGCCGCCGTTAGGAGGATTGTATTTGAACCCGCCATCTTCCGGCGGGTTGTGCGAGGGAGTGATCACAAGGCCGTCCGCCAGACTGTTCGCGCGTTCCCGGTTATAGGTCAAAATGGCGTGGGAGATGGATGGGGTGGGAGTAAACCCGTCATTCTGTTGAACAAAAACGTCCACATCATTGGCCGCCAACACTTCCAATGCCGTGCGTTCAGCCCAGGCCGAGGCCGCGTGCGTATCTTTGCCCAGGTAGAGTGGACCGCTGATGTCGTGGCGCTTCCGGTATTCGCAAATGGCTTGAGTGATCGCAAGGATGTGCGTTTCCGTGAACGTACCATGAAACGGTGAGCCTCGATGTCCGCTTGTGCCGAAGCTCACAAGCTGATTGGGGTTCGTTACATCAGGTTTCCGCTCATGGTAATCGCGTTCCAGTCGGGCGACGTCCATGAGTAAGTTGGCGGGAGCCGGTTGACCCGCAAGCGCGTTGGTTGCCATGACGACAGGAAATCAAACCGGGGTCTTGCGCGCAAAACCAAAGTTATCCGGAAGCCTGATTGCGCGCGATTTCAAAGTGCGGGGCAGCCCTTTCCGCCGTTAAAGTTGGAAACGCGTACTGGAAATTTCCAACCCCGTTCGGTTAAGCTCATTCGCACTGAGGAATCGCTGCCATTCAAATCTTGCGCCGGGGCTGGCGTTGGCCATCACGCTGTGGGGCGGCACCAACGTCGGGACGAAATGGTTGGTGGGATTCTGGCCGCCAATCTTTACCGGAAGCACCCGATTTTTCTTTGCGGGACTTCTGCTCCTGCTGGTCAGGCGTTGGACGCCGTGGCTGGGGGCCTTGACGCCCCGGTCCCGCGAGGTTAATCGCTCCCTGTGGTGTCGGGGTGGATTGAGCCTCGCGCTCTACACGGTGGCATTCAATTATGCCCTGCGGTTTACTTCGGCGTCGCACGTGGCGTTGTATCTCGGTACGGCTCCCGTTTGGGCGTTGTTATGGGAAGCTTATGCCGAAGGCGCCCGCATCAACTGGCTGCGCTGGATGGCCGCCTTGCTCGCGGTCAGCGGCGTGGTGGTGTTGCTCTGGCCGGCACTGGTCGGCAGCCGCCTCCACGTCAGTCTGCCGGGGGAACTGCTCGGCATCATTGCCAGTTTGCTTTGGACCAATTACAGCTGGCAAAGCCGCAAATTTTCCGCGGGTCTGCACAGCATCGAAATCTCCGCTCACACGATGTGGCGGGCGGGACTGTTGTTGCTGCCGATCGCGCTGGGAGAAGTGATGTTCCGGCGTCTGCCCGTAACCGCGTCGCTGCTCGGGGTGCAGAGTTTTTGCATCCTGGCCGGCGGCGCGCTGGCTTACGCGTTGTGGAATCGAGCTTTGACCCACTGGCCAACCGGTCGCGTTTTGTTGTTCAACAACCTGATTCCCGTGGCGACCATGCTCTGGGCCTATTTTTGTTTGGAGGAACCGATTACCCCGACCTTTCTCGGCGCGCTCGGATTGATTGGAGCAGGGGTAGTGCTGGGGCAGGGCAAATTTCGATTCGGCGGGGGCCGCCGTCCGGACGCGAACCCGCAAGACTAAACCCGCAACGCGCTGGCTCCCGCGGGGCAAGCGCGCGGCGAACAACTGCCGCCGCGCGCTTTTCCGTGAAACGTGAATTGACCCGCAAGAGCGCTCTCGCTTTACTGTCGCCATGAAATTCGGTTACCTCGCGTTGCTGGTGGTTGGTGGGATTGTCACAGGCTGTGCCACCCGGCAACCGGCCGTAAAGTTTTCAGATCCAGCGGCGTTATCCGGAACGGAGGCAAGCAAAGCCGCCACGACCGCCACCGAGACTGCGGCGGGCGGTTCGCAGCCAGCAGCGGAAAAGCCCAAGTTGCTGGTGACTCCAGAATTCCGGTTGCTGGGTAGCGTGGTGACTTTCAACCAGGCCGGACGTTTTGTGGTGCTTGATTTTCCGCCGGGCCGGATGCCGGCACAAGAACAAACCCTCTTTGTTTATCGGCAAGGCCTCAAAGTGGGTGAAGTGCGCGTAACCGGTCCGGAGCGCGATCATAATACCGTGGCTGATTTGACCTCTGGTGAGGCGGCCAAAGGGGATGAAGTGCGCGATCAATAACGGCGGCGGAATTTTGCCGTGAGCTAGGCTTGTTCTTCCTTCGAAGCTTTTTGTTCCATGGCCTTCACGGTGCTCGGCAGCGCGTTCCGCTGGTAGGGCGAGTGCAGGTTGAAATAGATGCCGCAGAGCGGGCGCGTCGTATCGCTCTGGCTCAAAATGATCGTGACCTGTTTGTCCAGGGCGAGGCCGTGGCGCATTCCGGGAGCACGGTTTTGATAGGCGGCAATCGCCTTGGCCATCAGCGATTTCATGGCGGCCTCAAAATCTTCCGGCGTTTTTTCCAAACAGACAATGAACTTGGCGTACGCCTTCACGGCGGCGCTGATTTCTTTTTTGAATGTCTCGATCGTCACTGGGATTAGCGTAGCGTGAAACGGGGTTTGGTGAAGTAAAAATCTGCTGGGATCAAGTGCCAGCGGGAGCGAGCCGCCGCGCCCGGCGTTCGCCAAATAACGCCGTGCCGATGCGCACGATGGTGGCGCCCTCCTCGATGGCGACTTCAAAATCGCCGCTCATGCCCATGCTCAAGTGCGGCAGCGGCGCGCCCAGTTCCGCTTCAACCCGTTGTTTGAGTTCGCGCAATTTGCGAAAGTGGGGCCGCGATTTTTCGGCGACGGGAGTGAAGGGCGGAATGGCCATCAAACCGTGCAGCTCAAGGCGGGGCAGGGCGTTGATGGCTTTCAGGTCGGCCAACAACTGCCCGGGTTGATATCCGAACTTGCTGCTCTCACCCGCGACGTTCACTTCAAGCAGAATGGGCATCGTCTTGCCCAGTTGTTCGGCGCGTTTGTTGATTTCCTGGGCGAGCGACAGGCGATCCACGCTTTGAATCATTTCAAACAGCTCCACGGCGTCGCGGCATTTGTTCGATTGCAAATGACCGATCAAATGCCAGTGCGCCTGACGTGGAGCATTCGGGATTTTCGCTTTCGCTTCCTGGACTTTGTTCTCGCCAAAACAGACCAAGCCCGCCGCCACCGCTTCCCGGATCGTTTCGGCTGGATGGGTTTTGGAGACCGCCAGCAACTGGACGGAGTCCGTGGCGCGTCCGGACCGACGGCAGGCTTCCTGAATGCGGGATTGGATCAAAGTCAGATTTTCACTCAAACTCACGATCCAACTTTACGGTGAAAACCGGCCAACGTAAATTCCTTCCATGCAGTACTGGCTCGTCAAATCCGAACCCGAAGCTTACGCGTGGGCGCAATTCGTCCGTGAGGGTCAAACCGCGTGGACGGGAGTGCGTAATTATCAGGCCCGCAATCACCTGCGCGCCATGAAGCGTGGCGATCGCGTTTTCTTTTACCATAGCGTGGATGGGCGCGAGGTGGTCGGTGTCGCCAGGGTTGTGAAGGAATTTTACGCGGACCCGACTGCCGAAGCGGGGGACTGGTCTTGCGTGGATCTCGCGCCGGTTCGCGCCTTGGTCCAACCGGTTTCTCTGGCCACGCTCAAATCCGATCGCCAGCTCAAGAGCCTGCCGCTGATCAAACAATCCCGATTATCGGTATCACCCGTGGATGTAACTCAAGCCCGGCGGCTCCTGGAGTTGGGTAAAATCAAGATGGATTGATCCCGGTCTGATGGGCGGATCGAAGCTCATCGCGAGCATCAATTGTGGTGGGGCAAATGTTGTTCCGCCCGTGCGCGTGACAAATGGACCATCCCTCTCAGGAGCCTATGCCCCCTTGGAAAGCGTCGCGAGTGAGGCGAATGGATCAGGTGCCGGACGCTGGCGATCCTGCCAGGCGCGCCAGCCAACCCAACCCGCCGCCGCCATCATTCCAATCCAACCAACCATTTGCAGGATCGTGGCGATCGTGGTGTCGTAGGCCAGCAGATTCCAGCGGCTGAGGATGCGATGCCAATCGTGATCGCCACCGCCGACTAACGGCAGCACTTGTGCGCGTGCGTCGGCCAGATAGCGGGCGATGTTCAACCAGTTTTCAAAAAACCAAATCCATGCGCCCGCGAAGGAAAGCGTCTGATTTTTACGCCAAAAATGGACGGCCAGCGCCACGGGAAAGAACAACTGCCCGATGGTGCCGCCATAGGTTTCCAAGCGGTGGCTCAATAAACCAATCAGGGGATGTCCCGCTTCGTGGAATAGAAGGTTCGCGTGGTCAACCAGAAAAACGAATCCGCGTTCGGAGACGAGAATCAGCAGAAAAAACAGCCCCAAGCCAATGCCAAATCCGACCAGCCGACCGAGGGTGACGATGCTCCATGGTTTTGCCGCCATGTCCGGGACTGAGCCGGATGTGTGCCAAGGAGGGTTAATTTCCCTGGCTGCCGCCGGCACCACCAAACGGAGCTTGGCTTTGATACTCCAGCAACGGGCTGGCGCTGGCCATTTGTTCGGCTGTTTCCGGTTCGCCATCCAAATCAATGGTGCCAAAATCCTGGCCGCTTTGCTTGAGTACTGAACGAATGGTCGGGGAGAACCAGAAGCGTTGTTTGCCGCCAGAGTTTTTGCTGCCTTCCTTGATCAAGCGGAAGTGGCCGGTGTCATTGGATTCCACCAAGTTCCGCTCCACCAACTGGCGCAGCCCCGGTACGGCCCAATGTTCATCTTCCCGGTAGCGCCACTTGCCTCCGGCGCGGCGGCAAATTTCCTTCCGCGAAACGAAATCATCAGGGGACTGTTTCAGGTATTGGCAGATGAGCGTTTGATCGGCGTCCATAATTCAATTACGCGATCACTTTACCCCGCCCGGTTGAATTCGCCATGAGGGGATGCCGGATTTGGCGCTCCGGAAAAACGAAACTTTGCCCCCGGGGATTGCCCTGGGCCGTTGATTTTTTGGGTTGGCGCGAAGGCGGTCGCAGTTATTGAACCGCTTGGCGCATGGCCGCAAACAGGTTCTTACCCGTGTCCTGCGAGACCGGTTTCTTATTTTTCCCGGATTCGATTTCGATCAGTTCCGGAGGAAATTCCTTGAGAAATTGCGATGGGTGGCAAGGCAGGACCTGCCCGTATTTTTTACGCCCGGCGCAATGGCTCATGGTCAAACTGGCCATCGCGCGCGTCACGGCCACATAGAGCAACCGGCGTTCTTCATCCAACGTGCCTTCAGTCTTGGAGCGCGAGTGCGGGAGTAAACCCTCCTCCAAACCCACCAAGTAAACGTGCGGAAACTCCAAGCCTTTGCACGAGTGAATGGTAATCAGCGTCACGGCGTTGTGCGCGGTTTCCTGGTCGTCATCCCGGCTCGGGTCGAGCGTGACGGTTTCCAGAAATTCGAGCAGTTGATCCGACAAGGGCGTGCCCGGCGTGACGTGATCGTCCATCGTCGCGATAAAATCCTTCAAATTGCGCACGCGGTTTTCCGCGGATTCGGGCTGCTTCTCCAGCCGCCGCAATTCGGCATAATAACCGAGTTGCGTCAGCAGTTGGTCCGTCCAGCCCGCCAGCGAGCCATTGCTCGCATCCGGCGCAACTTTGGGATCACTCGGCGGGCGGGCGGATGTCGGCATTCCCAAGTGTTTCAGCGCGTTTTGGTGTTGCTCGACCAGCGCGACAAAGGACGCAATGGCGCTTTGTGTTCGCGCGGGCAGCGCGGTCGTGGCCACGGGATTCTTCAGGGTGGCAAAAACCGAGCTGCCGCGTTCCTGGCTGGCCGCGAGCAGTTGTTCCCTGGTGGCATCGCTCAATCCGCGCGCCGGCACGTTGGCGATGCGCAACAGGCTGATGTCATCGTGCGGATTGAGAAATGTCTTCAAGTAGGCGAGTAGATCGCGAATCTCGCGTCGGTCAAAAAAGCTTTGTCCGCCAATCAGATGATAGCGAACGCCAGCGGCGCGCAAGGCCGTTTCCAGAGGGCGCGATTGCTGATTCGTGCGGAACAGAATGGCGTGGTCCGACCAGGGCGTTCGCTGTGCCAGCCGCTTGAACTCTATGGCGGCGACCGTTTCCCGCGCCTCCTCTTCATCGGTTGCAAAGTGGCGGAGTAAAACCTTCGCGCCCGTGCCTTTCGTTGACCAGAGCGTTTTGGCCCGTCGCCGGACGTTATTTTTAATGAGCGCATTGGCGGCGGTCAGGATGGTATTGGTCGAGCGATAATTCTGCTCCAGCTTGATGAGTTTTACCTCGGGAAAATGCTGCTCCAAATTGAGCAGGTTTGCGATTTCCGCGCCGCGCCAACCGTAAATGCTTTGGTCGTCGTCGCCCACCACGCAAAAATTGCGGTGCTTTTGGGTCAGGGCGTGGACCAGCTCAAACTGCGCCGCGTTGGTGTCCTGATACTCGTCCACCATGACGTAGCGATACTGTTGGCGACAGGCTTCCAGCGCGTCGGCGTGTTCGCGAAACAACCGCAGCGTCAGCAAAATCAGATCATCGAAATCCACCGCGTTACAGGCGCGCAAGGCGGATTCGTAACGCTGGGCGATGTGTTGCGCGAGCGCATAGGCTTCCGAGTCGGCTCCGGCGAGAGCGCGGCCAGCGCTGTTCTTGAACCGGCTCAACAAGGTCAGGACGGCGGCAGGGTCGGCCTTCTCGCCGCGAGTCGAAATACCGGCGAGAATTTTTTTGACCGCGCCAAGTTGCTCCGACTCGTCATAAATGACGAAGTCGCGTTTGTAGCCGAGTTTTTCAATGTGTCGCCGCAAAATCCGCACGCAGAGCGAGTGGAAGGTGCAGATGGTCGGACGTTGGCGCGCGGTTGAAGCCCGATCAGAACCGTTGGCCGTTGAGGTTATCAGGGATTTCGGAAGGAGCGGGCGGATGCGCGCCTGCATTTCGCGCGCGGCTTTATTGGTAAACGTGACGGCGAGGATGTTTTCCGGGGCGATCTTGCGTCGAATCAAATAGGCGATCCGGTGGGTGATCACGCGCGTCTTGCCCGTGCCCGCGCCCGCCAGGATCAGCACCGGACCGTTGATGGTTTCAACGGCCAAACGCTGCGGTGGATTGAGCGTGCTGAGATCAAACATGGCGTGGAGGATTGATCATGGCCAATCCGCATTCGCGGCATTGTCTGGCGACGGAACCGGGGACGATTGGGGAGGCGGGAAACTGGTTCATGGCACGGTGGGATGGAATTAAAAGGCCGCGCGCGCGGCGAGCACGTCTCGTTGAATTTGTGCCTGGAGAATTTCGAGCGAGGCAAAGCGCTGCTCATCGCGCAGCTTGTTCACCAGGATTATTTCCAGTTCCTGCCCGTAAAGGTCGCCCTGAAAATCGAGCAGATGCACTTCAACGCGCGGCCCCGGATCGGGCTGTTGGAGCGTGGGGCGAATGCCGATGTTGACCGCCGCCCGCAAGGTTTGCCGCGCCAGTTGGACGGAGGCGGCATAAACTCCTTGCGGCGGCAGCAGCCTTCCGGTCGTATCGAGATTCGCGGTGGGAAAACCGATCTGATGTCCCAACTGATCTCCGTGGACGACGCGGCCCGCGATGGCGTAGGGGCGTCCGAGCATTTGACTCGCGGCCTCGAAATGTCCCGCGCGAATGGTCTTGCGAATCCGGGTGCTGCTGACGATTTGACCCGCCAGGGAAACCGCCGCCAGACCATGCACCTGGAATTGCAACTCGCGACCCAAGCGGTGGAGCAGGGGAACGTCGCCACTTCGCTTATGGCCAAACAAAAAATCCGCTCCCACGCAGATGCTCTGGATCGTTCCCAGCTCGCGCCGCAACTGGCGGACGAACGCTTCGCCGGTCAACTGACTGAACTCGCGGTCGAAGGGAATTTCAAGCAACGCCTCGGCGCCGAGGGCTTCAATCGCTCGTTGCTTTTGCGGGCCTGAATAAATCAGCGGGGGCACGCGACTGGGCGCGACGATGGCGTTTGGATGCCGATCAAAAGTAATCACCAGCGCCACGGCACCGGACTGCTGCGCGTCGCTGACCGTCTGCCGGATGATCTGTTGATGACCGAGATGCACGCCATCAAAAACCCCGATGGCCAGGCAGATTTTGCGCTGGCCCGGTGCGAGGTCTCTGGCGGCGTGAATGAGCTTCATCAACAGCAAGCTCCATTATGATAAAAAGTCAGATGCAAATTAAGAACGAAGTTGAATTTCCCGTGGCGCGAAAGTTTGGCGTCCCGGGAGGGTGCGGTTTCAAATTCAAGCCGAACCGACCAATTTCAGAAAAGGAATCACGCGCTTTTCCAATGCCGCGGTTGATGCGTCCAGCAGCGCGTCCAGCGCGATGGCGTCGGCAACGTCAAATTGCCCCGAAACGGTGCGGCGCAAGGCCGTCAAATGCGCGCCACAACCGAGGCGCGCCCCCAGATCGTGGGCGATCTTGCGGATGTAAGTGCCCTTGGTGCAGGCCAGCTTGAATTTGCCCAGCGGTTCGGTGTATTCCGTGAAGCGGAAGCTGTAGATGTGGATGAGGCGCGCTTCGCGTTCCACTTCCACGCCTTTGCGCGCGAGTTTGTACAGCGGCACGCCCGCCTTTTTGATTGCCGAAACCATCGGCGGCATCTGCATTTGGTCGCCGAGAAAAGTCGCTGCTTCCGCGTTCAATTGTTCCAACGTCAGCGGCGGCACCGGCAGGGAAGCGATCAATTGTCCGGCGGCGTCGTGGCTGTCCGTGCTTTCGCCAAATTTGATTGTGCCGGCATAAACCTTGTCATCCCCCATCAGGCGTTCGGATAACTTGGTGCCGCGCCCGAGAACGATGATCAGCAGGCCAGTGGCGTTGGGGTCCAAAGTGCCGCAGTGCCCGACTTTTTTCAGGCCAAACTTGCGGCGAATGACATCCACCACATCGTGCGAAGTGGGCCCGGCTGGTTTGTCAACGAGCAGCGCGCCATCAAGCGCGGAGAAATCTTGCATGTGCGGTCAGGTTGCGGAATTGATGGCTTTTTTAATCGCGGCAATGACGCGGCGCTGGATGGCCATTGGCCGGCCCGTAATCAAGGCGCCCGCCGCCGCCGAGTGGCCGCCGCCGCCGAACTGGCGGCAAATATCGTTCACATTCACGCGTTTGCATTTCGAGCGCAGACTGATCCGGATTTGTTCCGGCTCGAATTCCTCAAATACACAGGCGACCACGACCGGTTCAATGGCCCGGATATGATCAATCAATCCCTCCGTGTCACTGCTGCCCGCGCCCGTGCGCGCGAGGTCCACTTTTTTCAACCAAAAATAGGCGACACGATCATCGTGGGTCAGTTTGAATTTATTGTAAACGTGTTTGAGCAGGCGCACCCGGGCGAGTGGAAACGATTGATAAACCTCGTGGCAAATCCGGGCTAGATTGGCGCCATGCGTCACCAGTTCCGCGCCGACGTGGAACGTGCCGGGCCGGGTGCTGGCGTATTGAAATGAGCCGGTATCGGTGCTGACGGCGGTGAACAGGCAATCCGCAATGGCCTTCGTGACGGGCCAGCCCGCGGTCTTCATCAAGTGATAGATCAGTTCCCCGGTGGAGGGTTCGCGCGCCGAGACCCAGTTGATGTCGCCGTAGCGCGTGTTGCTTTCGTGATGGTCAATGTTGATCAACCGCCGGCGTCGGGTGACGAACCGGGCCACCGTGCCCAGCCGTTCCAGGCTCGCGCAATCCACCGCGATCACCAGATCAAATTGCTGGCCCGCCTTCGGTTTGGCGAAGTGGTTGGCGGCATCCAGAAACCGGTATTTCAGCGGCATCGCGTCCTGATTCCAGCAGACGACCCGCTTGCCGTCAGCCTGCAAAGCCTGCATCAATCCCAGTTGGGAGCCGATGCAATCGCCATCCGGGCGCAGGTGTCCGACGATGCAGATCGTCTCGGCCTGTTTGATGGCGGTGAGAATTTCTTCGATGAGTTTCGCCTGCGATTTCATTAACGGTCGGACGACTGGTTGTCTGGTGATGAAACGTCGGGTGCGGATGTGTTTTCGAGTTCGGTCAGGATTTGCATGACGCGATCCCCACGGGCGATGGCGTCATCCACCACAAATTTAAGTTTTGGCGTGTATTTGAGGACGACGGACGCCGCCACGAGTTCCTGGATGCGGATGCGCTGCTCCCCCAACCGGAGCCGCCCGCGCTTTTGCTGGTCCGCGTTGCCCAGGATGCTGAAATACACGACTGCGGATTTCAGATCACCGGAACATTCGACGTCGTTCACCGATATCAGACCGACGTCCTCCAGGCTGAATTCGCGACGGATGGCCTCGCCGACCGCGCGCTTCAATAGCTCGCGGACTCGCTGGTGTCGCAGACTGGGCATGGCAGGCGTCAGCGCGGTCAGAGTTTTTGCGCCACTTTTTCCACCGTGTAGCACTCGATGATGTCGCCCTCGGCAATTTCGGTGAAGCCTTCAATGCGGATGCCGCACTCGAGGCCCGCGCGCACCTCGTTGACTTCATCTTGAAACCGGCGGAGCGACTGGGTGACGCCCTCGTAAATGACATCCTTCCGGCGGCGCACGCGGACTTTGCCGCGCGCGATGCGGCCGCTGGTGACCATCGAGCCGGCCACCGGAGTGCCTTTGGAGAGATTGAAAACCTGGCGCACTTCCGCGGCGCCGATCACGACTTCCTTGCTCAACGGGTCCAGCAAACCCGCCATGCCGGCTTTTACTTCATCAATCAGTTCATAAATGATGGCGTACAGTTTGATCTGCACGTTGGCGTGCTTTGCCTTCTCCGCCACCGAACTGTTGAGGCGCGTGTGAAACCCGAGAATGATGCCCTTGGACGCCGAGGCGAGCGCCACGTCGCTTTCGGTGATCGCGCCCACGTCGCTGTGGATGACCTCAAGCGAAACCTTGTCGCTTTCGATTTTGTTCAAGGCGTCAACGATCGCTTCCACCGAGCCCTGGGTGTCCGCCTTGACGACGACTTTCAAAATTTTGCTCTGTTGTTCGTCGAGGGTGGCAAACAGGTTTTCCAAAGTAACCTTGGCGCGCGCTTCCAGATCTTCCGCCCGCCCGGCCAGCCGCCGTTCCTCGGCCAGCTCGCGAGCCGTGCGTTCATCGTCCACAACGCTAAATTCCACCCCGGCTTCAGGCACCCCGTTCAGCCCCAGCACGCGGACCGCCATGGACGGTGTGGCGGCTTCGAGGCGGTTGCCTTCATCGTTGATGAGCGCTCGCACCTTGCCGTAGAACTCATCGCAAATGATGACGTCGCCCCGGCGCAAGGTGCCCTTGCGCACGAGCACGGTGGCCATGGGGCCGCCGGGTTCGATGCCCGATTCAATCACGTTGCCCTTGGCGTTGCGGTCGGGATTGGCCTTCAGTTCCAGCAAGTCGGCCTGGAGCAAAATCATCTCCAGCAGTTTGTCCACGCCCTGTTTGGTCAGCGCGGAGCAATCCACGAAAATCGTCTCGCCGCCCCAATCATCCGGCGTCAGCCCTTTTTCCTGCAATTGCTGGCGCACCTTCAACGGATTGGCGTTCGGATGATCGCATTTGTTGACCGCGACCAGGATGGGGACATTGGCCGCCTTGGCGTGGTTTAACGCTTCCAGGGTTTGCGGCATCACGCCGTCATTCGCGGCCACCACCAGAACGACGATATCGGTGACGTTCGCCCCCCGCGCGCGCATCGAGCTGAAAGCGGCGTGGCCGGGAGTGTCCAGAAAGGTGATCTGCTGCAGTTCGTTTTTGCGTTCCGGATGCGGGAATGAAATTGTGTAAGCGCCGATGCGCTGCGTGATTCCGCCCGCTTCGCCGGCGGCCACATTGGCTTTGCGGATCACATCGAGCAGCGAGGTTTTGCCGTGGTCCACGTGGCCCATGATGGTGACGACGGGCGGACGCGGCTTGAGCTGTTCGGGTTTGTCCTCGATATCAATTTCGGTCTTTTTGACCGGCGCGTGAACCTGGCCTTCGCCTTTGGCGCGTTTTTCAACTTCGAATTTAACCCCGTATTTGGCGCAAACCTGCACCGCCGTTTTTTCCTCGATCGCCTGGTTGACGGTGGCGAAGACCCCCGCTTCCATCAAATCTGCGATGATCTTGAAGGGCTTTTGCTTGAGTGCTTCCGCCAGTTCGCGCACGACGATTGGCGGTTTGAGCGTGATGACTTGCGCGTTGGCCGGCAGCACGGGTTTGGTGGCGGCGGGTTTTGCGCCGTTGGTCGGTTTTCCGCCCGGCGCGCCCCGCCGGAAGGATTCCGTGTGGCCTCCGCGAGCGCCGCCGCCGCGTTGAGGCGGTTGCGCGCCGCCGCGTCGGGTAAATTCAGTGGCCCCAGATGAGCCGGTGCGCCCGGGGCCGCGCGCGCCGCGGTCACCAGACCGGGGTTGAGGTCGTGGCGCTAATTGAATAAATCCGACCTTTTGTCCGATCTGCGGTTTGGGCGGCTCGGGTGGTTGCGGCGGGGTCACCGGTTTCTCGGGTGGCGCTTCAACGGGCGCATCTGCCCCGGCGGCCGCGTCCGGTTCGGTCGCGGTCGGCGCAACCGGCGTCGGTGTCTCTGAGACGATGGGGGTGAGGTCTTCCGCTGGCGGGGGCGTAGGGATGATTCCGTCCGGAGCCGGAGCGGTGGCGACCGGCGCTTCTGGCGGGGGCTCGGGTGCTTTGATGATTTCGATTTTCGGTTCGACGGGAGGGGGCGGCGGCTCGGGCGTGGTGGTGGTGGTGACCGGCTTCAGTTTTGCCGTGGCTTCGGGGAACGCCTGGCAAAGTTGCTCTTCGAGATATTCCGCGGTGATTTTATCGAGCGAACTGGAGGCGGCTTTAGCGGTGATGCCCAATTCCTTCGCTTTGGCGAGGATCTGTTTGCTTTCCAGGCCGAGCTTCTTCGAGATTTCGTAAATACGTACGGGCATAATTTTTCAACACGAACCGCGGCAGTGCGTTTATCGTTGTCACCGGTCAGACCCCGGGCCCGCGGCTTCACGCGGATACCGCATATCAAACATTCAGGGTGCGGCGCAAGGATTCGGCGCGGGCGGCGTTCAAAATAGACTCCGCCTGATCGCCAATTTGCGGGATCTCCCGCAAATCTTCCTCGTCCGCCAGCAACAAATCCTCCAGCCGCGTCAAACCGGAATGAACCAGCGCGTCCGCTTGTTCGCGACTGATCCCCTCGATTGCCGCCAACTGTTCAACGGCCTCGGCCACTTTTTCCTCGAAGCCTTTGTTCACGACCACTTCCGCTTCAATGTCCACCTGCCAGCCGGTAAGTTTGGAGGTGAGGCGGGCGTTTTGACCGCGCTTGCCGATGGCCAGCGACAACTGGTCTTCGCTCACCATGATTTTTACGCGCCGGTTCGCTTCGTCTATTTCAAATGTTTTCAACTTGGCCGGGGCCAGGGCGTTCGTCACGTAGTCGCGGATGTTGGGCGACCACTTGATGATGTCCACCTTTTCGTTGTTCAGTTCGCGCACGATGTTTTTCACCCGCTGCCCGCGCAGGCCCACGCAGGCGCCCACGGGGTCCACTTTCTCATCGCGGGTATAAATCGCGAGCTTCGTGCGGAAACCCGCTTCGCGGGCAATGCCTTTGATTTCAATGGTGCCGTCGTTGATTTCCGAGACCTCCACCTGAAACAACTTGATGACAAACCGCGGGTCCGCCCGGGAGAGAATGATTTCCGGGCCGTGCGGACCTTGCTCGACGGCTTTGACGTAGCAACGAATCCGCTCGCCAATTTGATATTCCTCGGTCGGCACGCGCTCCTTGTTGGGGAGCAGCGCCTCGTATTTTCCCAGGTCAACAAAAACGTCGGAGCGCTCAAAACGCCGCACCGAACCGCTGATGATGTCACCCACGCGATCCTTGAATTCGGAGAAGATCATTGCCTTCTCCGCGCGGCGCACCTGCTGCATCAAGGCTTGCTTGGCGTATTGCGCCGCAATGCGACCGAAGCCGGTTGGCGTCACCTCCACCTCCAGCTCGTCTCCCAACTGCGCGTCCGGGTTGAGTCGCCGCGCGTCAAATTGCGAAATCTGGTCGTGCTTGGAGATCACCTTTTCCACGACGATCAATCTGGCCCACGCCTTGATGTTGCCGCTCTTGGAATCCATGGTGACGCGCAGTTCACGCGCCGGGCCGACGGCTTTTTTCGCCGCCGATAGCAACGCTTCTTCCACCGCGTTCACCAGCACCTCCCGGCTGATGCCTTTTTCGCGCTCGTAAAATTCTAATCCTGCTAAAATGTCAGCATTCATGGCCAATCACTCGCTCTCATGTTTCTCCCCATGCGGGGAACAAAAAAGTCGGCAGAGGTTATTCTTCCGACTTCGCGTGCCGGCGGCTGCCAGCGTCAAACTTTACCGTTAAGCTGCACCGTAGAGAAGCTCTCTCCACGCGTCAAGCTTGCTTTTCCCCGAAAACCAAAATTCCTGGAGCGGAAACCAGTTCCACTCCAAGAATAACCCGGTCCGAAATCGGTTGCAGCTATTTCAGCTTCGCCAAAGTTGCTTTCACCTGCTCGAAATTGGGCAGGTCGTGCGGCGTCGGCGTTTGCTCCGCATATTGCACCACGCCGTTTTTATCAATGACAAATGCCGCGCGCGCTGCGGTATCGCCCAAACCCAGCAGATTTGGGAACAAGACCCCGTAAGCTTTCGTGGTTTCTTTGTTCAGATCACTGGCCAGCGTGATCCCGATGTTTTCCTTCTGCGCCCACGCCAACTGGGCAAACGGGCTGTCCACACTGATCGCGATCACGTCCGCGTTCAAATCCTTGTAAGCGTTCAATCCCGCCGTCACGCCGCACAGTTCCGAAGTGCAAACGCCGGTGAAGGCCAGCGGAAAGAACAGCAAAACCGTGTTCTTCTTGCCTAAATTATTGCTGAGTTTGACTTCGACGTCGGCGGGCGACTTGGATTTCAGGCTGAACTCCGGGGCTTTGCTTCCTACGGCTATTGGCATAATCGTTTCCTTTTCCTTTTCTGTTCTAAGATTTAATTTTCAAGTGACTCTACAAATCTTTAACAGCATTAACAGATGCGGACGGACTGTCAAACGTCCATTCCCTCCATTCTACCTGCCACTGCGCTGCAAACCGGTTTGGTATGTAGCGGCGGTCTATGACCGCCGCACTTCATGCGTTGTAGTGGAATGAGCGAAAGGATTGGCCACCGAGACACCGGGGCGCAGTGGATGGAGGATGGCGATAATTCCCGTTCGCGTGTTTCGTGTATTTCGCGGTTATATTTTCTCTAACCGACAAGATGACAGGATGGGGTGGGATTAAAACCGCAAAGAACTCAAAGAAATGCCTTTATTTTTGCGTCTTATGCGCTCTTTTGTGGCTATCCTTCTGAAACGTTCCCATTTCGCAGTTTATCCCATCCTGATCATCCGGCCATCCCGTCAGTCAGGGATGGCGCCGGTCATAGACCGCCGCTACAGGATCGCATGCGAGTTGCACCGTGATGTCAAAGTCGCTATTTTGTCCGCACATGATTGCGACCCTGGCCGAATTGAAAAACCCGGGGCGACTGCTCAACGCGGCGGACGCCGGAGAAATCATCGTGCTAACCGATCACGGCAAACCGCGGTACGAACTGAAAAAGGCCGCCCCTCGTGTGGATTGGGACGCGCTGGAAGCCGAAAAGGAAAACTGGCTGACCAGTGCCGAGGCCGATGAATTGGAAAACGCCATCGCCCGGACGGAAAAGGCACTGACCGATGCCACAGTTCCTTGACACCACCGTGCTCATTCGGTTTGAGCGCAACTTTCGCAAGCTCCGCACCTTGGGAGACGCGCAAATCCCCGCCCTCGCCATCGGGGAATTTTATCGAGGCATCTGTGAGACAACCAATCCACACTTACGTAACCGCGCGGAACGCTTTTTAAGTCGGCAAATCACCGCGTTTCCCATCGTGGACTTTGATTTTGCGGCGGCCAAAGCGTGGGCCAGCTTGCTCCAGTCCCTCAAAGAATCGGGCCTGACCATGAAATACGGCGATTCCCTCATCGCCGCGCAAGCCATCGCCGCCGCCGCCGAACTGGTCACGACAGATAACGACTTTGATCGGGTGCCCGGTCTGAAGCTGCTGAAGCTTGGTTAAATACTTCGTCCAGAAAATTATTTTCTCCGACCGACAGGATGGCAAGATTACAGGATGAGCTGTGATTAAGTAAATCCGTTGCGATTATGTAGCGGCGGTCTATGACCGCCGCACTTCATGCGTTGTAGTGGAATGAGCGAAAGGATTGGCCACCGAGACACCGGGGCGCAGTGGATGGAGGATGGCGATAATTCCCGTTCGCGTATTTCGCAGCTCTTCCCATCCGGTCATCCGGTCAGTTGGGGACGGCAGTGCTTCCCCCGATTCCCATTCCTTTCGTCGTTCACTCCTTCCGGATCGGGAAGCGCGCGGACCGCGCGACCCGGCGGCCGCCTCATGTTTTCAGACGTGAGGCGAGCCGCCGGGAGTTATCGTCCCTTCCGCGCGCCGGCTATTTCGACTTTTCCAATTTTTCGCCGGCGGCTTTCCAGCCCTGAATTCCCGCCGACATGTGCTTGACGTTGGTGTAACCCAATTTGACCGCCGCCTGTGCCGCCTCTTTATACGCCAGGCACTTGGGATGCCCGCAGTACGCCACGATCAACGTGTTCTTATCCGCCGGCAGCACGCTGGCGAGTTTGTTTTCAATTTCGGCGAAATTCAAAGCTCCCGGGACGCGCCCGCGTTTAAAGGACGCCGTGCCATTCACGTCAATAATTACAGCCGTCTTGGTTTCAACGAGCGCCTTGACCTCCTTAACCGAGAGATCGGCGAATTCGACCGCGAACCCAGTCGCGACCCCGATGGTGATGATGAACAGCGCCAGTAATTTTTTCATAATTTTCAGTCGTTGTTGGTTTTTGAGAATGATGGCAATTCCATGAGTTTGGACGATTTGCACTTGCCGGATGCCCACCGCGAGAGCCACCTCCGTGAATCTCTTTTGCCACCGGCTGTCACCTTAACGGCATCAAACCGGGACGCAACTTAAAAGACCTGGAAATTTCAGGCCGGTTGACGTGGCAGAAGACCCGCCGCTGCGGCGGTACCCCCCCCGTCGCAACTTTGTGTCTGGTCTGGTGATTGTGTCTCGGGACATGTCTCAAGTCGGGACACGCCGCCGCGATGGGCGCTCGGGCGATTTACGGAGGGGGGCTGGGCAAAGTTTCGTCCCGCCGCCGCCGGTTGCACGTTGCAAACGGATAAAAGTCCGCTACGCTGGAGAAAAATCGAGGTTCTGGACCGGTTTCAGGCCGAGAATGACGGGGTTTAAGTCAAAGGAAATTGAGCGATGAAAATTCAAGCAAAGCAAAATGCCGGCTTTACGCTGGTGGAAATCATGATTGTGGTGGCGATTATCGGGATGTTGGCGGCCATCGCCATCCCCAACATGATCAAAGCCCGCAATACCGCCCAGGCCAATGCCTGCATCGCCAATATGCGGCAGATTGACAACGCCATTCAGCAGTACGCCCTGGAAAACAACAAGCGCGATGCCGATCCGGTAACCGCGGATAACATTCGGGAATACATCAAGGACAAGATCATGCCCGTGTGTCCGGCGGGAAATGTGGACTACGTTTTGGGCGGCACGGTGGCCTCGGTGCCCAGTGTGACCTGCCCCAATGAAAACAGCACCCCACCGCACCGCTTGGGACGCCAGGTCGGCCATTAAGGAAACGCTGAATCGTTCAGGTTCAACCACGGATGCACACGGATGAACCCCAATAAAATCAAGGCCATTGGGCGGGCCATTCGTGTTGATGGATGTCCATTCGTGGTTAAAGCATCGCTTCCTTAAATCGTTGAATCGCGCGGGCTGGGTCTATCCACCAGCCTCCATCCACTGCGTCTCGCTGAATCGTTCAGGTTCAACCACGGATGCACACGGATGAACCCCAATAAAATCAAGGCCATTGGGCGGGCCATTCGTGTTGATGGATGTCCATTCGTGGTTAAAGCATCGCTTCCTTAAATCGTTGAATCGCGCGGGCTGGGTCTATCCACCAGCCTCCATCCACTGCGTCTCGCTATCTCGGTGGCCAAGTCTTTTCCTTGATTCCATCACGGCGCATGAAGTGCGACGGGCATAGACCGCCGCCACATCATCACGATGGATTGCTTTGCGATCTTTGAGTTCTTTGCGGCTTTAATTAAACCCCGGGGCAAACCGGGTGGAACCCGGGGTAACTCGGATTGGCACTGGCGCTGCTAAGGGAAGGGCACGCGGTTGCAGCAGGCAATCAAGTGGACACCAACCGCAATTGAATAACCCGCCTGCTGCTGTGTTCACGCCGCT
>JBDHQI010000055.1:0-18605 GCA_039806955.1 Verrucomicrobiota bacterium | reverse complement strand
GCTCAATCTGGCCAAACGTCATCACTTCTACTTGCCCCAACCCACTCCACCAGGGTCACGATGTCCCCAGCTTTTCCCTAGATTGACGTCAACGCCACAAAGCGTTACAAGCAAAGGCGACTGAATCTCGTCCGCAGCGCGAAGGTTGGAATCACTGGCGGGATGAAGCAGGCATGATAAATTCATAATATGAGTATGACGGAAAAACCCCTGCGCATGATCACCTGCGGCTGGTGCGAGACCAAGGTTTTCATTCCGGGCGATCTGGCGCCGCTGGCCACCGTGCCGTGCTCCAAGTGCGGTCACCCGATCATGATGCCCAAGGTTCTGCGCCAATTCGAATTGCGCAACATCATTGCGGCGGGCGGTTACGGCACCGTTTATCGCGCCTTTGACACCATCCTCGAACGACTCGTCGCGGTGAAGTTAATCAAGAAGGAAAAAATGGAGGACCCGGAGGCGATGGGTAGCTTCCTCCGCGAAGCGCGCGCTTGCGCCCGGTTGAATCACACCAACATCATTCACATCTACAACTTCGATGAATTCGAGGGGCAGGCGTTTCTGGTCATGGAGCTGGCCGATCACGGCAGTTTGGATGGCCGTATCGAGAAGCAAACCCGCGTCGCAGAATTACACGTGCTGGACATTGGCGTCGCCATCGCCTCGGCATTGGATCTGGCGCTGAAACACAACCTGCTGCATCGCGACATCAAGCCGGGCAACATTTTGTTCGACAGCGACAACGTGCCAAAGCTGGTAGATTTCGGGTTGGCGCGCAGTGTAGAGGCGGAACCGGAGATTGGCTCGGTGACCGACGGCACGCCGTATTACGTCGCGCCCGAAAAAATCAAACGCGAGAAGGAAACCTTCCTTTCGGACATGTACAGCCTGGGCTGCACGCTGTATCAAGCCCTGACCGGCCATCCGCCTTTTGACGCGCCCACGGTGGAGGAATTGGTCGCCGCGCACGTGCATACGCCGTTGACGCCGCCTAATTTGGTCGTACCCGAAATCACGCAAACCACCAGCGACATCCTGGTAAAGGTACTCTCGAAAAATCCCGCAGACCGTTACCTGAGCTACGACGAGTTCCGCATGGCCATGGAAGCTTCGCGCAGTTTGTTGCTCGTCCAACAATACACGCAATCTGATCAGCCCAAGCCCAAAACCAAGACCAGTTGGTGGCGGAGGTAAACAGCCAGGCTGATAGAAAAACAATTCTCGCGACCTCAAGATGCGTCCCACAGTTCCACCATTAAACAACTCACATCCGCCAACAACGCAGCAACCGACCGGATGGGGCCGCTGGCTGGCGCTCCTGCTGATGAGTTGGTCGGTGATTGGCGCGATCGGCGAGTCTGCCGTTGCGCCATCCAACTCAGAGCGCTTGCTGGTGATTGCGCCGGGCGCGTTTGAACCGGTACTCCAGGAATTTATCGCGCACAAGCAGCGATTGCGTCCAACCGAATTTCAATCGCTGGAGGCGATTCTCAAAACTTCCGAAGGCGTGGATGATCCTGAAAAGCTGAAACGATTCCTCTACCAGCAATGGCGACAATCCGGACTGGGTTACGTGCTGCTCGTCGGGGACGTGGATGTGTTGCCGGTGCGTTACATGACGCTGGACCGCATCACGCCGGCGGCCTTCGACTACGCCTTTTATCCGAGCGATTTATATTACGCGGATCTGGCCAAGCGCGACGGCAGTTTTGAAAACTGGAACGCGCGCACAGAGGGCTTTCACGCGGGTTACTTCGGCGAGGTTCGGGGCGAAAAGAACAAAGCAGATCCAATCAATTACGACGAGGTGGATTATCTGCCCGAAATTGCCGTGGGGCGCTGGCCCGTCAGCACCGCGGCAGAGGGCCGCATCGTAGCCGCCAAAACTATCGCCTACGAAACCCGGCAATTGGCCCGCTCGACCACGCAGCAGTTGCGTGCCGGTTTTATCGCCGTGGGCGGCTGGATTGACAGTCGCGGCGTAATGGATGATTGGGCGGCACGACTCGCGAAACCGTGGCGGGTGGAGAAACGCTATTATTCCGACGCCCACCGAAAAATTTCCTCCGCTCCGCCCAATTACGAACAAGTGCGTAATCTATTGAACGACGGCGTGGACCTGCTGGTGCATACCGGTCATGGTCAGCCCAGCGAATGGGAGCAATGCTTCAGTATTGACGACCTGAAAACCATCACCAACGCCACCCGGTTGCCCGTCATCATTTCGGCCGGTTGCAGCACCGCCTATTTTGCGCCCCTGCCGCCCTACGAACCTTACGTGGATGTGGACGGCCATGAACACGCCGGTTCGGACCACAAGGAAGTGTTCTCCGCGCCACCACCGCCGCCCGCGCCGTATCAGCGTGGCAAATACAATCCGACCGGCCTCGGCGAACAGGTGTTGAAAGGCAGCGCCAATGGCAGCGTCGCCTACATCGGTTGCAACACCGGCAGCCAGCCTTGCGGATTAACGCTGGTCGAAGGTTTTGTCGCGGCCTGGGCGCGCACTCAGCAACCACATCTGGGCGATTGCTGGTCCGACGCCATCCGGCATTATTTCAAAAAAGAGCGGCTCGCAAAACTGGAGCCCAGCGACGGTTGGTATCCGCCGAGCATTTTCTTTCAAGGCATGAAATTCATGCTCTTCGGCGATCCCAGCCTTACGCTGCCCAATGGCACGTAATCAAGTCAGCTCGCCCCCACCCGAGAGACCGGGGCATCCAATACGATCTTGCGCAGGCTCGGATTTTCGCAAGCGAATTGTCATTGGGAAAACCACCCGGCGTTACATCACGTTACGCCACAATCCGCTTGCAAACTCCGACATCCAACTCCCATTTTGACGGGTGCAATTAATTTCACGCACAACCGAATACGCCTTGCGCGCCATCATCTGGTTGCTTCAGGAACCGTCCCGTTCACAGACGGCGCGCCAGATTGCGCGCGGCACGCGAACGCCTCCGGATTATATTTCAAAAGTGCTGCAATTATTGACCAAAGCCGGTCTGGTGCGCAGTCAGCGCGGATTGGGTGGCGGGTTTCGATTCGCCAGCGACCCCACGAAAGTGACCGTCTTGGAAATCATCAATGCGGTGGACCCGTTGGAGCGCATCCACGCGTGCCCGCTGGGGTTGAAAGAACACGCCACCAAGCTCTGTCCGTTGCATTGCGGCATGAATGACGTGGCGGCGCAAATGGAAGCGACCTTCGCGCGATCCAGATTGGTGGACCTGCTGAACACGAATTCAACCTCGGTGCCGCTCGGCATCAAGTTGAAAGCAACCAGGCGGACTGCGCCCCGCACCCGCTGAACAAATCACCATGGCCTCGGATGCGCATCGGAAGCGATTGGAGATGAGGGGAATTTTATTGCCAACCACGCGCGCCTTATGAATCCGGATCGGCTTTGGCTGCGCTTCGTACGTTTGGCGTTGGTTTGCGCGCTCGTGCCGGGATTTGGTCTGGCGGCGTGGATGACCGGCGCGTGGTGGTTCGGCACTCCGCGAGGGTTATGGTATCTGGCCAGCATTCAAACGCACTCCATCGCTTTGATGATGGGTTGGGGCGGCGCCACCATCCTCGGTGTGGCGCTGCACTTTCTGCCTCGTCTCCGAGCCGTCAAATTGTTCCAGCCCAAGTGGACGGCAGCCCTGTTCTGGTGGTTGGCACTGGGACTTGGACTGCGAATAATCGGTCAGTTGCTTCTCGCCAGGCTTGATCCAGAGGGACACAACAACGGAGTCCACTGGTTGAACGCGGTTGTCGCCGGCGGCGTGGGTTTGCAAACCATCGGGATCGTTGGGCTGCTGATCATTCTCGGCATCACCTTTCGTTCCGGAAAACCGCTCAAACAAAATGAAGGCTTCCGACAAATCCTGCCGTTGTTGGCAGTCGCCGGAGCCGCGTTGATCCTGGCGCAGTTGGCTTGGTGTATGGGCACGGCGCAGAGCCTGGCCGCCGGCTCGAACCTTGCGGTGTTGCCATCCGAGCCTTCCTGGTTCGCCGCCGATTCGATGTTGTTCGGATTCATCACGGCAATTTCAATCGGTATGTCAGCGCGACTGTTCCCGCTCACTTTCCGGATCAAGCCGGCCAGCGTCCGCGGCTTGCTGATCGCTGCCGGATTGCTGGCTCTTGGACTCACTTTAACACTGTTGGAAGCGGCGCGTCCCACTCCAACGGCATCGGTAATAGCCTTGTCCGGTTGGGTTGCCATCTGCCAGGCCGGTGGACTGGGATGCGGAATTTTCTCGGTGCGGATTTTTCATCGGCGCAAACCCACTTCCAATCCCGCGGCGCCGTATCGCATCTGGGAAGATCCGGCGGCCGTTGGCGTCGTTTGCGCGTATGCCTGGGGCGCAATAGCTGCGCTCTTCCTCCTCCTCATCGCGCTCCAACAATTCGGAGTGGCCGTACCGTCATCGTTGGCACAAAAAAATCTGCCACGCCATGCGCTCGGAGCAGGCTTCATGACTTTGCTGATTCTTTCCGTCGGTTGGAAGATGTTGCCGGGCTTTGGCGGTGGACGCCCCCAAGGTCGCCGGCTGATTTGGAGCGCAATTCTGCTGGGTAATCTGACCGCGTTATTCCGGATCGGCCCCACTCTGCTCCCTGCGGAAACTGTGATTGCCGCAAACTGGACGGATCACTTGTTCCCGTTGGCCGGATTATCTGGTTTGCTGACCATTACCGCTTTTGCGCTGGCGTTGCGCCGGAGCCTGCGACGCCCCAAGTCGGTTGCTCATTAGCAAACCGGCGCAGCAACAACATGCCGCGACGATCAAGCAGCGGCGTTTGGGTTACATTCCCAACTGGCGTTTGCCGTCTTCGCTGAGCATCTCCGGCGTCCAATGAGGATCAAACGTCATGGTTACTTCGACGTTCTTGGCGTCGGGCAGCGCATTCAGCGCGGTCTTGACGCCCTCGTAAATCCACTCGCCGGACGGGCAGTTCTCCGTGGTAAGCGTCATCGTCACGGCAATGTCGCCGTTCTGGTTTTCCACGTTATAGATCAGCCCCATATCCACGATGTTCAAGCCAAACTCGGGATCAGGAATGGTTTTCAAGGCGTCCCACACGGCGGCGGTTTCAGGGGTTACATTCATTTTGTTTGCGATACGGTTAGTTTCGGTTTCAGCACGGGCACGGGCGTCGTCACCGGCGCGGGAAACCAGAGATGCTTCATCACGCCCAACATGTCCACAAGAAACAGAATCACGCCGACGGCAAACAGCCACGCCCCCAAATGCAGCCACAAATTGTGCTGCGCCCACGCGCCCACGAGCAGGGGCAGAACCGCAAATTGTTGCAGCCCCAAGCCCCATTGCTCAAAACGCGGTCGTGTCAGCGAATGGGCGGGCGGAGTCGGGCGACGTCCCACCTGCGGACCGTAAACACGCATCCACGTCAGGAACGGCACCACCTTGCACATCATTCCGGCAATACACGGCATCAGGCCGCCCAGAATGCCGAGGAGTGCGTAGATCATGGGGTTGAATCCGCCGACAGCCGTGCTGCGCGTCGAATCGGGAAGCGTCAGAATAATTCCCGCCAGAGCCGCGGCGTAAATGCCGATGCCACCCCGAAGAAACACCGCAATGCCTGGATCCAACTTGCGCTTCTTGCGGGTGGCGAGGGATTGTTTCATGCCGTAGCCCGAGAAGACCAGACCGATGGTTACCGCGATCGCGCCGAGGTAGGTCCACAACGCCCATTGCCAGATCAACGCCGGCACCAAGGTGACCAGACCCAATTGCGAAAACCACAGCCCCGCTTTGGCGGGGCCCCAATCGCGCACTTCGCCCATGGTGAACATGGGAATCAATTGAAACGCCACGCCTTGCAGCAGGGTGAGGAAGAAACCGACCAGGCCCAGATGCGCGTGCATCCGCAACAACGACAGCGGCGCAATCGGCACCCAAACGAACAGGCGGTTCAAAGCGAGAAACAACCCAACGAGAACGGCAAGACACAGCCAGCCCGCCGCGAGAATAATCGCCCACGCCACAACGTCGCGCCGCGTCGAGCGGCCGACGGTGATCCAGGTGTTCAAGGTGAACAGCATGACGCCCAAAATTACGGCGCAAGCGAAGGTGGCCACCCATTTCAATTGATAACTCTGGAAGAAGAACACCATGCCGGGCACGCCAATCGCGTGCAACCAGAAATGCCACCACCCCAGGTTTTCCTTCCACAACGTGGTGGTCAACGCCACCGGCACGAGTTGATACACCGCGCCACACGCCACCGTGACAAAAAAGCCCAGCATCCAACTGTGCGTCAACGCGATCACCGGTGGCGCGCCGTGTGGCATGCCCAATAATCCAGGATGCACCACCAGCAACGCGGTCGCCACCAGTAACCAGACCAGCGCCAGCCCCATGAATGCGAGCGGCAACCGGCCCTGCGCGGCCAGCCAGCTTTGTTTGCTGGCCGGTCGCGGCGCGGCGGCTTTGGGAGGATTGGAGCTTGGTTCAGGCACGGGTCAGCACAGTAATCCAACTGCCATCGGGCTGTTGCATGCAGTCCGTATTGAAGCCGCGTTGCTTGGCCTCGCCAAACAAATGGCACGGTTCGCGATCCGTATGCGCGCGCAACTTCTGTCCGCCCGGCAAAGCTTCCAACGCATCCAAAACCCGGACGAGCGGCTCGGGCGGCTCCAGTCCGCGCACGTCAATCTCCTGCACGTCGGCGGCGACAGCTTTGACAACGAGCGCGGGTGCGGAAGAACCACAACCTTGCGGCGTGGCATCTGGCGCACTGACGGCCTTGAGCTTGGTAATTTTAACCCGAAACTCTTCCGGTCCCTGCTCCAGGTATTCCCAGGTAAAGGCTTCGGGAAATTCATGCTCGAATTGATAACGCAGCGGCACGGGATCGTGATCGTTGAGCAGCACGAAAAACTTGCCCACTGGCAAATCGAGCCAGCGTTGAAAAATCTGCGCGTGCTTCACCCGGCCCGGAATGGGACGAACATCGAAAACCACCCTGGGATCGCGATGCGGATCGGCGCCATGGACGCCCGTTCCGCAACCGCGTGGCATTGTCTCCGGCGCGATGGCGTGACGCAGCTTGGTGATCTTCACCCGGAACTCTTCCGGTCCTTGTTCCAAGTATTCCCAGGTAAAGGCTTCCGGAAATTCGCGTTCAAATTGATAACGCAACGGCACGGGATCGTGATCGTTCAACAGGACGAAAAAGCCGTTGAGCGGCAGATCCAGCCAGCGTTGGAAAATCTGCGCGTGCTTCACCCGACCCGGAATGGGACGAACATCGAAAACCACCCTGGGATCGCGATGCGGATCGGCGGCGGGAGAACTGGGATTGGAGGTGCTCATAATTGTTTATATCTTCAATTGGTTTCCAAGACTCACTTCAGTCGCGCGATCGAAGCTTCAATCGCAAAACGAAGTTCACGTTAGCAGCGTAGGAGCAGGGAAGTGGATGTCAACGTCCGGTTCACTTGGGATGACGCGAAGTTTGACTCAAATCAAAAGCCTCCGAGGCAATGCAGCATGCGAAAGGAAAATGAATCAGCTCAACTTCACACGGCCACCGGTAAAAAGAAAAACACTGCCGGAAAGTTCCGCGGCAGTGTTGAGTAAAACCGATCCGACCGAATTTAAGCTTTCGCCAAACTGCCTGTGGCTGGCGCACTGACCGTATTGGCCTCGGCTACCCGCGCCTCCATTGAAGCCAGAAAGCGCCAGACGAAGAGCAGTGTCGTCAGGAACAGCCCGGGATAGCCGATCCCCGCCAGGACGTAAGGTAACGTCGGATTGCCTTGCACGCGCACGATGTCCAGGTTGTAGCTCAACAGATTGAACGTGACGATGAAGCCAAAAATCCACATGCCCAGCAACCAGATGCCGGCTTCAAACCCGGTAAGCGGACGACTCCAACCAGTGGCCGATCGTGCGCGTACCGGTTGCGACACAACCGCGTTGTTCGTCTCCCTGCCAAGCGTACTCAAGTCATAGACAATCAACCCCGCACCCACCGTCAGAACAAAACCAAATGCAGCCACGAGCACTTTGTAAATGTTCATAGCCGGCATCAAATCACCACCGACCCACTCCAGTCCCAGCGTACGGCTGATGTAAACCTGCACCGTGCCACCCAAGGCGAAGGCTAGGGCGAGGCCGATGACTCCGGCAAACACCAACCAGAAACCCAGGCGACCCAATCGTTGATCAAAGTCGCCCGGCTTGCCTCGACGCAGCATCGGCACCGCGTAGTAAGCCGCGCCAATGACCAACATGCCGAACGTGCCAAACAATGCGAGGTGCCCGTGTGCCGGAGTAACCCACGTTCCGTGCGACCAGACGTTGGTCAAAGCAAACGTCATGGTGAACCCGAGAATGCCCGCGCCCACCTGTTCCAATACCACCGAACCGAGGATGAAGTAGAAGGCTGGCGCATTTTCCAGCGGCTTTCGATTCGCGTGTGCGTCCAAATAAATATGCCAGAAGCAGAAGATCATCGGGAGTGGCTCCAACGCGCTGAAGAGCGATCCCCAGAACTGCCAGAATTCCGGTGTGCCCACCCAGAAGTAGTGGTGCGCATTACCGATCAAGCCGGACAACCACACCAACAGGATTCCCCAAAAAACGGCGTAACCCACTTCCTTCACGCTCACCTTGAACAAGAGTACGATCAGGATGCCCACCAAACTGATGTGAATGACTTCCCAAACGCCTTCCACCCAGTAGTGAACGACAAACCAGCGGAAGTATTCCTGTAGGTCCACCCGCGGCACGTAGAACATGCCAAAGACCCAAACCACCGTAAGGGCTACGACCCCAAGCCCAAGGCCCCAGTGAATTTCGTTCCACTCGCGCACTTTTGGAAACGTGCGCAATACGACGTAGCAGAGAATCGCAAAACCGATCAGGACAATCACGTCGAAGACGCGGCCGCCTTCGATATACTCCAAACCTTCCTGCAACCACGGTTGCCCCGCCCACCAGCCGGCGACACCCGTCGCGGCCAGGCTTTGCGTGCAGACGTTCCAAATGGTCACCGCGACCACCGCGTAAAACAGGAATTTAATCAGCCACGGCGAGGCCAGTTCCCGCCTGGACAGCAGCGGACCGACATAAAGAATCGAACCTATAAAACCGCTGAGAATCCAGATCAGCCCCAGGTTGAGGTGCGCCGAGCGCACAATGTTAAAGTTGAGGGTGCCAGCGAGCAGCGTGGGGTCATTGTGTTGCAAAGCCAACAACAAGCCCAAGCTGACTTGAATAAAGAACAGGACCAGCATGAGCATGAAAAACCTCATGCTCAGACGTTGTGTTTGATATTTTGGTTGGATCACTGTGACTTAGAGAGTTTTGATGTAAGCGATGATGTCCTTGATCTGTTCATCGGTGACCAGACCTTCATAGGGCGGCATGGTGCCTTCCGGATAACCTTCCACGACTTTGGCGTTCGGCTTCAGAATGGATTCGGTGATGTAGGCATCATTCACTGTGGCCGAGGTGCCGTCCGTCAATTTCTCCTGCGTCCCGTAAATACCCTTCCACGACGGACCAGTAATTTTCTTGCCATCCGTTGAATGGCAGGCGGCACAACCCAGCGTCTGTGCCAGTTGCGCTCCGCGTTCTACCGCCGCGCCCGAGCCGCTTCCCGTGGAACTGGGGGTGGTTGCGGCGGATTGACCACTCGCTGCCGCCGCAGCCACACTGACTCCGACCCGACCATGAAGCAATTCCAGCCGATGTTCCAAGCTGCCCGTCATCACCTTGGGCGGCCAACCCTCGGTATTCATCGCCGATGTGTATTTGAAAAATGCGATTAACTGCGAAACTTCACCCGCCCGAAATCGTAGAGTTGGCATGTAGGAATGCTTACCGCCTCGCCGCTGCACCCGTTCCTTGGCCTCGGGATATTTCTCGTAATAAGCCTCCAAGGTGTCCACGCCGGCATCAGCGGCAATATCCTTGTCCTTCAATTGCGTCTGCACCGCGAACTCTGTCGGCCACATGTTTGCCGACGGCAAAAACGCCGCCAGCCAGGCTGGTCCCAGCGCCGCATATTTCTTGGTAAGGTCCGGCCCCAGATAAGCGCCATTACCCACGATCGTGTGGCAATCCATGCAGTTGTAAGCTTGAAACACCCGCTTGCCTTCGGTGGCAAAGTGCGATCCAAACGAAATCTCGTCCGGCGTCACCTGATTTCTTGATCCGAGGAACGAAAAACCGGAAAGCACGATGAACACCAGCATCATCAAACCCAGCATGATCAGCGCGCGCAGGCGCTTGCCGGGCTCTCTACATTCTCCTCCTGGGCAACTCATTGCTTGCCTTTCTTGTCTGTTTCCGTCTCTTCCAAAGTGGGTCCGGGTTCAATCACGCCGGTTTTGATCAGGTGATCATGGAGAAACAACATGCGCGTGCAGGCAATGAACACATAGAACACGTAAACCCCCATCAAGTAGCCCACAACGAAATAGAGCCACCAGAAATCGCGCGATTCTGCGAAATATTCGAAATCCCGCCAAAATGGCCACGACAGCGCAAACCCGGCCGCGCTGCCAAGCGCCGAAAGCACCCAATCAACAATTCGTGTCATTTAATTTAAGGAGTTAGTTACCAGATTACCCGCACGCCCCGACCGTCGTTCAACCGATCTGAAGCCACCCGGCTCACCTCGCCGGGTCACCCTCGCGTTGATGACGATTAACTGGTTCATGCGGACCTATTCACTGTGAAACAAACTGTCATCGGCAATACCCGACCAAATCCTTCTGGAAAAAGTCGGGGATATTCTCGGTCAGTTTGGATTTCATCGCGCCGCCACAGCTACTCACCATGTTTGCCAACCGGGTGCGGCACGAAACAAATTTCACCGCGCCAAACTAAGAAAACATAATCGGATGTCAATATCCTATTTTCTCACATCACCACACCTTCTTGACTTGGATCAAATTCCCGAGCGCGCCTGGAAACCGCGTACCTTGCGATCAGCCGCGCATTTCTGACCGGTGCAATTTCAAGTTGCGCCATCCCGCCCGCTTCACGCCGCCCCAGAGGACCTTGCCGCCTTCCTCTGATCTTAACGCTCGCTCTTCGCGAGCAAGTAACTGCGCGCCGTGATCGGTGATGGCGAGCGCGGGAAGCTTGAGTTCGTGTGCCCGGTCGCAAAGCTTGTCCAGACGGCAAGCCCCATCGAGCAGCGAATACTCGGTGTGCAGATGCAGGTGGACAAAGTCAGCGTGCGACATGGCAGCATTTTACTGCGATATCTGGCTCCCCGGCAAGGCATGAGCAATGTCTGATTTCGTTGAAAATTTACCAGAAACAGGCTGACCATATAATTCAGTAGCGATTTTTTGGCGACATTCCCATTGCAGAAATCGAAAGGCATTTCTATACTGGACTTGTGACTCTCCATCGGCGCATTTCTTTTGTTGCTATGTTTGTCATGCTGATTTTCTGCTTGAGTATTAAAGCAGAAAATCGGTTCCCGCCTTTTATTGCAGAAGGCCTTATCCGGGTGCAGCAATTTGATATTGCTAAAACAAACGCATCTGTAATGTCCTCGCACCACATGGTGTTTGAATATAGCAACGGATGGTGGCGCGTAGAGGTTAAAGCTTTATCAGGCCAGGAAGAGGGAACTACTTCTGATTGCATGGTAATTCCTCAAGGTGTTCGCGTATTTCGCTCCTCGGCTGGTGCTAATACAAATAGCAGCTTAATTCAGGGTTTTGCCTTGCCATTAACTTTTCCGCCTCCTGCTTCTGCAAACATGTTTCCGGTCTGGTTGACTCTTTGCCCCAACCCAACATTGCCAATAATAGATGCCAAACGCATGTGGCGATTTATAAATGTGGGCGCTGCTGATGGTCTGTCAAAATCGTTGTATGATCCCAAGAATGTCGGGGATTACGTGCTCAGTTTTGCTCAACCAGACAACGCATTCATATCTGCGCTGCTTACGACAAACAGCGGCTATATTTTGACCGAAGCTGGATATGCTGATCCGTATCCCCCCCCTTTCAATAAAGGTTTTTTAGACAGTGCCTATGAATTACAAGCAACAACAAATGTCCATGGACGCATATTTCCTTTACGGGCGGTTTTCCGTAAATTCGCTCCGCATATTTCTGGCGATTTGGACACGGACGTCGTGATCGCACGGGTTTCCGAAATTATGGTTACCAATATTTCCTTCCCGCTGGAGCCGGGCGCGAAAAGAATTGGTGCTGCGCCCCTGCTTTATGCAAAAGATTTTCGTCCCAGTATCTTTACCAACAATCAATCTGTACGCTATATCGTTGACCATGATTTATGGCGTTCTGTCTCTGATTCTCAAATCAGAAACCTTGTGGGCGCCACCATTTTTGAAACCGATTCCGTGAAAAAATCCGCGCGATCTGCCGCTCCTAGACTTCTTATCATCATACTAATGACAATGACGCTGGTTATTCCCCTTGCGGGATTCATTTGGAAGAGAGACAAAATCAAAACATAAAATCATGAAACACAAAGCGAAAGGTCTAATTGTTGGATTGATGTTACTAACAACACTGGCTGGCGCAGTAGGCCGGTGTTATTACCTTATTGATTCTGTCAATTTTCACTGCTCAGAATCTATACAAGGAACATGCGCGAATGGTTGTTATTATGAGTATTCAGAATCAAATCCTTATTGTGATGAGCGAGATGATTCTAATTTGTGCGGGTTTAGTGATCCTTGCGGAAGCACTAATGTTCAGGTAAAAGTTTATTTCAAAATTGGGGTTTGTCTTGGGGATCATTGTGATGTCTCAAACGCTAGCGAAACAAGTACCAATACTATAAACTGTACCAAGTCTACTGCGGCCGGAAATCCCTGCAATTGCGGCGGATAAGTCCGGGCTTTCTGGAAACTAGTTTCCGCCCAACAACTTGTTCACGGCCGCGGTCAGTTCGGTGGCAGAATACGGCTTGGGCAGGAAGGCGTCGGGCTTATAAGGCGAATCGCGATAGGCTTTTTCATCAATGGTCCCGCTGACCATCAGAATTTTTTGCTGCGGATTGATCCGCCGGCAATCGCGGATCAAATCCAGCCCGTTCATGCGATGCATCGCAAAATCAGTGATCACCAGGACGGGCGGGGATTGGCCAGGGAAAAGGTCCGCGCCGCCAGCAAGGGATCGCGAAAAGTTTCCAGGCGAAAACCCTGCGGCTGGAGAATCATTGTCGCGAGTTCGAGCAACATGGGTTCATCGTCCATCGCAAAAATCAGCGGGAGTGAACCGGTTTCCTGCGGTTCGTTCTTTTTGCCCGGAAGGTCGTTCATGACTTGCGTCGTCAATTAAACGCGCACCGCGTCCGGTAGCAAGCCCATGACTACGAAAAACTTACGGGGTCGATATCCGTAGTCAGCGCGACATCCTCCGGCAATTCCAATGCCGCGGTGATCCGCGCCAGCTCCCGGCTTAATCGAGTCATGGCCCGCGTCCGCAGCATGAGTTGATAGCGATAATACGTTTCCGCCCGGAGCAGCGGGGCGGGCGCGGGGCCGGCTATGATCAAATCAGAAAAACTCGCGGGCGGCTCTGCGGGGACCGAGGCGGCAACGCTGGATTCGGTAGTGAACAATTCGCCCGCCGTTGCGACTTTCTCACGCGGCTTGTTCCCACCGACGATCAAAACCTCCAACGCCTTGAACACATGCTCCGCCGCAAGCTGAACCTTTTGTTCGTTCCGCCCCTTGAGCGTGAGTAAAGCCACGCGCGCCGCCGGCGGATACTTGAGTTGTTCGCGAAACTCCAGCTCCTGTTCGTAGAAACCCACGAAGTCATGGCGACGCGCGTATTGGATCGCCGGATGAAACGGCGAAAACGCTTGGACAAAGACTTCCCCCTCCACGTCACCGCGCCCCGCACGACCCGCCACCTGCGTGAGTAACTGGAACGTCCGCTCGCCGGCGCGAAAGTCCGGCATGTTCAACGAAAGATCGGCGAAGATGATGCCCACGAGCGTCACGTTCGGAAAATGCAGGCCCTTCGCGATCATCTGCGTGCCGATGAGGATGTCAATTTTCCCGGCGCGGAAATCGCCGAGCACTTGGCGGTAATCATCCTTTCGCTTCATCACATCGGCATCCATTCGCTTCACGCGCGCCTTGGGAAAAAGTTTTCCCAGCACGTCTTCGACCTTTTGCGTGCCGAGGCCGGAATAGCGGATCGCCGGATTCTTGCACTTCGCGTTGGGACAAACCTGGGGCACGCGTTCGTTGTAGCCGCAAAGATGGCAACGCAACAGATGCTCCGGACGATGATACGTCAGCGCCAACGAGCAGTTCGGACATTCGCAAACGCGCCCGCACTTCTCGCACTGCAACGACGACGAATAGCCGCGCCGGTTCAGGAACAGAATCGTCTGCTCGCCTTTCTCCAGACGCTGGGTGATGGCTTCCTTGAGCTGTGGCGAAAACACCAGCGTGCCCTTTTCCTTGCGGGCGGCCTGGCGCATGTCCACCACGCGCACGAGCGGCATTTTCTGGTCGTCCACCCGCTCCGGCATCGCGAGCAACGTGAACTTGCCCTTCTTGCAATTATGATAACTCTCCAACGACGGGGTGGCCGAGCCCAGCACCACGACCGCGCCCTCCATCTGGCCGCGCATGATGGCGACGTCGCGCGCATGATAACGCGGCGCTTCCTCCTGCTTGTAAGTATGCTCGTGTTCCTCGTCCACGATGATGAGCCCGAGCGGCTCGACCGGCGCATAGATCGCCGAGCGTGCGCCGATGACGATGCGCGCCCGGCCCTGCCGGATCTTGTGCCATTCATCGTGCCGCTCGCCGGCACTCAAGTGTGAATGCAGCACCGCCACGAGTGTTTGCAATTTCCCCGAACTGAACCGCGCTTTGAAGCGCTCGACGGTCTGTGGTGTGAGCGAAATCTCCGGCACCAGCACGATGGCGCCCTTGCCTTGTTCCAGCGTGTGTGCGATGGCCTGCAAATAAACCTCCGTCTTGCCGCTGCCGGTGACGCCGTAAAGCAGAAAGGCGGTTGGCGCTGTCGAAGCCGCCGGCGGCGTTTGGGCGGCGACGCTGACGTCCATGGCGGCACAGATTTTTTCCAAGGCGTTCGCTTGCGCCGGGTTCAATGCCAGCGGTTGCGTCGCCAGAATGTGTTCGCGCGCGTACGGATCGCGCTCGGCAATTTCCGTGGTGATGGAAATCAGGCGATGATCCTCCAGTTTGCGCACGGTGGCAGCGGTCGTTTGCGCCAGCGCGATCAATTCGGACAGCAACAGGCTGCGCCGTTCCTCGATGAGATTCCACACTTCGAGCTGGCGCCTGGTCAACTTGGGAAATTCGCGCGGACCAGGCAGAACGCGAACGAAACGCCGTTCGCGCCAGCCCGCCTCCTCCTGACGCACGGCTTCAGGGAGGACCGACTTCAGCGCGATTTCGGGTGCGCAGCAATAGTAATCCGCAATCCAGCGCGCCAGCCGCAACACTTTGGGCGTCACCAGCGTTTGCGCACCGATGAGCTTCAGGATGGGTTTCAACTGCGCGTGCGGCGATTCGGTTGGCAGCCCCGTCACCACGCCCAGCACCTGACGCCGACCAAACGGCACTTGCACACGGCTGCCGACGGCCACGCGGCCCGCCAGGTCCGGGGGGATGGCATAATCAAACTCCCGGCCCAGAGCCATTTCAAGCGTCACCCGCGCAATCATCGCCAACCAGAGTTGAAGCTCTGTTTCCCGGAGTCAAGCGACACCCGCAATTCACCTCCGATTCAGCGTCGCGAACGAGACAGCAAACGAGAAAAAACTTGCCACCACCCGGCTCGACGGCGCTAAATCAGTTCATCAACTTGATGCTGGAGCGCATCCCAAGTCCCGCCATCATGCCAATTGAAAAAATTATTGTTCTCGAAGACGACACTCTGGTGCGAAAAAGCCTGGAGCAGTTGCTCCGCCACCGGCGCCATGACGTCGCCGGGGTCGGCACCATCGGCGCCGCGCAGGAATATCTCGCCAAAGACAATTTCGACCTGATTTTCTGCGACGTGCGGCTGCCGGATGGCGATGGCGCGGAATTTTTGCGCCAGCTCCAAAGTCGGCCGAGCAAGCCGTTGGTGGTGATGATGACGGGCTTTGGTTCGATTGAATCCGCCGTAGCCTGCATGAAAGCCGGCGCGTTTGATTATCTGCTCAAACCGTTCTCCAGCGAGCAACTGGAAGTGACCTTGCAGAAGGCGGAGGAATTCACGCAGTTGCTCAAGGTCAATCGCTTCCTCACGCAGGCGGACGACATGGGCGAAGCGGAATTGTTGGGGCAAAGCGCCGCCCTGGAGCAGATGCGCGAACTCATTCATAAAGTGGCGCGCACGCAGGCCACGGTGTTGATTCATGGCGAAAGCGGCACGGGCAAGGAACTGGTGGCGCGGGCAATCCATCGCGCCAGTCCGCGCGCAGCGGCACCGTTCATCCGCGTGAACTGCGCCGCGATTCCTGAAAGCCTCATTGAAAGCGAATTCTTTGGACACGAGAAAGGCGCGTTTACCGGCGCGTTGACGAAGCGCGAGGGACGGTTCGAGCTGGCGCACGGCGGCACCATTTTACTGGATGAAATCAGCGAAATCTCCCCACAGGTTCAGGCCAAGCTGCTGCGCGTTTTGCAGGAGCGCGAACTGGAGCGCGTTGGCGGCTCGCGCACGATCAAGGTGGACGTCCGGGTCGTTGCCACCACGAATCGCGATCTCGAACAGAGCATCGAGAAGCATGAGTTTCGCCAGGATTTGTATTTCCGCCTGAACGTGGTGCCGATCTTCATTCCGCCGTTGCGCGAGCGACGCGAAGACATTTTGTTTTTGGCGGAACAATTCCGGCAACGGTTCGAGCGCAAACACGGCGTGAAGACGGCGGGGCTCTCGACGGCCAGCCGGGTCGCGCTGGAGGGTCACGCCTGGCCCGGCAACGTGCGCGAACTGCAAAACGTCCTCGAACGCGCCGTGATTTTGAGTACGGATAGCGAACCGATTCAACCGGCAGCGCTCGGTTTTCAACCTTCGCCACCGGGCATTTCCGCGACGCAATTGCCGCTCTCCTCCACGACCGGCACCGCGACCAGTGAAGGCGCGGTGCTGACGTTGAGCGAGGTGGAAAAAAAGCACATCCTCGCAACGCTCGACAAATGCGGCGCCAACCGCACTCACGCGGCCCGCAAACTCGGCATCAGTCTGCGCACCCTGCGCAACAAGTTGAACGAGTACGAACTGGGCGGCAAAGTTGCGGACAGCGCGGAAGACGCGCCCACCGCGACTGCCGTTTGAACGCGTAACGGCCTTTCGCCTTTCCCGTCGCGTTTCCCGCTGCCGGCCCATAACCCGCGGAGCCGCCGCGTGGCACATTTCATTCGAACCGTCATTGGTTTGCTCAACCGCTTCTCATTCTCATCGCGCCGATTCACCCGCTGGCGTCCGGTTTCGGCAGCCTGGCACAAGCGGTGCTTAAAGTGGCGTAACGATGAAAACTATGAACAAAAAGGAAGATGTTGCCGGGGCATCCCAGCAATTTTTGCCCGGTACGACTCGTAGTCTTGTCGCCGACGGCCAAAATCAACCCGCGCCGTCACCAGCCCAAACGACGCACGCGGCAGGGCCAGGAAATTCGGCTTACCAAACCATGCTCCGTTTGAGCGAGGTCATCGCTCGTGAAATCCGCATGTTCAAGCGCAGTGGCGATGATGCCACCGAAGTCATTCTGACTCCCAATCTCCAGACCCAGATTTCACTGCGTCTCCAATGGCGCGAGGGTCAGGTCGTCGTCCAGGCCTGGTGCGACCGCGGCGACCCCCAAAGTCTGGCTTTACACTGGCCGCAATTGCAGGCGCACCTCGCTGATTATCACGTTCGCCTGGCGGATTTGATCAATCACACCACCACCGGTTACACGGAATTTTTCCAGCACTACTCGACCCAGACCCTCAAAGTCGCTACGCCGCCCAACGCCGCGCTGACTGCGGAGGAATTGCCCCTGGCTTTGAAAGCGGCGCCGTTGGCGCGCAACCAATCTGCGCCCAGACAGGCGAAAAAAACGTATCCGGCCTGATCCGGATCGCGCGCCCCAATTTATATGTTGTATCCGAAAACCCGCACCGGCGCCTGCCTGCCGGGCCGGCGTTTTTCACTTTGCAATGTCAGTCTCAACCTCGGTGCGCCACCGTCCCAACCCACGCCGGGACTGATTCTGTTTCAGGGTAAAGCCGCGCCCGGAGTGCCAATCAGTGGCACGCAGACCACCGCCAATTGGCGCGTCGTGGTGAATACCCCGGACCTCAAGGTGCGACTTATTCTGATGACCAGCGGGTTTTAAGTGACGCCGTTTTCAACGGAGTACAAGTTTGCGGATTCGTTCCACAAAACTCCTCTTGGACGGTGGTGTCAATCGGTCAGTCTGAAGCCCGCCAGCAAGACTCACGCGCCAGGCACGCTCCGGATTCCGCGCCTTGGAGATCATCCTGAACATCGCGCCGCAATTGCCATTCATTTTCGTCAGTGGCAGCACCGCCACCGCCTAGCAGCCTGTCGGACATAGCTCAAGACGCTGGGTAAGATCGTGGTGGTAGCACCCGGTGCGGTTGTGGAAACG
>JBDHQI010000054.1:0-18948 GCA_039806955.1 Verrucomicrobiota bacterium | reverse complement strand
CGTTTCCACAACCGCACCGGGTGCTACCACCACGATCTTACCCAGCGTCTTGAGCTATGTCCGACAGGCTGCTAGCTTGGCGGAGGATGCTGGATGATCGAGATTACATGCGCCCCGAAAGGACTTATGGCCGGGCGAGCCGTTGGCAAACGGCGACCGCCGCCATTTTAATCTTCAACGCCGCCATTTTCCTGATCGAATCAATCGCTGCGCGCGGGTTTCCGACCGAATATCTCAGTCTGAGTTGGATCGGATTACGGCACGGCTACCTGTGGCAATTGCTCACCTTCCAGTTTTTACACGCGGGCTTTTTGCATCTGGTGCTGAATTCCGTCGGCATTTTTTTCTTCGGGTTCGCGGTTGAGGAAGCGCTGGGCACAAAACGTTTCCTTTGGCTCTACCTGGCGAGCGGCGTGATTGGCGGATTGGTTCATGTAGCGGGCAGCCTCATTTTGCCGAGTCGGTTTGGCGTGATCATCCATGAGGGCTTGCGTCTTTACACGCCGGTGGTGGGAGCGTCGGCGGGTTTGTTTGGGTTGATCACCGCTTACGCAGTGATGTTTCCGCATCGAGATCTGACGGTTTTGTTGTTCTTTGTCATTCCGGTCACCGTGAGTGCGCGGGTGTTGTTGTGGGTCAGTCTGGGGATCAGTCTGGTGGGGATTCTGATTGATAATGGGCGCGTGGCGCACGGTGCTCATGCTGGCGGTATTCTGGGCGGCTGGTTGATGTTGCGCTGGCTGACGCGCCCAAAGTCCAGGCGAAGGGAAGAAGTGGAAATCTCCTCGCCCAGCCCCGCATCGAAGTCAGAACCGGAATTTTTCAGCGAGGAAGTGGACCCGATTCTTGAAAAGATTTCCCGACATGGAATTCAGAGTTTGACTGCGCGCGAACGAAATGTTCTTGATGCGGCCCGGAAGCGCATGGAGCGCCGTTAAAATTACCACTCGAGGATCACCGCTCCCCACGTCAGGCCCGCGCCAAAAACCACCAGCAACACCAGGTCGCCGCGTTGAAACCGACCCGTGCGCGCCGCCTCATCCAGCGCAATCGCCACCGAAGCGGCAGAAGTGTTGCCGTAACGGTCCAGGTTGCAAAACAACTGTTCCGGCTTCGCTCCCAGCCGTTCACCGACCGCATCCAAAATGCGGCGGTTCGCTTGATGCGGGATGATGCATTTGATCTGCGCGATCTCCACCTGACAACGCCGCAGCGCTTCGGTGGCAGCGCTGATCATCGCTTGCACCGCGTGCTTGAATGTTTCCCGCCCCTCCATCCGCAGAAAGTGCAAACGCGACATGACGGATTGCGTCGTGGCCGGGCAACGGCTGCCGCCGCCGGGCATATAAAGCAATTTTGACTTGTCTCCGTCTGCGCCCATGACGGTGGTCAACAATCCGCGCGCGCCGGGACGGTGTTGCAAAATGACCGCTCCCGCCCCATCCCCAAACAGCACGCAGGTATTGCGATCCTGCCAATCCACCACCGAGGACAACTTTTCCGCGCCGATGACTAAAACGGTGTCATACGTGCCGGAGCGCACGAATTGTTGCCCAATTTCCAATCCGTAAATAAATCCGGAACACGCCGCTTCCAAGTCAAAGGCGGCGGCGCGCGAGGCACCCAATTTTTGCTGAACCAGACAAGCGGTGGAGGGAAACACCATGTCCGGCGTGATGGTGGCGATGATAATGAGATCCAGTTGATCGGCGGTGACGCCGGCTGTCGCCATGGCGCGCCGCGCAGCCTGGGTCGCCAGATCGGAAGTGAATTCATCCGGAGCCGCAATCCGACGTTCTTTAATACCCGTTCGGCTCGTGATCCACTCATCCGAAGTCTCGACGATTTTTTCCAGGTCAAGATTGGTGAGGACTTTGGCGGGCACGCAAGCGCCAGACCCAACGATGGAAACGCTCCGCCCCGGCAAAACGCTGCCGCTGGCTGGAATTGCAGAGGAGATGGAATCGGAAGAACTCATGTCAATGCGGCGGCGCGCGTCAGGGCGGCGATCTGTTGATTGGCTTGGCGGATGTCCGCGGCGATCATTTGTTTGAGGCCGCGTCCGAATTCATCGGCGGCCACGCGGACCGCGCTGGTAAAGGCACGTTCGCGCGAAGAGCCGTGGGCCTTGATGACGATGCCGTTGACCCCCAAGACCGCCGCACCGCCATAAACCTCGGGGTCCAAGCGCTTCTTTAGGGCGCTGAAGGCGCCGCGCGCCAACGCTCCACCGACCACGCGAACAGGATTGGCCTTAACCTCGTTTTTCAGCAGACGACTGAACGTCTTGCTCAGACTCTCGCAGGTTTTGAGGACGATGTTCCCCGTGAAACCATCGCAAACCACCACGTCCACTCCGTCGTTGAACAAGTCAAATCCTTCGCAGTAGCCGATAAAATTCAGATTAAGTTGGGCGCAGAAGCGCGCGGCTTCCTGTGTCAATTCCGTGCCTTTGCCGGCTTCCGTTCCGTTGCTAAGCACACCCACTCGCGGGTTTTTAACACCTAAAATTTCGCGCGCGTAAATGCGGCCCATTACGGCAAACTGAGCCAGATGTGACGGCTCGGACACAGTGTTAGCGCCGCAATCGAGCATGATAAAATCCTGTGAAAGCGAGGGGAAGCGGCAGGTAATGGCGGGGCGCTCGACACCTTCAATCCGTCCCAGCTTCATCGAACCGGCCACCAGTGCGCCCGTGTTGCCCGCTGAAATGACTGCGTCCGCCTTTTTATACCGAACGAGCTCAATAGCGCGAACCAAGGAGGAGTCTTTTTTCTTGCGGATGGCCTCAAGCGGCTTGTCTTTCATCGTCAACACCTCGGAGGCGTGGATGATTTGGACGCGCGAATCGGTGAGGTGAACTTCCTGGAGCGCGGCGCGAATTGCCTCCTCCTGCCCGACCAGCATCAACTCGGTGATGCGGTCATCAATGTCGAGCGCACGTTTGACACCTTTGATGGCGACCACGCACCCGTGGTCACCCCCCATGGCATCCAACGCAATTCGCATAGTGAAGGGACACGACAACGCCGACGCGGAGCCGCCGTGCGCCAGTGGTTAGGCTCCGGTTTTCACCGTCACCACCTGGCGACCTTTATAGTATCCACACGCCGGACAGACGCGATGCGGCACGTAAGGCGCCGCGCATTGGGGACAGGTGCTCAACTGCGGCAGCTTCAACACGCTGTTATAGGCTCGTCGCATCCGTATGCGGCTGGTTGACGGTTTACGCTTGGGAACACCCATAATTACTCTTTCCTGAATTTAACTTTATCCAATATCGCCCAAGCCGATGCGTTTTTTTCATCGCCCGGGGACTTCTTTTTCGATCTACCATGGAGCGGTGGTTTGAAACCGCCACAATCCGAATTGCACAACGGATGTTGCGGCAACTCAAGGAGAATATCTTCTCGCAAAAAGGGCGTCAAGTCCACGGTATCCCCCTCCCGCGCCACTGCGTCTTCGCCCGTCAATGGGATTAAACAGGACCAATCCGGCCAGTCCAGCTTGTGAATGAAGGGCTTCAGGCAACGCACGCATTGGCAATTCAGCGGCAACGATAAACGCCCGCGCGCCAACAACCCGTCCGGCAGGCCCTGGACCGTGACTCGAAACTTCAAGGACTTTTGCAGTGTGATCATTTCGTCGCGGGTATCAATATCCAAATCCGCCACCGACAGCTCGCCCGCAAGCCGCACGTCGTGTCGCTCCAAATGACGAAGATTGACCAACAACGGCATGGTTATTAGACCTTAGAAGCTCCAAACTTGGCCAACAATGCCGCTTGAATATGCGCAGGCACAAACGCGCTGACATCGCCGCCCAAACGCGCGATTTCCTTCACCAACCGGGAGCTGAGAAAGGTGTAGGCGCCTTTGGGCATCATGAAGATCGTTTCAAAGTTATCATTCAACTTGCGATTCATAAGTGCCATCTGGAACTCGAATTCAAAGTCAGATACCGCCCGCAACCCACGGACGACCGCTTGCGCATCTTGCTTTTCGACATAATTGGCCAATAAACCGTCCAGCACATCGGTGGTGACGTTCGGAAGGTCGGCCACCGATTGTTGGATAAAGGCTCGCCGTTCCTCGCGTGTGAATAGCGGCGCTTTTTCCTCGTTCTGCGCCACGGCGACGATGATACGATCGAACAGGCGCGCTGCCCGTTGGACCACGTCGAGGTGCCCGTTGGTAAAAGGATCAAAACTACCGGGATAAATCGCCGTCCGCATGTTCGCAGATTGAAGCAGGTGTTTCGGTTTGACGAGGAAGAAAACAGATCGGGATGGCGATTACCATGGCACCTCAAAATTTCTCACGTGGTTTCGAAAGCCTTTCAAGCGGGCCGTTTCCAATTCGACACAGATAGCCGCCAGTTTTGCGTCCTCTTGTTTCAAGGCTTGATAAGTGCCTTCGCCAATCACAATGCGGCCATGCCCCGAGACCCCCTCCAGGCGGCTGGCCAGATTCACTTCCCGGCCAAAAATCGTGTAATTCAAAATATGCGCGTTGGACCCCATCAAACCCACCGTCACCATCCCGGTGTTGATCCCCGTGCCTAAAGTCAAAATCGGCAAGAGCGATTTGGGCGCGAGTCCGCTGGTGGCGCGGGACTGATTCTCCATTTCGAGCCGCCGATTTTCTTCCTGGCGTCCGACGTTGAATTTTTGGATGGCGCGTTGCGCCTCGATCGCGGCCCGCACGCAAATTGAAGCGTGATTCGGCTGCACGGTGGGCGCCCCCCAAAACGCCATCACACAGTCGCCGATGTATTTGTCCAATGTCCCATTGTGGGTTTTCACGATGTCCGCCACAATCGCCAGATAGGCATTGACCGTGTGCAGAATTTCCCGCGCCGATTCGTTGTGTACCGACTCCGCCTGTCTGGCACTCAAGCCGTGGCGTTGAATGTAATCCACTGCGGCGGCCTCTTGTTTGTCGGTCAATTCGGTGAAGCCGCGAACGTCCGCAAACAGAACCGTCACCGCCACGCGTTCGCCGCTCAGAGACAGGCTTTTCCGACCGAGTAATTCTTTGGTGACATTGGGCGACACCACCTTGGAAAAAATTTCTTTTACCCGCCGTTGCTCGCGTTGCTCAAACAAAGCCCGATAGGCGATTTGCAATCCGTAATTTATGGCGATGGCGCCGACCAAAGGTAAAAATAACGGCAGCCAGAGCCGTTGTTGAATATAGAGCGTCAGTGCGATCAGCCCATAAGTCAACGCCAGCGCGAGGACGGCAACCAGCCCGATCCCGATGCGAAAGCGAGTGGCGAAAGCGGTGGTTAATCCGCCCAGCAAAATGATCAACACCATTTTTTGCCCTGCGGAGACCGGTTGGATGAAGTGCCCAGTGATGATCGAGTTGGCGACGTTCCAGTGTTTGCTGACTAACAGGGTGCTCTTGTCCAATGGAGTTGCCCCCAAATCAGTCAAGTCATTACCTGCGGCACTTGATCCGACCACCACCAGTTTGTTGCTCCAATTGACGGGACTCACCAATGGTGACCCCAAGGCGCGCGCCCGTTGTTCGCGCAGCAACTCATGGACAGGTGCGGAAGTGAGTCGCGGATCATCAGGCCGCAGTAACCAATCCACATAGAAATAGCCCTCGTGATCCACGGGAATAATCCTTTGCAAATGATCGGGGCCGTTCAGGGTGATGCGACCATGTTCCAAATCCACCAAGGCGTTGGTGAGATCAAGTTTGAGATGCCAGGCGGCCAGCCGAATCCCCATGTGCCAGACGCGTTCCAGTGTGAATGCGGGAAATTTCTGGCTGATTTGATCAGGGGCGTCAGCAGGTGGCGTAATCGTAAAATTATTATCATCGTCCAGAGGAATTTCCACCTGGTCTTCACGGGAGTCGTTCAATGGGATGATCAGTTTTCGACCCTCTGCCGCCGCCTCAATGCGCGCGCGGCGCAGGTTGATGCGTGAGTTGGGTTTGGCCTCCAACTCCCGCAACGCGGGATGCCAGTCGCGATGTAATGTAAAGGCGCGGGCGCGGCGCAAAATTCCATCTGAATCTTTGTCGGTAGAGATGTCGCCCAATCCGGCAGCGGCGCTGGCAAACAATTCGGGGGGCGCCAGGTTGGTGGTTGCCGCGAGCAGCACGTTGCCGGCGCGGCGCATCTCCGTCGCAAAGTAATCGTCGGAATCCACGTAACTGCCATCCGTCATTTGCACGCCTTTGTGGTCTTCACGCCGTTCGCCAAACAGCACGTCGAAAGCGATGACTTCGGCACCTTGTTGCTTCAGCTCATTGACGATCCGACCATAAACCTGACGCGGCCAATAAAGTCCAAATCCATAACCTAGCGATCCATTTTTAACCGTCTCGATGGTTTCATCATCAATTCTGGCAAATGCCAGATCGGGATAAACAGTCGTGGGAAAGCGCAGCGCCAGCCGGGCGCGCCAGTCGTACGTCATGCACTCTTGACGTTCAAAAAAATCCACCGAGATACAGGTAAACAGGCTGGTCAAAAAGAGGACCGCTGCTGTGATGAGAAGCGGAACTTGTTTGAAGTCGGAGAAGAGTTTCATTCGGATGCAACCAAATGAAAAAACCAGAGCAACCTAACGCTGCTCTGGTTTGTAAAATGTTCCAACCGCGACGAGATCGGTTGATTAAGCTCAGGGCCGGGTTGGAGAGACAATGTCCGGTCCGTGATCATGATGTCCGTGACCGCCACCGCCACCGGGCAATCCGCCAGGGCCGCCCGAGGAATAACTGCACTGCTGAACTATGGCCAGTATCGTATTATTTAGGGCGGTGGAGATAAAGCTCAAGACTCCCGAAGAAATACTGTATTGCTGACCGGCACCAATGGGCTTGGTCACCACGTTGCCATTGGCATCAGCGTGCGCGGCTACCACAGATCCTTGCAGACAGGCAATGTTACCATTGGCGCTGATCATGAAAATCGTGCCGCGAATTCCGGCGACACCGTTTGGAATCTTTACTTCATATCGGGAAGTAGCGGCCTGCTTTTTCACCGTTCCAAAAATGGAGCCGCGCTTCAGATCCAATAAAGTTTCAGTGACTGTATCGGCACCCGTATCCGAAGCGGATAGAGAGTCAAACACCAAATAGGTATCATCCAGTACGCGGATGACATCCTGATCCGGAGCCGGCAGCAATCCACCGCCGCCGCTGGCAGACGAACTGGCACTGTATGCCGCCACAGGTTTAACGACGACTGTGGCCGCCGTTTCTTCCTGGCTCAATACGATGTCCACATACGAGTCAGTACTGGTTTGCACCACGGTGCCGGAGCGCAAGATGGCGCCAACTTTGAGCGGCTGCCAAACTTTATTGCCAGTGGAATAACGGGCTAATCCTTTGATGCGAACCACCTTGCCGGTGCGTTGTTTGACGGTGTCTGCTTGACTGCCGGAAATCAAGGTCAGTGATAATACGGTTGCGGCCAGCCAAACGAGGGATTTGTTAATCGTTTTCATATATTTTTTCTGTTCACCAGACGGCCTATTACTGCTTAAGTCTAAAAATAAGTGCCTGTCTGTCAACTGAATTTATAAATTAGTTTCCCGCAAATTTAAGGCCAGATTTCTGGCACTCTTTTGAGAAGATAAGGATTTCGCCATGGTTTGAAAGTCCAAAGTTGTGAAGTTGCAACCCGAAATTCAATCGCACAGTTAAATTTTTCCGCGCTTCAGCAGCAAACGCACTGGTTGTTCGTGATCAAATTCGGCTCCTTGGTCGGATACTTTAGAAGGTTTAGTGCCAAGCCTGAAGGTTTCTCCTGTGAAAATTGCCTCAAAATCTGGCGGGCGCCACCCATTGAACCCACGCCAAGATAAAATCGCCAGTCATTCGGCTGTTGAAACGAGATGATGGCTGAAGCGAATTGGATTACGGGGGCGATTTCAACCACAGTTTCAGTTGGCCGCAATCCAACCATGCTTCGGTTGTTAATAGTTCCGAGCCGCCCAAAATTCCTTCCACCGACGGAAAAAGTTTCGCTCTGTCGCCAAGCCCCCAGTCCGATAAATCTAAAACGGCAACAGAGCATTCCTTCATTGGCACCATTCCCAGTGACCAAGACGCCAAATCAGCAACGGCAAAATTTCGCTGGCCGCTGGCACCAGGGCCGAAAATCCGCTGAATAGATTTCACGGATGAAAGCTTTGCCCGCTGCGCAAATTTGGAGTCGAGACAACTCCACATGGCGCCGGAGTCAACGAGGAGTTGCGTATTGATTTCACGAATGGTCGCCACCGCAGTGAGCGCGGGCGGATGCTGCAACTGCACGGTAACGGCGGCGCGTCCAGTCGAGGACAGAGCCGCATCGAGCGCGCGGTGTTGTTCACCGCTTGGAGGATGGCGACGCAAGTAAAGCCGGGCGTTGCGAAAGTCCATAAGCGCTTGATGCGCCAATAAAAAATCGCAGCCGAGCACAACGGCATATCCAGTTGCCTGGCCGTTTACTTGGAGATCCGCCACCCGAACCGGAACGCGGCTCAAAACAAGATCGCCTACTTTGAGTTGCTCAATTTGGTTGGTGAACGACAGTCGGGTCGCCAGCGAGCGCGAAACCGAGGTATAGGCCCAACCGGTGTCTATCAGGCAACTGCGACGTTGCCCCTCCATTTGTCCGAAGACAAACCAATGATTCTGCCCCGTTCGACGCAGAACAATAGATTCATAACCTTGCGCGGCTAATGTCGCCCTCAGCTTGGCCGCCGGAGATTTGGCGGAAGCCGGCGACGACAACAGCCCACACATGACGATCAAGGGCAAAGCGGCTGAACACCTAAACCACATTAGGAAAATGGCGGGACAAATCCGGGCGTTTGTCGAGTTTCTTTTGCAATTGCTCATGTGCCGTTGGCAATTGAAGCTTCTGCTGGTGGCGCCGGCCACGCCGAAGCGCAAAGCAAGACCGGCCTTGCTAACTAACTTTTCTCGTTTCGCAAAAGTTCAGCAAAGAAGGTGACATCCTCAGCACGGCCCAACACTTGAATCCGTTCAACCCAGTTCAGCGGGCTTATACAATTATGGGAATCGTGCCGGCACGAAACCGCTGGACCCAACCAACTCGCACGCGAATCCGTTGACTGAATTGCACTGAGCCGGAACGATTCGATTGGCGTTTGGGTGGAACGGGCCACGGGCCCGTTCTGTCGGGCTGCCAGCCCGATAGCCGAACGCAAAAAGTGCGAACCCAATGGTGTGCAATCTCCGTGCGCTCGGCTGGGCGGCAGGTTGCCGCCCGAACGGCCAAGTGGGCCGTTCCACCTGGACCAACGGCATCGTTCCGGCTGAGTTTTTGGAAGAGACCTGTTCCGGACAAAGTGTTCACAACCATAATTGGACCTGTCCGAATCATTACCCTGTCCAAGCCAGCGAATCGTACGGCGGTTCGCAATGGTTCATCTTTTCACTGGAATTTTTACATCTCTTTTTGGATTTGACCCGGAAAGGCAAAGACAGTTAGGGTAAGCCTCTTTATTTAAGCCAGTTTTTATGATTGGAACGATGCGGAAACATTCAAAGGCGATGTGGTGGATCATCATTGCGGTCATCGTGATTGCCTTCGTCTTTTGGGATACCGGTGGTGGACTCGGCAGAGGTGGCGATGGGAGCGGGGGGCTGGGCAGTATGGATGGCCGTAAAATCACGCCAGCCATGTACGAAAACGCGCGTAATGAGGTGTTGCTGTACCACTTGTTCGCCACAGGAGATTTTCCCGGACGCAGCGCTCGCACCATTCCCGGGTTTAACGTGGAGCGGGAAACCTACAATCGCATCTTCGTTATTTTGAAAGCCGAAGAGCTGGGAATTCATGTCAGCGACGAACTGGCGGGCAAGGTGGCGGCGGAGCGCTTGCGCGCCATCGGCGGTGGGCGTCCGGTGTCATATGCGGACTTTGAAGCTCAAGTGCTGGCGCGGGAGCGACTCACGGCCGCAGATTTTGCGCGCTTCATCCGACACGATCTGGCCATTCAGCAACTGGTCGCCTCCATCGGTTTGTCGGGACAAATGGTGCCGCCCGCGGAGATCGAAGCTCTCTACCGACGGGATCATCAGGAGGTCGCCACTGAAGTCGTTTTTTTTCATGGCGCGAGCAATCGGGCGGCGGTCGTGGTGACGCCGGAGAAGGTGAGCGAATTTTACACCAATCAGATGGCGCGGTATCGGTTACCCGAGCGCGCTGTGATTAGTTACGTGCATTTCCCGCTTTCCAATTACCTGGCGCAGGGCGAGCAAAAGCTGACCCAAATGACCAATTTAAATGAGCTGCTTGAAGAACACCTGACCCAGTTGGGAACAAACTACACTTCCTTGGGCGCGACCCCCGAAGCAGCCAAGGCCAAAATGCGTGAGGATTATTTGAAGAACGCGGCATTGATGGCGGCAAACGAGGAAGCAAAGCAATTCGATAATCAGCTCTACGACCTCACCGATCCACTGACGCCGGAAGTCTTCGGCAAACTGGCGCAAGCGGCGGGATTAACGGCGCATGTATCCGCGCCGTTTGCGCGCGGCGAATCACCGGCGGGCTTGGAGGCCGGCCCCAATTTCGCGCGTACCGCCTTCAGTCTTTCATCGGAAGAGCCTCTGGCCGAACCGCTGATTGGCGATGACGGAATTTATGTGGTGGCCTATAACCATCACCTGCCCAGCGCCCAACCTGAATTTGAATCAATTCGAGCCAAGGTGACGGAAGATTTCCGAACGATGGAGGCCATGCGCCTGGCAAGACAGGCGGGCCAGGCTTTTCAGGAAAAGGCGACGAACGGACTGGCAGCCGGACAAAGCTTCGCCGACCTTTGCGCCCAGCAGGGGGTTAAGCCGGTGAAACTGCCTCCGTTGGCGCTCAGCACGCGCAGCGTTCCTGCGGTTGAAGGGACGGTGGATTTATCAATTTTGAAACGAGTGGCTTTCGCCACGTCGCCCGGACACCTCAGCCCTGCGATTCCCAGCGCCGACGGAGCAGCGGTGGTTTATGTGGAGGCGAAATTGCCTCTGGATGAAACCCAAATGCGCACCAATTTGCCCGCCTTCGCTCGCGAGGTGCATCAAGTGCGCAGCGGCGAGGCGTTCAACGAATGGTTCCGGCGCGAAGCCGAACAAGCCTACCGCACTGTGCCTTACTTTCAACGGGAAGCGCAGTTGGAGAGCGCCTCCGCAAATTAACTGATGGGGGCGCGCGGTCGAATCGCGCTACGGAAGCTGGCGTGTTGTCATGGTGGAAACGATCAAACTCTCCGCTCCCGCCACGCGCGGTTTTTGGGAAATCCCCGTTCTCTTCGAAGACGAATGGTTGTTGGCGCTGGCCAAGCCCGCCAATCTGCTGTGTTCTTCCAGTCCAACGGAAATGGATCGCCCAAGTCTGACGCAGTTGCTTCACACCGGTATTGCCGCGCAGAAACCGTGGGCGCAACAGCGTAGTTTGTCTTTTCTCGGGCTGGCGCGACGGTTGGATTTTGAGATTGGTGGCGTGGTCTTGTTCGCCAAAAGCCAGGCGGTGCTTACCGAGATCGCGAATCTGTTCGGAACGGAAAAACCGGCGGATGATTATCTGGCCTTGGTTGTCGGCACGCCGGAAGCAGATCAATTTGAAGTAACCGTCAAAATCGCTCCCGATCCGCTGCGTCCAGAATTAAGTCGCGTGGATGCCCGGCAGGGCAAAAAATCCAAGACACGCTTTGAAGTGGTGAAAAAATTTGCCGGCTACACGCTGGTGCGGTGTCGCCCGTTGACCTGGCGCGAACATCAAATTCGGGTGCATCTCAAATCCGCGCGGCTGCCGGTCGTTGGCGATCCGTCCTACGGCGGAAAACCGTTGTGGCTTTCGCGATTGAAGAAAGATTATCGGCTCAAACCCGGTCGAACGGAACGGCCTTTAATTTCGCAGCCTGCCTTGTATTCCACGCAACTTCACCTGTCTCATCCGGTCACGCAACAACCGTTGCTGGTCACCGCACCGCAACCCAAAGACCTGCGCGTGGCGTTGCGCTACTTGCGTGAATTTCGCGGCAGCCAGACACCCTGCCCGGGCCCCACCGGATGAAGGCGACGATTGCCTCGGATTTTAATTCCGGGCATCGTATTCGGGAATGAAGCAATTTGACTTTCTTGTGCTCGGCAGCGGAATTGCCGGGCTTTTCTTTGCGCTCAAAGTGGCGCCGCACGGTAAAGTGGCAATTGTCACCAAGAAAAATCGGGCGGAATCCAACACGAATTACGCCCAGGGCGGCATTGCTTCCGTCACCAGCAAGGAAGACTCCTTTGAACTGCACGTGCAGGACACCCTGGCCGCTGGCGCCGGGTTATGTCGGGAGGAGGTGGTGCGCACCATTGTTGAGGATGGACCGGCGCGCATCGCGGAGTTGATCCATCTGGGCATGAAGTTTACCGAACGGGAATCGCCCGACGGCAACGGAGGACGTGAGTTGGATTTGGGTCGGGAAGGCGGCCATTCCAAACGGCGGATTCTGCACGCGAAGGACATCACTGGCCACGAAATCGAACGCGCCCTGCTCAATGCCATTGCCGCTGAACCCAACATCACCATTTTTGAAAACCACCTCGCGATTGATTTAATCACCAGTCAGAAACTGGGTCAGACCGGGCCGAACCGCTGCGTGGGGGTGTACGTCTTCGATAAAAATCAGCAACGGGTTGAAACCTTCATCGCCAACGCCACGTTGTTGGCCACTGGCGGGTGTGGGAAGGTTTACCTTTATACCACCAATCCGGATATCGCGACTGGCGACGGCGTGGCGATGGCTTACCGTGCGGGCGCAACCGTCGCGAACATGGAGTTCATCCAGTTTCATCCCACCTGTTTGTATCATCCCAAAGCGAAGTCGTTTTTGATCAGCGAAGCGGTCCGTGGTGAAGGCGGAGTGTTACTGTCGCTGGCCGGCAAACCGTTCATGAATGACTATCATCCGCTCAAGTCGCTGGCGCCGCGAGACATCGTGGCCCGTGCGATTGACAGTGAAATGAAAAAGAGCGGCGCGGATCATGTGCTGTTGGATATGACGCACAAGCCCGCCCGCTTTGTGATTGATCGTTTTCCCAACATTTATCAAACCTGCCTAGGCTACGGCATTGACATCACCAAGGAACCCATTCCGGTAGTGCCGGCCGCGCATTATCAGTGCGGCGGAGTGGTGACGACCGTGGACGGCGAGACTGAGATTGCGGGATTGTTCGCCGTGGGCGAAGTCGCCTGCACCGGATTGCACGGCGCCAATCGGCTGGCGAGCAATTCACTCTTGGAAGCGCTGGTGTGTTCCAATCGCGCCGCCCAGCGGATGACGCAACTCAAATTGCCCGAAGTAAGTTTCAACATTCCCGTCTGGCAATCCGGCCAGGCGAACAACTTGGACGAGTTGGTGGTGGTGGCTCACAACTGGAGTGAAATCCGGCGCTGCCTGTGGGATTACGTCGGCATCGTTCGCACCAACAAACGCCTGCAACGCGCCGAGACCCGTTTGGCCAACCTGCAGCAGGAAATTCACGAATACTACTGGAACTTCATTGTGACCGCGGATTTACTGGAGTTGCGTAACATCGCCACGGTGGCGGAGTTGATTGTGCAATGCGCCTTGCAGCGACCGGAAAGTCGCGGGCTGCACTATAATCTGGATTATCCGCAACCTGATCCAGCCTGGGCTCAACGCGACAGTGTGGTGCGAAAACCAGGTTGAACCGGGACAAAAAACTGCCGCCAGACGGGGTCGGCGGCAGTTGCGATGGATAAAACTCGTCAGCGTTTGGGGTTGACGATTTCCGCCATCTTGAATATTGGCAGGAACATACAAATTACCATGCCCCCAATCACCACGCCCAGAAATACGATCAAAATCGGCTCGATCAGCGAGGTCAAACCGGAAAGGGTCGTTTCAATTTCTTCATCCAGAAAATCCGCAATGCGTTCGAGCATGTTGTCAATTTTACCGGTCTGTTCGCCGGCGGTGATCATCCGGATGATCATGTTGGGGAAGATGGGGTGCTTGCTCAACGCTTGAGAAATGCTTTCGCCACGCTCGATGTCTCCCGCAGCCACTTGAATCGCTTTTTCCATCACCACGTTGCCCACCGTTTGAGCCACAATGGTCAATACCTCAAGGATGGGCACACCGCTGCGCACTAACGAAGCCAGCGTCCGGGTAAAACGAGCGAGACAAATTTTATGCGCGATCACCCCGAAGATCGGCAACCGGATCCGATTCCGATCCCAAAATTCCCGACCTTTCTTGCTTTTAATAAAGGCGAACCAGCCATAGACTCCGCCCCCCAAGGCCATCAGAATCAAGATGAAAAATCGTTGTACGGCTTCGCTCAAGTTAATAAGAAATTGCGTGGGACCAGGCAGTTTGGCGTCGAAGCCAGAATAAATTTCGCCGAAGACGGGAATGACCTTGACCAGCAGGAAGATGGTAATCGCGATCGCGACGGCCGTGACAACGGTGGGATACATCATCGACGACTTGATCTTCTTGCGGAGGCGGGCGGTGTTTTCCAGATAAAGCGCAAGCCGTGCGAGAATTTCCGCCAACAAACCGCCCTTTTCACCGGCGCCAACCATGGCCACGTACAGCCGATTAAAAACCTTGGGATGCTTTTGCAGGGCTTCGGAGAAACTGTCACCCCCCTCCACGCGCGTGCAAATGTCCTTAATCACGTCACGCATTGCCTTGTTTTGCGTCTGTTCCGCCAGCCCTTGGAGCGATTGCACCATCGCCAGACCGGCGTCCACCATCGTCGCCAATTGACGGGTAAAGACCACCAGATCGGCCAGCGGCACGCCGCCGCCGCTGGTGCGACCCTTGCGCGCGACCTTTTCCTTGATGGAAATGACAAGAAGATTGCGATTCAGCAACGCGGCAATGGCGGCCTGTTCCGTGGCGGCCTCCAATTGGCTGCGGATTTCTCGCCCGGTTCCAGTTTCACGCGCAACGTAAGCAAATGACGGCATAAATGATTTATCCTGATCTCGGTATGCGGCCCCGGCCGGATTACGGTCTCTGATCCACGGCTGCCAGCATTACGCTCCCGAACTTAGCAGCCTCCATTCCATTTATTTGCGCTGGGGATGAAGCCCCATGGTTTTCTTGAGCGCCGGCCAGCTTTTGTGCTGTCGTCTTGCGTTAGGACAAGGACTGCTCGTTTTATGGAAAATTAAAGATTGTCATTCCTTTAGGGTTTCCATACTTTTCGTCGAAAATGCACCGAGTGGTGCCGAGGGTAAACCGGGTTTATTCTCGCAATGCATGAGAGAAAAAGAACAAAAACTGGCGCGGAACATAAACGTAAATCAACGCGCGATGGACAAAATACACAATAGAAGACATATCGGAGGAACCAAAATGAAGTTGAATAAATGGACATTGGGTCTGGCAGCACTGGGAGCGGTCAGTCTCGCTTCAGTCGCTCAGGCTGAGGAAAAGGTGCTGTTGGATACCAAGGCCGAACTTACTTCGACCACCATCAGCGGTTACGTCAATACATCGGCAGCGTGGGATTTCGGTAAGAATGCCTCGCGGGCCAACACCCGTGGTTACGCCTTCAGTCAAGGCAAGGGTGACGGCTTTAATTTGGATGTGGTTGACGTGGCACTGGAAAAGGCTCTCGACGAGAGCGAGTGGGCCGCTGGCTACAAGGCGGAATTCTGGTTTGGCCCCGATGTGAACCTTTTGGGAACAAAAAATCTGCTGGATACGGGCGGGGCCGCGATCAAGCAAGCCTATGTTTCACTCCGGACTCCCGTAGGAAATGGCATTGACTGGAAGGTGGGCGTATTTGACACGATCACTGGCTATGAAGCCACGAATGCCGGCGACAACCCCAACTACAGCCGTTCTTGGGGCTACTCGATCGGAGCGCGCCAACACACGGGTATCCTCGCCAGCTATCGCTTCACTGAAAATATCTCCGCCTCGGCCGGTATCGCCGATACTTGGGATTCGGTAATCAATAATCGGGTCGCAAATGTGTCAACTGGATCTACCCAAGATTCCGTGAAGACCTATATGGCATCCATCGCTTTAACCGCTCCGGAGAGCTTTGGCTTCTTGGAAGGCGGCACGCTCTACGGCGGCGTGGTTAGCGGTAAAATTGGTAGCGCCCCGGGTTCTTCAGCGCGCACCTCTTGGTATGTCGGAGTCACCGTGCCCACGCCATGGGAAAGCTTGAAAGCTGGCGCGGCCTTTGACTACGTGCATATTGACAATCGTCTTGGTAACAGCAATGGAGACTCTTCGGCATTGGCGCTCTATGTCTCCCATGCCACTACCGAGAAACTTACGTTGCACGGTCGTTTGGATTACATCCGCGTTGGTGGTGATGGTCTCCCGGCTGGTGGTGGCATCCTCGGCGCCGCCTATGCTCCGACGACTGAGATCCTCTCCACTACGGTGACGGCGGACTACCAATTGTGGCGGAACGTCATCTCCCGCGCGGAACTCCGCTGGGATCATGACCTTGACAGCCGTGCCTTGCGCACCGCTACGACGGACGACGAGTTCACGCTGTTGGCGAACATCATCTACAAGTTCTAAGCTGAGTTGAAAATTTCAGCCCCTTCCGGGAAACCGGAAGGGGGTTTTGTTTTCCATCCAGTTTCTTTCGGGATTATAAAAGTCTGAAGCAGGCAGGGTGAGCAGTCCTTTGCCCGCCGTTGCTGATGCCAAAATCGATTTCACAGCCCAAGCTGCGGAGCACGGCGTCAGCCGGTGGCCTTGGAGCAGGCCCCGCAGGAGCTATTTGCGGCGGTCACAGACCGCCGCTACAAGTTGTCACTCCGGAACACCGAAAAAATCAGCCCAAATCCAGAAACTCAAAATCAAAAGGCGCGATGAATGCGGTGAAAAGTTATGGTGATTCTCAAAACCGATTTCCGGATTGTTGACCGCCGAGACGCCGAGAAAACAACGGGAAAATTGCTCGGCGTCTCGGCGTCTCGGCGGTGATTCGGAAATTATTTGCGCGAACCACGCTAAGCCTTTTTGAGTTGTGAGCTTCGGCTTCCCTTACAGCGTTTCCAACCGCTGAATTTCGCCTCCTTCGCATTGCCATTGTAACAGCGACCCGTGCTTTCCCTTTTTGAAGGCTTTGAATTCTCTGGCGAATTTTCGTTGAGCCAGCCGCTGCTCGGAAACTCCGTTAGCGTCGCAGCCGAGTAGCAACGCGTGACCTTTGTAGAGGCGCGGCCGTCCAATCAAATGGGCGGCGCCCGCGGGTAGCGGAGGCACGGGACGTTTATCCAATACGAGGAAACTCAATGGCAAAGCGTGTAAATCAATACCGAGGAAATTTGCAAAGCGCGCCCAATGGCCGGCGGTGAATACTTCCGGCGGTGGCGAGGCGAAGTGATGACACCAATGGCGTTCATTTTCTGGCGCCAAGATGCCGCAGCGTCCTTGATGCGTACACGGCGCGACAATTCCAAATTGATCACGTAATCGCTCGCGAATGGCAATCAACGTCAGGCTCGCCTCGTAGGTTCCCGGTTCAACCCACAAAATGCAATCTGCCGTTGCGACTGCCGCTACCAGAGCTTCGATTTGTGCGGGACTCAGTTCTGTCAGCACATGACTGAGTAATACCGTGCCTCGACAGGAGGTTGGAGCGGTCGAACAAGCGCACGCCGATAGTGCCGGAGCACATTCTCCGGCCCGCTTTAAGGCGAAATTCATGGCTCGACCAGACCGATCCCAAACGTGCAGGGGGTTCATGCTTTCCGGACGGAAATACTCCAGGAACTTGCGCATTGCGATGCCGCTACCGCAGCCCCAATCCAGCAACGCTCCGGCCGGTGGTGACCAGCTGCGGCGTTGCAGTTCGCGCAAAACAAAATCCCACTTCCAGCCGATCCGTTGCGCGAACGTGGTGTCGTAGGCGGTCAGATCGTTGTCGGATTGCCAATAATCGGCCGTGGCCGCCGTTCCGGTGAGAAACGCCTGGCGCATCCGTTCCAAGACGTCCCAGTCTATGGTTTCCCAGGACATGATTGGCAATTCAACAGGTCATCAAGAGCGTGATGTTTGATGTCTAAAAAGTTTTTAAGCGCGACGATCTGCTCGCGTTGCCTGATTGAAATGAATGGCGGACGCTCGCGGATGGCCGCCAACATCAGATTTTTTGGAGTGTGTTCGCTGCTCACAAATTCCATGAGTTTCGTGCGGTAACCCGCCCACTCCAGGACCATCGCGCGCAGTCCGTCGGTGGCCCATTCCGCCAGCCGTTCCGCCATGATGCCATGTTGCAGCACCGATGTGAAGACTTCGGGTTTACCAAGTTGAGGGCGAAGCTCCTTGTGACAGCACGGAGCAACAATGATCAACTTGGCGCCGCCTTCAATTCCACGGCGGATCGCGTCGTCGGTGGCCGTGTCACACGCGTGTAAAGCAATCAGAGCGTCCACTTTGGTCAGGGGCGCACTCGCAATCTCGCCCGGCAGAAATTTCAGCCCGTCCGCACGAAGCTTTTTCGCCAACTGGTTGGTGGTCAACACCAGATCATGACGCGATTCCACGCCCGTGACGCGAACGGGTTGTTTCCAAATGCGCGCCCACAAATGCCAAAGTCCGAAAGTGAGATACCCTTTGCCACAACCCATATCCACCCAATGACGAATCGGCGCCGGATTGAGGATTGCGGCATTGGGCGACTCCTCAACGATGGCCGATGGTTCCCCGGGTTGCCAACCACACTCAACGACCAAATGGGAAATGATTTCAAGGTAGCGATTGATCTGGCGGAATTTTCCCGCCCGAGCCGGACGCACCCTGCCGTTGGTATCCATCACTTCCAAAGCGGACAGCCAGTCGGTGGCATTGGCATCCAGTAAGCCGGCGCGCTTTTGGTCGTGTTCCGTTTTGGGCCTAGCAGCCTGTCGGACATAGCTCAAGACGCTGGGTAAGATCGTGGTGGTAGCACCCGGTGCGGTTGTGGAAAC
>JBDHQI010000053.1:0-19512 GCA_039806955.1 Verrucomicrobiota bacterium | reverse complement strand
AAGTCGTAACAAGGTAGCCGTAGGGGAACCTGCGGCTGGATCACCTCCTTTCTAAGGAGAAACCACGGGTCCGGGATTAAACCGGACTTCTGAGGTCGAACACCTCATAAGAGGTGGATAGGTTCAATACCTTATCGCACAGTTCAATTTTCAAACGAGTTTGTTCTTTGAAGTTAAAGTGGTAGAAATCGGACTCCACCGGAGTCAGGGTTTGCACTGAAGATTAGCGGTTGATGTGGCATTATGCCATCAAATCGAGGACTTTCAGTTGTAAATCAAAAATGACACGGGGCTGTAGCTCAGTTGGTAGAGCGGTAGCTTTGCAAGCTATAGGTCAGGAGTTCGAATCTCCTCAGCTCCACCAACTCTGTTGGGCGTGTAGCTCAGTTGGTTAGAGCATGCGCTTGATAAGCGCAGGGTCACTGGTTCAAATCCAGTCACGCCCACCACTTTACGCAGTGAATTTACCGGAACGACGGGGCAAGTTAATTCCTTGCACCGCGCGGTTCGGAGTGTTCTTTGACAACTACACATAGGTAAAATATTGGGCAAAATTACAATTCGCTGAGTGACCGTCAGCAGTGACGGCTCTCAAATATATGATCAAGCTACTAAGGGCTTATGGTGGATGCCTTGGTGCCAGGAGGCGATGAAGGACGTAGTAAGTTGCGATAAGCCACGGTGAGCCGCAAACAGGCGTTACCAGCCGTGGATTTCCGAATGGGACAACCCATCCAGAGTTACATCTGGATATTGACCGGATGAATTCATAGTCCGGCAAAGCAAAACGCGGTGAAGTGAAACATCTCAGTAACCGCAGGAAAAGAAAACGAAGTGATTCCGTCAGTAGTGGCGAGCGAAAGCGGAAGAGCCTAAACCGGGAGGACTTGTCTTTCCGGGGTTGTGGGACCTTAATGTGATAGTCTGATCGTTAGCTTAATCTTCTGGAAAGTTGGGCCAAAGACCGTGACAGCCGGGTGAGCGAAAACGAAAGGACGTCTAGGGGTATCCCAAGTAGCACGGTGCAAGTGAAACTCTGTGCGAATCTGTCCCGACCATGGGATAAGGCTAAATACTACCTGGCGACCGATAGTGAACTAGTACCGCGAGGGAAAGGTGAAAAGAACCGCTGCGAGCGGAGTGAAATAGTACCTGAAACCATCTGCCTACAATGTGTTGGAGCCACGCAAGTGGTGACAGCTTGCCTTTTGCATAATGAGTCTGCGAGTTATTGTCAGTGGCCAGCCTAAGGTTCGATGAACTGGAGGCGAAGGGAAACCGAGTGCCAATAGCGCGATCAGTCGCTGGCAATAGACCCGAAGCGGAGGTGATCTACTCTTGAGCAGGTTGAAACTGCGGTAACACGCAGTGAAGGACCGAACTCGTGGATGTTGAAAAATCCTGAGATGACTTGAGAGTAGGAGCGAAAGACTAATCAAACCCCGTGATAGCTGGTTCTCTCCGAAATCGCTTGAGGGCGAGTGTTCTGGAAGTACCCGGCGGAGGTAGAGCACTGAATGGCTTAGGGGCCTCACCAGGCTGCCAAAACCAATCAAACTCCGAATACCGTCGGTCTCAGTACCAGAGCAGTCAGACTGCAGGTGATAAGATCTGTAGTCGAGAGGGCAACAGCCCAGACCATCAGCTAAGGTGCCTAAATGTGATTAAGTGGAAAGGATGTGACGTTGCTTAGACAGTGAGGATGTTGGCTTAGAGGCAGCCATCATTTAAACAATGCGTAATAGCTGACTCATCGAGCGATGTCGCGCCGAAAATGATTGGCGATCAAATCACATACCGAAGCTATGGATTGGATTCCGGTTCGCCGGAGTCCAGTGGTAGGAGAGCGTAATCAACGCAGTGAAGCTGGACGGAAACGGAAAGTGGAGCGTTGCTTAGTGAGAATGCAGACACGAGTAGCGATAAAACAGGTGAGAATCCTGTTCGCCGTAAACCCAAGGTTTCCTGGGCCAGGTTCGTCCTCCCAGGGTTAGCCGGGAGCTAAGATGAGGCCGTAAGGCGTAATCGATGCACAGCAGGTTAAATATTCCTGCGCTTGCCCGGGTTAAGGCTGTGAACACGCATGGAATGACATCCACTAGACAATCGAATGTTGAGCTTAGGGTTCGCCCGAAGCGCATGGGTGGGATTCTGTGCCGAGAAAAATTCGCAGTTGTTCCCCGGGTGACCCGTACCGTAAACCGACACAGGTGGGTGAGTGTAAACGCACTCAGGCGCGCGAGAGAAACCTCTCTAAGGAACTCGGCACATTTGCCTCGTAACTTCGGGAGAAGAGGTGCTCACTTCGGTGAGCCACAGTAAATAGCGTTTAGCGACTGTTTAACAAAAGCACAGCACTCTGCCAAGTCGTGAAGACGACGTATAGGGTGTGACACGTGACCAATGCGGAAAGATCAAACCATCTTGTCAGCCGCAAGGCGAAGCTCGGTGGCCAAGTCCCCGTGAATGTCGGCCGTAACTATAACGGTCCTAAGGTAGCGAAATTCCTTGTCGGGTAAGTTCCGACCTGCACGAATCGTGTAACGACTGAACGACTGTCTCGGAGAGGATCTCGGCGAAACTGTAACGGCGGTGAAGATGCCGCCTGCCCGCAGTAGGACGGAAAGACCCTATGCACCTTTACTGTAAGCTCGTATTGGGTTTTGATTAATTTTGCGTAGCGTAGGTGGGAGACTTTGAAGCGAGTCCTTCGGGGTTCGTGGAGTCGCAATGTGAAACACCACTCTAAGTTAATTAGAATTCTAACCTCGATTCCTGTGAAGCCAGGCGGGGGACAGTGCGTGCGGGTCAGTTTGACTGGGGCGGTTTCCTCCCAAAGAGTAACGGAGGAGCGCGAAGCTTGGTTCAGCACGGTTGGCAATCGTGCGTTGAGGGTATGGCTAGAAACCAGGTTGACTGTGAGACAGACAAGTCGAGCAGATGCGAAAGCAGGCCCAAATGATCCGACGGTGGAAAATGGAATTGCCGTCGCTCATCGGACAAAAGGTACGCTAGGGATAACAGGCTGATCGTTTCCAAGAGTTCATATCGACGAAACGGTTTGGCACCTCGATGTCGGCTCATCGCATCCTGGGGCTGGAGAAGGTCCCAAGGGTCCGGCTGTTCGCCGGTTAAAGCGGTACGCGAGCTGGGTTCAGAACGTCGTGAGACAGTTCGGTCCTTATCCACTGTGGGCGCAGGAAACTTGAGGGGTTCTAACCTTAGTACGAGAGGACCGGGTTAGACGCACTTCTGGTGTGGCAGTTGTTCCATCAGGGGCATCGCTGCGTAGCCATGTGCGGAAGAGATAAGCGCTGAAAGCATCTAAGTGCCAAGCTCCTCCCAAGATATTGTTTCCCGGGGCGCAAGCCCCCTAAAGACCACGGGCAGACTACCCGTTTGATAGGCTGGAGATGTAAGCATCGCGAGGTGTTCAGTTGACCAGTACTAATCGGTCGTGAGGCTTGATCGTAACTCTCCTTTTGGAGAGATGCGATTTTACTCACGAATTGTCGCCCATGACCTGTGTGTAGTTTTCAGAGAACCTCCGCCGTGAAGTTCTTTAACAGGATAAGTATTTTATGGTGACCATACCGCAGTGGTCCGACCCGTTCCCATTCCGAACACGGCCGTCAAACACTGCTGGGCCGATGGTAGTAGTTCTATAGGTTCTGCGAGAGTAGGTCGTCGCCATTCTTTCAAAAAGGCCGGATCAGCAGTGATCCGGCCTTTGGTTTTTATCGGCTTGGAATAACCATCATTTTGCCGCGTTCGCGCCCTTATACTTCAGTTTGATGGAATAAAACCCCTTGCTCGCGGTGATGAACAAGGTTTGATGATTACTTCCGCCGAAGCTGACATTCGCGGTCCAGGGTTCGGGAACGGTAATTAAATCAATTTGTTTTCCCGTTGGGGCAACGACCGTGACGCCTTTGCGGCCGGTAAGGTATAGATTCCCTTCAATATCCAGGGTGATTCCATCGGCCCCCAAGTCGCAGCGCAGGGTTTTGTTCGTCAAGCTCCCGTCGTCCCGAATGTCGTACTCCCAAGTTTTATTCGCGCGGATATCCGTCACAAATAATTTTTTGCCATCTGGCGTGCCAATCAATCCATTAGGTTGAACCAAATCCGTGCTCACGCGCCGCAAATCGCGACGATCCGCCGAAAGAAAATAAACCTGTTCCGTGCCCTGCGGTGGTTCGTTGTAATTCCACCAGGTGCGTTTGTAAAAGGGATCAGTGAAAAAGAGCGATCCATCGCGACGCACCCAAACATCGTTTGGTCCATTCAATGCCTTGCCCTGAAATGCGTTTGTGATCACAGTGACCGTCTTGTCTGGTGCAATACTCCAAAGCGCGGTCTTTTCGTCGGCACAGGCCAGCAGATTGCCGTGCGCATCGAAATACATGCCGTTGGCGCGACCTGCTGGTTGCAGGAAGGTGGATAATGTTCCCGATACGCTCCACTTCAGAATGCGGTCATTAGGCTGATCGGTGAAAAATACATTGCCCGCTGAATCACAGGTCGGACCTTCGGTAAACGCGAAGTCTCCAGCCAGTTTCTCCAGTTGAGCTCCAGCAGCGACAACTGAAGCAGACGGCAGCCCGGTCTGGGCAACAGCCTGTGTTATCAATAAGCCTGCGAACAGAAGCAGTGGTAGTGATTTCATTGCCGTCATCCTGACGGAATTAAACCGATGCGCAATCGGAAATCTTTATCCAGCCGGGGGACGGCAAGCTCCAAGGTGGCCGAATGAAGTCGGTAGGAGGGTTAGATTTTTTCTTCCAACAGTTCCCGGCGCGCCCCACTAAGCAACTGTTCCACGAAGTTGGTGGAGTAAACGCCACGTCGAAAGTTGGGGTCCTGCAGGATGGCTTGTTGGAATGAAATCGTCGTTTTAATCCCGCTGATGAGGAATTCACCTAGGGCGCGGCTCATTTTGTCCATGGCTTCGCGACGATCTTTGCCGTAGGTGATTAGTTTGCCGATCATCGAATCATAATGCGGCGGGATTGAATAGCCGGCATAGACATGCGAGTCCACCCGTGTGCCGCGTCCGCCGGGCTGGTAATACATTTCTATGCGGCCGGGGCTCGGACGAAAATCGTCAAACGGATCTTCTGCGTTGATCCGGCATTCGATGGCGTGACCACGGAATTGCAGGCTGCTTTGGGAGAGTTTCAACGGTTCTCCGGATGCGATCCAGATTTGCTGTTTGATCAAATCCACACCGGTGACTTCTTCGGTGATGGGGTGCTCGACCTGGATGCGCTTATTGACTTCCAAAAAGTAATAATTGCCTTTGTCATCCACGACAAATTCCACCGTGCCGGCGTTGGTATAATGCGCCGCCTGCGCGATGCGGACGGCCGCCTTGCCCATTTCTTTGCGTAGTTTGGGAAACTTATGTTCGATGAGCGGGGAAGGGGTTTCCTCGACCACCTTCTGATTGCGGCGCTGAACCGAGCAATCGCGTTCGCCCAGGTGGATGATGTTTCCACGGGCGTCACCAAGAATCTGGAATTCGATGTGATGCGGATTTTCAATGAATTTCTCGATGTACACCGCTGAGTTGCCGAACGCTTTTTCCGCTTCAGTGCGCGCGGTGTGATAGCCCTTGATCAGAGAAATGTCATTGTGCGCAATCCGCATCCCGCGCCCACCGCCGCCCGCCACAGCTTTGATCATCACCGGATAACCGATTTTTTTTGCGACGACCAAAGCGTCCTTCTCATTCTCCACAATGCCATCGGATCCGGGAGGTGTTGGCACGCCCGCCTTTTTGGCTAATTGACGGCTGATAGCCTTGTCTTCCAGGGCGTTCATGGCCCGGGAGCCCGGACCAATAAAGCGGATGTTGCAACTATCGCAAACATCCGCGAAGTGAGCGTTCTCGGAAAGAAATCCGTAACCTGGATGAAGGGCGTCCACGTCGGCGATTTCCGCCGCACTGATGATTCGATCAATCCGAAGGTAACTATCCGAGGAACTGGCTTTTCCGATGCAAATGGCTTCGTCCGCGAGTTGAACGTGCATCGAATTCGCATCCGCTTCCGAATAAACCGCCACCGTGCGGATATTCAACTCTTTGCACGCGCGGATCACCCGAACGGCAATCTCTCCGCGGTTGGCTACAAGAATCTTCTCAAACATGTGAGTTGATCAGTTGCGCGAGGAGTACACGACAGTCGGTAGGTTTCAAGATGGACGGATTTTGAATAGTGGCTGGCCGAATTCCACTGGTTTTGCGTTCTCAATCAAGACTTGGGTAATGACCCCGTGAACCTCGGCCTTGATCTCGTTCATGAGTTTCATGGCTTCGATGATGCAGACGACCGTTTCCGGATTCACCTCCGTGCCGACATCAACATACGGAGCGGCATCCGGGGAGGGAGAGCGATAGAAAGTGCCAATCATAGGCGACTTGATATCGGCATCATTTGATGTAGCGATTTGCCCAGGCGGAACAGCGGTTGTTACGGCGGTAGTGGTTAAGGCTGCCGGTGACGCTGGATAACCCAATGCCGGCTGAGCGGTGGTTTCACTTGGAACAACGCCACCCGATATTCCGCGCTTTAGGCGGATCTTGTAGTCTTGTTTTTCCAGCTCGAATTCCAAAACGGAATTCTTCTTCATCAGATCAATGATGGCCTTAATGTCTTTGAGATCCACAGGTTGTGATCGTTAAAGTTGTATTTTGTTCCTCTTTTTCCAGAAATCGCATCAGGAACGAAAAAAGCAGAGACCAAAATTTGATCCTGCTCCTCATCTATTAAACAACATGGGCACGCTAGGGATGGAGCGGCTATCCGTCAAGCGTAAAGACAATTCAAAAATTACAAAATAATCTGCTGGAGGTGTGGGCTAACCTGCGTTTTCTGCTCCGATAAGGTTAATGGCGGCCAGTAGTGCTAAAACGTAGGAATATTTTCCAAATCCGGAGATTTGTCCTTTGCAAACGCCAGCGATGAACGATTTATGGCGAAATTGTTCACGCGCATGGACGTTGGAAAGGTGGATTTCAATCGTCGGGATACCAATCGCAGAAATGGCATCTCTCAAAGCAATGCTGGTATGAGTATAAGCCGCTGCGTTCAAAACAATGGCCTGAAAATTCTGTTTGGCTGATTGAATCCATCCCACCAGCTCGCCTTCCAGGTTCGACTGTCGAAATTCCACTGTTGCTCGTCTCGCCTTCGCTTGTTCTTGGACTAGCGCTTCAATGTCTGCCAAGGTGGTCCGGCCATAAACCTCCGGTTCTCGTGTGCCCAGCAAGTTGAGGTTTGGGCCGTTAAGAAAGAGAATCTTCATCGCGAGGGCAGGTTAGGTACAGACGTCGGCTCTTGTCCATTTGTTTCCCAGGTGAAGGTCAACAGCCAACCCATCAAAGTGAAGGCAATCCACGCCAGGGAAGGCACGTAGAGAGTGAATTCAAATGTGGATTGCAGTGCCCAAGTCAACAGCCCGAGCCAGACGCCCGCCGCCAATGGGTTTTTGCGCCACTCCAACCGGCGATAGGTCAGCGCCATTGCTCCGCCAATGAAAATCAGATAACTCAGCAGCCCGGGGAATCCGGAATCGGAGGCTTGTTGGAGATAATCATTGTGCGCCAATCGGGCCATTTCAGATTCCGGTTTTTTCACTTTCTGATAGGCGATCGCAAATGTTGCCGGGCCGGTGCCCAACCAAGGTCGCTCCAATGTGGTTTGCCAGGCGGCGCGCCAGTAATCAAATCGCGCCACAACACTCGCTGCGCCGCGTTGCATATACTCCCGGTTTTTGAGGTAAAATCCCAATCCACCGCCAAGGAGCAATAGTGCAATCAGCGCCAGCTTGAGTTGTTTGGAGAAATTTTGGTGCAGCAACGTGATCCAACCGGCGAACAATGCGAGCAGCCAGCCGCCTTTCGAGCCGGTCCAATACAGGCAGGCGGCGCTACCGATGCCGAGCGCGCCGCACAGCAAACCGCGCGCGCCGCGGGTGAATTGCCGCTTTGCTTGCCAGATCCAAGTCAGCAGTGGCGGCGTCAGGAGCAGCAACGCGCCGGCGAAGGCGTTGGGATAAAACACCGTCGAAAAAATACGGTTGCTCTGCATTTTTTGCAGGTATTCCGGCGGCACATTGGTCAGTTTGGGATATAGCTCCTTCCAAAAATACTCGCGCGTTTTTTCCAAGCCGCCGAAGTGTTGATCAAACCCTACGCTGACCATGACGCCAAAAGCCAGCGTCAGCGGAAGCCATAGAGCGAAGGATTTATCGCGCAGATTCAAGCTAACCAATCCCAAGTAGAAACCAACCAGGCAGGCCAAAAAATGTGGTAGCACCCCGAAGGAAAGCGTCGGGTCGAGGCTTTGAAGTGTCGCGAGGCTTTGCCACGCAAACCAACCCAACGGCAGAAAAATGAACCATCGCGGTCTGAATTCGGGTTTACGCCAGGCCATTAACCCAACCAGCGCCGCCAACCCCATGAATGGATACGCCACCCGCAGCGGCCAGGCGAAAACCAGCCACTCAAAGCCGTTCGTTGGCAGGTCAAGGAAGTGATCCATTACCGTTGGCGTGCTGAATTTCAGCAGCGCCATCCCGAGGAAAGTTCCCCACAACAGCGCAAACCAGAAAGCAGCCCGGTGGCCGCGATTGGGCGGAGTGGCGAGAGATGCCTGGCGGCGCGACATGCGTGAGCGGGTTAAAGGTGTAGCTTAAGCAGGCAAACTTCCAGTGCGAGAGCTTCCTGGACGTTGGTGTGAAGCAGACGGTGTAAATGGTCAAACACCTTCAAGTTCTCTTGGGCCTCGCGGGGCGTGAGCCGTCCGGCGATCGTGCCCGTGTCGGTCGTTTTCGGGAAGCCCAACATTCTGGGTTCACTCTTCAAGGTGTGCAGCCAGATATCGCGCAGCCACCATTGCAACCCCAGAAGCACCTCGTCGCGCCGGTGGCGGTATTCGGCTTCGATGGCGGCTTTCAATTCGTCCTGCCATTGTTTGCGCAAGTCTTTCTCGATGTCCTCATACCTTTCCAGCGGCGATTTGCTGGTCAATTCCGCTTCCACCGCCTCTCTCATTTTCGCCAGGTACGAAGTCAGCACGTCGAGCAACCGGTATCTACCCAGCAGACTTTTCTGCTCCTGCCCGGCCAGGGCACTGAAACGCTCCAGCCAGGTTTGTACTTCATCACTCCAATCGCGTGAGTTTTCCGTTCCGAAGTTCAAACGCAGACAGCGCGACAGAATCGTCTCCAGAACGCGGGTTGGCGCGGTGGACAATAAAATGATCACGGATTTCGGCGGCGGTTCCTCGAGCGTTTTGAGGAAGGCGTTGGCGGCGGAGACGGTCAACCGATCCGCCCCCGAAATGATGGCGATTTTGAACTCGCTCTCGCGAGCTTTCAGGTTGATGGCGTCCAGGAGCACACGTGACGGACTCTCGTCGCGACGAGTGATAAATTCGATTTTGATCTGGCGGGATTTGGATTCCGGGCGCAGCCAGAACACGTCGCCGTGAATTTCCTGGTCCACCTTTTTGCAGCTCAGGCAAACATCACAGCAATCCACCGGTTGCCCGTCAACCTTGCGCGGATTCTGGCAGTTCAAAGTTTTGGCCAGAGTTTTGGCCAGGGCTTCCAAAGGGTCAATCTGGTTGCCGGTGAACAGATAGGCGTGGCCCAGTCGGCCCCGTTGCAGCGAGCGCTGCAACAACTCGATGCCTTGCGCCTGGTCTGGAAAATCGGTGAAGGCCATACGCAACAACCTCTCAACGGTCCGCCGTCGGTGTGGCTCGTCCGGTAAATGTTTTGGCACTCATTGTTTCGTTCGGTTCAGTTTATACTGAGGTGGCGTTTCAGTAAAAGCTTCAGAATGATCCGATATTCCGACCATTTGCCGGACCTCAAATCAAGGTGATAAAATGGCAATCGGGAGTCAGCCGAAATTGTCGTATGCAGCTATGTTTTTATTAGTTAAAACAAGAGTGTCATGGAAACGACCGCCTCACACAACTCACAAGCCATCGAATCCGCGCACGATATTTTTCACCACGCGCGAAAATTGCCGTTGGATGCGATTTTTCGACCGCGTTCTCTTGCCTTGATTGGCGCGACGGAAAATCCGGGTAGCGTCGGCCGCACTATTTTTCAAAATCTCGGTCGCGGTGGTTTCGGTGGCCCGATTTATCCCGTCAACCCGAAACGTAATTCCGTCCTCGGCGTCAAAGCCTGCCCGCGCGTCGGCGCCTTGCCTGAGCCGGTGGATTTGGCTGTTATTTGCACTCCGGCAAAAACTGTTCCGAGCCTCATTCAAGAGTGTGTCGAGGCGCGAATTCCCGGCGCCATCATCATCAGTGCGGGGTTCAAGGAAACCGGACCGGAAGGGGGGGCGTTGGAAAAGGCGATTCTGGACTGCGCGCGCGGTGGCCGCATGCGCATCGTGGGGCCGAACTGTCTTGGCGTTATGATGCCGCATCAGGGATTAAACGCCACGTTTGCCACCACCATCGCCCGACCGGGCAACGTCGGCTTTCTGAGTCAGAGCGGAGCGCTATGCACCGCAGTTTTGGATTGGTCGTTGAAAGAAAAGGTCGGTTTCAGCACGTTCACCTCGGTGGGTTCAATGCTTGATGTCGGCTGGGGCGACTTGATTTATTACTTGGGGGACGATCCACATACCAAAAGCATTGTCATTTACATGGAAACAATTGGCGATGCGCGGGCGTTTTTATCCGCCGCTCGCGAAGTCGCCTTGAGCAAGCCGATTATCCTCATCAAACCGGGCCGCACCGAGGGGGCGGCGCGCGCGGCCGCTTCGCATACGGGTTCATTGACCGGCAGCGACGACGTTCTGGATGCCGCGTTCAAACGCTGTGGCGTGCTCCGGGTGAACAACATTTCCGACTTGTTCTACATGTCCGAAGTGATCGGACGGCAGCCGCGTCCAAAAGGAAATCGGTTGACCATGATTACCAATGCTGGCGGTCCGGGCGTATTGGCGACGGACGCGTTGATCACCAACGGCGGCGCATTGGCGGACCTTTCCAAGGCGACGGTGGAGGAACTGAACAAAATTCTTCCGGCGGCCTGGTCGCACAATAATCCGATTGATGTTTTAGGCGACGCGAGTGCCGAGGTATACGCGAAAACTCTGGAGATTACCGGGCGTGATCCGCAGAGCGACGGGTTGCTGGTCATCCTTACGCCGCAAGCCATGACCGACAGCACGGGCACGGCGGAGAAGTTGAAGGCGTTTGGCCACATCGAGGGTAAGCCCGTGCTGGCCAGTTGGATGGGCGGCGATGAAGTGGCGGCAGGAGAGGCGATTTTGAATGTCGCCGGAATTCCGACCTTTCCTTATCCCGACACCGCCGCGCGCGTTTTTACCCAGATGTTCAAATACGCGCAAAACATTCGCGCTCTCTACGAAACACCTGTGCCTTCGGCGGCGGACGGTAACATGGAATCCGGTCGCGCCCAAGCCAACGCCTTGATTGACAAAGTCCGGCGCGCGGGGCGCACGACGCTCACTGAGGCTGAATCCAAGGCGCTTCTGGATTGTTACCAAATTCCCACCGTTCCCACTCAGATCGCGCGGACGGAGACCGAGGCGGTGCAACTGGCCACGCGCCTGCGGTTTCCGGTGGTACTCAAGCTTTATTCGCGGACCATCACGCACAAGACCGACGTCGGCGGCGTGCAATTGAATCTGCGCAGCGGCGCGGAAGTGCGGCGCGCGTTCAAGGTCATCAAATCCGCCTGCGGAAAAAAGGCGGGCGCACAACATTTTCAGGGCGTGACCGTGCAGCCGATGATTTCGTTGAGTGAGGGGTACGAATTGATTTTGGGCAGCAGCGTGGATCCGCAATTCGGTCCAGTGCTGCTTTTCGGAATGGGCGGACAATTGGTTGAGGTGTTCAAGGACAAGGCGCTGGGGTTGCCGCCATTGAACACGACGCTGGCGCGTCGCATGATGGAAACAACGAAGATTTATCAAGCCCTCAAAGGCGTTCGTGGACGCAAAGCCGTGAACCTGGTGGCGCTGGAAAAATTGATGGTGAGTTTCAGCCAGTTGGTGGCCGAGCAACGGTGGATCAAGGAGATTGACATCAATCCGCTCTTCGTGTCGGCGGATCAACTCGTGGCTCTCGATGCGCGCGTGATTTTGCACGAGCCGCAAATGCCGGAGGCGCATTTGCCGAAGCTCGCCATTCGTCCGTATCCGATGCGCTACGTTTCCCGCTGGAAGACCAAGGACGGCACCGCCATCACCATCCGCCCGATTCGCCCCGAGGACGAACCGTTGCTGGTGGCGTTCCATCAAACGCTGTCGCCGGAGAGTGTTTATCTGCGCTACTTCAACCAGTTGAAACTCGACGAGCGCATTGCGCACGATCGCCTGGTTCGGATTTGCTTCAATGATTACGATCGGGAGATGGCGCTTGTGGCCGAACTCAAGGTCAAAGGCGCGGCGAACCAAATTCTCGGCGTGGGCCGACTGACCAAACATCGCGGTTTGAACGAGGCCGAGTTTGCGCTGCTGGTAAGTGACCGCTGGCAGCAACAGGGAATCGGCACGGAGTTGCTGCGTCGGATTTTGCAGGTGGCCGCGAACGAAAAGCTGGCGCGCGTGACGGCGGAGATTTTGGCTGGAAATCATGGGATGAAAGCCTTGGTCAAAAAACTGGGCTTCCGCATCATGGTCCAACCCGGCAGCGCTGACATTATGGCTGAGTACGCGGTGAAATCGTAGTCCGGCGCGGAGCACCTGTCGCAAACTGCGGTCTTTGGCGCGACAAAAATCACTGGACGGTTACTGGGATTTTACACAAAGATAAATCGTTGTTTCGTCACTCTGACTTGATTGCCAAACATGAAAACAAAATATCTCATCACCTGGTTCAGCATCGTCCTGACTTCTGCGTCCGTCTGGGCCGCCGATACTCCGTTCAACGGCCTGGGCACCGACATTGGAAATCTCTATCGCCTGTCCGATGCCAAATCACGCTCGATCTCTCCGGAGAATTTCACGGGCGAAAAAGGGAAGGGCGCCATGTCCACCGATGGTCCGGCCCGCCATGCTGCCCGCGATCTGGGGCAGGGTTGGAAGGTTTCGCCCTACGTTCACATTCCGGGCAAGAAGACGTTTACACTTGCGGAGATTGACGGCCCGGGTTGCATCCAACACATCTGGTTGACTCCCGCGCCACTCGACAAAACGCGTTGGATGATTCTGCGGTTTTATTGGGACGACGAAACGGAGCCTTCCGTGGAAGTTCCGCTGGGCGATTTCTTCGCGTGTGGTTGGGCGCGCTATGCTCAAATCAACTCGCTGGCGGTGTGCGTCAACCCGGGCAGCGCCTTCAATTCCTATTGGCAGATGCCGTTTCGCAAGAAGGCGCGCGTGACCATCGAGAACCTCGATGACGCGCAAATCACCATCTATTACCAGATTGATTACACGCTCGCGCCGGTGCCGGACGACGCGGCTTACTTCCACGCGCAATTTCGTCGTGAAGACCCACTCAAGCAGGCGGGGCTGTACACGATTCTTGATGGCGTCACCGGCAAGGGGCATTACGTCGGCACCTATATGGCGTGGGAGGTTCACAGCACTGGTTGGTGGGGTGAAGGCGAAATCAAATTTTATATGGATGGCGACCAGAAATTTCCCACCATCGCCGGGACCGGCACGGAGGATTACTTCTGCGGCAGTTACAATTTTGATGCGCCCGGACCGGACGGCAAACGGCGTTACACGGAATTCACCGGCCCGTATGCGGGGATGCCGCAGGTCATCCGTCCGGATGGGCTTTACGATTCGCAGCAGCGTTTCGGATTGTATCGCTGGCACATCACCGACCCGATTCGTTTCGACAAGGACTTGAAGGTGACCATTCAGGCCCTGGGCTGGATGTCAGGTGGTCGGTATCTGCCGCTCAAGGACGACATTGCGTCCGTGGCCTTCTGGTATCAGACCGAACCGCACGGGAAGTTTCCGCCGTTGCCCAGCAAGGATGAGTTGGAATTGAAATAAGTGGCGGTTGTCGGAGCGATTCCTCGTCGTCGGGCGAAAGCAACCTCGGAGGTTGGACAGCGCGTTCGTGCCGGAACGGGTGCAAACGCAGCGCACTCGGCGCGGCCTTCAAGGCGTATCGTGCCAGGTGAGCGGAGCCAGATAGACGCCGCCTTTGCCCCATCCGGCCCGGCTGACATACCATTTCCCGTCCGTGTCCTGAATAACCTCGGCCGCGTGCGCCGGAATATCGCCGACCTTGTTTTCAATACTCCAATGGAACGGGTCCTTGCTCACAAAGACATGGGTGCTGTCGTAGTTGTCGCGCGGCCCGATGAACAGATAGTACGAGCCGCTATGAGGAACGACGAATGGTGATTCCGTTGGTCCGCCCCAGGTGCCCGTGGAAGGGTCCGTAAACGCGACGCCGCGATTGGTCCAGGTTAACAAGTCCTGACTGGTCACGTAAGCCACGATATGATTGCCGCCCTGCGGTTGACTGTTGGCAGTGTAGTACATCACCCACTGGTCTCGCACCCGCAGCACATAAGGGTCGCGCGCATCGTATCCGTCCACCACCAGGGGGCTTTTCGGCGACCGCGTCCAGGTCTTCAGATCCGGCGAGGTCGCAAGGCAGATCCGATAGTTCGTGTTGCTGTTAAGCCCGCCCGCACAATAGAACATGTAATAAAGGTTGTCGTGGAAGATGACGTGCGGCGCCCACAGATGCACTTCACGCCACGGTGCTTCGCGGGCCACCGTCAGTGCCGGCGGCAGTTTCTGCCAGGGCGATTGCGTTAAGGTGTCCGCTGTAGCGTGCGCAAAGGTGATTTCCTCCATTGGCTTGGCCGGCTCTTCGCGCGTGATGCCAAATAGATGCCACTTGTCGTCCTGCGCGCGAATGAAGCAGTGATCGTTGATGTACCAAGGTGATGACTCGCCGATGCCTGGATCGTAAATCTTTTTGAACTCACCCGCGGTGACGAGCGTTCGCGGTTGGGCCGTTGCCACGGTGGTGGTGGTCAGGGCGAGGGCGCAGAGCCATCCGGTCCAGCAAGGTTTTTTCATGCGCAGACTCTAATTTAATTCCTGCCCGCCTTGCGCCACGTTTGCTTTGTCGAACAATCGCGTGCCGAGGACGATTTCCTTGGGGACGGTTTCGCCGTGGAGGATTTTCAAGGCCGTATCAATCGCCTCCGCGCCGCCGGTGGGATATTGAAAAGTGGCGTTCAAAATGCCCTGGCTCACGTAGGCCACCCCTTCCTGCGGTAACGCGTCAATGCCCACGAACTTGATGCCCGTGCGTCCGGCCGCCTGGGCGGCGAGGTAAGCGCCGTGAGCGCCAGGGTCATTGTGCGCATAGACCAGATCAATCTTGTCAAATCGCGACAGCGCGGACTCCATTTCCTTGCGCGCGTCGGGTTCGAGCCACTTCATGTCCGCGCTGAAGATGATCTTAAGGTTGGAACCGGCGATGCCTTCCATAAAGCCGCTGTGCCGATCCTGCCCCGGGGTCGAGGTTTGCAATCCCATCAATTCTACGACGTTGCCCTGACCGCCTAGCGTTTTGACAATCCATTCGCCCGCCGCTTTGCCAATCTTCTTGTTATCCGCGCCGATGAAGCAGGTGTATTGGTCACCGAGCAGCCGGCGATCCAGGACGATGACCGGGATGCCGGCCGCCATCGCCCGGGCCACCGGTTCGGTGAGCGGCTGCGCCTCCTTGGGGCTGATGATGAGCAGGTCCACCTTGGAACTGACAAATTCCTCGACGTGCGCGCGTTGTTTCAGCGTATCGTTTTGCGCGTCCTTGAAGACCACCTTCAGGTTGGCATGCTTGGCGGCGGCGTTCCGGATGTCCTCGTTCATCTGCACGCGCCACGGTTCGCCCAGGTTGCACTGCGACATGCCGATCGTGTAGGTGCGGGCGGCGGAATCAGATTTCGCCGCGTTTCCGGTGGTCTTCGTGGAATCCGAGCAACCGCTCCACAAAGTCGCAATCAAGCCGAGACCCAGTAAGGTTAAAACACAGTTGGTATTTGATTTCATACGTTGGTTTGAGTCGCCAAAGCCCGCTCAAGTTCGTTTGCGTTGTTGCGTCAGCACCGCGGTCACGATGATGATGCCGGTCAACATCAGCCGCCCGGCTTCCGGCACGGCGTTGATGCTCAAAATCTTGTCTAAATAACCAATTGTCAGCACCCCCAGCAAGGTCAAACCCATCCCGCCCCGCCCGCCCATCAGGCTGGTGCCGCCAATCACCACCATCGCAATGGCGATCAATTCATAACCGACCCCCGCCTCGGGGTCGCCTTGTTGTTCCTGCGCGGCCTGACAAATTCCCGCCACGGCCGCCAGCAGGCCCGAGGCGACGTAGGCAAGAATCTTGGCCCAAACCACCGAGACTCCAGAGAGCCGCGCGGCCTCCTCGTTGCCTCCGATGGCATAGAGGTGGCGTCCCCAACTGTGCCGGGCGAGCGCCAGCCAGGCGAGGCCCAGGCAGACGAGAAAAATCACGGTGACCACCGAGAGATGACCGCCTAGAATCCGGGTATCCACGAGACGAAACAACGTGGGCACATCCACATAATCGTAACCGCCGCTCGCATTCTTCACCGCGGTGGAAACTTTCATTCCGCCGGAGGCGTACTTGGCGGCGCCCCGCGCCAGAACCATCAATGCAAGCGTGGCAATGAACGGCTGCACGCGCAGGCGCGCGGTCACCACTCCCGCCAATCCGCCAGTGGCGCAACCCACCAGCAAACATGCGGGCACCACCAGCCAGCCGCTCCAGCCCCAATGAATGGCCATCTTGGAACAGCAGACCGCCACCAGCGCCAGCACGCTGCCGACGGCGAGATCAATGCCCGCCGTGATGATCACCAACGTGCAGCCGCAGGCCAGGATACCGTACACCGAGGCCTGCCGCAGTGCGTCCCGATGCGTGCCGATTTTGAAAAACGCGCCGTCGGCGTTGAAGATCGTGCCCACCAGCCCCACCAGCAGCAACGCGAGGAACGCGCGGCCGGCGGGACTCGACACGAATCGGAGGAGTGGGTTTGGGGCTTTGGTTGTGGAGGCTTCGCTCATGATAATTGGGAGGGCGTCGAAGGGGTGGCGTGCCCCATGGCGGCGGCCAGAATCGCCTCGGGTGTGGCTTGCGCCCGCGTGAACGAGGCGGTCAATTCGCCCCGGTGCAGCACCACGATGCGATCGCTCAAAGTGATCAATTCGGACATCTCCGAGGTAATCAGAATGATGGCCATGCCCTGGGCCGTCCATTCGTCCATGAGTTGATAAATCTCGCGCTTGGCGCCGACATCAATTCCGCGAGTCGGTTCATCCAGCAGCAACACTCCGGGCTGCGTTTGCAACCATTTGGCGATCGCGACTTTTTGTTGGTTGCCGCCCGAAAGCGCGCCGACTTCGAGTTCCAGCGAGGCGGCCCGCAGTTTCACCCGTCCGGTGGTGCGTTCCGCCGCCGCGCGTTCCGCCGTGGGATTGCGCCAGCCCGCCCGGGTCAATGCACGCAGGCCCGCCAGCGTGGCGTTGGCAATAATCGAAAGCGGCAACACCAGACCGGTGGCTTTGCGATCGTTGGTCAACAACACCAAGCCGGCGTTGATCGCCGTGCGGGGCAGGGTGAAATGTGTCTCTTTCCCATCCAGCCACACCCGCCCGCGCGCACGGTTTCCGTACGCGCCAAACAGACCGAGCAGGAGTTGGCTGGCGCCCGAACCCTGCAGGCCGCCGATGCCGAGAATTTCTCCCGCCCGAACTTCCAGCGAGATGTTTTTCGCCATGGGCCGGACGGCGAAACCATCCGGAAAGACGCTGAACCGTTCGAGCCGCAATCGCTCCGCGCCCGGTTGGGGCGCGCGACGCGGAAATTGTTCGCCCAGATCGCGCCCCACCATCCATTGCATGAACTTCGCCGTCGGCAACTCTTGAGCCGGCGCAGTGCCGATCCACTCCCCGTCACGCAGCACCGTGATTCGATCCGCGATCCGCTCGATCTCCTCCATTTTGTGCGTGATGTAAACGATCCCGCACCCGCGCTCCTTCAGGGATCGAATTAGGCCGAAAAGGGTCTCGACCTCGGGCGCGTTCAGGGCGCTGGTCGGTTCGTCCATCACGAGGACCCTGGCGTTCTGACTCAAGGCTTTGGCGATCTCGATGAGTTGCTGGACGGCAATGGGGAATTGTTCCACCGGACGGCGCACGTCCAGTTCGAGCCCGAGTTGTCGCACCCAATGCCGGGCTTCCTCGTGCTGGCGCGCGTCGCAGACAAATCCGTTGCGCGTCGGCATGCGACCGAGAAAAATGTTATCGGCCACACTCATCGCTCCGATCAGCGACAATTCCTGATGGATCACCGCCACGCCGAGCGCACTGGCTTCCAACGGCGAGCGCGGGCGCGCTTCCCGACCGGCATACTCGATGCGGCCCTCGAAGTCGGTGTGGATGCCGGCCAGAATTTTCATCAAGGTGCTCTTGCCCGCGCCGTTTTCACCGGCTAACACATGCACCTCACCCGCCGCCACCTCCAATTGCACCTCGTGGAGCACGGTCACCGGACCGAAGCGCTTCGTGATGCCGGTCAAACGCACCAAGGGCACGCGCTCGGTACTGACTGGGGGCGCTGCGGTCATCGGCTGGTGGCGCTTAAGTCTTTGAGTGTTTCACGCGGAGGCGCGGAAAATAATTGGGGCAGGAGCAAAACTCCATTCGTCTTGGAGTGGTTCGATAGGCTCATCAATCCAGTTGCGACAAAGTGCGAGTCACCGGAACATCAGACGTCCTCGTCGGTTCGACCCTCGCCTTTCGTCCATGACCGACGCTGGGCGTGAGATAATTTCGGGATACCGGTCTTCTCAGCGACAGCGATCCGGATTTCCGGCGTCAACACGCCTTCCATATTCAAGGTGACGATTGATTGTTTCACGCCCGCGCAGTTTTCCAGAACCAAAAGAACGTGTCCAGCATCGCCGCGAAAAATGTCAGACTTGTCTGGTTGGCCGAGGTGGTGTGGCAAAGCGGGTCAATCGGTTGGTGCATGGCGAATTATTTTTGGCGGGCGCAAGTAATCCTGCCCGACTGTCCGGCACAAACAGTGGAAGGAGTCTTGCTATTGACACCACAACTCGAAGGCCGGTAAACCCCGCAACAACGAACACGCCATGCGCTGGCACAGCCCAGCACCAAAAGTCGTGAAAGGATTTGGTGAATTTATGCTGAGCTGATCCAAAGCAGCGATTAGCCAGGCCAGCCTTTTGCTTGGGGTATTGGGGTCGTCGCTTTGCCCCAAAAAATCAGCGCATCTCTTGATGCAGTCAAGGAAAGATGGGGGATGAATACCAATGTTCCAAACGAGGTGGTGACAATTAGAGTCAAATTGCCGCCGACTTCCCTCGCAGGTCTCCACCGTGTCCGTCGGGCGTCATGACCCGATGGGTGAGGCGGAATTTACCGGAGGCTTCCGGAAGCAAGAGGGGCACGGCGGTCATTTTGACCGG
>JBDHQI010000052.1:0-20224 GCA_039806955.1 Verrucomicrobiota bacterium | reverse complement strand
TTCAGACGCGCACGCCCAGCAACTGTTCAATCCACTTTGCTAAAATTGCGTTCCCTAAGTCCGACAGGCTGCTAGGGATCACGAGTTGATCGAGGTACTGCCCATCGCCATCTGCACACGGCTCCGTGCCGGCGAGTCCTTCAACGACATGGAAGACTTTGGCCGGGCCAGGGAAGAGTGGTTCAGAACCTTCCTGATTTTGAAGAAGGCATCCCCAACCACGACACCTTCAACCGCGTGTTGGCGGACTGGCTCCACAAGCCTTTGGCGAATGTTTCATGGCGTGGCCCCAAAACCGGTGCGGGGCGGTGGCGCAGGGCGCGGATAGCGGCCTTGCGATGGTAACCGAGTAATTGCTGCTCCTGGGTAATCAGTTGACGTTTATACTCCCGGCCCGCACGACAATATTGTCGCCGTAACTGGCGGAGCACTTCGGATTTGGTTGGTTGACTTATAAAATCGTGCATCCCTTGGGTAACACCGACTTTTGGCGCAACGCTAGGTTTTCTCCCCAACTCCCACCCGCCTCCGGTAACAAAACTTTTGGCGCAGATCGGAACGTCAGCCCGCACGGGAAATTTGCTTTTGCCGGGGTGCGTTTACACTCATCTTGCCGGAGTGAAATTGTCTGCTCACGAGATTCGTGTCGCCGTGCGGGCGGCGCTGCAGGAAGACTTGGGGTCGGGGGACGTGACCACTCTGGCCACCATTCCCCAAACAGCCCGCCTGACCGCACTCCTGCGCGCGCGCGAACCGTTGACCATGTCCGGATTGGCTTTTGCCGTCACCGCTTTTCAACTTTGCGCACGACGAGTTCGCATTAAAAAACTGGTGCGCGACGGGCAACACGTCCGCCGCGGCGCCAAGTTGATGGAAATTTCGGGATCGGCCCGCGCCATTTTATCCGCCGAACGTGTGGCGTTGAACTACGTCCAGCGATTATCCGGAATCGCCACACTAACCGGGCAATTTGTTGCGGCCGTCCACGGCACGCGGGCGAAGATTCTTGATACTCGCAAAACCACGCCAGGCTGGCGGCGCTTCGAGAAATATGCGGTCGCCTGTGGCGGAGGGCAAAACCATCGGTTCGGATTATTCGATTTGGTGCTGATCAAAGACAACCATCTGGCCGCCTTGCGCGACGCCCGCCCCAACGCCATCGCCGCCGCCGCACAGCGCGCCCGCAAAAAATATCCGCAGTTAAAAGTGGAGGTGGAAGCAGACACGCTCACCCAAGTGCGTCAGGCGGTCGCCGCCAAGGCCGATATCATCCTGCTGGATAACATGAGCCCTGCGAACCTGCGCCGCGCCGTGCAACTGATCGCGGGTCGGGCCAAATCCGAAGCCAGCGGCGGGATCACGTTGTCAACTGTGCGAAGTCGCGCGTTGACCGGAGTGGATTTTATTTCCGTCGGCGCGCTGACTCATTCCGCGCGTGCGATGGACATCGGCTTGGATTATCAAGCGTAACTTGAGGCACGCTCGAAGCCGCCCGGCTTGACCGACGATCACGCGACGGAGGCGGCGCTTCAAGTCGGAACATTTATTTCACCAGGATCAAGCCCAATACTCCGACGACCGCCACGAAGCTGCCCCATAACGAGCGCGCGGTGGGACGTTCATTTTCAAAAATGCGCGCCAGTGGAATCACCGCCAACGGGGTCAACGCAATGATGGCCAACACGATGCCCGTCGGAGTGGTGCTCAACGCCCATTGCATGCAACTGACTCCCAGCGTCGGACCGGCCAGCGCATTGCCTGCCACCCACCACCAGGGATGTAGCGAGTCAGAAGCCGTCGCCTCGCCACCGGCGTCGTTCAAAATGATCCAGTGCGGTTGACGTTCCTGCCAGCGAATGAAGGCGAGAAAAATTGCTCCTACCAATAAACCGCCGAGGATGCGCTGAAAGGCGGCGTTGATGCCGTCAATGCTCTGGTGCGCGTCACTGATGGCCATGAAGGCGCGACGGCTGAACACCGCGCCCAGCGCGCCGCCCAAGGCGGAAAGCACTCCATAGAACGAACCGAGCCGCCATTCGCGTGAATCCCGTTTTTCCGTTTTCCGCGGCGCCAGCGCCAACGCTACGCCGGCCATGATGACGGCGATGGAGAGTATTTGCAGCCATGAAAGCCGGGCACCCAACCAGCAGCGTTCAATCATGATCCCAAACGGCGCGGCGAGGCATTGCGTGAACAACATGGTCAATCGGGAACCAAGACGCGGCAGCGCTTGATACAACGCGACGTCGCCAACGCCGAATCCCATTACGCCACTGATGAAGAAATAGATAAATCCGCCGCCGCCCAGGCCAATCCCGGCGAGAAACGACCAGACGCCCAGCAGCACCGTCGCCATGACCAATCGCCAGAAGTTGGCGCTGGCCCCGCCCAGGAGTCGTGAAGCGCGATGTCCACAAACAATGGAACCGGCAAACAACAGGCAGGCGCCGATGGAGGCAATCATATTTTCGGCAGCCGATGCTCCCGGGCCAAATCCACCGCGCGCCACAAATACCAGGCGGCGACGGAACGATAAGGCCGCCAACGCTCGCCAAAAGTCAGCAGTTCTTTCGGCGTGGGCAACTCTTTCCCGCCATAGACCAGAGCGAATCCGCTGCGCACACCATAATCCGTCGCTGGTAACACATCCGGTCGGCCCAGCGTAAACATCAAGAGCATTTCCACGGTCCACGGCCCGACACCGCGAATCGTGGTCAAGCGCGCGATGATTTCCGCGTCCGAGAGCCGGGCGATTTGGCGGCGGCTCGGCACAACTCCGGCCACCGTCTGCGCGGCGACATCCTTGATGGCGAGCGTCTTGGCGCGTGACAAACCGGCGCGCCGCAGGTTCCCTTCCGGAAGAGCGACAATCACTTCGGGCTTGGGTAGTTTACCGTTTGGAAACAAGGCCAGAAACCGTTGGAAGATGGCGGCAGCAGCTGTGCCGTTGAGCTGTTGATAAACGACGGAACGCACCAGAGCCTGCCAGGGTTGCACCCGGAGTTGCGGCGCCAACGCACACGGTCCCGCGCGGCGGATGATGGCGGCCAGCGTGCGATCCTGACGGCGCAAATGTTGACAGGCCATTGCGTTCATCGCGTCGCCAGAAAAAACTGGACTGGAGCGCGATTCAACACCCGCACCGTGGCCACGCTGGTGATCAGCCATTCGCCTTCGATGTTAGCCATGCCCAATTTCAGTTCCTGCACAAAGAGATGTCGTTCGCCGGTACTTTCCGCGTTGACCGTCACTTCCACGCTGGCGTGTTCACGATCAGCGGCCAGCGTGATGACTGGATCGTAAAAGCGCACCTTGAAAGCGTGAACGCCGGGCAACGAACGCAAGCGCACCATCAACTCGGTGAGGTCCTGGCGCGTCACTGCCTCATTCAGAAGATCACGCGGCTCAAGAAGCAAATGCACTTGCGGCGCAAAAAAGCCGCCGAATTTTTGCGCCGCCAAACCGCGCGCCAAAATGCTTTCCCGGCCTTCAAAGGAAGCGGCCACACCCAGGCGTGTCAGTTGTCGGCGAATGGCCGTTTCCGGTGAAGGATGAAAATACCACCACAGCCATACCGCCGTGACGAGCAACAAGACACTGACAACAATCCGCAGACTGGACTTCATAACAGCACACGCCCCACGATCCGTTCGCGTCGCGCCGCTCCTTTCTCATGTAGCTCGTAGGGCATCGAGCGATTATCGCCCACCACAAAATACTCGTCCTGGCCCAATTGATAATGTTGGGGCCGCGCCGTCCAATGACTCTCGTATTTCAGATAAGGTTCGGACAAGGGCTGGCTATTGATCAACAGTTGGCCGTTCACAAATTCCACCGTTTCGCCCGGCAAGCCCACAACACGTTTCAACAACATGATGCTGTGGCCGCTGTAACGCACCCCCACCACATCGCCACGATGCGGTGGGCTGCGCCAGTATGCGAGCCGGTTGATGAAATTGATTGAACCGGATCGGTAAGTCGGCGCCATACTGGGGCCTTCCACCCGGATGGGTAACAACACGAACTTGAATACCACCCACGCCAGCGCCACCACCCCGACGGCGCGCACGAGCGTCATTCGTGGATTGCGCCCGATCAGGGCCGTACGCACCCATGAATGTTGACTTGGTTGATCTGCTTGCTCCGGTGTATCTTCCATGCAGAAGCGCCCGAAACGGCTATTCCCGAGCCGTCAGTTTCAATGCTGGAGCCGGCGGGTGCAAGCGCAGATTGACGTCTGTCACGACTCTTTGAGAATGTCCCCATTGGGACTCGATGAAAATGTCCCCTTGAGGCGGCAGTTGCGGTAGCCACTGCCGCCACGATGAGAACCTTAACCATGAGTGCGAAAGAACGGCGTCGTGCCGTCATTATGGCGGGGGTACAAACGGGAGAACTCAACTTGACGGGCGCAGCCGCCGTGCTGGGGCTGAGCTACCGGCAAACCAAGCGGGTGTGGCGCCGGTATCGGGCCGCCGGAGACGCGGGGCTGGTACACCGGTTGCGCGGCCGACCCGGCCCGCGCCGCAAGGCGCCGGGGCTGCGCGCGCAGGTGCTGGCACGTGTGGCCGCGCGGGATGCGGACTTTAGGCCCACCCTGGCCGTGGAATATCTGGCCCAAGAGGGCTGGCGGGTGGATCCCGAGACGTTGCGGCGCTGGCTGCTGGCAGCAGGTCGATGGACCGTGCGCAAGGCGATGCAACGGCGGACTGGGGGCGTGCGTCGGGTGGCATCCTCTGGTCGGCCTCCGCTCCGCTCCGGCCTCCCGGCGTCCCCCCCGACGCACAGAGAACAACAACAGAGAAAGGGGACATTATCTCCCGAGTTCTTAAGGGGACATTTCTAAAAAGTTTTGACATTGAAAAATGTGCTGCGCCGCAAGCACTTCCCGCTATCCACGGAAGAATCGAAGAGCAACCATGCTTCCAAGGCTGACGCAGGTCGTCTCTCATTAGCACCGGGCTTTAGTAAAATTGACGTAACCATAGAAAAGCGATTTAAATCGCTTTTCTCGCTTGGGCGCAGAAGCCGCTAAAGCGGCTCGTTCCCCACTTGCGCCTATCCCACACCCGGCTTTAGCCGGGTGCTAATGAGAGCAGAACCCGACCAATACCCACCAGAATTATGGGACACGTCAGTCCTGCCAGCACTCCGTTTCACCGCCGCGAGACGAACGGGTTACCTTTCACATAAAATCGCAAGTGACGTCGCGCCCACGCTCCGGCGTAATCCACGCCAACGCGCGGGCGTTTCACGATTTTGATGGGCACCGCCGCAGCGTCCGTCGCGATGAAAAGGTCGTCGCTCAACAGGTCGTGGCCGTAGAATCGCCGGTCAATCCGCAGGGCGCGGGTGAGCAACGCCGGGCCGTTGGTGCGTTCGGTGAGATGGGCGACGGGTTCCAGCGCGCGGAGCAACACCGCCGCGCCGCGCCCTTCCCGCTCGGTCACGACGTTCATGCAATGGTGCAGGCCGTAGATGAGATAAACATAAACATGGCCCGGCGGGCCGAACATGACCTTGGTGCGTTCGGTCAATCCCTTGGACGAGTGCGCCGCCAAGTCATGCGGGCCGAGATAAGCCTCCACTTCCACAATGCGTCCGATGCGTTCCGCCGCCGCCGTGCGATGCACGAGCAGTTTACCCAGCAATTCGTGCGCGACGGTGACGGTGTCGCGGTCATAAAAGCTGCGCGGCAGTTTTTGCATGGCGGAAATGTGCCGGAAAAACGCAGAGATAATCAGAGCAACTCAAGCGCTTTGCGGTTCTCTGCGTTTTTGCATTACTTGGGTTCGCGACGGTCACAGACCGCCGCTACAGACAGAGGATTTATTTTACCAACTCTTCGGCGATCTGCACCGCGTTCAGCGCGGCGCCTTTGAGCAATTGATCGCCACTGACCCAGAAACACAATCCGTTATCGAGCGCGCAATCCTGGCGGAGTCGCCCCACCTCGCAATTATATTTTTCGGTGGTAAACAGCGGCATCGGGTATTGCTGTTTTTCCGGCTCGTCCACCACGTCCAATCCCGGCGCCTGCCGCAACACCGCGCGCGCCGACTCCACGCTGACCGGGCGCTCAAACTCCGCGCTCACCGCGACGGAATGTGAGCGATACACCGGCACGCGCACGCAGGTAACGCTGGCGCGGAACTGGTCGTGATGCATGATGCGGCGACCCTCGTTCTCCATCTTCATCTCTTCCTTCGTGTATCCGGAAGACAAAAACGAATCCACCTGCGGCAGGACGTTGAACGCGATCTGGTGCGGATACACCTGCCGGGTCACTGGCTCGTGACGAACGATTTGCCCCACCTGCCGTTCAAGTTCTTCCAAAGCCTTCGCGCCTGTACCCGAAACCGCCTGGTAACTGGAGGCAAAGATGCGTTTCACGCCAAACGCCTGATGCAACGGATACAACGCCATCAAGGTAATCGCCGTGGTGCAGTTGGGATTGGCAATGATCCCTTGGTGCGCCTTGATATCCGCCGCGTTGATTTCTGGGATCACCAAGGGAACTTTCGGGTCCTGGCGGAACGCCGAGGAATTATCCACCACCACGCAACCTGCCGCCACGGCGTGAGGCACAAACTCTTTGGAAATGCTGCCGCCCGCGCTGAACAAGGCAATGTCCACTCCGCGAAAAGAATCCCGGGTCAATTCCTGCACCACCAAATCCTGTCCTGCGAACTTGAGCTTTTTGCCGGCGGAACGCGCCGAGGCCAAAAGCGTCAATTTGCCGACGGGAAAGTGGCGCTTTTCCAAAGTCTTCACCATCTCAATGCCCACGGCTCCCGTGGCGCCGACGATGGCAAGATGTGGGTTTTTATTCATAACTCAAAATTAAACTGTAACGGACGCAGAGGGAGTGTCAATGGACGCCCGGCGCGGAGGGCGCGGGCCGGCTCTCGTAATGCGCCTGAAAAAAGCCGCCGGAATCGGGATCCCGACGGCTGATCAAGCTCAACCCGCAGTTACGCCCGAGCGGGCAAGTGCTTTTCCACCGGCACCTTCTCCAGCACGGCGTACTTTGGCAGACCATCCTCCATCGGCACTTGAATTTCACCTTCAATTAACGGTTTCACATACTCAACGAACTTTTCATTTGGCAGGAAGTCATCCGGATTGATCCACTCCTGCGGAATCAAATGTTCCACGTTCGCCACTTCTGACAGCAGGTGCAGATCCGTGCCCCAGGTAATCGAGCCGTCGGCATTGATCTGGCGCACAATTTTCACCATGTAACCAGTCTTGCCGTCAACAGCCGCGCGCACCGCCGCTTCCCCGCAGGCAAACGCGTTCTTCGCATCGGTGGCACTTGCAAAGTGCCCCGCCGCGCGCTGCGCGTACCCCAGCAGTACGATGCGTGTCTTGAAACCCATCCGCTCCTGCACCAAATCCTTCAACTTTTCTGACACGCCCGCCAACACCGGATGCCCGAACGAATCCAGACGCGTCTTGTCCGCCCCCACCTCGTTGCCGTCCTTGTCCTTGATGCCTTCTCCGACAACAACGACGCAATACTTATGTGCCACAACAATCTCCTTCACCTTGGCCAGGAACGCCTCCTCATCAAAGGCCTGCTCTGGCAATAAAATGACATGCGGCGGCTTGGCGGCGTCACCCCGCTTGGCCAGCACCGTTCCGGCGGCAATCCAGCCCGCCGAACGCCCCATCACCTCAATGATGTAGCAAGAGCCGCTGTCCGTTGCCATGGAACCAGCGTCAATTCCGATTTCCATGACCGTGGCCGAATTGTATTTGATCACCGAACCGTAACCGGGGCAGCTATCCGTAAAGGGCAGGTCGTTATCAATGGTCTTGGGCACACCAATCACGCGGATATCGTAACCGCGTTTGACCGCCTCCTCGTGAATCTTATGCGAAGTATCTTGGGAATCATTACCGCCAGCATAAAAGAAATAGCGGATGTTGTGGGCGGCAAAAACCTCGAACAACCGGTCCATGTCCTGGGCGGCCTTTTCGGGTGATTTCTTGAAATCTATTTTATAGCGGCAGGTGCCCAGCGCAGCGCCCGGGGTGTACTTCAATCCCTCAATGGTGCTGCGTTTCTCGTCGTTGATATCAATCAGTTCCTCATTAAGAATGCCGAGGATTCCATTCAAGCCGCCGTAAATCTCTTCAATATTCTCATGTCTCCCCGCTTCCGTAATCACTCCCGCCACACTTGCATTAATAACGGCGGTTGGCCCGCCCGATTGCGCTACCAGTAAGTTTCCAATAAGTTCAGCCATAAAATGTCCGTCACCTTGCCAACTCGGAGGTTATTAGTCAAAACGGAATTCTGACCGTTTGGGTTGTTGGGTATGAATCCAAGGAAAATCGAGCGACGGCGGCCTTCCGGAATAGAACGGAAAGCTCACGTCAGGGCGAAGAGGCGGAAACGATTTCCACTGAAACACCCGCGCCAGCCACTTTGCTGGAGCGGATTGCCTATCTCGAAGCGGGGCCGGGCGGCTCGCTGAGGAGTATTTCGTCCTCGGAGGTAAAGGGCTGCGGTTGGGTGAAATCGTCCGGCGCTTTACGATCGGATTTAGCCTTCACCGGAGCGGCTTTCTTTTTGTGGCCTGATTTTTCCGCTTCGGCCTCCTGCTCCGCCAACGCGCGTTCGGTTCTACTCAATTCCTTCTCGGCGGCAACCACGCCCGGCAGACGCTTCTTCTCCACTTCCACCTGCAACGCGGCCACACTGGGCGTCTTCAACACCGTCGGACGCATCAACACCACCAATTCCTTGCGTTCCTTCGAGTTGCTGGAGGAACGGAACAACGCACCCAACAACGGGATGTCCTTGAGGAGCGGCACGCCGGACTTGGTCTTGTTATCCGAATTGCGGATGAACCCGCCCAGCATGATGCTTTCCCGGTCATTGACGGCCACTTCCGCCGACAACTGGCGGCTGCTGGTGTTGGGCACCGCGCCCACGCCGGTGATGTCCGTCGAACCGCTGATCTCATCAATGGTTTCCTGGATCTGCATCACCACCAAGCCGTCCGAATTGATGAACGGCGTCACGTCCAGACCGATGCCGACTTTCAACTGTTGATACGAGGAACTCGGGCCGCCGGCATAACCGCCGCCGTAATAAGTGCTCGTGACATACGGCACCGTGTTGCCGATGAAGATCGAGGCCGGCGTGGCATGCGACGTCTGGATGCGCGGTTTTTGGATGACGTTGATCTTGTTGTCCGAAGCGGCAGCTTCCAACTGAACGTAAACATTGTTGTCAATCACCCCGAAATAACGCAGCCCGTTGCCGATCAGATCGCTGAAAGCGTTAGTACCGGAACCGCCCGTGGCGCCGACCTCGGTGAACTGCTTCATATTCATCCCGCCCGCGCCGGAAAAACTGCCCGTGAACTGGCGCGGCTTTTGCGCGGCGGAAACGCCCAAGGCCAGCGAATTGTCCAGCGACACATCCATGATGATCGTCTCGATCAACACCTGCGCCAGCACCACGTCCAGTTTGCCGATGATGTCCTTGATCATGTCCATGTCGCGCTTGGCCGCGAAGACCAACAGTGAGTTGGAGCGGATGTCGGCAATGATTTTGGTCTCACCCAAAATTGTGAATTCACCACTGCCCGCCGCCCGGTTGATCAGACTGCGCACGCGATCACCAAATGATGTATTCGCCGAAGGCGTGGGATTCTGCGCGGCGCCGGTGGTGCCCAACTGATTCATCATCGGATTGTTTAATCCGGTATTGCCCATCCCGCCCCGATTCATCCCGGCGCTGCGTCCGGCCGTCGAACCGGAACTACTGCGGGTGCCGATGGAGCCGGCGGTGCCGCCGCCAACGGTGCTCAAAGCGCTGGCGATTTCCTCCGCTTTCGCGAATTTAATCGGGATGACCTCAGACAAAATTTCGGACTCCGCCACCACGTCCACCTTCTCGATCATTTCCAACATCCGCTTCACGTTGGCCACGTTATCGCGCAACACCAGAATGCTGCTGCCCTCGAGCGGCGTGATGGGCGTGGCCACGCTGCCGCTGGCGAAAGGCTGGAGCAGTTGCACCATTTCCGACGGTTTGTTGTATTTCAACTGCACCACATGCGTCACCACCGAACCCAGGTCGGGCATTTGGGAGATGTCATTCGTGTTGATGATGCCCGGAATTTTAACCGCCTCCGTCGTGGGGATCACCGTAACGAACTTGTCGCCCACGTTGACAAGGGAAATTTGATTCAAGTACAATGCCGCTTCGATCATTTGCACGACCTCGAGTTTGGTCAGCGGCGTGGTTTGCTTCAGCACAATCTCCGCCTTGGGCAACGAGGCTGGCTGCAACACATTGCGCCCCACAAACTCCGCATAGATTTCCAACACATTTTCCAATGAGGCCGCCGTCCAATTGATGCTGCGCGCCTCCATGATTTCATCCGGATTAGCAATGCTGCCCGCCGTCGCCGGGGGCCGCAACGTCATCGCGCCCAAATCCGGCGCGCCGGGAGGGGCGGTAACAATCGGGGCCGCCGCGTTGGTAGCCGTCGGAAAAGCCGGTAGCGCCCGCGCGGGCGGCCGGTTCAATGTCGGGCGGGCGGGCGAGGCGGGTTGCGCGGGCGGCGTTTGCGCCATCCCACCCAAACTGAATAGCCACACTAAAACGGGCAGTAGAATTTTCACTTTCATTTCTTCGTAGGCGTTGCAGGTTTAGCCGCAGGAGCGGGAGCCGGAACCGGTTTGGCCGCGGCTGGATGCGCCGGCGGAACATTGGAGACGGTGGGGGCGGACGCCGACGCGGCAGGCTTGGCGGCCGGCGCGGGCAACGAGCGGGCCAGCGGCTTCTTTTGGAAACTGGCAATCAACGTCGCACTCGCATTCAAGGCGTAATGCGGCGGGTCCGGTTGCACCGACAAGGCGCGCACGCGGATCATGGAATTACCCGCGCCGAGGCTGTAGAGAAAATCCACCAACTGTTCTTCATTGGACTGGGTGCGCAGGGATTGGATGCGTTCCAGAAAGAACTGGTTCGTGCGCTGCGGCTGCGGCGTATTCGCCACGATGGTCACGCCGGACTGCACCGCCTGGTTCTGGATGGCTGTGAGGAAATTGTTCACTTGATCTTCCTGCGGCACAGCGGCGCCCGCACCCTCCAATTTCGCGACCTGATTGGACAACGTGACCGTCTGCGCGATGGCATCCTCGTAGCGTTGCTGTTTGGCTTGTGCATCACCAATCCGGCGGGACAATCGGCCGAACTCGCCAAAGTGGGGGAAGATGAACACGAAGTTGACCACCGCGAACACCACGATGATGACCAGGATGATGAACCAGCGTTCCGCCGAACTCAGGCGGGAAAACTGGGCGCTAAGTCGGGCGAGGTATTCCTTCAATCTTCCTCCGTACGGTTGAGTTCCAAACTAAAATTCCAGATTACCACCCCGCCCGGCCCGACGCGGGTGCTGAGTTGTTGGCCTTTGTTGGCGTCGAACAATTGCGCGCCAGCCAGTGTTGCTTTGCGAATGTCTCCGTAAAACTTGTTCACCGAGGCGGCGGAATCCGCCGGCGCACTGCCGCTCAGGGAAAACTTGCGCCCGTCCGAGAAGGCAAAGCTGTCCAGAGTCAAGGTTTCCGGCAACAACTCGGCGGTGATTTTCCAGCAATCCAGTGCGGCAAACTTGAGGTCCTCGCGGGTTTTCAACACCTGTAACCGCTCTTTCAATTGCAACACGTTCGTGTAAGCGCCGCCCAGCGAAGCCACCTGCCGCTCGGCCTGATTCAATCGGTAATCCTGCACTCGCACGGCCAGCAGGTAAACAGCGACCAACACAAAATAGATGATGCCCACCGCGAACATGCCGCGAATCCAGAGCCGGTCGAAAAACTGGTTGCGATAGCGTGTCGCGTACTCCGGCGGAATGAGATTATCCTTCCCCTCCACCGCCGCCGCGCGTTGCGCGGTCTTCGAGGCCAGAGCCATTGGCGTCAGCGCGGGAATCAATCGAACCGGCACCTCCAAGCTGTCACGCAACCACTTCTCCCAGACCGGCGTGGCGGCTTCACTGGCCACCAACGTCCATTGCGGTTGCGCGATGAGCCAGCCTTCCAGTTCGCCCGACCAAGCCATTTGCTCCAGTTGCTCTTTAAGCGCGCCAACCACATTCCCCGTTGGCGGCAGATTCACCGGACTCAAACTCTGCAATCTTCCGCCGTACCACCAGGCGACCAGCGCCGTGTTCAGCCCACCGGTCAATTCCGGATAAATCCACGCGCCATTGCCATCCACGACCGTGGCGACCAGTTGATCCAACGCGCTCAACTCAATGCGATCCGCAAGATAGCCGACGGCCTCGATTGTGCCCAAAAAGTCCTCGACAATCTTGCGTTCAACCAAGACGACAATGAGGGTTTGCAAATCGCCGGAAGCAGCCGCGTCCTTACCGGTTGGCAACGGATGCAGACTCCAGAGAATTTGTCCGACGGGTAAAGGCGAAAGCTTTTCCAGTTGCAGCTCCACCATGGCATGCAGTTCGGCGGGTGAACTGGGCGGCAAATGCACCACCCGGAAGAACACCTGGTCGGGCGGCAGCAGCGCAAGATCCAGCCGGGGCTGCCAGAGCTGGCGCCAGCTTTTGCCGGCCAAACCTTGAGCCAATGGCACTCCGTCAACGACCTTCTGCTCCCGCACCATCGGGAACGCGCCCTGCGCCTGGAACTGCCAGACCTGCCGGTCGGCTCCAGCGCTCTGTAACACATTGCATGAATGAAAGCGGGCCATGAATGTGATCCCTTAGACTGGCACGGTCGTCCGCTTGGTTGGGGCGGGCAACGATTCCAGATGTTCCTCGATCTGCGTCACGCGCAGCACTTCTTCAATGGTGGTAATGCCCTGACGCACCTTGTTCCAACCATCATCGCGCAACGTCCTCATGCCTTGTTCGATCGCCCGTTGCGCAATGGTCGAAGACGCCGCGCGACTTAACACCAGCGGGCGCAACGCCTCGTTCAACACGAGCAATTCGTAAATTGCCAACCGGCCTTGATACCCAAGCTGACGACAGGATTCGCAACCCGCGCCGCGCATGAACCTGGTGGAATCAATCAATTCCTCCGGAAAACCGATCTTCTTTAAATAGGACCGCTCCACCCGTTGCTCCGTTTTGCACACAGGACAAATCGTGCGCACGAGCCGTTGCGCCATGATTCCTTCCACCGAGGACGCCACCAGAAACGGCTCGATACCCATGTCAATCAACCGGGTGAACGCGCTGGGCGCGTCGTTCGTGTGCAACGTCGAGAATACCAAGTGACCGGTCAACGCCGCGCGGATCGCAATCTCTGCCGTTTCCAGATCGCGGATTTCGCCGACCATGATCACGTTGGGGTCCTGGCGCAGAATGTGACGCAGCCCCATGGCAAAGGTCAGGCCGATCTCCGGGCGCACGGCGATTTGATTGATGCCCTTGAGTTCGTATTCCACCGGTTCTTCGATGGTGATGATGCGCTTCTGGATCGAGTTGATCGTCGAAAGCATCGCGTAAAGCGAAGTGGACTTCCCCGATCCGGTCGGTCCGGTAACGAGCAAAATGCCGTGCGGTTTGACGATGATCTCCCGGATCGCCGCCTCGTCCACCGGCGCAAATCCCAGTTTGTCCAAACTGAGAAAAATTTTACCACGCGATAGCAACCGCAGCGAAACCGATTCGCCATACACTGTCGGCACGGTGGAGACGCGGATGTCAATCTCCTCGCCTTTGATGCGGACGTTGATGCGCCCGTCCTGGGGCAGCCGCTTTTCGGAAATGTTCATTCCGCTCATCACCTTGATGCGCGAAATAATGGCCGCCTGAAAGCGCTTCAACTGCGGCGGCATTGGCGTTTGGTGCAGAATGCCGTCAATGCGGTAACGGATGCGCAGCTCGTCCTCCTGCGGTTCGAGGTGGATATCCGTGGCGCGATCCTTGTACGCCTCCCAAATCACCTGATTGACAAACTTGATGACGCTCGCCTCCTGATCGCCTTCGGTGATTTCCTTGTCCGTCGGCAATTCCAGATCGAGCGGGATTTCCTCGCCCATCTCATCGAGCGTTTCCGCTCCGACGCCGTAATATTTCTTGAGCGCCTTCTCGATTTCAGCTTTGGGCGCAAGCGCGAACTGCACCGGACCGTGCGCGTCGAAGCGCACCGCGTTGAGCATCGCGTTATCAAACGGATTGCTGACCACCACTTGAACGGCATCGTCCTTCATGGCCACGGGCAGCACATTGTATTGGAACGCGACCTTGGTGGAGATTTTGCCGCGCGCTTCATTTTCGACGGCCAGCTTATTGAGTTCGAGATACGGCCAGTTCAAACCTTCGGCCAGGCGTTGGAGGAAAATGTCCTCGGACAGACCCAACTCCCGCGCCAGAAATGACAGGAACGGGTCCTGCGAACCATTTGCTGCAGCGATGCGCCAAGCTTTTTGCACCTCCTCATACTGATCGGGCATTACGCCCAAAACAGAGGCAAACAGAACTTTGACTGAGTTGAACGCCATGGATTCTTGTTCTCGTACGCGAAACTGAACGCCGCAAACTAAAAAAAGTTGCGCCTGGGGTCAAAGAATATCGCGTCGCAACGCCGACCGGCGCGGGTTGAAATCTCGAGACGCTTTACGCGCGGCCAGTGAAAATGGCAACCATGATGACGCGAACGGTTGGCAACGGCCTCGGGGCGCGCTTCGTCAGCAAGTGTTTGGTTCTGGCCTGACCGGTCCGCCTTACGCATCATTCTGCCGATGAATCGGATCAAATTGAAAATCCGGATCGCCCTGGCGCTTTGCCTGATCGGCCTGCACCCGGCGGCGGCCCAACCTTTCTTCTTCATTCAATTGTCAGACCCGCAATTCGGCATGTTCACCGATAACCGAGATTTTATCCAGGAAACGGCGAACTTGGAATTCGCCGTCGCCACGATCAACCGCCTGCGCCCGGCTTTCGTGGTGGTAACCGGCGACCTGGTGAACCAGCCGGGGAATGAAAAACAGATTCACGAATACCAACGAATCATCGGCAAAGTGGCGTCCGATATTCCGGTTTACTCGTTGCCGGGGAATCATGACGTTGGCAACGAACCCACCGCCGCCAACATCGCCACTTACACCAATCAACTTGAACCGGATCACTTTACGTTCCAACACGATGGGTTCGTGGGTATTGCCCTGAATTCCATGCTCATCCATTCCCCACAAAAGGCGCCCGATCTGGCCGCCGCTCAGGAAAATTGGTTGCGGCACGAGCTCCAGACCGCGCGAGCCAATGGCGCCACGCACATCGTTGTGTTCGCGCATCATCCTTGGTTTCTGAAAAGCGCGGATGAAAAGGATGAGTATTTCAACATCCCCACTGAGCGCCGTCGCCACTATCTGCAGCTGTTTCACGCGGCAGGAGTGAAACAGCTATTCTCAGGCCATTACCATCGTAACGCGGCGGGACGTGATGGCGACCTGGAAGCGGTGACGACCGGTCCGGTCGGCATGCCCATCGCCGAAGGCAAATCGGGATTGCGAATCGTCATCGTGCGCGACGACGGAATCACCCATCAGTATTACCACTTTGGCGAACTCCCAAAGACGGTAAATCTCAACGCACCTGCGGCAGCAAAGAAATAATGGCGCCGGCGCGGCCCAGCACAATTCAAGGCGCAACGTGGCGTACCGCAAACACCTGAACCGGAGAAACGGTCAGCGTGGAATCGGCGACTCCTAACTGATCATCCAAGTTGCGAAAACGCGAATCGGCCGCCAGCGCCCGAGCCAACGCTGCATCGCGCCGGACGAAAAAGAATCGTGCAGGAGAGCGGGCGATCTCGGTCGGCGTAGGATTTAACTCATCGCCACACCAGGGTTGTTGCAAATGAAAAGCCACATAAAGACCGGTGCGCCCGCCCGGCAGATTGGCACTGCCCGCCATCGGCCCGACCAGGCCGGCCCGTTTCATGGCCCGCGCCAGTTGGACCGCTTGCTCGCCCGCAACGCACACACGATCTCCGACGACTAAAATCTGCAACAGCAATGGCAGCGCGACGCATCCCACAACCACGACTTCCCATCCGCGTCGCCACGACGATCGTTGTCTGGCCAGCTCGCGCAGCCCGAACCAGGTACCCGCATAAAACCAAGGAAACGCAGCGTAGAAAAAGCGTTGTTCAGTCAGCGTGAAGTAACACGGCAAATAAACGAGACCCAGGGCAATCGGTAGAAGCAGAAGTCCGGTTAAATCATGGCGTAAATTCCGGGGGCCACGCCGCCAAACCCACAACAGTCCGATCGCGGCCAGATTCAGGCTGGTAAACAAAATGAACAACGTACCGGTATTCTTCAGCAGCACTTGGATTTGGTGTCGCGCGTAAGGCCAGCTCTCCCACGGTGACCAGGTACGATACGGCATGAGCGACGGTTCCTCCCAACTGGTGACGCGGCCCGTCTCCGGCAGATACAGGGAGCGCACGTAGGGATGATAACGGTCCACATCGTTCGGCCCCGTCAACGTGTGCGTGACGGCCGGCGTGGTGGAAAACGTGAGACGCTGATACTTGACGCTCAGGACGACGATCCATGGCGCCGCCACGATCAGCATGGTGATCAAACTACGGGCGGCGGCCATCGCAATACGGCGGCGGTCGGAACGTGATTCCCACCCGTCGCGCACGGCGAAACTAAAAATCAGCATAACTCCAACCGGCAAGGCAATGGCTTTGATCAAGTAGGCGAGGCCACAGAGCAGTCCCACTTTGACACTCTGTCCGGGACGTTGCCACCAGGTCTCCCGCCGGAGCAGGCACACAACAAACAACCACACCGCCGCCTGCAACAAGTCGGGCGTGATGAACTGCACCGAACACCACGCGCTGAATAATCCCGTGAGCGTCAAGGCCCAGAGACGCGCCCGTCCAGAAAGACCAACCGCCTGATAAACGCAACGCGCTCCCCACAGAAAAAGCAGCGCGGACAAGCCCATCAGCAGTCGCGCCGCGACCAGTGGCGCCAACCCGCATTTCAGCAGCAGGGCCAATCCCCAAATCAAGCCCGCACCCCAATACCCCGAAAGAGCCAGTTGAAAGTTGCCGTCCGCGTAATGCCGCGCAAGCTCCAGGTAAGCGACGGCGTCCGGATTCAGCGCATCACGAAAGCGCCAACCCAACCCGAGCAAGAGCGCAAGCTGGCCGGCCAACCCGAACCAGAAGGAGCGGCGCGTTGGGGGCGTCCGGACGGCGGCTGGATTGGTCACATTACCCTCGGGATGACTCACGGATCGCGGATGTACTCGTACACGTTGAGATAGTGTTGCCCCGGATGATTCCACGAGTAGTCGCAGCGCATTCCGTTCTCCACCAGTTCGCGAAAGTATTGCGGGTGTGAATACCACAAACCAATGCCGCGATGGAGGGCGGATTCGATTCCGGCATTATTGAAATCGTTGAACGTGTAACCATTGCGTTCGTGATACGGTTTGGGTGCGTAATCCGCATCAAAGATGGTATCGGCCAATCCGCCGGTCGCCCGCACGATCGGCACCGTGCCGTATTTCAATCCAATCATCTGCGTGAGTCCGCACGGTTCAAAGAGGCTCGGCACGATGATCATTTCCGCGCCAGCATAAATCAGGTGGGACAATTCCTCATTGAATCCCAGTTCCAAATGGCAATCCGGATTGTCGTTGTATTGGCGTTTCAGTTCGTGGAACTGATGGGCGATCCCGGCGTTGGCCGCAGTGCCGAGCAACACAAACTGACAGCCGTTCTGCAAACAATAATGAATGGCGTGCGCGATCAGCGGCAGACCTTTTTGCTGATCCAGCCGGCCCACGTAGCAAACGATGGGGCGAAAGGCATCGCGCAACCAAAACCGGTTGCGCAGTGCGGTTTTGTTGAGGTATTTCGCGTCCACGTTGTTGAGGCCGTATTGCTGGGGAATATGCCGGTCGGTTTCTGGATTCCACACGTTGTAATCCAGCCCGTTCAAAATGCCGCCCAGCTTGCGGTGATGCACGTGGAGCGTATGACCGAGACCGTAGTTTTGCGCGGAATAAAGGATCTCGTCGAGATAGCGCGGCGAAACCGTGGTGACGAAGTTGGCATAAACGATGCCGCCCTTCATCAAGTTGAGCGCACTGGAATTGAAATTGTCCTGCAAGCGGTCCTGGTGATAGAAGTACGCGTGGCGATTCAGGCCGGCGGCGCGGAGGATGTGTTCCCGCGTCACGCCCTGATGCTGCAGGTTGTGCAGCGTGTAACAGACCCGCGGATGCCGCATCCCAAGTTGCTGATAAATCTCGTAGAGCAGCACCGGCACGAGGCCTGTTTGCCAGTCGTGACAATGGATGACGTCCGGGTGCTTGTTGCTCTTGAGCATGAACTCCAGCGCGGCGCGGCAGAAGAACGCGAAGCGTTGATCGTCGTCGTGCTGGCCGTAGAACGTGCGACGGTTGAAAAAATTGTGATCGCCGTGCGCGTCAATGAAGAAGCACTTCCGACCGTCCACAAAACCGAAGAAGACCGTGCAATGGATCGCGCCGCCATACCACGGCACCCACAGATCCTGATACGCGACCTGCAGCCCAAAAATCTTGTCGTAACGCAGGCAATCGTATTTCGGGAGGATGATCTCGACGGCATTGCCACGAATTTCCAGTTCGCGACTCAGGCCGAAGACGACGTCGCCCAGCCCGCCGACTTTGGCGACCGGCGCGCATTCGGAGGCGATTTGGATGATATACATGGGCAGCAACCAAGCACGTCACACGCGATGCGAGGATGCTACGCAGCAGAGCATGTAAAATGCAAGCGAAGCCAACTTTGGAGAAGCACTGAAAACACAACCTACTGCCGATCTACCGCCGGCAGAATTCTAGTTTTCTTGGCGGGGCTGATGGTCGGCTTTGGTTTTACTATGGATTGAGATTGCCCCCTGTCAGAGCTTTTTCCTTCACGAATTACATCCGGAAAAACCAGCGTCGAGTACGTGTTGCCGGCAGACCGCACGACGAGGTTGGACTTTTGCATTAACGTCCACACTGCGAAATCCGCATTCGTAATCGAAAGCAAATTTTTGATCGCTTCCGGCTTTATCACCTCGGGACGCCGGATAAATGAACCGTCCTCTTGACGGATGAAAAGGGGCGATTTAGTTGGCCCATAAATGGAAACCCACACGGCAGGCAGGGATGGATTCTTGCCCCAACGCACTTCAAAGCGCGGCAACAAGACTGGCGGTTGATTGATGTCGCCACCGGGATAAAAGAACTGTTGTAGCACAGACACAGGGTGTTTTTTCTCCAAAGCGACTACATCCACTTCCAGCCTAGTCAGCCAATTTATCGCCAACTGATAAGCGCCGTTGGTGTCCACAAGGGATGGCAACTTCGACCATTGCAACTGTCTTTCTCTGAGAGGCAAATCAGAATTTGGTTCTGGCCACTGCATGAATTGCAGCTTGTTCTCGCCAAAACCAAAGACGCCGTTGGTGGTATCCAGACTGCCTCCGGTTCTCATTCGCGGCGCAGAAATGTTATACGTTTCCACCTGTGCATAGGTAATGGGCTGCCAGTTGGGAATCTCAAGCTTGCCGCTGGCAAGATTTGCCTCCGCCAACATGAGCGTCAGCATCACGTATTTATAGGCGAGAGAAATGTAGAGCAGATCCATAACTCAAAAATCACCTGCTGATTACGTCTTCTAGAACTATTTCCCAGTATTGAAATGCGAAGTAACCCGCCAAAATCAGCAGAATAAAAGCCGATATCCGCTGAGGGACAGCACCACGGATCAGCACAGGTAACAAGTGAACAAATGCAAAGCTAGATAAAACAACTGGGACAGCAACAAGACTCCAGCTTTTTATTTCATGCCAGCTAATGTTCTGCGGCGTTGCATAGGGCAAAAGGCTCAACAAGAAAACCAAAGCAAGACAGATTGCGGATGTGGTTAGCTGGCGATCATATCTTTTCTTCTTGGTTAATATTTCAGTTGCCTCCAACGAAGTGTTTGCATTGTGCATTTGTTGGCCTTTCTTCACGGAGCAGTCCGCCACATATATGCCGTGCCAGATATTTTCCAAGAACCATGACCGCTAAAGCTGTAGTTGTCCATGTAGTATTCATACCATCCAAGGCAATTTTCCAGCGCATAACCATCCATCCACCTAGCAGCCTGTCGGACTTAGGGAACGCAATTTTAGCAAAGTGGATTGAACAGTTGCTGGGCGTGCGCGTCTGAA
>JBDHQI010000051.1:0-20301 GCA_039806955.1 Verrucomicrobiota bacterium | reverse complement strand
TTGCTGAATTCGCCAATCGCCGATTGACGAATTGATGCCACCGTCAGGCTCTTGGTAGATTCGTCAATCACTGATTGACGAATTGGGAATTCTCCAATCACCGATTGGATTTTATCAGTCAGTGGATGCGCCGTGTAGAACTGCCGCATGGTGCGGAGTTGAATGACTCCAAATCCGCGTCCGAATCTTCGCGTCAGGTCGCGGGACAACCCTTCAAGCAATTCCTCACCGTATCCCGCGCGCTTCTGGCCACCTTGCTCATGCTCCACAATCCGCCGCCCAATCTCCCAATACGTCGCCGTCATCAGCGAGTTCACCACGCGGGCCGAGGCTCGACGGGCGGCATCCAGCAATTCGACCACTCCGGCCAAGACTTCATTGTAATCGGTCGGCTTTGGCCCGGCTGCTTTCCGGCTTTTCGGTTTGTTGCGCGGTTTGCTCATGGGAACTGTGACTGCGGGTTGATTATGTTCGGTCGGCATGAAGTTGGCGAGCCAATCGGCTTGTGCTGGGACAACGCGATGAAACCTTGTTCGATTGTGTGGCGTCGTCGGTCGCGTCAAGGTAGTGCGCCCCGGCTGCCCCCGCCTCCACCTTGACCCGCCCGCCGCCGCCGGGGAGTTTTGCTCTTAGGATTTCATCGCGGGAATCTGTCGCTACGCAATGAGGGAAAACCGACAGGGGAACACCGGCCCTTGCATCACGAGAAGACGGAGAACTTGCATGGAAGCGGTGTTGCCGTCGTGCGCGAATCCTGTTAATCATATTCCCTGTAATCGAATTTGCAGAAACGCATGATGTAACTACAAAACAACAACTTTCGCGTCGCAACGGCCAAGTCCCACGAGAAAACTGCGAATTTTTAGAGGACGAGAGAGCCGCCGAAGCACGCGCCCAATCGGGCGCGGCTTGGCGTGCTTCTCTCAAAGGCGCTTCGCAGTGCCTCTCGTGGGGGCGCGTTGAGTTCGCGCCCCTTCTGTTTATTGACAGCGGTGAGCAACTTGCCATTGGCTTTTTAGATCGGCGGGTGTTGAATGGCGGCGGAAGGTGGGGAGTGCAGTAGTAACCGGTGAGTGAGTCGTGAGCACCACCATCCAGAAAACATATTATCGAAACGGTCAGCTTCGAGAGCGAGTGCCCGTGCGCAATGGTCGCAGGCACGGAGTTGTCCGCGTCTGGCACAAGAACGGCAAGCGGGCTTCGGAAGAACCCTTCAAAGACGGATTGCTGGACGGCGTCTGCCGCAAATGGAATGAGGCGGGGCGACGGCTCGGTGAATACCTCATGTTCCAAGGCACGGGACTCCAACGCGAGTGGCACGACAACGGCAAACTCCAAATGGAAATCTGGAGCATTTGCGGCGAGTTTTCCGGACGCAACCGAATCTGGCTGCGCGACGGCACGTTGCTTTCGGAGCGTTTTTATCTCGTCGGCCACGTTGTGAGCGCCGAGAAATATCGCGAGGCAGCGGCGCGGATAAAAGCTCTGCCGAAATTTCGCGGCAAGCTCGCAAAGCCCCGCGTTAAGCCCCTTCATATTCACCGCGTGTTTGTGGATTCGCTCTTGGAGAAAAAGAACAACCGCGAGGCGCGGAAATGGCTGACGAAGAAAGCGGGCGACAAGACCGCTCGCTCGCTTGGACGATTCAAACGCGAGAGCGCCACCGCGAAATTCGTCGAAGAACTTTATCAGGCGGGTGCGGTCGAGGTGATTGTGCCCGACATTTACCGCAACAAGGCACGCGACCAATTCGCGGACAGCCTCCTCGTTCAACTCCCCAAGAGTGCCGCGAAGCGAAAGGCTATTCGCAAAGTCTGCGTGCAACTGCGGACGCGCAAGCTCGGCGCGGTGCAACCGGACGTGGATATTGGTGAGAACCATTTATTTCTCTCCCTCGCTTGATTCAAAGGACGGTAAGGCAATCGCGTGCCTCGTCCACTGCCAGTGCGCCGCACGCAGGCCGCGCGTCCAGCAGACATTCGCTGATCCGCCGTCTCGAAGACCTTGATTCGGCTGCGTTGACCTACGCCGAAGTCAAAGCTATCGCGTCCGGCAATCCGCTCGTGATTGAGAAAGCCCAGGTGGACGCGGAGTTGATTAAACTCACTCGACTCCGTTCCGCCCATGCCGAGGAACAATATCGCATTCGGACCAATCTCCGCCGCTCCCACGAGGACGCTGAGGCTTTCACCGGACGCCTCACAAATCTCCGGCAAGACATCGCTACGCGACAGGACACTTCGGGCGACAAATTCAGTATCGAACTCGACGGGCAGACGCTCGACAACCGGGGAATTGCTGGCGAGTTGATTGTTCGTCGCGCCGAGAAAATCAAAAACCGCTTCGGCGACGACGTGCGGGTTGGCCGGTTTGCTGGCTTCGATTTGTTCCTGCGCCCCACGTTCGGCAATAACGTCGAAATGATTGTGCGCGGTAAGAACAGTTACGCCGCGCGGGTGACGGACACGGCGCAAGGCACGATCCGTTCGCTCGAAGCGAATGTCCAAGGTTTTGAGGAACGTGCGACCAAACTTGAATACGACATTGCCGACGCCACCAAGCGGGGGAAAGAATTGGAAACAAAGGTCGGCGCACACTTTGAGCGCGAGGAGCGTTATCAGGAGTTGACCCGCCGCCAGAGCGAGATAGAGGAAAAGCTCGACCTCACCAAAAACCAAGCCCCAAGTCAGGTTGATGCGGATGAACACATCATAAGAGTGTTTTGCCTTTGCTGGGATGAACCCTGACTTCCTCACGGATGGCAACGCGGACTTTCGCTTCGATGCGCTCTAGGAAGCTCATGCCGACCCGGCGGAATTTATTGGCTGGCCGGATCGTGGCGGCAATTTCCAGCGCGGTTTGTTTCACTTTGCTCCGGCAAAGATGCGGAGTGGTGTTGATGCTTTTAAGTGTGTCCGTCGTTTCAGTTGTTTCCATAATTTGCTTTCCTGGCTGCGTCGTTGATTCATTCAACGACACCACTATTTTATCAGGCGCACTTTTGTTGAACTGCGGATTGAGCGGTCGAAGCCTTGCAAACATTGAACAAAACCGATGTCACCGCCGATACTTGACACAAAAGCACCCTGATTTTGCGCGGGCCGATTTGGCCAGTTTTCGATTTCGACACCGTTTTCATTCAATGTTTGCAGGGTGAAAAATAGTTGAACTATTTTTTCCTGGTGCGGAACGGCTATGACGATTCCGCGAGACAGAACGCTTAACCAGCCGCCGAAATCGAGTGACCGTTTCTTTCGGTATTCGGCACAGGCGGAAGCAATGGAATGATGCGGCCTTCCAAGTTTTGCTTCTCGTAGCTTTCCAGCGAGGGAAGCCTTACCTTGGCCTTTCGTGAATAGGAGCGATGCACTGCCTTGCTGTTGTGACCGAGCGCTTCCTGTGCAAACCGTTCAGGGTAGCCGCACATCTTCGCCCGCTCCGCCCAAGCGTAGCGGTAAGAATGCAGCGACACGCCTTTGATGCCCAATCCTTCGCATCGTTGCTTGAATTCCGTGGCGCGGTCGCCAGAGCGAACGGATTGCAGATAGGGGAACAAATATCCCGCTGAGTTGAGTCGGCGCAGAACCGCCTCAATGTCCGGCCCGAAGTGAATCATCGCGAGGCTGCCGGTCTTTTTCCGGGCATAAGCGATGGTCTGGTTGGGCCAGTCAATGTCCTCCGCTTTGAGATTGGCGATGTCGGTTTGAGAACCGCCTAGATGCCAGCACAGTTCGTAGAAGCTGCGCCGCTCGGGGTTCTTTTCCCGCTCAATGATGCGCTGATGTTCTTCACTGGTGATGGCGCGTCTCTCCTTGAAACGCACTTCCGGCCAGAGCCGTTTCGGAATGAGCGGCCACGGCAGCCAGTTCATTGAAAGGCAGAAGTTGTGCAGCTTCCGCAGATGAACATTCGTGCTGACCGTGCCTGCCTTGAGGCAGGCGAGCAGATGATCGGCTTGCGTTTCCAGAATCACCCGATTGCGGATGTGATCCAACGCGGCTTCTTTCGCCGCGCGCCGCCAGCGATCTTGTGTTGAACCGCTCTTGGTTTCGACAATGGCATCAAGTGCTTGTTGCCACGTCCGGGTCGAGACGCCTGAATCCGTTCCGGCCAAATATGCCTTCGCGATCTGAAGATTCAGTTGTGGTTGACGGACGGATTCGTTGCGAGCGTTCAGCAAAGATGTGGCCTCGGCGCGGTCCTTCGTGCCAAGACTTTCCTGCTTTCGGGTTTGAGTGTCCTCGATGTAGAACGTGCCGCCAAGTTTGCGACGGTAGAGGATGAAACGACGTTTCATAAGTTCAGACTTTCTGTCCGAAGCTATGAAACTAAACGTGGCTTTGGGTGTATCAGCTACACCAAACGGGCTGCGAATCCCGTCATCGCGAGTGATTGCCGAGTAATGCCGGGTTAGTTGTTGAGTCGTATCCCGGTAATGATTTCACTGGCACTTTCACTGGCACTTGCCCCCTCTGGATTCTGCAACTCGTTGCAAAAGTGCAACTTGAAGTTGGAGGCGGAGGTCGGAATCGAACCGACGAATGAGGCTTTTGCAGAGCCCTGCCTTACCACTTGGCTACCCCGCCCACCAACGTCATCCTATGTGGTCTCTGAACCTGTCTCAAGTGAATTGCTTGCGCCCGCGCGTTTATTTCACACTGACCCGAAGTTCAGTCCGCTGCCGCCCGACATCCGGCCCGGCGACCTGCCAAGGTGATTTCATTGCGAGCCAGTAACGCAATGCAGCGTGGGTATAGTTCGTGTTCCGCCGCATGAATGCGGGTGTGCAACGAAGCCGCGGTATCCGTGTCCAATACCGGCACTGGTTGCTGACCAATGATCGCGCCCGAATCCACTCCGGCATCCACAAAGTGGACGGTGCAACCGGTGACTTTCACTCCGTAATCGAGCGCTTGTTGCCACGCGGCCAAACCTGGAAACGCAGGCAGCAGCGACGGATGAATGTTCACAATGCGCCCGGCGAAGGCGCGCAGAAAAGTTTCCTTGAGTACCCGCATGAAACCGGCCAGCACGATTAAATCCACTCGCGCTTCTCGCAACGCCGCGACGTAGGTTTGCTCGACGTCCTCTTCCAGTTTGGTGCGGAATTTTCCCGGCGCAATGTAGCGGGCCGGAAGCTGGCGGGATCGGGCTTCCGCTAAAATTCCCGCCGCCTCGACATCGCTCAGGACCAGACCGATCTCCGCCGGAATTTTGCCAGCCGCGATGGCGTCGGCGATGGCGACAAAGTTCGACCCGCGTCCCGAGCCGAGGACGCCCAATCGGAATGGGGTTCCTGCGTTCATGCGGCCGGATTGGTAACGAGAGCTGGCTGCGCCGCCGTTTGTTGCGCGAGAAGATGGCGCGCTTCCGCCCAGTATTCTTCGGCCAGGATATAACCTGGACATGCCGGCGCGCCGCAGCGGCAAACGTGGCTTTGAAAATCTTCCAGGTCGTAACCGTAATTGAAGGTCAGTTCTTCGCCCGTGGTGATCGCGCGCAGGGTGTTGATAAAAATCCGCCCTTCGTCCCATTCCGCTTCGCAATTTGGCGCGCAACTGTGGTTGATGAACCGGGCTGGATTCCAAGTGACGTTACCGTCCAAATCCTTCTCGTCGTCAATGGTGAAAATGTAGGCGTTATCAGCTTCGCAACGTCGCTCTGATTCAGCCTTGCTGATATAGTTGCCCACGTATTCGATGATGCGCGTCCCGGCGGGGATGTCCTGGCGGGCGTAGCCGCCCGTGCCGTGGATGCGCGACTGTCGAACTTCAAGGAATTGGTTTCCCTGCTCGATCAGAATAGAATGATGGGCGTGGTTGGGTGACCCTGATGCCATAAGCGGCGGGGAGTATGCCTCAAGACGCGGGAATGTCGAATCCGTATTCCCGGCAAAACGCCTGAATCGGCGCGGCGATCTCGACCTGCCGGCGCGTAAAGGGATCCCGATAGGCGAGACGAATGGCGCGCAATCCCAATTCCGCGCCGGTTCGAGGTCGTCCGTAAAGTTGGTCTCCAACACACGGCGTGCCCGCCGCCGCCAGATGAATCCGGATCTGGTGCGTGCGACCGGTGACGGGCCGGGCCTCGACCAAGGTTTGCTTCGACACAGATGGTTGTTGCGGTCTTGGATTTTTCGGGAGTGAGAATTTGCCGGGACGGGTTTCAGCGCCAGCGGCCTGGCGTAATTGAGACGACGCGACGGTTTGCAACACTCGAAAATGGGTTTCAGCGGCTTTGCCGTGTCGCTCATCCACGCGCTGACGACCTGCGCGCCCAGGGTCCGGGCCGAGTTTTTTGGAGCAGGTCCATTCCACTTGAGCGGGCACACCGGCCACCACTGCGAGATAGGTTTTCTCGATGCGGCGATTTTCAAAAAGGTCCGCCAAAGCGTCCACTGCCCCCTGACTTTTGGCGAACAGCAAGAGGCCGGTCGTCTCGGCATCCAGCCGATGCACGTAGCGCAGAAATTTCAAGCCGCGGGCGCGCGCCCAAAAATCTCCCGCCGCGATGGAAGACACGAGGGCGGCTTGCAAATTGCGGTTGGTGCGCTGCCAAGAGAAGGGCACAAGCATCCAGTGCCGCGGTTTATCAATGACCAGAACGGAACGGTCTTCGTAGAGAATCGGGATGGGCGGTTCTCCGGGGAGTTCGATGAAATCTGGCTTGGCCACGCGAGGAGACTAACGCCAGTGGCGGGCCTCAAAAGCAAGCGCAATCTGATCTCCAATCTAATGACTCACGACCGCGCGGAGGCGTAATCTTGAATGGGAACAACCTCGCTCACAGTGATGGCGCGAATCAGAACCAGATTCACGTGCTTCAATCCTTTCTGCGTCACATGCTCCACCGCTACCGATCCGGAACGAAACGTCAGGGCCGCCTCCGGTTGCGGCGTCCAGAGATCGGTCGCCGTCAGGTAACGACGCGTGGCGCTGTCCTGGATGATGACCTTCGTGGCCTGGCGACTCAGAAATTCCGTGTCGCAACTCGCGGCGGCTGGCGCGTCCAGTGGTTTGTTAATGATGGGTTTCATCGCGCACCAATTTAGCGGTTGTGCAATGAGCGGGCCATTCGGAGTTCTCCCGTAAAATAGCCTCCGATTTCCGCTCGCCGCACTCTCGGGTTTGCACCGGGGGCGTGTCAGCAATTGGGGCCGCGGCGGCGCGCAATAAGGAAATCCTGTAGCGTCAGACATCCGTGCCTGCCGCCGCGAGCGGCAGCCGGGGCAACAATTCATACTGGATGGTCAGCCATCGTAGCCGACGCAATGTGGGGCCGAGTAAAGATGCTGGTCCGGTGCGACCATCATCCAAACGACTCCCTCTGAGAGCGCGACCCAATGGTTGCAACAGGCCAGTGACGGTTGGAGAAATGGAGGTTCAGGCCTCCATCCATTGTCCATTCCGCGGATCTCGGGGTGGCCCTTTAGGGGGCACTTTCGCGTTGCTTGCGGAAATGTTCTTTGCTTAGGTTAGTGGGTAGATACAAATCCGAATTTATGAGCAAAACTTCGCTGACCAACAATTTTCCCAAACTGCATAACGCCATGTGGCCCGGCCTGGTCGGCAAGGGCAGTCCCGGCGCCGAGCCGTGCATTGACCTGGACACCATGCTGGACCTCACGGTCAAAGCCCGCGTGGATGGCATCAAGTTTGATGGCGTGGACCTGTTTCTCTACGATCCGCACGTCAGCATTGACATCTCCGATAGCGGCATCAAAAAGCTGGCGGCCAAAATCCGGAAGAAAGGTTTGGTGGTCGGTTCGGTGGTGGCCCCGGTTTGGTTTGGCGGTTCCGCCATGGGCGATGAAACCCAGCGCGCCAACTGGGTCACCGCCGTGCGCAAGGCGTGTCACATCGCCCAGCGGCTGCGCGAGCTGGGGGTTCGTCCGTATGGCGTAGTGCGTATTGATTCTGCGGTGAGCGTGACGGATTGGGACAAAGACCCGAAAGGCAACACGAAGATGATTGCCAAGACTTTTCGGGAAGCGGCAAAAGTGGCCAAGGACCACGGCGAACGGCTGGCGGCAGAAGGCGAAATCTGCTGGGGCGGCATGCACTCATGGAAATACATGGTGCAACTGCTCGAGGCGGTGGGTTTACCGAAGCTGGTGGGCTTTCAGGCGGACATGTCGCACACCCATCTTTACACGCTGGGTTACAACGCCGAGGCGCACCGGCTCGTTCCGAAAAATTATCATTACGAACCGGCGGCGTTTCACGACGCGATGACCAAACTCACGAACGCGTTGCGGCCATGGACCATTGATTTTCACGTGGCGCAGAATGACGGCAGCGTGTTTGGCTCAGGCTCGCACGAGAAAACCGGGCGGCATTGTCTGGCAACCGATCCGCGCGGGAAGCTCAATATCGTTCGCGATTCCGGCTATTGGTTGCGGGATGAGAAAGGCCGGGTTACGAAGCAAACGAAACACATTTGTTGGGACGGCTGCATGTTCCCCAACCAGGTCATGTTGCAACAGCAAACGTGGAATGACATCCTCGCAGCGATGATTCAGGTTCGTGAACATCACGGCTGGCACGCTTGAAACGCTATAATTGCTGAACCAGAAAAACTTTATGAAAGAACTACGCATTGGACTGATCGGCTGCGGCTTCATGGGTCGCGCTCACTCGAACGCTTACCGCAAGGTCAATAATTTCTTTGACCTGAAATACCGACCGGTGCTCGCCGCCGTGTGTGCGCGCAACCGGGCCAGCACCAGCGCGTTCGCCGCGAAGTGGGGCTACGCATCGGTGGAGACGGATTGGAAACAACTGCTCAAGCGCAAGGACATTGATGCGGTGGATATTTGCACACCGAACCAAACGCACGCGCCCATCGCCATTGCCGCCGCCAAGGCGGGGAAGATGATTTTGTGTGAAAAACCGCTCTCAATGAATGGATCGGAGGGCGTCAAAATGGTCAAGGCGGTGGAGCAGGCCAAAGTGCCCAACCTGGTTTGGTACAATTACCGGCGGGTGCCGGCGGTAACGCTGGCCAAGCGCTTGATCGAAGAGGGTCGCCTCGGGAAAATTTTCCATTACCGGGCCAAATTTTTGCAGGATTGGACGATCAGTCCGGACCTGCCCCAAGGCGGCGCGGGATTATGGCGCTTGGATGTGAAAGCCGCCGGCAGCGGCGTGACCGGTGATCTGCTCGCACACTGCATTGACACGGCGCTGTGGCTGAACGGCGCGATGGATTCCGTCACCGCCATGACGGAGACGTTCATCAAAAAGCGGAAACACACGCTGTCTGGCAAAGTGGAGAAAGTGGGCATTGACGACGCTTGCGCGTTTCTGGCGCGTTTCAAGAATGGGTCGCTGGCGACATTTGAATCCACCCGCTACGCGCGCGGGCATAAGGCGCTGTACACGTTTGAAATCAATGGCGAGAAAGCGTCCATCGCGTGGGATTTGCACGACCTGCATCGGCTCCAATACTTCGATCATCAGGATGAAGGGAAGTTGCGCGGCTGGCGCTCCATTCATGTGACCGATCACGGCGGCGAGCACCCGTACATGGACAAGTGGTGGGTGCCTGGCTTGCAGATTGGTTACGAGCACAGCTTCGTGCATCAGGTGGCGGATTTTCTCGAAGGTCTGGCCAGTGGAAAATCGGTCAGCCCCACGTTCCGCGATGCCTTGGAAACGCAAAACGTCTGCGATGCGGTGTTGAAGTCGGCCCGGACGCATCGTTGGGAAAAGGTCGCCAAATGAAAAACGCGCGTCGCGGGCTGCCCCGGTTGCTCCTCGTCGGCACGCTGTGGTTCTGGGGTGGCGCATTATCCGGCTGCGCCGCCGAACCCCCGAAGCCGTTGCGGGTGTTGTTGATCACGGGCGGCTGTTGCCATGATTACGAACATCAGAAAGACGTGCTCAAACAAGGCATCGAAGCGCGCGCCAACGCGGTGGTGGATCAGGTTCACACCAGCGACGGCAGCACCAAGCCGCCGCTGCCCATTCTCGGCAATCCGAATTACGCGCACGGTTACGATGTGGTCATTCACGATGAATGTGGCGCGGACCTCTCCGATCCGAAATTGGTCGAGACCGTGCTGCAGCCGCATCGCGACGGTTTGCCCGGAGTCAATCTGCACTGCGCCATGCACTCGTATCGCATCGGCAATCCCAATGATCCGGTCACTTTGGGCACACCGCATGGGTTGTGGTTTGAATATCTTGGTCTGCAATCCAGCGGGCATGGTCCGCAACTTCCCATCACCATCAACTACGTGGAGGCCCAGCATCCGACGACCAGCGGGCTGAGTGACTGGACCACGATTGGCGAGGAACTTTACAACAACATTCACATCTTCGCCGCCACGCATGCGCTCGCTCGTGGCCGGCAGATTGTTCAGCAGAAGAACGGGATCACGAAAACCAATGATACCGTCGTGGTGTGGACCAATGAATACGGGCCAAAGCGGGCGCGCGTGTTTAGCACCACCATTGGCCACAACACGGAAACGGTGGCCGATACGCGTTATCTGGATTTGGTAACGCGCGGGGTGCTTTGGGCCACCGGCCATTTGAAGCCGGATGGAGCTCCCGCTGCCGGATACGGTCCGAAAGGCAGATAGGTCCCGCTATTTTTCGATCCAGATCCGCTGACTTCACCCCGCGCTTGAATTCGCCGAAACCGAATGGCGGGGGACGATATTCACCGGCGTAATTTGCGCACTGACCTGCCCCCGGAAAAGCGGACCTGACAAAGAAGACGTCTGGCTGCGAAACGGGAGGGGACAATTCCGAACAGAGCGCCGCCAGGCAACAGGATCAGCCGGAACAACGGATTTTTCACGGCGCAAGCATACGGCGCTGAACGCAGGGGGCACACCTTAAAAATCACCGCCGATTTTTACAGGACTTGGCTGAGCCGATGGAGTAAGGTTCGCCCCGTGAAAAACGGGATCTTAATCCTCTCATTAGCCGCCATCCTGGCCGGTTGTGCGACCAGTTCGATTGAATCGCGTCGGCGCGAACGCGCCTCGAGTTACGAGGCATTAAGTCCGGAGTTCAAGACCTTGGTGGACCAAGGCCAGATTCGGCGCGGGATGACGCCGGATGCGGTGTACATCGCTTGGGGAAAACCGTCGCAAGTGTTGCAGCAAGAAGACGAGCGTGGCGCGGTCACGATCTGGTTGTATTATGGTGGTTGGTTGGAGGAAACTCGTTATTGGCCGCGTTCGGCGCGACAACCCGTCTCCGACTTTCAATCGCGCACCTACGTCAGCGCGGAAATCACTTTTGCGAACGGCCTGGTTACGGCCTGGAGAACGCTGCCGAAGCCGGTCGAGTAGCGTAGCGCCGCCCCCTCACTTCAGCAGCCGCGCCGGAGCCACGCTGATTTTGGCATTAATGGCGGCGGGAATGTTCGTCGCCTTCATCTTGCCACCGACCATTTTCACGCACACCGCGGTGACTTTACCCCGGGCGACCTCGCAGGGCGGTTTCGCGTTCATCTTTCGCAATCGGAACGCATAGGTCAGCGCCTTGGATTTTTTTTCCATCACCAGAAGTTGCACCTCCACCTCATCCCCAAAGCGGAGCGGCGCCAGGTAATCGGCTTCGGTATGAACGCGTGGCCAGCCGACCGAGCTGGCGTGTTTGCCGGGCGCAAAGGACAAGCCCAGCGACCGGAAGAAAGCGTGTTCGGCGGCGTCCATGTAGCGGTAATACATGGCGTAATACACAATGCCCGCCATATCAGTGTCTCCGAATTCCACGAAGCGCCGAATCTTGAATTGATAAGCCATGCCGGAATCCTGGCTTCAACTGGGTCAATTTACGATGCTAAAATTCTGTGAACTGCGAAGTTGCCGCGCGCCCCGCCCGAAGCGCGTCCACAAATGCCGAGATGAAAAATCGTAGCAGCAAACAGTTGCGACTTTAAGCTGGCTCTGTTAGAAGAAGTTCGGGCGCGGGTGTAGTTCAATGGTAGAACACGAGCTTCCCAAGCTTGATACGAGGGTTCGATTCCCTTCACCCGCTCCACTGTCAGTCAAGGACTTGCACGTCAGTGCAGAAAAAGTGCAGGGAGATTTCGATTTTTCAAATTCTTTTTTGTTTCAAATCTCCGAGAGAAAATGTTCCTGAAACCATGCAAGTTCTGAGAAATCAAACCGCCGGCAGAAGGTGCCCCTTACTTCGTTGATTGAGCAAGCATCGGCGCGGCGCGTGGAGGCAAGCCTGAATTGATTGGCCGTTTTGATTCGGCAGGCGTGGCAGCGGTTGTTTGGCGGATTGGATTCTTACTCGCAGTTCTCCCGTATTTACGACCACTTTGCCAAGAGGCTGCTTGGCGATGATGTTGTCGCCACAATCCAGTTCGCAGGCAAGGCCATCGAACCTGCCATCACTTACCACGGACCGTTACGACGACACTTGGATGATTACTCTGCGCGGCACGGCTGACCGCCTCACGCGGCACGCCCGCGCGACGCAGCCGATTGACCGTCAATAAACTCAAATCCATTTGGACTGGATCAAGTAAGTAGTAGAAACTACGCGAACATAAGAATGACAATTCGACAAAAAAACAACCGGGATGCTTCGCTGTTTCAAGCGGATGAATTCATGATAGTAAGAAGAAACGCCCGCCAGCGTTGCTTCAACAAGTTTCCACTCATGACGGTAATCATTGGCCTTGGTTTGGCTTGCAGTAAATTGAACGCTCAAGACCTAATCGTCGCCGATTTTGAAGGCGCGGACTACGGCGCGTGGCGGGTGACGGGAACGGCCTTCGGGCCTGGGCCGGCGCAGGGGAAATGGCCCAACCAAATGCCGGTGGATGGATTTCAGGGCAGCGGTCTGGTCAATTCCTTCCGTGGTGGCGATGGTGAAACGGGACGGCTGACCTCGCCGGGATTCAAGATCGAGCGGCGCTACTTGCAATTCCTCATCGGTGGCGGTGGCTGGGAAGGCAAGACCTGCATGAACCTGTTGCTGGGTGGAAAGGTGGTTCGCACGGCCACCGGCCCGAACACAGCGTCCGGTGGCAGCGAGCGGTTGGAGCCCGCGCAGTGGGATGTGGCGGAGTTCCTTGGTAAAACCGTTTCGCTGGAAATCGTGGATGACGCCACGAGTACCTGGGGACACATCAACGTGGATCAAATCGTGCAGAGCGACCAACGCATTGACGTGCCAATTCTGCAAGCCAATGTTACCTGCGATGTCGCCGTCACGAAACCCTACCTCAATTTTCCCGTCAAAAATGGCGCGCTCATGAAACGCGTGACGTTGGCGGTGGGCGGCAAAGAATTGCACGGATTTGACATCGAACTTGCGGATGGCCCGCCCGATTGGTGGGCGTTCTTTGATGCGACTTCGCTGCATGGAAAAACCGTGACTGTGAAGGTGAACAAGCTGACGGATGCTTCAACCGGTCTGAGCGCCATTGACCAGACGACGGAAATCAAAGCGGCGCAGGATTTGTATCGCGAACCGCTGCGACCGCAGTTTCATTTTACTTCGCGGCGCGGCTGGTTGAATGACCCGAACGGCTTGGTTTACTACGGGGGCGAGTATCACCTGTTTTATCAGCACAATCCTTACGGCAGGAACTGGGGTAACATGCACTGGGGCCACGCGGTGAGCAAAGATTTGGTGCATTGGCAGGAATTACCCATCGCGCTGTACCCGGATGAACACGGCACGATGTTTTCCGGTTCAGCCGTGGTGGATTGGAACAACACCGCCGGTTTTCAGGCCGGTAAAGAACCCGCGCTGGTGGCAATGTTCACCGCCGCCGGCAAACCGTTCACGCAAGGACTGGCTTACAGCAACGACCGGGGGCGCACTTGGACGAAGTATGAAAACAATCCCGTGATGGGTCACATGGTGGCTGAGAACCGCGATCCCAAGCTCGTCTGGTATGCGCCCGAAAACAAATGGGTGATGTCGCTTTATCTCGATCATAATGACTTCGCGATCTTCAGTTCCACCAACCTGAAGCACTGGGATCAGTTGAGCGATTTCAAACTGCCGGACGATTCGGAGTGCCCCAATTTCTTCCCGTTGCCGTTGGCCGGAAACACGAACGATCAGCGCTGGATTTTCTTCGGGGCAAATGGCGTTTACTCCGTGGGTAAATTCGACGGGAAGAAGTTCACTCCGGAAGCCCCGCCGCAGCGATTGCAGAGCGGTAATTGTTGGTACGCTTCGCAGGTTTTCTCAGATATTCCGGCGCGCGACGGTCGCTGCATTTTGATTCCGTGGGGGCGATTGCCGGACGACACAATCTTTCACGGCATGAAATTTAATCAGATGATGGGATTGCCGGTGGAACTGATGTTGCGCTCGACCGGTTCGGATGGCCCGACTCTCGAAGTGAATCCGGTGCGGGAACTCACGGCGTTGCGCCGACACACGCAGACCATCCGACCGCAACCGTTGACCGAGGCGAATCTGTTGGCCGGAATCAAGGGCGACTTGGTTGAGATTGAAGCCGTCCTCAAGGTTGAAAACACAGGCGAGATTGTCTTCGACCTGCGAGGCGTTCCGCTGGTTTACCGCGTCGGCAGTCAGAAACTTTCGTGTCTGGGTCGTCAGGTAACCTTGAAGCCAAAGGATGGAAAGATTGCGCTGCGTATTTTTGTGGATCGCGGTGCGGTGGATATTTTTGGCGCGGCGGGTCGGCTCTACATGCCCATGGCCGCGAAGATGTCGCCGGAAAACCAAACGCTGAAACTTGCGTGCAAAAATGGAACGGCCACGGTTGAATCCTTGCAGATTCACGAGTTGCAGTCCGCCTGGTAGCGGCGCGTTTCCTGGTGAACATGGCCGCACGGACATCTCCTCTATTAAGGCGATCAAGAAATTACAGACGCGAGTCTGATTCTCTTCACCCGCTCCAGCTTCAACTACGCCTCCGCGCGAGCGCTTAATGCTCAAACACCTCGCGCACAGGACGCCCGGTCCAGACCTGCGGCGGTCGAATGCCAAAAATTCGCGCCAACGTCGCTGCAGTGTCGTAATGCACCACGCTCGAATTAATCTTGTGCCCGGACTTGATGCCCGGCCCGGCGATCACCCAAGGCGTTTGCATTTCGCGCAGCGTTTTACCCCCGTGCCCCTTGTTGATGCCGCCGTGATCCGAAATGATCATTATGAGCGTGTCCCGATCCATGCCGGCCGCTTTCAACGCAGCCATCAATTTGCCGACCTCCGCGTCGCACTGTTTCAGCATGTCATAATACTGCGGTGTATCGTGGCCTTCGCCATGGCCAACACCATCGGGTTGATCGTAACAAACCAAAGTGAACAATGGTTTCTTCTCGGTGAGATAGCGCACGGCGGTCGCAGTCAGTGATTCCGGAGTCTGCTCCTGTTTCTCAAAATTCACCGCGCCGTTTTCAAAGACGTAATGAATCCCATCCCACTGATAGAGGACGCCCATTTCCACCGTTGGATACGTCTCGCGCACGAGGCCGAAAATTCCCGGAAAAACTCCGTACTGGCCCACGACGCGAGCGGGCGGCATCGAGGTCTTGGAATTCCACTCGGTGTAACCGTGCAATTCCGTGCCCGCGCCCATGAGGTGCGTTGCCCAGTTGGCCGCGCTCGACGAGGGAAGCACCGTCCGGGCCTCCAAAGAAATCGCCCCGCGCGCCGCCAACGCTTTCAGGTTCGGGATTTCGGCCTGCTCCCAGGCATAAGCGCCAAACCCATCAAACCCGATCAGGAGGACGTGCTTGACCCCTGGCAACAGTTGACCGCGCGCAGCGTCGTGGGGGTGATGATGCTGTGCCGTCCGACACGCACTCAATAAACCAACGATCATCAAAGCGCTCAGACTGACAAACGCTGTCCGCCATAAATTAAAACGTGGTTGGTTGAGGCCATCAGACCGGAGGCCTGGCGCGACGGCACGACAAGATCGAGAATTGAATTCATATCGCATGGCAGCGATGCTGCCAACGGGCGGCTCAACCTGTCAACGCCCGCTTTCCGGCAGACTCGCGCCGGGCGCAAAGAGGATCTGACCCCGGACGAATTTAATCCCGGAGATTATCCGCCCCGGCGCTCTTCGCGCGGATCGGAAAAGAACGCAGCAGATTCAAATATCCACCAGCGCACCCGGCGCCTTTCACCGACATTCCGCCACCGAATGACTGCATCTCAAAAAGACACTTCCCAATGCGGTTGGTGATCGAAATTCCAACGCCGCCGATTTGCTTCACCGTTGCTCACCAAGTCGGAATTTTTCATCGTTACCACGTGCCCATCGGCAAAGGAAACATTCGAGCCGCCATTGTGTCGCTCCGGCGAGGGCGTGCTGCTGATGGACAATAAAAATGCGAAAATATTGGTAAAGCCGGGCTGCGGGAATGAATCGGTAATGGCGATCATGTCGGCGGGCGCCACCACGTCGGCCCCCCGCACGGCGGGTTTGGTCTGCCCGGGATTAACCTGCACTCCCAACCCCAGATAGACGGTCCAACTGACCGCGTCAGCGGAGCCGATCCCGAAGCCGTTGTAACCATAACTAACGCCCGCCACGCGTCCGGGCGTGGCCGGGGCACGATGGTAGGCGTTACCGGAGATCCACACGAGCGATTGCTCAATCGGCCACTCCCCCTTGAAAGTCGGGCAAGTCATCACGTTGAAGTTGTTGCCATAATAAGGCGCTAGGAAGTGAAACCACGTCTTGGAAACATTCGCATCCACGGTGTAGGGGTAGAGCGCTCCATCCGCGAGATACATTTGCAAGGCGAATCCCAACTGCCGCAGATTATTTTTGCAGACGGTATTCTTGCTCGCCACTTGGGCCTGCTGCAACGCCGGCAGGAGCAGCGCGGCCAAGATCGCAATGATCGCGATCACCACCAGCAACTCAATGAGCGTAAATCCGCCTGGCCTGCCGGACGGCTTACGCCTCTCGGAATGTCGAGTCGCACTGGTAAAATCAAACTCCATCCGGCTCCTCAAATAGCACGCGTGGCTTGCCTTGGCAAAAGTAAATGGGGCAATGCGTGAACACTGACATTTCCGGAACACACGCGAGGACGACGAAGCGGGCCGGGCCGGAGAGAGCGTTTGAGCGGGAAGCACTGACTGTTCAACGCGCGACAGCGCATTCGATTCCATTGCGAGCGCTCACTGCGAACGCAGGGCCGGAACGCACAGAACACCCCACACGCCACGATGGCAACCACCGCTCCCGAACCAGCGAAGCTCTGGCTATTGTGCGGCAAATACTCCGCCCCAGCACGACGAGTGACCGGCGCGACCTCGGCTTCCCCACGGAGCACGTCCTCACTTGCGCGCGCTTCCTTTCCCTTTGAGCGCAGCGAACCAACTTTCCAAGCCAGCGCAGCGTTCGTGATTCTGTTCTGCCGGTGGCGACGGCGCGGCGCGATGGCCGGGAGAGACATTCAAACTTCAAAACGTCTCGTCTCGCCCGGACAGCGCGACGAACGACGCCACGGGCAGACTGACTTTTCGGGAGCGAGCAGGCCCGCGACGGCGTGACGGCTGGCCTTTCATTCCGCAGCCGGCATGACGGCGCGGGGCTGCGAGCGATTGGGCGGGTTGCAGCGCGCGAGGGATTCCTTCGCACCGCTTGTGCGGAACACCGGCGGTTGAGATTTACTTCGGCGCGTCTGGCCAACCTGCAGCAGCCGTCTTCACTGCTGCCATTGCGCCGGCGACATCAGTTGAAGGACCGTGCGGACGCATCAGGAACTTCGACAGCACTGCGTCGGTTGCGGTATTTGTTCCGGTGTAGGCCAAGTAAACTTGCTTTGTTCCGTAATCGTAATGCACGGTTACTCTGAACTCAAACGCGAGGGCAAAGCGCAAACCCTTCGCCTCGTGTTTACCGCGCACGAAGTCCTGATTCGCGGTCACTCCCTGCGTCGCATCGAAACGGCGATGCAGCGGATGGAATTGTCAGCATTGAACACTCTGCCATTAAATCAGCGGTCACTCGTTCCGGACGGGCAACCGGTAGTCATTGAGATTGTAGTGACGGAGGCCGCCGCATCCGACAAGCAATCGCCTGCCGACAGGGAGTGAACGCCTCACGCCGGCAGTAGATTCAGCAAGTGCGTCTTGACGTATTTTCCCGCTGCTTGCGGGTCGTAGGTGATGTCGGTGCGGAGCAGCGGTTGCATGTCGGAACAGAAACCACGGTCCTTCAAGTGGTCGTCGAGGATTCCGATAAACTCTGCCCGACCCGCTTTCGTGCCTTCCTGCTTCAGGTAATGCTCGAAGGACGCAATGATCGCCGCCGGGTCAACAGGCGTTGGCGATTTGGTCAGCGCCCAATACAGATCGAACAAATCACGACCGCGCTTGCGCTGGAACATCGCGCGCATTTTTGTGCCCAGCATTTCATGAATGTCGAAGCCTTTGATGTTGCTTTGGACGGCTTTGTCCCGGAACGGGAAGCTGAACGGCATTTCAACCACGGCCCGATGCGGTTTCCGCTCGGTCACGTTCGCCTCGACGACGATTTCCAGCGCCCGGTTCGGCTCGATAATGGAGCGTGCCGAGTAAGTCATGCGCAACACGCGGGACGGCTTGACGGTATTGCGAATCGCCAATGCAAGCGTGTCCCAAACGGATGCCTTCGGGGTTCCCAAGACATCGGCCAACACACGGCGGATGGCCCGGCGGATGTGGTCTGGCGGGCGAGCGCCCACCACGACCAAATCAATGTCTTCGCTGTAGCGCGCGGGCGGCGCAAGATGGACCTTGTGCAAAAGCGTGCCGCCGCGCATCGCGATTTGGGAACTCAGGAATTTGTCGTCAAACAGCGCGACCATCGCGCGGCACAACAAGAGGTCTTGTTCCACCTGATATTGCGCCGCCCACGGCACAACGGCTTGGTGAGCCAGAATATCCTGGCGGGTGATGGGCGTCATACTTTCAGCTCACTGGAATTGTTGAGCACCTGCCAGCGTTTGACGAGCGGGAGGTTGCCGCGCTTGCCTTTGCCCGGAACGAGTGCGACGGGTGTCAATTCATCGGGCAACCAGTCGCGGACAACTTTCGCCAAAAACTTGTTGCCGCACGTTTCAATGACAAACCCCAACCGTTGTGCGACAGCGGGTTCATTCTCCGCATCCAAGACGCGCTTGAGTTCACGGGCGCGCAATAGTGGTAGCAGCGGACGAATGGTTTCCGCTGCGCGCTCGATGCCGCCGATGCTCGTCGCATAGCGGATCAAGTCATACGCTGTTGCCTCGGGTGTGCTGATCAAAAGCGGTGCAACCGCTCCTTCAGGTTGTTGCGTGGGCGTCCGCTCAATCCCGCGCTTCACGAAGAATCGAAGATGGGTTCGCCCAACCTTGATGGGTCTGAATGGCTTGCTGGTCATCACCTGAGTGACTTGGAGAGCTTGCGGATTTGAACCGTAGGAACTGGCCGCTGATTGAAGCGCCAGATAATAGGGACAGCCAAGCCAGTCGAAGTAATCTTGAAGCCACCAGTTCGGTGGCGGTGCGCCTATGCTGCGGTGTTCGGGGCTGACGATTAAGTAGAACGGTTGCCGGGTAGAAATCCTGACAACCTTGCCGCGCAATCGCGTCAACTGGCGCTTGGCGGCGAGTGCCGACAATCCTGACGCCTTGCTCAAATCCGATAAAGCAAGCGTAACGCGCCCCAACGCCAATCGAGCGTCACAATAAGCCTCGGCCGCACCGCTCTGGCGGGCTTTTGAAGCTTTTTTAGCCTTTTGTTTCATTTGCACATCGTACCGTCCTACGGTTCGCTATGCAAACGCTGTTTTACCCATTTATCGAGGTAATTGCGTCTCCCAACAACAATAATAGTGACCTCCATTTCAAGGAAGCCGCTGTCGGCTAGGAGTAAAAATAACCCAAGGATCGCAATGATGAAATGGTTGGGTTTCCAATCACGATATGGTCAAGAACCTCAATCTTGAGAAGTTGTCCCGCTCGAATGAGGTCACGGGTCATTTTGATGTCGGCCTCGGAGGGTGTCGGCTCACCGCTCGGATGATTGTGCGCGATAATGATTGCGGCGGCACTCGCCATGATTGCTAAACGGAATACCTCCCTGGGATGACAGAGAATGGTATCCATCGTTCCAATGGACACCAGATAGTGACCTTTGATGCGGCGGCGGGTGTTGAGGATGAACACCACCAGACATTCACATTCAGAATTGAAGTAAGGATGCGTCGCGATGTGCGTTCGCCAATAGGCGGCTGCCTGATCCGGCGTCTCGCACTGTTGCATGGTGTCGGGTGGCCGCGACCTTGGTGGCGCATGCAACGGTGGACAAAGGACATGGCCGGCTGGAGACGCGGCGTTACTATCAAAGC
>JBDHQI010000050.1:0-20788 GCA_039806955.1 Verrucomicrobiota bacterium | reverse complement strand
CGCGGCGTGCGGGTGAAGGGTGGGCAGTTGAGGGGCGGAGCTTGCTTTTGGCGGATTGCCTTTGCGACGCGGAGCCAGGATGACGCTGGCGTGAACCGGAACGTCTCACCAGTGACTTGCACGGCGGCTGCGGCCCCAAGCTAACCCACGGGCTATGTTAAGCACCATTGGCAGGCCGGGGTACGTGCCGGCCTCCCGCCGTCACCAACTAAAAACAAAAAGCACCGCAACACAAGCGACGCCCGATGCCTGAAATGTTTCTTACGTCATTGCCCCGCTTCGGAAGCGGTTGGTTCGCTATCCATTCGCCATTACATTCTTCCATCATTTTTTGAAGTGCTTCCAATGTTTGTCTACGTGCAGTCGCTGGTCAGATTGCCATCCACGTCATACGTGAACGCCTCAAGATTCTTCGCCAGCAACTCACTGCCCACGATGTTGGTTACAATGTCCGCACTGGCGGAATTGCTCAAAACAGCAACATTGGTGATGGTCAGCCACATGGCCCCGGTGCTGTTGTTGAACGGCATTTCGCCCCGGAAATGATCCCCCTTGCGGCTGGTGGGTGTGAACAACGCCGTGCTGTCCTTGCTCCACAGCGACACGGTCGCGGCATTGGTGGCCGTGCCCAGCACGTTCACAAAGCCCGGCACGGTGCGGCTGGTGTATTGGTTCAGGCTGTTGGGCGTGTATGTGGCTTGGCGACCATCCCGCGTGGTGGTCTGGCAGTTGCCAATGTCATCAAACGCGTAATCAAACTGCTGCCCGGCGATGGCAGTGCCATCTCCCCAGTATTTCCGACCGGAAGTCACTTGTCCCATCGTGTCGTAGGTGTACACCCAATAGCTGCCGTCCAGGTTCGTCACGCTCGTGCGTTGGCTGGCGGGGTTGTATTTGTAATCGTGCGAGTCCAAAGCCCCAAGGCCAACGTCCACAGTCGTCGTGTTCGTGAGGCGGTTCACAAAATCATAACCTTTGGTCGTGGTCATCACGGTGATGTCGTTCGTGGCGAAAACAATCTGTTCCACCAGGGGCGAATAATCAAGGTAGTCGTACGTGGCGCTATTCGTGCCGTCACCCGCCGTCAGCAGGCGGGAAGCATCGCCATAACTGTAACCGTGATTCAACCGCAGAGACGCGGAGACGCGGAGACCGGAACTGTCGAGCCGGAGTAAAGCGTCGTAATGGTTCGTCACGATCACGCCATTGAGCGGCCCACCGGTGTAGGATTCCTGCAAGAGATTGCCCGCGTCATCCAGCAGCTTGGTCAGGCTGGTCGCGCCGGAGAGGATGTTCGTCATGCGCCCGCGCCGGTCATAGCTGTTGGTCACATCCGGCGTCGTGTCGCTGTAATTGACCACCCACAGTTCCCCGGCGTTGTTGCCAACGGGAAATAACTGAGTGCGACATAACTGGCGTGGTCGCCACTCTGATCAAAAGCGAACGGGGCGTGCTGAGGTGAAACAAACTCGTGAAACCACGTGCTTGGGTTGACTGAGACAGCGCTCCGAGGCGGGCATGGCGTTGAGTGGTTCAGTCTGACGTAGGTAAACTTTGCTTCCTTGCGTCGCGTTCGTAGGCGAGACGCTGCGCCAGTGTAAAATCTCATGGCACGTTTGGTGCAGTGGTTGGTCGCGTACAGTTCAATCACAATTAAATAGCCCACGTCCACAGGAGGATTGTCTCACCTTTTAAGCGGCGTGGGAAGTTTTGACCACGGGCCGAAAAAGAGGAATCGCTGATTGCAAAATAGCTCAATTGGGAAGACAGACTGGAACGAGCAGTGGCGACCGAAAAATTGGCCAAGAATTAGCCAAGCATGTTTTTTGCGTTTTGTTGGCGTCACGGGCCAATGCCGAAAACCATTCACAGACAGGCATTTGAGAGTGGTGCCCCGGCAAGGACTCGAACCTTGGACCAATTGATTAAGAGTCAACTGCTCTACCAACTGAGCTACCGAGGCAACCAAGGCCGCCTAGCATTGCAATCGAACGCGGGAGTTGTCAATCTTCACTTGGGAGTTTGTTACCGGGCGGTGTTTGCCGCCGCCAGCGGAGCTTTGATTTCCAAGAGCCAATCACCCGGGGCAGGTGGGCGCAATTCCAAGCGATTCGAGCCGGGCACGGACGCAGCTTGCGCCGGTTGCGTTTGATTCGTGCGGAGGTTGCGCCAGGTCGCCTGAGCGCCAGCGGGCAATACTTTTGCCGCCAAATGAATGGCTCGACCTTCAGGCAGATAGACCAACGCTCCCGCGCGGTTGGTCACAATCAACGGGTAAACGGGCAGAGTGGCCGGGTCCAGGGCCGCGAGCAAAGGTGTTGGGCTGGGTTGCAACGTCCAAAAATCAGTGGTCGCCATGGTTTCACTCAGCGCGGCGAACGCTTGTGCGTCGGTAGAGGCCAGGGCTTCACGCCAGGTTGAACCTGCACTGGAATTCGTATGCCACTCGGAGATGGATTGGGCGGCGTACGTGACGCCAGCGGGGGTGGTTAGCAGAGCGTTCCACCACAGGAGGCGGCGGGCAAATTCCGTCGTGATGGTTTTGCCGGCAACCGGGGTTTGGCTCGTCGGTGGCGAAAGGATGGAAAACAGCGGACGCGGCGGCGCTTTCCAGCGCTCTTGCGAGGGGGCGCCACCCAGCAGCCAGGGGAGCGAGTTTGCGTCAGTAACCGAACTGGTTTGAAAACCGAATCCGTCCGCCCACGGTTCAGAACGAAATCCGTCATAAACCCAAAAGGATTCTCCGGGCGCCAGAATTACCGGGGCATGATTGCCCATGCCGAACACTCGACGGCAGATTTTTTTCCAGCGGTTCGCCGCCCGGCCTGAACTGTCGCAGTCGAAGGCGATGATCCATATGACGTCCATCGCGTTCCAGCGGGCCAGAGCATAGCGGAGCAGGGCGATGGCGTGCGCTTCGGGCAGTTCGGTGTCAGGTCGCAACCCGATTTCCCACAGCGGCGCAATGGCGTTCAACACGTTGGCTTGATTGGCGGCGATCACGGTTTGTTCCACTTCACGAAAAGCGTCGGGGTTGATGGCAAAACCGGCCTCGGTGCGATAGAGCGGCGTTTGTTCCGATCCGATCGTGACTGGCAACCGCCACAAGGTGACATTGAATTTTTGCCGCCGACGGGTTTGGAGATAAGCGCGCCACTCCTCCAGGTTGGCCTGGCCCGCTGCTGACCACGCGGCGTCGCCCAGCCAGAAGAAGGGCGTGTGGTCGGCGTGTTCCAGGTGTTGTTGATTCCGCGCAACTTGGATGGGGCCGTGGCGGGTAAAATCAGTTTCATCCGTCGGCGCGGAACAGAGGAATGCGCCCGTTTGTGCATGCAAACCGGGATTCGCGGGGTCTGAACAAAGCGTGTGATACTGCCAGGTCCCCGGGAAATTGGGTTTGAAGCGCGCTTTCCAGATGGGGCCGCCGTCCCAGAATCCTTCAACGCGATTGGTTACCCCCAGCGGCGAAATCAACAAGACTTGGAGTTCGGCTTGTTCAACCGGGTTCGTGTAGGTCACACTGCTGTGCAGTTCAAGTTCCCAGCGTTGCCACTTGGCGACCGAATCGGCGGCGCGGTCAGCGGCGTGAGCGGTGGCGAAAGGAACGGATCCCCAAAGGAACAGCGTCAGCCACGTGAGACGAAATCGGATTTGCGAATGTTGAGTCATTCAGGCCGGTATCTGAACGGAATCCGGCGGAGCTGTCAAACCCGGCAGCGCGGTTGCGTTGAACATTTTTTTGAGAGTACTGTCCATTCGTTGTGTGGTTAAAGTTGGGAGAATGATCGCTACGGCCCGACGAAAACAGGAAAGAGAGAAGTTATGAGAAAGAAATTAAATTTTGTTTTGGATTCAGGGGGATTGAGGGGCAACCGCCGGCTCGGAGTGGTCTTGGCGTGTTTGCTGGCGCTGCCCGTTTTGGCCAAGGACGCGCCGAAGTTGTCCATTTCCAATAGTTCAGTGGATCGCGCAACGCACGGGGTGAGTTACGCTGACGTGATTAAAAAAGTAACGCCAAGCGTGGTGACGATCGAGTCCACCCGGACCATTCAGTTGCGACAATTTCAAAATCCGTTTCAAGGCGACCAGATGTGGCGCCGGTTCTTTGATCCTGATCCCGACTCGGATCCGGGGAATCAGCGCCCGTCCCGCGACCGGAGCCGAAAGCTACGTCAAGAGAGCCTGGGTTCGGGAGTGGTTGTCACGGAAGACGGTTATATTCTGACGAACAATCACGTCGTTGAAGGCGCGGATGAAGACGGCATCATGGTGGTGTTGCCGGATGGTAAAACCAAATATCAAGCGACGGTGATCGGCCGGGATCCGCGCACGGATCTGGCGGTGTTGAAAGTGGAGGCCAAAAGGAAGCTGCCAGCGGTCACGCTGGCGGACAGCGACAAGTTGGAAGTGGGTGACGTGGTGTTGGCGGTGGGCAATCCATTTGGCATCGGACAAAGTGTTTCCAGTGGCATCGTCAGCGCGTTGGGCCGAGGCTTCGGCATCTTGGGCCGGCAAGGGTATGAAGATTTCATCCAAACTGATGCCGCGATCAACAAGGGAAATTCCGGTGGTGCGTTGGTGGATGCGGAAGGCCGGTTGGTGGGGATTAACCAATCCATTGCCAGTCCGAGCGGCGGCAATGCCGGCGTGGGTTTCGCGGTGCCGGTGAATCTCGCCCGCACGGTGTTGGAGCAATTGGTTGCCGATGGCCGGATTGTGCATGGTTATCTGGGAGTCAGTTTGCAACCTCTGACCCCGGAGCTGGCGGATGCTTTCAAACTGCCCGATGCGAGCGGCGCGCTGGTTGGAGGCGTGCAACCGAATACGCCCGCTGCCAAGGCCGGGATTCGGGCCGGTGACGTAATCATTGATTTCAATGGCAAGCCGGTGACGGATTCAGCGCATCTGCGATTGCTGGTGGCACAAACCGCCCCGGACACTGCGGTCACGTTCAAAGCGTTGCGTAAAGGCGGGGAGCAAAGCTTCAATGTCAAATTAGGCGAGCATCCGGACGACGCCGCGGTGAAGGGCGGCGGCTCCAGCCAGACGGAAGATGAGGTGTTGCCCGCTTTGTCCGGAGTGGAATTGTCCGATCTGAACTGGCGATTGCGTCGGCAATACAACATTCCGGGTCGTGTGAATGGCGCGCTGGTGACTTCCGTGGAGGAGGATTCCGCCGCCGCCCAAGCCGGGCTGCGACCGGGTGACGTGATTACGGAGGTCAATCAGCAATCGGTAAAGAGCAGTGACGAGATTTCCGAATTGGCGGATAAGGCCAAGGGTAAAAATCTGCTATTGCAGGTTTACACGCAAACCGACGATCTGGAGACGACGCGGTTTGTGTCCGTGCCGTTAGGCAAAAAATAATCAAGGGTGGGGAAGCTTGGACATCCAGCCGGATCGAGAGGGTTCGGCTGGATTTTCCATTGGCGGGACGAAGCCGCATCGCGGCTTTGACAAAACATTTTGGACAGGCATGATTTTATTGAGCCAGCAATGACGACGACTGGCTAGATTGAATGTCAGTCCAATATAAAGATTATTACGCCATCCTGGGGGTCGCCCGCACCGCCAGTAGTGCCGACATCAAAAAGGCGTTTCGCAAGCTGGCGCGTGAGTATCATCCGGACGTAGCCAAGGATAAAAAGCGCGCGGAGGAAAAGTTCAAAGCGGCCAACGAAGCTTATGAGGTGCTGGGAGACCCGGTCAAGCGGCAGCGGTATGACCAATTGGGCGCCAACTGGAAATCCGGCGCGGATTTTCGGCCGCCACCCGGTTGGGGGCGGAGCGCTGGCGGCGATGGCGAGCGGACGGAATTTGAATTCAACTTTGGCGGCACGGGTTTTAGCGACTTCTTTGAACAATTGTTCGGCGGCCGCCGTAATGGTCAGTCGCGTCCGGGCGCTTCGGGGACGGAGCCAGCGGAGCGCGGCGCGGACATTGAAGGCGATATCCTGGTTGCGTTGGAAGAAGCAATGCGTGGTTCGCAGCGCGCCGTGAACGTGCGGCATGCCGTCGTTTGTTCGGTCTGTGGGGGTAGTGGCCATCGTGGTGCGCGGGCTTGTGTGGCGTGTGAAGGGCAGGGGCGCGTAAGCAAATCAGAAACCTACCAGGTCAAGATTCCGGCGGGCGTGACGGAAGGCCAGCGTTTGCGTCTGGCGGGTCGCGGCGAGGCCGGGTCGCGTGGCGGCAGTGCGGGTGATTTGTTTCTTCGGGTGCGTCTGGCGAAGCATCCGGACTTTGAAGTGTCTGGCCACAACTTGATTTATGAGGCATCGGTCGCGCCGTGGGAAGCCGTATTGGGCAGCAACCTTTCCGTTCCCACGCTGGAGGGACACGTGAACATCAAAGTCCCGCCGGGAACGCAGAATGGCCAAAAGTTACGGGTGCGGCAGCGGGGGTTGACGTCACGAGCGGGGGAGCGCGGTGATTTGTTGGTGGTGATTCAGGTGGAGGTGCCCGCCCGCATCACCGAGGCCGAACGAAATTTATGGCGCAAGCTTGCGGAAACGTCCAAATTCAATCCTCGAACCAGTCAAAACTAGGAATCAGGGAACAAGAACATCATGGCAGAGGCAAAATTGGTGGTCCTTACCGGAGCGACCCGAGGCTTGGGGCGCGCGATGGTGGCCGAATTTGTGAAGCGCGGTCTCACGGTGCTTGGTTGCGGGCGCAGCAATCGGGACATTGAAGGGTTGCGGGCGGAGTTTGGCGCGCCGCATGATTTTTATGCGGTGGATATTGCGTCCGATCCGGCGGTGAAATCGTGGGCGAGTTTGATCATGGCCTCGCACGGGGTGCCGGATTTAGTCGTGAACAACGCCGGCATTATCAACGCCAACGCGCGGCTTTGGGAGGTGAGCGCGCGCGCGTTTGATGAAGTGGTGGATGTGAACTTGCGTGGGCCGGTGAATGTGATTCGTCACTTCATCCCGGCCATGGTCAAGCGCCGGACGGGGACCATCGTGAATTTCAGTTCCGGCTGGGGGCGGTCCACGGATCCCGAGGTGGCGCCGTATTGCGCCACCAAGTGGGCCGTGGAAGGATTGACCCAATCTTTAGCTCAAGAGCTGCCATCAGGCATGGCGGCGGTGGCACTCAATCCCGGCGTCGTGAATACCGACATGCTGCGTAGTTGCTTTGGGCGTTCGGCGGCCAATTATCCCTCGCCGGACGAGTGGGCGACGGTGGCCGTTCCCTTTATTTTAAGCATCAAATCAGGCGACAATGGGCGTCCCCTAACCGTGCCGGAAGCGAGGGAGTGATCGTTGCCGCAAAAATTCTTTCCGCTTTGAAGTCGGGCTGGCTCTGCGTATAACCTCCGCGTGGCGGCGCCGTTTCCAACTCCGATTGATGCCAGCACACGCTATTGCGCGGTGTTCGGGCATCCGGTGCGTCATTCTGCTTCGCCCGCCATGCATAATGCCGCGCTCGCCGCGTTGGGGCTGAACTGGCGCTATCTGGCTTTTGAAGTGCCGCCCGAGGAATTGAACGTCGCGCTTGCCGGCGCCAAGCAGATGGGTTTTGTCGGATTGAATCTGACCGTGCCGCACAAATTATTGGCGCTGCCCTTGGTGGACGAACTGGACGCTTCGGCCCAACTGCTTGGAGCGATAAACACCGTGCATTTCTTCCGCGACGCGATGGGGAAAATTATCAGTCGCGGTTACAACACGGATGGGGATGCGCTGATCCAGGCGGTGCAGGAAGAGTTGCGGATCAATCTGCGAAGCGCTCGCGTGCTCGTGTTGGGCGCCGGTGGCGCCGCCCGGGCGGCGGTGGTGAAATTAGCCGCCGAAGGAGTCCTCGAACTGACTTTGGTGAATCGCACCCAAACCAAAGCGGAAGCGCTGGCGGACGAAGTGCGGAAGTTGTTTCCAGCAGTCAGCGTCCGTGTGGGCTATCCCGATGGCTCGGTGGATTTGGTGCTGAATGCGACTTCACTCGGTTTGAAACCAAATGACGCGCTGCCTGTTGATTTGACAACTTTCAGCCTGGCCCGGGCTAGGGCCGCTTATGACATGATTTATCGGCCAGCCGAGACTCCATTTCTCCAAGCAGCGCAAGCGGCCGGATGCCAAACCGCCAATGGCTTGGGCATGTTGCTTCATCAGGGAGCGCGAGCGTTGGAGATTTGGTCGGGAAAAGTGGCGCCGCTGGCAGTGATGCGCGCGGCGTTGGAGGCGAATGTTTATGGCCGATGATATTTTGAGAGCACCGATTACTGGATTGCCCCCGCTGACGCGAAGCGGCGACTGGCTTGGCGCGGCTGGTCATGGGCGTTTGCCTCGTCCCTCTTCACTCACCCACTATGCTTGACACGGTATTTGATCCGGAAATCTGGGCGCGCGTGCCGTTCCATTTTTGGTCGGTGGTATTTTTCATTTTCGGCAGCATCGTCGGCAGCTTTTTGAATGTTTGCATTCATCGGATGCCGCTGGGCTTGAGCGTGGTTTCGCCGCCGTCGCATTGTCCGCACTGCAAATATTCCATCCCGTGGTATCTGAACATGCCGTTGATCACCTGGTTGATGTTGCGGGGACGTTGCAAAAATTGTCGCGCGCCCATCTCGGTCCGTTACTTTCTGGTGGAACTGTTGACCGGCGCGCTTTTTCTCGGTTGTTGGCTGAATTACGGTCCAGCTTCCGCCCGTCTCGCGTTGATCTACTCGCTGTTCGTCGCTGGATTGATTGTCGCCACCTTTATTGACTTTGAGCATTTCATCATCCCGGATGAAATCACCATCGGCGGCACGATCGTGGGGCTGGTGTTTTCATTTTATGCGCCCTTGCATGATCAAGTGACGGCGCTGGCCGGATTCTGGCAGGGCGTGATTGGCGCGGTGGTGGGTTGGGGATTGATTTACGCCATCGTGCGGCTGGGCAAGCTGATGTTCGGTCGGCAACGCATGGCGCTGCCGGTGGATACGAAAATTGTCTTTTCGGAAACGGCGGTGCATTTGCCGGACCGGGAGATTCCTTACGAGGAATTGTTTTATCGTCAGTCGGATGAAATCATCATGCAGGCCCGCACCTTGGAATTGATTGATCGTTGCTATCAAAACGTCCAGGTGCGCCTGTCGCCGCGCCGGTTGCGCATTGAAGCGGAGGAACTCAATCCAGAAGCCATTCACCAAATGGAGGCGGTGAGTACGGAGATCATTTTACCGCGCGAGGCCATGGGGTTTGGCGACGTGAAATTCATGGCGGCGATTGGCGCGTTCCTCGGCTGGCCCGCGACGTTCTTTACCCTGGTGGTCAGCTCGGTGGTCGGCTCCGTGGTGGGCATCATCGGCATGACGATCCAAGGGCGCGAACGCTTTGCGCGCATTCCGTACGGCCCCTATCTGGCGGTGGCGGCGTTGATCTGGGTGCTGTTGCCATTGGATGCCAAACAGGAATTGCGGGAACTGTTGGCGGTACTCAATCCGTTTGCCGCGCCGGGTCTGCTCTGAACCGGAAAAAATCTTGCGCGCGCCGGTCCGGTTCACTAGCGTTACCCCCTCGCTAGACGCGCGATCGTGCGTCGGGAGTTGATGGATTCAGACGTTCGGGAAACAGATCGCGCGGGGTTCCGGGTTGGTAGCTCAGTTGGTAGAGCAGTGCCCTTTTAAGGCATTGGTCCAGGGTTCGAGTCCCTGCCAACCCACCACTTCATTTCACCTTCGCTTCAGATTTGGTAATCGAAAGTGGTATCTCCGGTGGGGTTTTTTGCCGTGCCCCGGTGTAAGGAATGGTCCACCAAAGTCAGCAAGTGTGATTGATTCATTTGTTTGTGGAAAAAAGCCGTGGCCCCGGAATTCAACGCTTCGCGAGTTTTCCTGACCGGGTCCCCCGCCGAAACCATCACGACGGGAATGTTCTTGAACGCATCGAAGCGGTAGAGCCAGGAAATGACGCGATCGCCATTCCAAGCCACGCCCGTTACATCCACGGGCAGATTCATGTCCAGCAGCACGAGATCAGGTTTTTGTTTGCGCACGGTACGGATGGCTTCGCAGCCATCGCCGGCGGTCAAAACTTCAAAGCCTTCGTTGGTGAGTTGCGTCTCAGCGGTTTTCCGAAACACTGGATCGTCGTCCACCACCAGCACTTTCTGGTTTCGCGTGGGTTTGCGCAGGACCTCGGCGGCAGCCGAATTCGACTTCGCCACCACGCGTTTGCCGGTCCCGCTGCCAAAAATTCGGCGGAACCATTTGGTGCAGCTTTCTTGATCTGAGTTTGTATTCATATAGCCCTCGCTCGAAATGGGTTGCATTACCCGCTTCCAAGCTACCCTTAAAGTACGTCGTCTCAATTCGGTTACATTTAGGAACGGCGACCCGGGATTCGAGTGAGGCAGCTCCCGGAAAATTCCCGGGTCATTTCAAGACGCCAGAATTCGCAGTGCAGTTGGTTCGATCGTTACTTGCGCCGGCAGCCGCCCGGCCAGTTCACCGTCCACTTCAAAGTGAAGCGGTTGTGCGCTGCTCAGACTAACGGTGGCACTCTGGAAACGAAGCACGGTTGACTCCGGCAGCCGGTTCGCCAGCAACAGCCGCCATCCGCAGCGCAGCAGAATCCACCAGCCGACCCGGGGAAAGACGCAGATTTCGAGCAAACCGTCGTCGAGGGTTGCGGTCGGGAAGATGTTAAAATTTCCGCCGTACTTGCGGCCGTTGCCGATCAGAACCAAACCGCCAGTCAGGGTGCGCGCTCCATCCGTAACGGTCAGCGGAATTGATTTCTTCCGCAACGCGCGCAAGCCGGCGACGACGTAAGCCAGGGGGCCGATCTTTTTCTTTAATTGCAAATTGACCAGTTCCAGCGCGCGCGAATCAAGTCCTGCGCCAGCCAGTTGGACAAAATAATATCGCTGGCTGTTTTCGGCGGGGTCGCAAGTAAAGCTGGGCAAGTCAATGCGTCGCTCTTTTTCGGCTCGTAGGGTGGCCCACGCCGCTTCCAGACGCAGGGGCATTCCCAGTTCGCGGGCGAATACATTGGCCGTGCCGATGGGTAAAACCCCGAGGCGCGCGTGTTTGAAACCGTCGGGAACATCCCCGATGCCATTCAACACCTCGTTGACGGTACCATCGCCTCCGGCGGCGATGATTGTATCAAAGCCCTCGATTACAGACTGCGCAGCCAGACGTCTGGCGTCTCCGGGCGCAGTGGTTTGCCTCAGTGCGGCTTCCCGCGCGATGTCTCCCAAGGCGCGGCGGAAATGCTGGGCTTTATGCCCCTTCGCGGCGGGATTGAAGATGACGCAGGCGCGCACACGCGACAGTTTTCCGAGTGAGCCAAACAAGTCGAGGATAAAACTGGCGCGAGTGACAACCGGTCAAAAGGTGCCGGGCATCACCGGGTGATTATGGAAAGTGATGAGGTTGATTGAGGGGTAAATTGCGAATGGATTTTATGATGCGGCAAAAACTTATGGAAAACCACCGCCTAATTGAGGCAACATCTCATCATGGTCGCTGACCCTAACGAATCCAGTCCGGCGCCGAGGGCCGAAGCGGACGAGTCATCCCGTGATTTGGCCGTTGTCAAATTACAGGTGCAACAATTGCAGGACGCGCAGGCGGTATTGGAGCGGGAGAACAAGAATTTACGTCTGTTGCTCGAACGCGTGGTGGAGCATCGGCAGCGGTCGCACGCCGAGTTGGTGCTGTTGCTCGCGAATCTGGTCAGCAAGTTGCCGATCAACGACGTCGGCGTATTCGTCGCCAAGCTGGTGGAGCATAATACCAGCGTGGCGGAGGCTTGCACGGCGTTCTCCAAGGGCGCGATTGACAGCGCGATTCCTCAGCCGCAGTTCCTGAAGGATTTGGAGCAATCCAAACAAGACCTGCGGGCAGCGCTCCAACCGATTGTCGCGGAGTTGCTGGAAACCAAACCGCCGTTGGAAACGGAGATGGTCAAGAAACTGGCGGAAACCCCGGAATCGTTTTTCTCGGCGCCGGTCGTTCGCGCCACGCGGTGTTACCTCAAAGGCCAGTTGCCGCGCGAGCGGGTGGTTCGCGAATTTGGCGAAAAGAGTCTGGTGTTCTTTACCGATTTGACCACCGATCCGAAGCTGAATCCGCGGCCCCGATCGGAGGAAATTGTGCTGGCGTTCAAGCCGGATTTTGAAGCGTTGTTGACACAGGAAGCCGCGGCGGCGGGCAACCACGCCGAGGCGTTGCGTGAGTTGCATCGGCGCGTGCAGCTCAGCCGGGAGTCCACCGAAACGGCACGGCGACAGAAAGGCGCGTTCGGGCGGATTACCTTTCTCATTGAATTATTGCATTTTTACGAAAACCAGAGTACCGAAGCGCCGGACGTTTTGTTTGCGATGCGGTTGCCAACATTGCTGGAGCAGTTGGTGATTCAGCCCGAACAAAAGCAACTGTCGCCCGCCGATGTCACCGCCGCCGAGGACCTGCTCGCGCACATTGTCAGTTTGGATCATCGCCTCATTGTGGTTAACAACCTGGGGAAATCTGGCGGTTTGGCGCGGGTGTTGAAATTCGTGCTTCGCCTCCGCGTGGAAAAACTATCGGACGAGGCGGATGTGGTGCGCGGTTGCGTGCGCACGTTATTGCCCGCCGCGCCGCAACCCGCGCCGCCCGTGGCGGAGTTGGCGGCCATTCTCAAATTGGTGCCCGACGCGGATCGGCAGAAGCTGGTGGTCCAGGGCATCATGGGGTCGGATCGCATGAAACGGGTGGATGCGGAGTTGTTGGGTCGCGCCGTCGGACAGGAATTGGGTTTGAAAGGTCTGGAGGAGCAGGCGCGTGCCGCCGTGGTGATGGACCCGGAAGTGGAGCGGCAACTGGCTTGGGATCGGATTCGAGAACTGATGACCCGGCACGCGAATCCCAGTCAGATCGCCGCCGCCATTCGCGAGCGGTTACGCGCCAAATATGATGCCGCCGAGGTGCGACAAAGCTGGCTGGTGCTGAGCGAGGTCGAGCCGATTCTTTTCATCCGCGTCTTCTGTCAGTTGCCCTACCTCGAGGATGGCCGCACCGATCCAATTGCCCAGGCGGTGTTGGAAAGCTATGTCACCCGATTGGTCCATGAAAAATATGCGACGACTTACGGTAAAGTGTTGACGAGTCTCAAGAGCATGTCTAAAGCCCGGGCCGACAGTCCGCTGTTGTTAAACTTCATGGCACTGGTCAAGTGGGTGCAACCCACCATCGCGCAGAAGCTGGCGGCGGAAATTGGATCGTTGGTTTGAGGCTGAATCCGGCCCGGCGCCGCCTGGGTCGGCCCCGCGCCTAATCGCGTTGAGTCGCGGCGAGGCCGCGATATTCCAGTGTCAGCAGGCAGACGTCATCTTCAAAGCGCCCGTCTGCGGCGAATTTTTTGGTCTCCCGCAACAGGGCGTTGACGACGCGGTGGACCGGAAGCGATAGGTGCTTTTTAGCAGCCGCCAGCAGCCGCTCGCGTGAGTAGAGCGAGTCGTCGGAAGCTTGAATTTCGTAAAGGCCATCCGTGAACAACATGACGGCATCGTCGGGCCGCAGCTGGATTTCGGAACTTTGATACGCGTACTGCTCGAACAGTCCGAGCGCCGGCTGGCTCTTCGCGCCGGCTTGATTTTTAATTTCCTCGGCCAGTCTGGCGGAGCGGCGCAGCAGGAACGGTTTGGGATGTCCAGCGTTCACGTAGCGCATCTGACCGGTGGCGGCATGGACTACCAGGAAAAAGGCGGTCGTTAAAATGGAAGCGCCGCTCGGTTTGAGGATGGCGAATAGTTTCGCGTTCAGCTCCGTGATGAACCGCCCCGGATCGTGAGCCAGCGGCCGCAGGTTTTCCACCAGCGTGCGAATCATCATGGTGATCAGCGCCGAACGCACGCCGTGCCCGGCCACGTCACAAAGAAAAACTGCCACTTCCTGATTGGAGATTGGCGTGATGCTGAAGAAGTCTCCGCCCACGGTGCCGCTGGGCAGATAGCGATGTGTGAATTGGAACGCGCTATCCTTGGCGGTCGCGCCCCGAGGCAAAACCGGATATTCTTGCGGCAACATGGCGAACTGAATTTCGCGCGCGGTTTTGAGGTCGTTTTCCAGTTGCTCATTCTTGCGCCGCAATTGTTCCTCGCTGGCGGCAAGATCATCCCGGGCCTGGTTGAGCCGCTCCTGCGCCAGTTTTTGTTCCGTGATGTCCCAGAAGATTCCCTGCACGCCGATGACGGTCTGGTCCTTGCCATACAACGGCGTCTTCACCACCTGGACGTAACTTTTGTTTTGCCCCAGCGGTTGGTGCTCTTCGACGATGCTTAAGGTTTGTCCGGTAGCCATTACTCGCCGGTCGTCCGCCTGGTACTGCCGGGCTAATTCCACCGGAAAAAAGTCGAAGTCCGTTTTGCCGAGGATCGCCTCGAGGGGCACGCCGTAATGATCGCAGTAATGCCGATTGGCAAAGGTGAAGCGCCCCTGCAAATCTTTGCGAAATACATTTTGGGGCATGGTTTCCACCAGCGAGTGGTATAACGCTTCCGATTCTTTGACGCTGTCTTCCGCCTGCCGCCGGGCGGTGATGTCTTCCACGGTTCCTTCGTAATACAACAACTGACCACCCGCGCCGCGGATCGCCCGGCAATTTTCAGAAATCCAGATGATGCTGCCATCCTTGCGAAAGATTTGGGACGTGAAGCCGACGATGACGTCGTGTTGCTGCATGAGCTCTTGAAATTGCTCGCGGCGGCCCGGCGCCACATACAAGCGCCGGCCAATGTCCGTGACGCTTTGCATCAATTCTTCCGGGCTGGCATAACCGTAAATTCGCGCCAGCGCTGCGTTCGCCAGGAGGTATTGTCCGTCGGGCGTGGTTTGGAAAATTCCTTCCGCCAGATGATCGAAGATGCTGTGATATTTTTCCTCCTGGGCGATCAGCGCCATCTCCGATTCGTGCCGCTCGATGGCGTAGCGGATCGAACGCCGCAGATTGCTCAGCGTTAATTGGCTTTTGACGAGGTAATCCTGGGCTCCGGATCGCACCACCTCCGTCACCACCGAATCGTCATCCGCCGCGCCCAGCACGATGATCGGCGTTTGCGGCGTGACTTTTTGGAGCACGGTCAGATTGGCGGGGCCGGCGCCATCGGGCATGAACAGTTCCAGCAGGATGACGGCAAATTCTTCGCGCGATATCAAATCCAGCGCCTCCGCCAGCGAGGTCGCCACGGCGATGCCGCTCACGCTTTCGCCCGGCTCCAGCATGTCCCGCACCCGGCTGACCATGGCGGCATCGTGCTCGATCAACAGGAGTCGTAACGCCTGCCGTCGCGAGATCATCGCGGTGTTATGAAAATCTAGTCCGACCATGCTTCGAGGAGATTTCTCCCGCCTTCATAAATGGCAGGCTCGCGGCCCGGCGGCAAGCGCATTGGAGCGCTCCGCCGCGTCTGGAAAGTCTGCTTTTCAGTCGGTCGGGTTTCCGGCTATGCTGTCCGACGCATAATCTTATGCCGAGTGTTTACATCAAGACTTATGGCTGCCAGATGAATGAGCGTGATAGCGAAGCTGTCGCCGCGCAGTTGGTGGCCAAGGGGTATACGCTCGCCGCTTCCGAATTCGAGGCCGACGTTGTGTTGCTCAATACCTGCAGCGTGCGGGATCACGCCGAGCAGAAAGCCATTAACAAGATGGAGAACCTTACCGCCAACATCCGTCGCCAGCGTCCGGATGTGATTTTTGGGTTTATGGGGTGCATGGCCCAAAGCCGCGGTCAGGCGTTGATTGACCGGTTGCCGGACGTGGATCTCGTGGTGGGCACGCAGAAATTTCATCATACCGCCGACTATTTGGATGAACTGCTGCAAGGACGCCGGGACAAAATCGTGGACACCGGAACGGAGCGGGGGAGCGAAGCCACGGTGAAAGAGCATTTGCTCAATGGCACCGCAAAGCATAAATCCGTCACCGCTTTTGTCAGCATCATGCAAGGCTGCAATCAATACTGCACCTATTGCATTGTGCCTTACACCCGTGGCGAGGAACGCAGCCGTTCCATTCCGGACCTTGTGGCCGAGTGCCGTCAGCTCGTTAGGCAAGGGGTCAGGGAGATCACCTTGCTCGGTCAAATTGTTACCAGTTATGGCAAACGGTTTAAGGCGCAAAGCGCGCCCGCAAAAAAGGGGCAGGTGGTTGTGCCGGGATTCGATCCGCACTCGGATAAAAGCGCTTTTGTGCAACTGATCGAAGCGGTTCATGGCATCGAAGGTCTGGAACGAATCCGGTTCACCTCGCCCCATCCCAAGGGTTACGGCGACGATTTGGTGGCCGCGTACGGGCAATTGCCCAAGTTGGTGGCGAGTGCGCATCTGCCGGTGCAGAGCGGCAGTGATCGCGTACTCAAACTGATGCACCGGGGCTATACACGCGAGCGCTTCCTTGAAATCGTGCGCAAACTGCGCGCCGTGCGTCCGCACCTGGGTTTGACCACCGACATCATCGTGGGGTTTCCCGGCGAAACGGAGGAAGACTTTGCGGCAACCGTGTCACTGTGTCGCGAAGTTGAGTTCGATAATGCGTTTCTGTTCAAGTACTCGCCACGCAAGGATACGCCGGCGGCCACGCTGCCCGATCCTTTGCCGCAGAAAGTGATTGAGGCGCGCCACGCGCGTTTGCTGGAGGTGGTGAATCAAATTGGCCGGCGCAAATACGAGGCGTTTATCGGTCGCGACGTGCAAATCCTGGTGGAAGGCCCGAGCCGCCGCAACCAGGCGCGCATGATGGGGCGCACGCCGTGCAACAAGCTCGTTTTGTTCGACGGCAGCGAGCGCCATCGCGGGCAATTGATGGACGTGCGGATTGTTCGCACGGGCAACTTTACGCTTTACGGCGATCCAGCCATCATCGGTTTGTAGCCAAGGGGTGACTCGCAGGAGCTTCCGGAACCACACCACCCCCGCTTTGGGAGCAAGTGTCACGGCAATAATTTTCCACGATAAAATTTCTCCGGACGGGTTCCATTTTCCGGGTCCAGATACCAAACCTGACCGGTGGTGTTGGTCACCGTGGCCAAGGCATCCCAGTTCAGGAAGTTGGTGGAACCCTCGATGGCATAACGGTCGCCTGGGGTGCCGCTGAGTTGAAACTGCATCTGGCCATTCATGAGTTGCGGCAGGGAAAGTTGCGGACGTACGGATACGGTGAGGAGGGCGGTCTCGCTGGTGGCCTGACCAAAACGGCTGCTGACCACGACGGAATAATTCCCGGCGTGCAACGGCTCGACATTCGTGCGAGTGAAGATGTTGCTGCCTTCGCGGTCGCCGTTCGAGCCTCCGAGGGTTGGGTTGGAAAAGACGTTCGTGCCATTGTGTTGCCATTGATACAGCAGCACGGGCGATCCGACGGCTTCAACCGTGAAGGTTACGTCGCCACCTTCAGTCGCTCGTTGACTCACTGGCGACGCGAGAATCACCGGCGGTTCGCCAATGGTCAGCGACGCTGCGGCGCTGACCACGCTGCCGTACGCATTGGTCACGGTGACGGTGTAACTGCCCGCCTGATTGGTTTGCACATCGGTGAGGGTCAGACTATTGCTATCGCCACTGGGTAAATTGGTCCCGTTGAAGTGCCATTGATAGGAGAAGGGTGGCGTACCGTTCACCGCGACATTGAAGGTTGCGGTCGAACCCACCGCAACAGTTTGACTAAACGGCTGGCTTCCAATGGTGGGCGGATACGTGATCTCGCTCGCCAGAAAATCAATACCCTCCGCGTCCGGCCCTACGCTTACAGGATTCGTAAAGTTCGCCTGCGTGAACGTGTAATCATAACGGCTGGCCGCGACCGTATAAGCTCCCGCCGGCAGGCCGACGATGGCGTAATTGCCGGCAGAGTCGCTGTAACTCATGCGCGTGCTGGAAACGTAAACCCGCGCGTCGGCCAGCGGATTTTCATCGCGATTGATCTGACCGGAAATGCGGAATGTGCTTGGCGTGCCGACGCGCACGATGACCCAGCGGCTGGCCGAGCCGCCTTTCATATCGCTGACCACGCAGCGTACGAGATAATCACCGTCGCTGCTCCAACTCTTCCCCACCACTGGGCTGTTCGTGCCGAAGGTGGCGTCGCCAAATTCCCAGTAGTACGCCAGTGGATCCCCGTCCGCATCGGTGGCCGTCGCGCTGAATTCCACGCCCGCGCTCGCAGCAACATTCGTCGCACTGGCCGTGATGTTGAGTTGAGGTGGCTGGTTCGCCGGGAAGAAACCCAGGTTCACCACCACGTCCAACGACTCGGGTGAGGTGCCGCCTTTACCGATGGTGGTGATGTGGATGCCCGCATCGAAGTCCGAGAAAGTGCGGCCCAGCACCAGTGCCGAGTCGGTCTTGCCATCGGGCGAGCCGGGGGTGGTGTCGAGCAGTTGACTTTTCTGATTGCCATTTTGAGCCCAGCGCAACCCGGCGCCGCTCATCAACCATCGGTTGCTGGTGAATTTCTGGCGGAACTCCACCCAGTAATTGGTGCTGCTGTTTTTGACGATTTTCAATCCTCGAAGGCCGGTCGCGTTTGGATTGTCATGGCAATAGACACGATACGTGCCGCTGGTGTTGACGGTGAGCACTTCATTCGTGGTGAGCCAGTTCAGATAATGTTTATAGCGCGCGTTGAAATGATTATTGCCCGCGCTGGCTGCGCCCATCGTATCAAAGCTGTCACCGTATTCGGTACTCGAACCCGGTCCGATGATGCTGGCACCACTGGTATTCCAAAAGTTGGCGTGATTGAGCCCGAAGTTATGTCCCAGTTCGTGCCCCGCGACTCCGGTGCTGAAATTATTTCGCAACCACGCGCCGGTGCCGCCGACATACGCCAAGCCAGCCCAACTGAATCCCGGCACCGCGCCCATGCAGATGATGTCAAAATTAAAATTGGTCAACACGTAGCCGGCCGCCGTGGCCGCCTCGCGCGCTTCCGTCCGTAGCTGGTTGTAATAATTGTTCGTCCCGTAATAGGCGGCTGGATGCTCCATCCGAAAGACCGGCGTGTAATCCGAACCGAAACCGTTCGAAGCAAAACTGGCGCGGCCGTACGACATCTCCTGGTAAAACTTGTTCAAGTTGTTGATCAGGTTGGTGACGCCGCTATCACTCAAATTGACGCCCTCCAAATCCGGAAAGTCCACACGGATGAACAAGAGCTTTTTCTCGCCTTCGGTCCAGGCGGCGGCCGATGGGTCGCCGCCATCCGGTGAAGGCGGGCCGCCGTCTGCCGCCACGATGCTTTCGTTTAGTTGGTTTGCGTGTTCCGGTCGGCAGAAGAAAACAATTTCACCTTCGAACTCGGCCGCAAGCTTCGTCTGGTTTGCTGCCGGCGACTGCCCGGTGATGGCGCAAAGTGGGTCGGAATTCGCGGCAATCGCCCGGGCCGTTTCGTCCGTGTCCAGAATGCGCAGCGCGTCTTCGCTCAACGCGAAGAAATCATCCACCGCAATACCATTCAGCGCGATGTGCTGGCGCGTTGGCACGCCCAAACGCTCGCCGTAAGTGTAGGTTTGATATTCACGCGCACCAATGGTTGCGATGCGGAACGTAGGTTCGATTTCTGTTTCGTGGCCAGACTCGGCCAACGCACCCAACACCGCCAGGGTTCCACGCGCGCTGATGTTCTCCTCGAATAGCTCAGTCACTTCGGCAGGTAACTGGGCGCGCACGCCGGCGGGGATCGCGAGTTGCAACGCGCGCTCCGGAGCTTGTTTGATCAACGCTTTCAAAGCGTCACGTCGGGTCGCGGCCAGTCGGACGCCTTCCGGCAGCAAACCAGGACGCTGTTCAGGCGCGGCAGCGAGATACCGTTGTGTCCACACTTTGAATTTGGCGAAGGCCGGTTCAACCATTGGTTGATCCCAGAGGGTTTCCCGGGTTGGCAACCAACGCTGAACCGAACGCGAAGCGGCGGGTTTGGCCGCGGTAACGTGGTTGGTAGTTTGGAGCGGCTGACTTGTCGCAACCACGGGCGAGACCGATTGATGCGATGGGGGTGAATTGGTGGAGCGCTGATGCAGGAATAATCCGATCCCTCCCAACAAGAACCCCATAACCACCAGTTTATATTTCGTCTTCAAGCGCAATCTGATTATGCGAATTTGTGATTAACTAATGCACCGCAACCGCTTGAAATTTCAAGCGCGAATTATTTTCTCTGAATTATTTGCCGGTCGGAGGATTGCGCCTCCCGCCGCTGGAAACTCGCTCAATCTCAACCGACTATCAGGTTCACCATTTTCTTGGGGACGATAATGACCTTCTTGATCGTTTTGCCCGCCAGAAAGGGTTGCACCTTCTCGGAGGCTTTGGCGGCGGCTTCGAGGGTGGCGTTGTCGGCGTCCACGGGGACTTTGATGACATCGCGCAGCTTGCCATTCACTTGAACGGGAATTTGGATTTCCGTTTCGACCAGCCTGGCCGGATCGAATTGCGGCCAGGGCGCATAGCTGAGGGATGGGGCGCGTTGCCCAAAGGTCGAGTGCAAGCGTAACCAAAGTTCCTCGGCCAGATGCGGCGCGAAGGGCGCGAGCAATTGGAGAAAGGTTTTCAGTACTGCCAGCGGTTTGGTCGGCCAGTTGTGGGCTTCGTTGATGAACACCATCATCGCGGAGATGGCGGTGTTGAAGCGCATTCCGTCGAGGTCTTCGGTGACCTTTTTGATGCACGCGTGCAGTGTCTTCAACTGCGCGGGCGACGGCGCGGTGTCGGTGATCGCGCCATCAAGCAGGATGTGATCGAGCAATTCCGCGCCCGCTGTGGCGGCGGTGGTTTCCGCCTGCTCAAGCGCGGTCTCCGCCTTTTCGTCCACGAACAA
>JBDHQI010000018.1:0-84854 GCA_039806955.1 Verrucomicrobiota bacterium | reverse complement strand
TTCATGTTATCAGAGTTCCGGGCGGCGCGGAGCGCCGCCCAATCCTCTCATAACACCTGGCTCAGTTTAAGGGGAGCTTTCCATGTGCATGCCGTGTCGCCGGAAAGCTCCCCTTTGGAGAATGTGGAACGAATGGAACTTGTGCAACAACTGAACCGATCACTCGCAGAGCTTAAAGCGCCACTGGGTGAAATTCTCTCGGATTTTTTTCTTCACGGCTTGCGCTATGAAGAGATTGCCCAAAAGCGTTGTGTCGCAATTGGGTCGGTGGGCGTTTATTTAAGGCGTGGATTAGAAACAATGCGACGGATTTGGGGAGCGGAGCGTCGAGAGTAATAGAATGACAATCTTTTGCGATGGACTCAATAAATGACCAACATCTTTTCGATCTCGCCATGAAGTCCATCACCCATCAGGCTACGGATGCGGAGCGCGCAGAATTGGAGACTTTATTGAACAGCCAGCCCGATCTCAGAACAACAGTTAAGCGATTGGAAGAGGATGCGAGAATGACGAAGGATGCACTTCTGCTTGTCGAAGCAACACAATTAGCAACCAAAGAACCACCGGCCTATGTGCGCCGTCGCTTGCAAACAAAGGTGTGGGAAACACTTGGTCGTTCAGGAGCGGAGAAAAAGTCCAATCGAAAACTAGCGTGGGGTTGGATGCTGGGACTGACGGCAACGGCAGCAGCAGTGGTAATCGTTGCGGTCTCGTTTTTCCATATGACCGGTGCGCCTGCAATTCAACTGGCGATGTTGGACGTAATGGGTGACAGTCGCGGCCTTAACACAAACGAAATCACGCTGTTGCGCACAGCCTATCACCCGCCACGTTGGATGTTTTCACGAGTGCAAATGCGTTGAACGAGTGGCAGATGAGGGATAGAGCAGATACTGTAAAAATTATTTATGATCGCACTGCCGCTGAAGTGCTGGTGCTTGGGAAATGGCGAGGCAAGTCTTTTGAAAAAACCTTTGTGATTCAAACAGATTTAGCTGCGACCTTGAAGGATGTTCGGGGTTTCATATCCGAGCAAATCCATCGTTAAGGGAACATGACTACTACCCGCTTTCTGTAAACCTGATCTGGTAAACGCTGCGTCGGCAATGATTCCCATTACTTCGGAATGAGCGCGTGCAAAATCGGTTCCACCCAGGCGTCGCGTTTCACGTCGTAGAGGATGAAGTCGCTGTCGAATTGCCAGTACGCCCAACTCCAGCCACGCGCTTCCGCGGCCCGCGTCACGGCGGCCGTCCAGCGGACGCGCGAATCCATGGCGCCGCGATCATACGCGCCAAATTCGCCCAGGAACAGCGGACGTTCATGTTGTTTGGCCCAGGTTTGAGCCTGATCGAACGCGCGATTGAGCGCGGCCAATTCCTCGGCGGTGCCGTTCCAAGCCACGCCTACTTTATCCTGGCGGTTGGCCCAGCTCGCCCCTTGATGGGTGAAGTTGAACGGTTCGTAAAAATGCACGGTGACGATCAAATGCCGGTCGTTTTCCGGCAGTTGCAATTTATCCAAATGGCTGATGGCGTTCCAATGTCCCGGGCCGACAATCACGCCGCGTGTGGGATTGTTGGCGCGGATGATGGCCAGGGCGGCGGCCAAGTACTCGTTCCACAATTCCGGGGTCAGTTGCTCCGAGGGTTCATTGAGAATCTCGAAGTACACAGTCGCCGGCGCGTTTTGGTAATGCGCGGCGATCTGTCGCCAGAACGCGAGAAATTTGTCGCGATTGCCGGCAGCGTCTTGGCCCAACGCCTGAAACTCGTGCAGGTCCAGGATGACCGCCAAGCCCTGACGTTGCGCTTCGGCAACGGCCCAATCCAAGGTCTCGAACCAGGCGGGGTGCAAGGTCCAATCGTTGGTGGGATTCATGTGGCGGAACGCGTGTAAATTGACGCGGACGGAATCGAACCCGGCGGCTTTGAGTTTTGCGAAGTATTCGGTTTTGAATCGCGCCTGATCACGCGAGCGCCAGATCGGGTCGTAACCCAAAATGTTCACACTGCGGCCCAGTCGCTTGACCAAGGCGAAAGCGTCGGGAGGCGGATTCGGGGCCGCGGATGTGGTGACATTGCTCAGGCCGAAACTGAGCGCGACGGCGAGCCAGAGGGCTTTGGCGATTTTCATGTCGGGCCGAGCTTAACGGGATTCGTCCGTTTCGGGTATCGCAAAAATTGATGACATGCAACCACGAAGCGCAGACCTGATCCCGGCCCCAAGTGACGTGTCGCTTTTAGCGGAACATCTGGTTAAGTTGCCGGGCCATGCAGCGCAAACTTGTGCGACCCCGACCGAATCGCTTTCGGCGTCACTGGGAACTCCGACCTGGAATTGTTTTTCTCAACCACGGCTCGTTCGGGGCCTGCCCGAAACCCATCTTGGATTTGCAAACGCGATTCCGTCGCGCGCTCGAAGTCGAGCCGGTGCAATTTCTGTGGCGACATTACGAGGCGTATCTGGTACCGGCGCGGCGGGCGTTGGCGCAGTTTCTCGGTGTCAATGCGGCAGATCTGGTCTTCCTTCCGAATGCGACCGCCGGCGTGAACGCCGTGGTGCGTTCGTTGCGATTGCGGCGTGGCGACGAACTGTTGACCACCAGTCTGGATTACAATGCGTGTCGCAACGTGTTGGTGGCCGCGGCGCAGCGGGCGGGGGCGAAGGTGGTGGTGGTTCCCATTCCTTTTCCGCTGGAATCCGCCGAGCAAATGATCACCCTGATTTTGCGCGCGGTGACGCGGCGCACCCGCTTGTTGTTGCTGGATCACGTGACCAGCAATACGGGTTTGATTCTGCCCGTGAACGAGATGGTGCAAGCGCTGGCGGCGCGCGGCGTGGATACGTTGGTGGATGGGGCGCATGCGCCGGGAATGTTGCCGCTGAACTTGCGTCGGCTGCGCCCCGCTTACTACACGGCCAACCTGCACAAATGGGTTTGCGCCCCGAAAGGCGCGGCGTTTCTTTATGTGCGCCCGGACCATCAGGAGCAAATTCAACCGCCGGTGATCAGTCACGGCAACAATCGTCGCCGTCCCGGCTTTACCCGCTTCCAAGATCGCTTTGATTGGCCCGGCACATTCGATCCGTCGCCGTGGTGGTGTGTACCCGAAGCGCTGCGTTGGATGGGACAATTGTTGCCGGGCGGCTGGCCGGAATTGCGCCGGCGCAATCACGAGCTGGCGGTGCAGGCGCGACGAATTTTATGTGCGCGTTGGCACGTCGCGCCGCCGGGGCCGGAAGCGATGCTGGGGTCCATGGCTGTCGTGCCGTTGCCCGAGCGGTTTCAGGGACGGCGCAGTCGCGGCAAGATAGATGAATTGCAACTGGCGCTCTACGATCGGTTCGGCATCGAAGTGCCGGTGAATCGCTTCGGTGAGCCGCAGCGCCGTTGGGTGCGCGTGTCGGCGCAAATTTACAATTCGCCGGCCGACTACGAATATCTCGCCGCCGCTTTGGAACAGCTTTGATGTGGGTGGAGCAATCGGATTTATCCGAGCAAACTTTTCGCCTGCGCCAAAGCCGCGTCCAGTTGGCTGGCATCTTTGCCGCCGCCGCGCGCGTGATCCGGTTTGCCCCCGCCTTTGCCGCCGACGAGGGGCGCGATCCGTTGGATGATTTTGCCCGCTTGAACTTTCGCGGTGAATTCCGGGGCCACCGTCGCCACGAGGGAAACGGCGTTTTCGCCGTAACCACCCAGCACCACCACACCTTTGAACCGGCCCTTGAGCGCGTCGGCAATCGCTTGTAAAAAATCGCCCTCCGCCGTGCCGAGGTTGTGCGCGATGAAGGGGATTTCGTTCACCGTCTGCGCCCGACCCAACAGTTCGCTCGCCGCGTTCGAAGCGTTGCGTTGCATCGCGGTTTTGATTTCTTTTTCCAGTTTCTTTTGCTGCGCCAGCAATGCTTCAATCTTCTTTTCCAACTCGTGCATCGGCGAATTGATTTTGCCCGCCACGGTTTTGATCAACTCGCGATCGCGCCGCATTACATCGTAAGCGGTGAGGCCGGCGACGGCTTCGATGCGCCGGACGCCCGCGGCGATGGCGTTTTCGCCCACGATGCGGAACAGACCGATTTCGCCGGTGGCGCGCGTGTGCGTGCCGCCGCAAAGCTCCATCGAGTAACCATCCAACTGCTGCGGCCGGCCACCGATCTGGACCACGCGAACCGTATCGCCGTACTTTTCGCCGAACAGGTGCATTACATCCTTGCGCGACTTCACGTCGTTGTAGAGAACTTCCGTCCACGAAACGCCAGCGTTCTCGACGATACGTTCGTTGACGAGCTGTTCGATGTCGGCGATCTGCGCGGGGGTGAGCGCGGCGCTGTTGAAGTCGAAGGTCAACTTGTCCGGGCCGACGAAGGAACCTTTCTGCGTCGCCTCTTGGCTGACGACTTCATGCAACGCCCAATGCAACAAGTGCGTGACGGTGTGATGACGTTGGATGGCAGCGCGCCGCTCCAGATCAACTGAAATGGTGACCCCCGCTCCGACAGCCGGGAGCACCGCCGCCTCGTCCGCTGCGGGTTTCGCCTCGACGAAATGTAAATAGGTGTTGCCGGATTTTTGCGTGTTGACGATTTGCCAAAATTTATCGCCATGTCGTAGTTCGCCCGTGTCACCGACTTGCCCCCCCATTTCGGCGTAGCACGCACTGGTATCAAGGATGACGGCGGTCTGGTTCTTGAGCGACACGACTTCGAGCACCTTTGCGGGCGTCTCCAATTTCTCGTAGCCGACAAACTTCGTGGGCGTGGTGGTTTCGATTTGCGAGAGCGAAATGACTTCCTTCTTCTGCGCGGCGCGGGCGCGGGCGCGCTGCTCTTCCATCAATTTTTCAAATCCGGCCGTGTCCACGGTTAAACCGCGTTCGCGCGCCATCAACTCGGTGAGATCGAGCGGGAAGCCGTAGGTGTCGTAGAGAGTGAATGCGATCTCGCCAGAGACTATAGGTCGCTTGAGATAGGCATCATCAAAACCGGGCTGCTCTTGTGCTTGAAGTTTTCGATGCTCAAACAATTCATTCGCTCGATGTTCACGTTCACGTTGGATTTCTTGTTCAAAGATTTCGATCCCTCGATCCAGCGTCTTGTTAAACGCTTCCTCCTCCATTCGGATCACATCTTCAACATGCTTCTGCTTCGCGCGAATTTCGGGAAAGACATCGCCCATGGTATCGGCCAGAACGTCCACGAGTTTGTAGAAAAATGGTTCGCGAAAATCGAGGGTCCGACCGTAGCGCACGGCGCGGCGCAGGATGCGGCGCAGGACGTAATTGCGATCCGTGTTGCCGGGCTGAATGCCGTCCGCGATGGCAAAACCCAAGGTGCGGATGTGATCGGCAATCACGCGGAACGCGACGTCAATTTTTTCCTGTTCAATCTGCGCTTGGGGCGCGGGTGCTCCCCCGGAAGAGACGCGACCGGGAAGCGTGCTGCGATACTTTTTGCCCGAAAGCCGCTCCAGCGCGTCGAAGATCGGGCGGAAGATGTCAGTTTCGTAGTTGGAAATCTTCGCGTTGGCGAAATCGGTCAGGCCCTTTGTGCCTTGGATGATACTGGTCACGCGCTCGAAGCCCATGCCGGTATCCACGTGTTTGGCGGGCAGTGGGACGAAGGAGCCGTCGAGGTTGGCGTTGAATTGAATGAAGACTAAATTCCAAATTTCGATGCACTCGGCGCTGCCTTGGTTGACGAGCGCGCCTTTGGTGTCGCCAGCGGGCGTGAGGTCCACGTGCAGTTCCGAGCACGGGCCGCACGGACCGGTTTCGCCCATCATCCAGAAGTTGTCTTTTTTGTTGCCGGGGATGATGTGCGTTTTCGGGTCGAGCCCGGCCGCAATAAACTGGCGGGCCCAATACAGGGCGGCTTCCTGATCGGAAACTTCAAAGGGTGACGCGTTGGGATCCGGGGCGATGAACGTGCGCGAAGTCAGCGTGAGCGCAGCCACCTGCTCCAGTTCGACGGCCCATTTTTTCTCCCAGCCGGGTTCCCCGAGGTATGGACAAAAAACCGTGGCATAGAGGCGGTCCGGTGGAAATTTCCATTTGCGGACCACCAGTTCCCACGCCCATTCGATGGCTTCCTGTTTGAAGTAATCCCCGAAGCTCCAGTTGCCCAGCATCTCGAAAAACGTGTGGTGATACGTGTCGAGTCCAACGTCTTCGAGGTCGTTGTGCTTGCCACCAGCGCGGATGCACTTTTGCGTGTCCGCCGCGCGCCCGGGTTGGTAGGGGCATGGGGTCTGGCCGAGGAAAATGGGCACGAACTGGTTCATGCCGGCATTGGTGAACAGCAGGTTCGGGCTGTCCGGCATGAGGCTCGATGAGGGCGCGATGGTATGTTGCTTCGACCGGAAAAAGTCGAGGAACGACTGGCGGATTTGAGATGAGGTCATGTAAAGCGTCGCTTGACGATTCGTAAACGGAATCCGGCGGCTCCCGATCATTGGCGGAAGCTCTGATCCGGGCGGTGAATCCGCGGCCCAAATCAGGGTGGGGACTTTAGCAAAAGTCGGCGCGACGAAGCGAGTTGAAGTTTTGGTCCTCGAACCGGGCGCGGTTTACCACCGGAGCAGGTGCCGCCAATTGGGTTCGGGACCAAAATTGAACTGGCACAGCAGTCCGATGCTGTGCGCGCCCGTACCGTGATTGCGCTCGGCGTTGATGCCATAACCGTACCGCAAAATAACGCGCCAGGCATCATTCTGCGACGTATAGGAAAGATCGGGGCCGACGCCGGTATGCCAGTGCGTGGACTGGTTGAATCCGGAGATATATTCCACATGCGAAGAGGTGCCGCCCAGGCGCAGTTGCCAGCGGTGATTCGCGGACAGTGAAACCGAATAGGAAACGCTCAGATGCGTGAAACGCGCGGCGGAAATTTCCTGATAATAGTATCCGGGCAGGGTCAGCGGAAATTCCGCCGCCAGCGGGAGCACGCCGCCCAGCCGCGCGGCGCTGAAGCGATCGGAGTGATGCGACCCCCCAGAGGTCAGCGCCGCGGTGAATTGCGTGCCGCTGTTGGTCCACGAATAGTTCAAGCCCGCATACAGCCAGTAGGTGCCCACGCTGGGAACGACCTTGCGATCGTTGCCAAATCCATAATACCGGTCTTCGACCAGCCGCCATTCGTGCTCGTACCAAACCGATAATTCCATGGCGAGATCCGGGTACAGCACGGGTTCGCGTCCGGCCAGCCGCAAACCGGTGCGCACGGACAGGTTTACCCGCTCATCCGGCAATTCAAACGCGGGCGCGGTTTCACTGGCGGTGTCGTAGGTGGAATAGTGAAAGCCGCCACTCAACACGTAATTCAACGGAATCAGTTGGTCCGGGTTGAGGCGATGGTACAACTTCAAAGCCGCACCGCCGCCGTAACCTTCGAAACTTTCGTCCCGGTGGTAATGGCCTTGGCGAATCTCATAGTAATTATCGTTGAACCCGCCGCCGCTCACCGCCAGTCCAAGATCGGTATGAGGCGAAAGGGCCTCGCGGAAACCCAGTTCGCCGTCAAAATAAACCGGAGCCACCGCCACTCGCAGCGCCAGGTTGGTGCGTTGAAAGTTGGGGTTGTTGTAATAGTAATAGGCGTAGACCGCCTGGGGGCCGCGTCCGGCCAACGGCTGATCGTAACCCAGATGGAGCAGGTTGCGCGCGCTGGGATCAATCTGTGCGCGCGCGGGAAGTTCGGCGCCGAGAACCAGACTCAAAAGTGCCAACGCTGTTGCCAGATGTCGTGAAGCCACTGGCGCAGATTAGTCGGCGGGAATGGCTTCGGCGATACGTTTCTTGAAAATGAAAAATGAAAAGTGACCAGGGGTGTTCTGCCCGGCGATGAGCCGGATTTCCTCGTCGTCGAACGAGCATTACTCGGTTGGCACAGGTTAATTTCGTTCCGATTGCCGGCGCGCCTGCTCGTTTTTTTCCCGTTGCTCGGCGAAAAACGCGAGCAGGAGTTGCCGGCATTCCTCCTCCCGCACGCCGCGAGTGATTTCGCACCGATGGTTCAACGTCGGGAATTGCAGCAGATTCAACGCGCTGCCCGCCGCGCCGCCCTTGGGGTCGCCCGCGCCAAACACCACCCGGGCGAAGCGCACATGCACAATCGCTCCGGCGCACATCGGGCACGGTTCCTTCGTCACGTAAAGCGTGCAGTCGTTGAGCCGCCAGTCGCCGACGGCCTCCTCGGCCTGCGTGATGGCGAGCATCTCGGCGTGCGCGGTGGCGTCCTTGAGCAGCTCGACCTGATTGAAAGCGCGCGCGATGACGCGCCCCTCCCGGACCACGACCGCGCCAATGGGCACCTCCTCCGCTTCATAGGCGCGGGCCGCCTGCCGCAAGGCTTCACCCATGAAGTAATGGTCGCTTTGCAGGTCAATGATGGGATGGTTCATCTCGAATTGCGGTCATATTGTCGCCACGCGATCACCATATCTGGTCAACGATTTGTCGCAAGCGCCGTTCACGATATTTTAACCCGGGCGCTTTCCGCCGCGGCCCAAGCGGTGTTTATCGAGGTGTCTTCGAGAGGTAAAGCGTCGTCGCGGCCATTCCAAGATTGCTTGCGGGGAGTGAATGGAGTTTCATACCTGCTGCTTTGATTTATGAGTTCTGCCACATCAACTTCATCCGCGCTGCCGCGTAAACTGCTTGTTGCCAATCGCAGTGAAATTGCCATCCGCGTTTTCCGCGCGGCAACGGAGTTGGGACTGCGAACCGTGGCGATCTACGCGCAGGAGGACCGGCTGGCCATTCATCGTTTCAAGGCGGATGAGGCGTACTTGGTCGGCGTGGGCAAAGGGCCGGTGGGCGCGTATCTCGACATTCCGGGGATTATCGCGTTGGCAAAGGAAAAGGGCGTGGATTTCATCCATCCCGGTTACGGATTTTTGGCGGAGAACGCGGACTTTGCGGACGCCTGTGCTGCGGCGGGAATTACGTTTGTTGGTCCACAGGCCAGGTTGTTGCGTTTGATGGGCGATAAAACCGCCGCGCGAACACTGGCGCAAAAAGTGGGTGTGCCGACGTTGCCGGGCACGGAAGATCCGGTGGCCAATCGGAACGCGGCGCTGAAAATTGCGAAGCAGATTGGTTTCCCGCTGATGATCAAGGCCGCGTTCGGCGGGGGCGGGCGCGGCATGCGCGTGGTGCAGAAACCGGGCGATCTCGCTGCGTTACTGGATGAAGCGCAAGGCGAGGCGGGGCGTGCGTTCGGCAATTCCGCCGTTTTCCTTGAGCGCTACATTCCGCGCGCCAAACACATCGAAGTGCAGATTCTCGGAGACCAACACGGCAACGTGGTGCATCTGCATGAACGCGATTGCTCGGTGCAGCGGCGACATCAAAAAGTCATTGAAATCGCGCCCAGCGTGGCGTTGGACGAAACGGTGCGGCGCGAACTGTGCGCGGCGGCGGTGCGGTTGTGCCAGGAGATTGGTTACGACAACGCGGGGACAGTGGAATTCCTTTACGATCAGGACACCAGGGAATGGTTCTTCATTGAGATGAACCCGCGCATTCAGGTCGAACACACCGTGACGGAAGTGGTTACGGGATTGGATCTGGTGCGTTCACAGATTTTGATCGCCGCCGGTCAGCGGATGCACGACGCGGAGGTGGGGATTCCGCCGCAAGACCAGATCGCGCGTAACGGGTACGCCGTGCAATGCCGCATCACCACCGAGGATCCCGAGAATAAATTTCAGCCGGATTACGGGCGCATTCTGACCTACCGCTCGGCGGGCGGATTTGGCGTGCGCCTGGATGGCGGCATGGGTTTCGCCGGGGCGGTGATCACGCCGTTCTACGATTCACTGCTCGTGAAACTGACGTCGAGCGGGCCGACCTTTGAAACGGCGCTGCAGCGGATGGGGCGGGCGCTGACGGAGTTTCGCATCCGCGGCGTGAAGACAAACATTCCGTTTCTGGAGAACGTCATTCACAACGACATTTTCAAGAGCGGTCAGGCGTCCACCACGTTGATTGACACCAGTCCAGAGCTGTTCAAGTTCAAGCCGCGCCGGGATCGGGCGACCAAGCTGCTGACCTTCCTGGCTGACGTAACGGTGAACGGCAACCCGCATGTGAAAGGTTACGTGCCCAGGGAAACATTGGGGCCGGCCCGCGTGCCGATATGGGATCAGAAACAAGCGCCGCCCGCCGGAACGCGGCAGTTGTTGCTGGAGTTGGGGCCGAAGAAGTTCGCCGAGTGGACGCGTAAGCAGAAACAACTGCTCGTCACGGAAACCACATTTCGCGACGCGCACCAATCGCTGTTCGCCACGCGCTTGCGCACTTACGACATGCTGGCGGTGGCGGACGTGGTGGCGCGTTGCACGCCGCGATTGTTCTCGCTGGAAATGTGGGGTGGCGCGACCTTTGACGCGTCGCTGCGTTTTCTGCATGAAGACCCGTGGGCGCGATTGCGCGCGTTGCGGGCCCGAATTCCGAACATCTGTTTCCAAATGCTGTTTCGCGGCTCGAATGCCGTTGGTTACTCGAATTACCCGGATAATGCGGTGGCGGGTTTTGTGAAGCACGCGGCGGCGGCGGGCATGGATATTTTCCGCATCTTCGATTCGCTGAATTACCTGCCCAACCTCAAGGTGGCGATGGAAGCGGTGAACGAAACGCACGCGATCTGCGAAGGCGCGCTGTGCTACACCGGGAACATTCTCGATCCAGCGCGCGCCAAGTATTCACTGAAGTATTACATCAAGCTCGCCAGGGAACTCGAGAGAATGGGCGCGCATATTCTTGGCTTGAAAGACATGGCGGGGTTGTGTCGTCCGCCGGCCGCGCGGGTATTGGTTAAGGCGTTGCGGGAAGAAGTCGGGTTGCCGGTGCATTTTCACACGCATGATACCAGCGGTATTGCGGCCGCCAGTATTCTGAGCGCGGCGGAAGCGGGCGTGGACATCGTGGATCTGGCCAACGCTTCGCTGAGCGGTTCGACGAGTCAACCGAACCTCAACTCGGTGGTGGCGGCGCTGCAATTCACCCGGCGCGATACCGGTTTGAATTTGGACGCGCTGAATGAGCTGGCCGATTATTGGGAGCAGGTTCGCACTTATTACGCGCCGTTCGATACCGCGCCCAAATCCGGCAGCGCGGAGGTTTATCTGCACGAGATGCCCGGCGGCCAGTTCACGAATTTAAAAGAACAGGCCAATGCGATGGGGTTGGCGAGTCATTGGCCGGAAATTGCGCGCACGTATGCCGAGGTCAATCAACTGTTCGGCGACGTGATCAAAGTCACGCCGAGTAGCAAGGCGATTGGCGACATGACCATGTTCCTCGTCACGCGCGGCATCAAACCCGCCGATGTGTTGAATCTGGAGCCAGGCAGCGTGCCGTTCCCGGAATCGGTGATTGATATGTTGCGCGGGGGGTTGGGGCAGCCGCTCGGGGGCTGGCCCCGGAAATTGCAGCACGTTGTGCTGGGTCAGCGCAAGCCGTTGCCGGGCCGCCCCGGCGCGGAATTAAAGCCGCTGAATTTCAATAAAATCAGGGACGAGCTGACGCCCAAGCTCAAGCGCGAGGCGACGATGGATGACGCGTTCAGTTACGTCATGTATCCCGCCGTATTTACTGATTATGCCCGGAAGGTGAACGCGCACAGCGATGTATCCGTGCTGCCGACCCCGTCGTTTTTCTATGGGATGAAACCCGGCCAGGAAATTTCGGTGGACATCGAACCGGGCAAGACACTGTTCATCCGGCTCGTGAACATTGGCGCGGTGGACCCGGATGGGCGGCGTGCGGTGAATTTCGAGTTGAACGGCATGACCCGTCAGATTTCCGTGTCGGACAAATCCGTCAAGGCGACGGTCAAAGCGCGCGCCAAAGCTGATCCAGCCAAGCCGCAGGAAGTCGGCGCGCCGATTCCCGGTTTGGTGACGGCGTTGGCCGTCAGTCTCGGCGCCAAAGTGGCCAAGGGCGACAAGCTGGCGGTGCTGGAAGCCATGAAAATGCAGACCACCATTTACGCGCCCTGCGCTGGCGTGGTGGAACAATTGTCAGTGCAGGTCGGCGAAGCCGTCGAGAGCAAGGATCTGCTCCTGCGGTTGCGTTGAAGGTGATGGGCGCGCGGCAAAATCGAGATTGACTGCATTGAACCGGGATTTTCAAAATCAGGCAACTGGGACGCCAGCGCGGTCTCGATCCGTCGTAACGAACCAAGCACTGACGCTTTCATTTTAGCAACATGGCCGACACACAGACGCATTTTTTCCGCGCGGACGAAACGCAACTGGACCCGGACCAGAAAGCGTTGCAGATTAATCGCGACCACGCGAAGTACGGCATCTTCGCTGAAATCGGTGCCGGACAGGAGGTCGCGCGGCGGTTCTTCCGCGTCGGCGGCGCTTCAGGCACAGTGGCCAAAACCATTTCCGCCTATGACATGGCGGTGAGCGACGCGATTTATGGTCCGACCGAGCGGTACGTCAGCCGCCAGCGATTGCAGGCCATGTTGGATCGGGAATACCAGCTCTTGCTGCATCGCCTGGACCCGATCCGCGGCGAGCGCACCACGTTTTTCAGCTTTGCCAACACGGTGGCAACCCATAGTTACACCCGCAAACAGGAAGGCCAGGGTTGGATGGGCATCCGCTTCCAGGGTGAGCCTCGACAATCCTTCTCCGAGATCATCGTTCACGTGCGGTTGTTCGATTCCGAGCCCGCCCGCGAACAGGAAGCCATTGGCATCATCGGCGTGAACCTGATTTACGCGGCGTTTTTTCTGCAGTCGCAACCGGAACGCTTGCTCGGTTCACTGCTCGATGGCTTGAACCGGCAGCGCGTGGAAGTGGACATGATCAAGCTGTCCGGTCCGTGTTTCGTCGCGGTGGACAACCGGTTGATGACGCTGCAACTGGTGGAACAAGGTCTGACGCAGGCGGCGATGTTCCTGGCGGACGGCGAGACGGTGATTCCGGGGGAAACCCTGTGGCAAAAGCCGGTGTTGGTGGAGCGCGGCAGTTTTCGCCCGTTGACCACGCCGATGTTCGACATGCTCGAACGCGCCCGCGAACAATTTGAAACTGAACCGGACCTGGACGGCGTGGCGCCGGCGATCCTGCTGGAAATGACCTTGAAACAATTACAGGTTGGTGACGCCATTGACCGGCACGATTTTCTGGATCGCGTGGACCTGCTGCGGACTTTGAATCGTCCGGTGTTGATCTCCAACTTTCGTCGTTACCATCGGCTGATCCATTTTCTCTCCCGTTACACGCAAAAAATGATCGGCTTGCCGCTGGGCTTGATCCGTCTGCGCGACGTGCTGGACGAAAACAGTTACACCGATTTGGGGGGCGGCTTGATGGAATCGCTCGGACAGATGTGTCGTCCCGGTGTGAAACTGTATGTCTATCCGTGGCTGGACCGCACGACCGGTCAGACGATCACGCTCGACAACTATCAGCCGCCGGAAAAGATTAAACACCTGTACGCCCACCTGCGCGCCAACGGATTTCTCGAGCCGATTCGCAACTTTAATCCGGATTACCTGGCGGTTGGTTCGAACCAGGTCATCACCGCGCTGCAAAACAACGATCCCAGTTGGGAAACGCAGGTGCCCGCGCCCGTGGCGGAGTTGATCAAGGCCAAGAACCTGTTCAGGCGGCGCTGAAGGGTTCACGCATCAAGGCATCACCTGGTGGCCGTGCCCTTGAGCCAAATCGTTCGGGCGGGTTGCGCGATGCGGGCTTTTCCTTTTTCGTATCTTAGGATAATAATCCGGCCTCATGCGGAATCTGATGGACAAACTATTTCCGGCACATTGGCGTCAGAGTTTGCCACGGCATGCCTGGATTTTCGTGCTCCTGGCAATTGTGTTCGCCTTGCTGGTGCGTGTGCGCCTGCGCGACATGCCCCTGGAGCGCGATGAAGGCGAGTACGCTTACGCGGGTCAGCTTTTGCTCGAAGGTGTGCCGCCTTACAAGGACGCTTACAACATGAAATTACCGGGCACTTACGTCGCCTATGCGGTCAGCATGGCGGTGTTCGGTCAAACCCCGACGGGCATTCACTTGGGACTGGCGCTTGTTAACGCAGCGACCATCTGGCTGCTTTATTGGCTGGGGCGTAAATTACTTGATCCCGTGGCTGGCGCGGTGGCAGCGGTGAGTTACGCCCTGATGTCGCTCAGTCCCGATGTGCTCGGACTGGCCGGTCACGCCACGCATTACGTCGTTTTACCGGCAGTGGGCGGCATTTTGGTGCTGTTGAGCGCTTTGGAGAAACGGAGTGTATGGCGACATTTCGTGGCGGGCAGCTTGTTTGGCCTGGCCTTCGTCATGAAGCAGCACGGTGTTTTCTTTGGGTTGTTTGGTGGCCTCTATCTCCTCTGGACCCGCTGGGCGGCGGTGAAATTTGGCACTGGCGACGGCGGCTTGGGCACGCGCCGCTTCCCGCGGCGCCGCGCGGGGAAACGCCCCGGCTGGGACTGGCCGGGGCTGATACGTGAATGGGCAGGATACAGCGCAGGTTGCGTACTCCCCTATCTGTTGGTCTGTCTGTGGATGTGGTTGGCGGGCGTGTTTCCAGAGTTTTGGTTTTGGACAGTGAGTTACGGTCGGCAATACGCCACAGGAATTCCACTCGTCAACGCCGGGGATATGATCAGCACCATGCTGCGGACCGTGGTGGGACCGAATCTCATTTTCTGGCTGTTGCCGTGGGTGGGCGCACTGATGTTGTGGTGGGACGAACGACTGGGTCGTGACGCCCGGTTTTTCCTGCTCAGTTTGCTGGCGTTTTCGGCGCTGGCAATCAGCGTGGGTTTCTATTTTCGCGGGCATTACTTTATTCTGTTGTTGCCGGTCCTGGCGTTGTTGATTGCCGTGGCGGTGAGCCGCAGTCTGCAACTATTGCGCGGAGATCAGAGTGTGGAACTGTTTCTTGCGCTGGGTGTCGTCGTAGTGGCGGGCGTGGCCCTCGCGGCAGTATTGTTCGGGAATGGTGCGATCTGGTACGCGTTGCCGCCGGATCAGGCCGTAAACACCATTTATCGCTCAACGATTTTCAGCGATACTCGCAAGGCGGCGTTGATGATTGCTGCCGACACTCAACCGACCGATCGCATTGCGGTGTTGGGTTCTGAGCCGGAAATTTATTTTTATTCCCGCCGGCGCTCGGCAACTGGTCAGATATACATGTACTCGCTGATGGAACGACATCCTTACGCCGCCAAAATGCAGGCGGATACCATTGCACAAATCGAACAAGAACAACCCGCATACATGGTGTTCATCAACAATCCGTTTTCCTGGTTGACGCATCCGGATAGCGAGAAAGCGCTGCTGGACTGGTGGCCCCAATATTGGGAGCGATATTATGTCTTGGTTGGCACGATTAACTCTCAAGACGCCGGGGGAGGACGACCAACTGATTCTGGTTCAACATCCGGACGCTGGCAGGACTATCTGCTGATTCTGAAACGCAAGGACTCAACCCGGTAGAATTTCCCTTTTCGGAACTGAGATTTCAGGCAAGATTTTGCCGTTATGCGTGAAGTTAAGACGTGGTTGATTTTATTCGTTGCCGCAATTGCCCTGGTTGGATGTAAGCGAGCCGCTTCGGAGCAAAATACGGATTCGGCCGCCACCTTCAAATCAGGCTTCCGGGTTCTCGGGCAATTTCATTGGGTCGGGAAAACGCAGATTCTGACCGCCACCAATACCTGGAAGTTGAAGCAAATCTGGGAGTTGCCGGAGAGCGCCAAACTTGAGGCGCAAATTTTCGACAAGCTGACGGCGGCTCTGAGTCAAGCGGTTGTCACCAACGCGGCACCGTCGCCGCTGAGCACGGCAGCAATTCGCAGCATACTCGATGATTTGCTGCGGGAAGAATCCGTTGGGGAACTGCGCGGCAACACTAACGGTCCGATCGAGTTGGAGCTGGCCATGCGCCTGCCATCGGACCGGGTGGAGTTCTGGCAAAGTAATATAACTGCCATTCTTAATCCACTTGCCTCCGAAATTGGAATTGCTCCGTTAATCAAGTGGGATCGTTTGCAAGATTGGACCCTGCTGACGCTGGCGGCGCCTGAATCAATCCAACCGGCTCCCGATTTTGCGGCGGACTTTCGCCAGAGACTTTCAGCGTTGACGGCCTCAACGGGAAACTCGAGCACGAATTATTTCCTGGAGTTGCAACTGGATGATGCCCGATTGATGCGGCGTCTGGTTGGCCGTACCGCCGTGCTACCAGCGATTGAATCATTGCGCCTGGGCATGTTTGGTGCCGGTGAGGTCATTAAAACTCGCGGCACCGTGACTTTTGCGAACCCATTGCCGCTGCCGTTGACAGCATGGAACATCCCCTCCAATTCAATCAGCCAGCCGCTCATCAGCTTCTCTGCTTTGCGCGGATTCAAGCCATACTTGGAGTCATTACCCTTTTGGCAATCGCACCAATTAGGGGCTGCGCCGGATCAGATTTTTTTCTGGTCACAGGACCAGGCGCCGTGGCTGCACTTTTTTACAACCCAATCTCCGGATGCAAAATCACAATTCCTGGCCCTCAAGGATTTCTTGCTGGAGCAGGTGAACTTGGAACTGGCGACCAATCGTCTCGGCGTCTTCACCTGGATGACGAATGCGGATCAGGTGACTTGGAAAGGAGTGCCGTTTTGTAATCCCACCTTCACGCGGTCTGGCACTACTCTCCAGGGCGGGTTTGTGGCCAATGCCCCGACAAACCGTTCGTTGCCGGTGGAGTTTATTCAAAAGTTGGAAGCGGAACCCAATCTGGTCTATTACGATTGGGAGAATTCCGGCCCGCAAGTGGGCAACTGGCTTCAGATTGGTCAGTTGATGCGGCTGGCGTTCAGTCGCGCCCAGTTGGCCCACACCAATGCCGGGGCGCCGTGGTTGCAGATGCTGCACACCAATCTGGCCTTTTGCGCCACCAGCATGACCGCTGAGACGCCGCAAACCCTCGCGTTCGCGCGGTCCTCGACGGTTGGGTTCAGCTCAATTGAATTACAGTTGCTGGCGGATTGGTTTGATGCCCCGCATTTTCCGCGCGGGCTTTATACGCTGGACGCCCCCCGCAAGGCGCTCTCCCCGGCTACTCACACGCCGCAACGACCGCGTCAGTGATTCGATGATCACGTGCGCAACCAAAAATTCCGCGTGGTGTTCCGATGTTAGTACGATTAAGGTTCTGATATGAAACGCAACTTTGGATTCCCGCTGACTGGCCTCAAGCGAAGCGCCGTGGGGCTGGGCGTTTTGGTCAGCACGATCAGCACGATCAGCGCGGTTACCGCATTGACGGAGCAACCGCCCTACGACGCCATTGCGGGGCGGAATGTCTTTGGTTTGAAGACTCCGCCGGTGGCGACCAACGCGCCCCCGGCCTCCACCCCCAATCCAGCACCGGGCATCGAGTTGCAGGGGTTCAGTACGATTCTCGGACGCCCCCAAGTGTTATTAAAAGTAAAGATTGCCGCCAAAGCGCCCGACCCGGCCAAAGAAAAGGCTTTGGTAATGGAGGTGGGCCAGCAGGAAGGCGCCGTTGAAATTGTGGCCATGGATGCGTACGCCGGAACCGTTAGTCTCAAGAATCAAGGCGAATTGGTTTCCTTGAACCTGAAGGATGATGGAGCGAAGCCCGCGCCTGGTCCCGCCATCGCCACTCCGCCAGCCAATGCCGCGCCCGGCGCGCGTCCCAACCTGCCGGGCGTTCCGGCGCCACGCACCACGGCAGGTGCCGGTGGCGCGGGCGTTACCGCTGTTGACAAGGCCAACTCCCTGCCCGCTCGTCCCTTGCGCGCGGGAAGCACTGTGAGCGGCAGGGGCAGTGGATCGGATGGAAACCAGGTTGATGCGCGCACCCTCTCTCCCGAAGCGCAGCGAGCCTTGATTGAAGTGGAGCGCGAACGCACTCGGGATGCAGTGGAGGCGGGTCGCATGCCGCCCCTTCCGCCGCTGCCGCCGCTGCGGTGAGTTGTTTGGTTTCATGATTCACTGATAGATTCGGGTATCGTGCGGTTAGACTTGGCAATGGTAACTCCGGGCTTTTGTTCCTGACTGAACGCGCTCACTGGAAACATCCTGAAAATTCATTCCTTGTCCCCCTTACAACGGAATTTTAGTGACGGAAACGATGGCTGATTATTGAGATAAAAACGGCAAGTGACTTACAATCAGGAATTTATGTTTGTAAAAACGAAGTGAAAAATTGTTCAAAAAAATCCATAATTTTATTGACGGCTTGTCCCCCTTCTGAGATAGTCAACGCGCACGGTAACTAAAAACCATAAAACTATGAGAACAAAAACAATACTTGCAGCCGCAGCATTCATTGCGGCGGGAGCTCTGTACTCCACAGCGCAGTCCAATGTATATTCTCTGAATATCGTTGGATATGTTAATGTTGACTTGGCCGCCAACCAGTACGCGCTCTTGTCAAACCCCCTGAAACCCTCCGACGGGAATTATGACATTGCGAATATCGTGAAGCTCGCGGACGGGAGTTCCGACGGCTCGATATGCCTGACTTGGACCGGTACATCTTGGAGTACTACCGACTGGTTTGATGGGCTTGGCTGGACAGAATCAAAAAATATAAACTTAGGCCAAGGCTTCTTCGTCCGTGCGACGAGCAATCAAACGATCACGTTTGTCGGTGAAGTTCAAACCGGCACATCGAGTACCACGTTGTCTCCGGGATTGAGCTTGGTGGGCAGCAAGGTTCCAGTCGCTGGAAATTATCCTGGTTCAACTGTAGGACAGGACGGAGATTTCGTGTTTACTTGGAATGGCAACGCTTGGAGTTCGACCGATTATCTTGATGGTCTAGGCTGGACGTCTGCTGATCCGAACGGACCTGCAATCGGGGTGGCTGAAGGCTTCTTTTACAACAACACCGGGGCGGCCCTGAACTGGGAAGTCACGTTGAATCCGTAATCTCAATTTAGTCGAAACAAACTAAAAATACATAAATATGAAAAAAACCCTCATTACACTAATGGCTGTCGGTGCCGTCAGCACCATGGCCTTCGCTCAAGGCACGGTGGCGTTCAGCAATCTCGCGACCAGCAAAGTTCAGGTTGACCCCGGTGATGGAGGAGCTCTTTTTGATGCTCCCGCAAACGGCGGCTTCGTGCAGTTGTTGTGGGCCCCGCTCGGGACCACCGAGTTGAGCCTCTTTCAGGCGACCTTGAATGAAGCGAGTCAGAACATCACTGCTGATGGTTCAGCGCGGTTCTTGGCGCCAGGCCGGTTCTCTGGTGGCACAATCACGGTTCCTGGGATTTCCCCAGGAGGTGGGGTTGCCTTCGTCGTTCGCGGCTGGCTGGGAACCGCTACGACATGGGCGGAAGCTGTGAGCCAAGGTGCTCCGACCGGGTATAGCGCGATCTTCTCCGTGCCGGCCACGGGCGATCCGACGGCTCTGCCTCCGGGATTGCCGACGATTCTGAACACTGTGTTCCCGGCTGGGATGGTGATTGCCGTTCCCGAGCCGACCAGCATGGCCTTGGCCGGGCTGGGCGCTGCGGCACTGTTGATCTTCCGCCGCCGCAAGTAATCTAATCCGTTTCTTTCAAGAGCCGCTCTTCGGAGCGGCTCTTTTTTTGTGCCTTGAAGGGGCTCCGTTCCACCGCGTCGCAAACCATACGTAAACGGAAAGGCGCGGGAATCAAGGGCAAGGGAATGGGAAATGGCGGAGCATCGCCGGCGCGGGCGGTGGTCGTTCGCGCCCTCGCGCGCGGCCTCGGATTCCGGGAGCTGCAACAGGTGGGGCGCGTCACTCCGCGCGCGCCGTCGGCCCATGAGGGGCTGCGACGTGCCGGGGACGGCCCGCTCCATCCGTCCTCTGCGTTTCGGTTGCTCGGTGGTTCTTCCTTCGCCTGCTTCTGTGGTCTGGCCATTAAACCGCGCGGTCACATTGACGCTGAGGACAATTTCACGTTCCACAGAACTTTGAAGTTTCCTTGAAGACTTGCCCTGCAGTGGGATAATCGCACCGTGAAGTTGGCGGCGGATGATACGGGGCGGTTGACACGCCTGGAGTTATTTCGGTCCACGGCCACGTTTGGCGTTCGCCGGCAACCGGATGGCGCGGTGCGCGTTGCTGAATTGGTGGAAAACGATATGGCTGTGGTTCAGCCGGTTCAGTCCGCCGACGGGCGGCTCGTTTCTCCAGTTGAAGTTAAGCGGGAAGCCATTCGGGCGGCATGGCGCGCAGATCGCGAGGCACGATGACGGTTTGCAGGGACAGTTCCGCAATTGTCGCTGTCTGGATTGGTCCGGAAATCCGGATGCGTCTGCATCGGGCACGCGAGGTAACGCGCACCCATGGCCTGGCCGGGGGCATGATTGCCGGCACGCTGTCGCGACGGACAAGATCCAGGCGACAAAGCGGCTGGCGGTTGATCACAGTGATTGCGATGGAATCAGCGCCATGAACATCGAGCAACTTGGTTGGTGACATTCGCCGTCGGATGTCCCTTCATTCAATCCGCAGATGAAACCTTTCGAACCATGACCGTCAAGCCGGCATTCTATTCCATCTTTGACCGTTCTTTCTGGCGGTTGTCGCTGTTGTTGGTCCTCGGGGTGGCGGCGGCTTACCTGCCTGCGCTTCAGGCACATTTTGTCAACTTCGACGACACCCGGCCAGGATCCACAGTCGGCAATGAGGACGACAGTATTTTTACATGGGATGGAACGCAGTTCAATGCGTCTACCTTCTACACGGGATTCGGTTGGGACGCACAGGTAGACTTGTCCATCGGGAAAGGTTTCTTTATTTCTCCCGCCTCGACGCAAACGATCACTTTCGTTGGCGAAGTTCAAACAGGAGTGACAGCGACTACCATTGCTCCAGGGTTAACCTTGCTTGGAAATAAAATCCCTGTTGCTGGACCTGTGCCTGGAAGCTCCGTTGGTAATGACGGCGATTCAATTTTCACATGGGACGGTTCCCAGTGGGTGCCAAGCGGATTTATCGAAGATTTCGGCTGGGATTCAGGCGATGTGAATGGCCCGGCTATAGGTGTAGCTGACGGCTTCTTTTATCAAAATGTCGGTGGGTCCCTTAACTGGACGGTTACATTGAATCCATAAATCAGAGATTTTGAAACACTAATCAAATCAACAAACTAAATAAGTATATGAAGAGAACATTGATAGCTATGATTGGAATCGTTGCATTCGCAACAGGTTCCTTTGCTCAAGGTACAGTTGTATTTGCAAATACAGCTGCCACGACAGTAAAGATTGCCAATACTCCAGATGAGCCCCCGGTCAACGTAGGCCTCACAGCCGATAGTGGGGCCTATGTGCAACTGCTTTGGGCGCCGTTGGGAACTACGGATCTGAACCTGTTTTTACCTGTTGCTACACAGGTGACTCAGTATACCACTGCCAATGGAATTACCGATTTCCATGCAGTCCCTGGACTTTTTTTCGGTGGCGTTGCCACTGTGAATGTGAGCACTCCCGGCGGTGGGGTAGCATTAGTGCTGCGTGGTTGGACAGGCGGGTTTGATTCGTACGAAGCAGCATTGGGTTCGCAAGCTGCTTATGTTGGCTATTCGACAATTTGGGAGTTGGCTTCAACAGGTAATCCAGTGGGAATACCGCCTACTGTTCCGGCCCGGTTGAACGCCCCGGCAGGTGGGTTCGTCCTCCATATCGTTCCCGAGCCGACCAGCATGGCCTTGGCCGGGCTGGGCGCTGCGGCACTATTGATCTTCCGCCGCCGCAAGTAATCTAATCGGTTTCTTTCAAGAGCCGCTCTTCGGAGCGGCTCTTTTTTTATGGTTCTCTGACGTTTTCGGTGGGTAATGGGTTCTGTAAAGGGCAAGCTCTGGGCAAATGACCCCGGAAAACTTTTTGGCGAACTGTTGGGATTGGGACTCAAGTGGCGAGTCACGGAATGCGTATTCGACAAGGCTCAAAGCCAAGTGGACTTGCAGATTGAACACACCGACGAGGTCTGGAGGCTGGAGCGCTGTCCCCAATGCGGCGCGGAGGCCAAAGGCTACGACCGCCGCCGGGCAGAGATATCCGCCCGCGCGGCACCCAAGCGCCGTGGTTTTCAGTTGGGTAGAGTATTTTCACACTAAAAAATCTCGGTGACATCAAAATTAACAACTCAAACAGGCTTTTTCAGAGGTCACGATTTACGATTTACGATTTACGATGCGGCGGGGGCGAGCCGATAAAATCAACGTGAAAAAACTGCGTCTGGCTGTGGGAAAAAACCGGCCACAGCAGCGCCAACGACAGAACCAGCATGATTCGGGTGCGTTTCATAATCAGGTTTTAGTTTTGCTTGGATTGGACATGGCTAATCCGGGATTGACGGCACACCCAGCAAAATGCTGAAAGCGACGCCGATGTTCAGCGCGCCCAAAGTTCCGGTCTTGATGCCGCCGCTCCGCTCAACGGCCAGACGGATCACTTCCACCACCAAAATCGCCGCTGCCAAAAGCAAAGGCTCAATCACCAAATTGCTTATGGGCTTGTTTTGAAACGTGAACGTCCAAGCCAGCCACAGGCCGATGGCGACGCGGCAGGAGATGGTCATGTCGCGTGTGAGCCGGTGCTTGAACAACGCCAAGGCCACCGCCAGTCCAATCCCCAGCGGGACAAAATATCCCGCCAGCGGAAGGAGAAAGAACGGAATGATGCTCATGCGGCAGTGTTGTTTTGGTGAGGTTATCAGTCAGTGGTGAAAGGAGAATTACCCGGTTGCTACAGGGTCTAGGCGGGCTGCGGGTTCGCCTTTGGCCAGTTGTTTCACCTTCGGCCAGTCAATGACTTGGGAATAAAATGACCAAGCCGCCGTCTGAGCGTCACGCCAGGCTCGATCCCGGAAGAAAACGCCGAACGCCAGACCGATGAGGAAACCGCAAAACAACATGGATTGTACGAACACGCCCGCCGCAAACAGAATGACGAGCAAGGCGAGGGAGAGCATCATCCGCAATCGGTTCCGCGACGCGAAATATCCCAAAGACTCCCGACTGTTATGACATCGTTTTGCCAACAAGCGGCCAGCCAGTTCTTTATCAGTGTAGTGTTTCATAATTGGCGCAAAGGTAAACTGCCGGTGTTGGTTCTAGTGCCAACGGATATTAAACCCGCCGCTGTTGCTGTCATCCGAAATTCCACCGCATTTATTGGCTTGTGGCGGGGATGTTTCATCACGACCACGGTTGAGCCGAGCGGCCGCGCGATCGGTGGGAGTCAGTGCCAGAACGGATTTCCGGTTCGCATGGCCCACTGATGCGGAGCTGGATCCAGGCGCGACGTGAGCGGGACTCCCGCAAATCCAAAGCCGCCCGCGTCAAACCGCCCTCCCGGAGTCTCTGAGCCAGGGCGCAATTCACCGGGATCGCTTCAGGCCCATCTTTTTCATGCGCGAGAGGAGCGTGGTGGCTTTGATGCCCAACAGTTCCGCCGCGCCGTCCGGGCCTTTGATTTTCCAACCCGCCTGTTCCAGGACTGCCTCCAGGTTCTCGCGTTCGCGCCGCAACATTTCCACTTCCGTGAGAAACTTCGCGCCGGGTTGCGCCGGGATGGCAGCTTTTGATGTCGTGGCTGGGAGCGCGGTGGCTGGTCCGGGCAGATCGAAATGCAGCGCGCCGCCGCGCGCGAGGATGACCGCGCGCTCGATCACGTTGCGCAGTTCGCGCACGTTGCCCGGCCAGTCGTAGCTTTGGAGCTGAATGATCGCGGCGCGCGTCAGCCGCGGTTTTGGACAGCGCAATTCGCGCGCGGATTTCTCGACGAAATGCTTGGCCAGCAACGGAATGTCGTCACGCCGTTCCCGCAAGGGTGCAACCTGGATCGGGAAGACATGCAACCGGTAAAAGAGGTCCTCACGAAACCGCCCGGCGGCGGCGGCCTGCTTCAAGTCGCGATTGGTGGCGGCGATGATGCGCACGTTGGCCTGGCGCGTGCGGTCGTCACCGACACGTTCGTAGCGTTTCTCCTGCAGAACCCGCAGGAGTTTGCTTTGCATGTCCAACGGCACATCGCCGACCTCGTCCAGAAACAAGGTCCCGTTTTCAGCGGTTTCAAAGCGCCCAGCGCGGTCTTTGATGGCGCCGGTGAACGAGCCGCGCACGTGGCCGAAGAATTCGCTTTCGAACAGGTCCTTCGGAATCGAGGCGCAATTGACGCGCACCAGCGCCCCGTCTTGGCGCTGGCTGCGACGATGAATTTCGCGGGCCACCAGTTCCTTGCCGGTGCCGGTCTCGCCCAAAATGAGCACCGAGGCTTCGGTGGGCGCCACCAGGTCAATCTGGCTGACGATTTGCCGCAGGGCAGCGCTCTGACCGACGAGGTCGCCGAAGGCGCGGGCTTCCACCACTTCCTCCTGGAGGTAGGCATTCTGTTGTTCGAGTTGGGCTTTGAGCCGTTGGATTTCCTCGAAAGCGCGGGCGTTGGCAATCGCCGAGCCAATATGGTCGGCAAACACCTGTCCCCAGGGACGGCCTTCCTCGGGCAAAGCCTCCCGGCTGAAGGCGGCAATAACGCCGAGGCGTTCCCCCTTGTAAGTGATGGCCGTGGCGCCAAAGGATTGGATCTGCTCTCGCTCCAACCATTCAAGTCCGGCCAGATCTTCCCGGTATTGGCTGACATCCCGGAGCACAATCTGAGTGCCGGCTTGAGCAAGCCTGCCCAGCAAACCAACGCCGAGAGGATGCCGGTCATTGAGATCTCCAAAGCGCGAGGGCGACCCAGTCCCTGACACGCCCGTGCCGGCGACGAGATGCAGGCAACGGGTCTGGTCAGGGCAATCGGCGCGGCGCGGGCAATGCGTGCAGCGATCACCCGGCTCGATCAGCCAGATTTGCACGCAGGTCATGTTCGACCGCTCGGCAGCGTGGCTCACCAGCTTCTGGAGCAACCGCTCCAGGGATTGTTCGTGCGCAATATCGAGAAGCAATTGAAGCCCGATGTTCGGGTCATATCGCTTGTCACTCGTGGATTCCATAATCCGGAAAGAGTGCAGGCATCCGGTTGAATTGTCCACCTGATCGTGGACGATTTTTCGCACGTTCATTTTTTCAACCCTTGTCATTCGGCGGCATTGTTATTCCTAAGTATTGAACATAAGTATGTTACGAAGAATAGTTAATCCTTGGCACGCTCGGTGCAAAGTTGCAATCGGAACTGAATTCGAGTCGAGATTATGAACAAGACAAAAGCTCAATCCGGGATTGTGGAGGTCAATGAAAAGACCTTCGAAGCGGAAGTCTTGGGCTCGAATCAGATGGTCTTGGTGGAGTTCACTGCGGGTTGGAGTCAGCCCTGTCAGGTTCTGGATGGGGTGTTGGACGAAGTAATGGCCGTCGGCACGGGCGAGTTCAAAGTCGTTCGCATCAATGCCGATGATCAGCCGGAACTCAGCCTCTGGTTTGGGATTCAGTCCATTCCCACGTTACTGTTTTTCCTCGGCGGCAAGGTTTGTGCGCGCATGGTCGGCACGGCCAGCCGTGAAGCCATCCTGACAAAACTTCAATCCCTTTTTCCGGGCGCCGACGACGCGTCATGCCGTTCGACTGACCAACAACTGCCACAGCTATGAACACGACCACGATTGAATGCCAACTCTCCACACCGAGCAAATATGGGGCGCGCCGACCGCTCCACCGGGTGAACTTCTATTGCGATGCGCCGAATGCGGAAAACGTCAGGCTGATCGGCGATTTCAATGACTGGGATCTCGGAGCGAATCCCCTGCACCGCACTCCGGACGGCCGCTGGATGACGAGTGTGGAACTCAAGCACGGCCATCATCGTTACCTGTTCGTGGTGGACGGCAAACGCTGCCTGGATCCGCACGCCAGTGGAATGGTGCGGGGAGGCGACGAGGAAACGGTGTCGCTTGTTGCCGTCAGTTGAAAATCGGGTCTGACGCCTCAACAGATGATCGAAACCTAACTCACGATTTACTATGAAACTCACACTCCAAGCACTGACTTTGATTGCGCTGACTGTGTCGCTGGCGGCCTGCTCACGATCTGCCGCGCCGACACCGACGGCGGCACTCCAGGTGGCCACGGTGACGGTTGTCCGACAACCCGTCGCTTTGACGACCGAGCTGCCGGGCCGCACTGTGCCCTATCGCATCGCGGAGGTCCGGCCGCAGGTCAACGGGCTGATTCAAAAGCGTCTCTTCACCGAGGGCGCGGATGTTCAAGCTGGCCAGGCGCTTTACCAGATTGATCCCGCGCCGTTTCAAGCCGCGCTCGACAACGCAAAGGCCGCGCTCGGTCGGGCCGAGGCGAATCTGCCGGCCATTCAATCCCGTGCGAATCGCTATCGCCAGGCGCTGGCCGAAAAGGCCGTCAGCCAGCAGGACTTCGACGACGCCGACGCCGCGCTCAAACAGGCGGAGGCGGACATCCAGTATTACCGGGCGATGGTGGAGACGGCGCGCATCAATCTGAATTACGCCACGGTTTCCTCACCCATCTCGGGGCGCATCGGCGCTTCCACGGTGACGGATGGCGCGATTGTGACCGCGTATCAGTCGGTGGCCCTGGCCACGATTCAACAGTTGGACCCCATTTACGTGGACGTGGTGCAATCCAGCACCGAGTTGTTGCGCCTGCAACATCGCGTGCAGGAAGGCCAGTTCAGTCGCGCCGGCACAACGGGCAGCGAAGTGGAGCTCACCCTCTCGGATGGCACGAAGTATCCGCATCCGGGGAAACTCCAGTTCCGCGATGTTTCGGTGGACCCGACCACCGCGACGGTGACGCTGCGCATGGTGTTTCCGAATCCGGACGGGGTGCTGCTCCCGGGCATGTTCGTTCGCGCCACCGTCAAGGAGGGCGTCAACGAAGACGCCATTTTGATTCCCCAACAAACGGTGGCCCGCGATCCGAAGGGCAACCCCTACGCACTGGTGGTGGATTCGGAGAGCAAGGTGGCGCAACGGAAGCTGACCCTGGACCGGGCCATTGGCGATCAATGGCTCGTGAGTTCGGGCCTTGTGCCGGGCGACCGCGTGATTGCGGAAGGCATCCAAAAGGTGCGCGCCGGCGCGGCCGTCCAGACCGTGCCGTTTGCCGACGGCAAAACCACCACCACCAACGCCGTCACGCCGCTCACAGCCGCTGCGGCACGCTAAAAGGAGACTGTCATGTTATCGCAATTCTTTCTCAAACGTCCCGTGTTCGCCTGGGTCATCGCCATCATCCTGATGGTGGCCGGCGGACTGGCGATTCATTTTCTGCCCATCTCGCAATACCCGCCCATTGCGCCGCCCTCCATCGCCATCCAGGCGTTTTATCCGGGCGCGTCCGCGGAGACGGTCGAAAACAGCGTCACGCAGATCATCGAGCAGAAGATGACCGGCTTCGACAAGATGCTGTATCTCTCGGCCACGAGCGATTCGTCCGGCGCCTCGCGGGTGGAACTGACGTTTGCGCCCGGCACGGACCCCGACCTCGCCTGGGCGCAGGTGCAAAACAAATTGCAGCTCGCCATGGCCAGTCTCCCGGATGTGGTCCAGCGCGCCGGCGTCAAGGTCAGCAAGAGCACGCGCAATTACCTTTTGATCGTCGGTCTGACCTCCGAGGACGGCAGCATGGATGGCAATGACCTCCGCGATTATGCGCAGTCCAACCTGGAGAAAGTCCTGTCGCGCGTGCCGGGTGTGGGCGAAGTCGAAGTGTTCGGCGGCCAGTATGCGATGCGCATCTGGGTCAATCCCGACAAGCTGACGGATTATCAGATGACGATGCAGGATGTGCTGGCGGCGCTGAAGGCGTACAACGTGGAGGTTTCCGCCGGCCAGTTCGGCGGCGCGCCGGCGGTCGAGGGCCAGCGGTTGAATGCCGCCATCATCGTCCAAAGCCTGCTCAAGACCCCCGATGAGTTTGCCGCCATTCCGCTGCGCACCAATCCCGACGGCTCGATCGTTCGCATCCAGGACATCGGCCGGGCGGAACTCGGCACGGACACCTACGACATCGAGGCGTTCTACAACGGCAAACCCTCTGCGGCGATGGCCATCCGCCAGGCGGCCGGGGCGAACGCCCTCGAAACCGCGGACAACGTCCGGGCCACCCTGGCCGAGATGAGCACCTATTTCCCCGCAGGCATGAAGGTGATCTATCCCTACGACACCACGCCGTTCGTGCGCGTGGCGATCAACGAAGTCGTCAAAACGCTGATCGAAGCGATCATTCTCGTGTTCCTCGTGATGTATCTGTTCATGGGCAACATGCGGGCCACGTTGATTCCAACCATTGCCGTCCCCATCGTGATTTTGGGCACGTTCGCGGTGCTGGGAATCTTCGGTTTCTCGATCAACATGCTCACGATGTTTGCGATGGTGCTCGCCATCGGCCTGCTCGTGGACGACGCCATCGTGGTGGTGGAAAACGTCGAACGCATCATGAGCGAGGAGGGGCTGTCGCCGTTCGAGGCAACGCGCAAGTCCATGACGCAAATCACCCCCGCGTTGATCGGCATCGGCCTGGTGCTCTCGGCGGTGTTCGGGCCGATGGCGTTTTTCGCCGGCTCGACGGGTGTGATCTACCGGCAATTCTCCGTGACGATCATCGCGGCCATGCTGCTCTCGGTGGTGGTGGCGCTGGTGTTGACGCCGGTGCTGTGCGCGTCGTTCCTCAAACCCGTGCCCAAGGGGCATCAACCGGCCGAGGGCGGCGTGTGGTTTTTGCGCCCGTTCTTCCGTTGGTTTGACCGGATGTTCTTCGGCGCGCGGGAACGGTATCTCGCGCTGGTCGGCCATTCGCTCAACAGGAAGCTCCGGTACGTCGCCATCTTCCTGGCCATCGCGGGGGTCATGTCGTTCCTGTTCTATCGGATGCCCACCTCCTATCTGCCGGATGAAGACCAGGGCATGATGATGGTGATGACCATGCTTCCCGCCAACGCGTCGCTCGAACAAACCAAGGCGGTGATGGATGAAGTCAAAGACTATTTCCTGAATGAAGAGAAGGATGCCGTCGAGTCATTGATGACCGTCTCGGGCATCAGCTTTTCCGGGCGGGGACAGAACGCCGGCCTGTCGTTTGTTCGCCTGCGGGACTGGGAATTGCGCAACCGGGCCGATCTGAAGGTCGGCGCCGTGGCCGCCCGGGCGACAAAGAAGTTCGCCCAGATCCGCAATGCGCTGGTGGTGCCGTTCGCGCCGCCCGCCGTGGTCGAACTCGGCCAGGCGAAAGGTTTTGATTTTCAGTTGCTCGACCGCGCGGGCCTCGGCCACGAACGGTTGATGGCCGCGCGCAATCAGCTGTTGGGCCTGGCCGCGACCAACGCCGCGTTGACCAAGGTCCGCCCCAACGGCCTGGAAGACGTGCCCGAATACCGCGTGGATGTGGATTGGGAAAAAGCCGGCGCCCTCGGCATCCCCATCAGCTCGATTCACGACACCATCTCGACGGCCTTCGGCAGCGCCTACGTGAATGACTTCATCCAGGGCGGCCGGGTCAAACGCGTGTATGCCCAGGCGGACGCCGCCTACCGCATGTTGCCGCATGACCTGGAACGTCTCTACGTGCGCAACAACACCGGCAAGATGGTGCCGTTCTCGTCGTTCGCCTCCGGCCACTGGACCTCCGGTTCGCCCAAGCTCGAACGTTTCAACGGTTTTCCCTCGCTGAACATTCTCGGCGAATCCGCCCCCGGACGCAGCTCGGGCGAGGCGATGGCCGCCATGGAAAACTTTGTCAAAGCGCTGCCGCAAGGCGTCGGCTTTGACTGGCAGGGCCTCTCGTATCAGGAACGACAGGCCGGTTCGCAAATGGCGCCGCTGTTCGCGTTCTCGATCCTGGTGGTCTTCCTTTGTCTGGCCGCCTTGTATGAAAGCTGGCCGATCCCGTTTTCCATTCTGCTGACGCTGCCACTGGGCGCGATTGGCGGCGTGATCGCCTCGAGCCTGGTCGGACTGCCCAACGATGTGTATTTCCAGATCGGGCTGCTGACGACGCTCGGCTTGACCACCAAGAACGCCATCTTGATCGTGCAGTTTGCCAAAGACCGCGTGGAAGACGGCATGGGATTGATCGAAGCCACCCTCGAAGGCGCGAAACTGCGGCTGCGGCCGATCATCATGACATCGCTGGCCTTCGGGTTCGGTGTCCTGCCGCTGGCATTGGCCACCGGGGCGGGGGCCGGCGCGCAGCGCGCCATCGGCATCGCCGTCGTGGGCGGCGTCATCACCTCGACCTTCCTCGTAACCCTGTTCGCGCCGTTGTTCTTTGTGTTGATCGAAAAGAGCTTCGGCCGGAAAACGCGACCGGCGACCGAAAACGTCGCGGCGCTTACCCCTGGAGAATCACACTCATGAACACTCACGCGATCCCCATCCTGCTGGGTGCCCTCTTCGTGGCAGGTTGCACGATGGCCCCCAAATATAACCGGCCGGTCGCCCCCATTTCGGGCACGTGGCCCAGCGGCGTCGCCTATCAGGACGCTTCCACCTCCACCCATCTGCCGCTCGCCCCGGAGGTGACCTGGCAGGAGTTTTTCACGGACGAAAAACTGCGCCGGATCATCGGCATGGCGCTGACCAACAACGTTGACCTCCGCCTGGCGGCCTTGAATGTGGAACGGGCGCGAGCGCTCTACGGCGTGCAACGCGCCGACCTGTTCCCGGTTCTCAGCGCCAACGGCACCGGCAGCAAGGCGCGCGTCCCCGCCGATCTGTCCAGCAGCGGCAGCCGCCAAACCGTCGAGCGTTACGATGTGAACCTCGGCGTGGCGTCCTGGGAAATTGATTTCTTCGGCCGCATTCAAAGCCTGAAGGACAGCGCTTACGAAAACTACCTGGGCACGGAGGAAGCCCGCCGCAGCGCCCAGATTCTCGTCGTCTCCTCGGTGGCCCAGGCGTATCTGGCGCTGGCCGCGGACCGGGAGACGCTGGCGCTGAGCGAAACTACGCTCGCCTCGCAACAGACCTCCTACGACCTGATCAAACGGCGGAACGAACTGGGCCTGGTGGCGGAACTGGACCTGCTCCGGGCGCAGTCGCCCCTGGACATCGCGCGCCGCGACGTGGCCGTTTATCAGCAACAAGTGGCCCAGGACGTTAACGCCCTGAACCTGCTCGCCGGGACCACCGTGCCGGACGAACTGCTGCCGGCTGCGTTGCGGGACGTCCGCCCGCCGCAAGCAGTGAGCGCCGGCCTGAGCTCGGATTTGTTGCTCCGCCGCCCCGATGTGTTGCAAGCCGAGCATCAACTCAAGTCCGCCAACGCCGACATCGGCGCCGCCCGCGCCAACTTTTTCCCGCGCATCTCGCTGACCGCGGCCATGGGCACGGCCAGCAGTGATCTGTCCGGGTTGTTCAAGTCCGGTTCCGGCGCGTGGAGTTACGCGCCGCAGATTGTGATGCCGATCTTCGATGCCCGCACCTGGTCGGCGAACACCGCGGCGAAAGTGCAACGTAACATCGCCGTGGCCCAATACGAAAAGGCGGTTCAAGTCGCGTTTCGCGAAGTCGCCGACGCGCTGGCCGTGCGCGGGACCATTGAGGCGCAGGTGGCGGCGCAGGAATCCCTGGTGAGTTCATTTGATCACACATACCGGCTGGCCAATTCGCGCTTCGACAAGGGGATTGATGATTATCTTGGCGTGCTCGATGCCCAGCGTTCCCTGTTTGCGTCGCAACAAGCCCTGGTCCTGCTGCGCTTCCAGCAAGCGGCGAACGCCGTGCAGGTGTACGCCGTTTTGGGCGGCGGCTGGCAGACGAATGCAACCCCGGCCTTTGCCGCTGCCAACCCCAACAGTTCAAGCCAACCATGAAATCCAGAAAGCGAGGTGCTTATGATCAACCGGAGTCTGAGCAGAAATGGGATGCCGGCAAACCAGGCAACCGAAACGGCGCCGGTTCGCAAACTGTCGCCTGCGTCGGCGGTGGCGGACCCGCCCGCGCGCACCTGCTGTGATTCACCCGAAGGCGTGTGGCTGGAGGAGGGGGATTCGCCTCCCTGTGTCAATCGCCGTGTGGATTGGCAAATGGTTGCCCTTTGGGTTTTTGTTGTCGCCTGTTTTGCGTTGTTCCTGTTTGCGGCTTGGTTGATCCGGGCCAAGTTTCAAGGTGTCGCGGTCTTCTAACCGCACAGACCCACGTCGTCGCCCGGATCGCAACCGGCTGAAGGCCATTCGCGGCTTCACGCCCTGGTGTTTTGGCACTGAACTCTGTCGCCGTGGAATGAAGCTGAACTCGCCCCGCATGCGCCAGCGAGGCTGGAGAAAACCGAAATATTCGGGAGCGCGCCACCAGCCAATGCCGCTGTTTCTCCATTCGGACTCGGCCTTCATTGGATTATGCGCTAAACGATTCCACTCTACTTTGCGGCTTTTAATTTGAACAATCTCCCCTAAAAGCACTCAATTCAGATCGAATTCGCCTTGAAATGATCTAAATTATTTATAAAATAAATTTTTTTGTTGTATTTAGAACGAATATGATATAATTAAGCTCCATTGTATTCATAATAAAGCAATATATGAATAATATAGATGTTGAAACGCATGAAAGACGCTCACTTGACGATCAGGAGCGGTTGATTGTTCGTGCCCTGATTCGCGATCCGCGGCTCAGCGACAATCAAATCGGTAAGTTGATGTCAGTGCCGATTCCGACGGTGCGACGCAAGCGTAAGAAGCTCGAGGAGGAGGGTTTATTGAGTTACTACTGCGCGTTGGATATGCAGGAACACGGCACTGGCCGTTTTAGCGCACGGCATCTGTATGTGATCAAGTTTCGGATTGGCATCACGGTCACGCAAATCGTGGAGGAAATCAAACACGAGCCAAACATCCGCACAATTTTTACGGATTTGATCTACGAATCGCACATCGCAGAGACCGAAGGCCGCGTTGCCTTGATCATGATTATTGAGGGCAAACATGCGACGGACATTGTGGAGAACATGCACGCGACCATCATTCCCTCATTGCGCAAGAATCACGGGCCGGATTCCATCGAAGAAGTTTCCTCGATTCGGCTTCTCGCGCCCATCCGCATCTTCCACAACTACGTTCCACTGGTGAATATGCGGAGCGGCGTGCTCCGAGAAGACTGGCCCAAGGACGCAATTTTTGTTGGCTAAACGCTATGACACCTCCTGGTTTTCCATCTCGGCAAGGGTTGTACGATCCCGCTCTGGAACATGATGCCTGCGGCGTGGGCTTTGTGGCGGACATTCGGGGCCGTCCATCCCACGCGATTGTTCGTCAAGCGCTGCAAGTTTTGAATAATTTGCAGCACCGGGGCGCCAGCGGCAGCGAAGCCAATACCGGCGATGGCGCCGGAATTCTATTGCAAGTGCCGCATGAGTTTTTGGCGGCCGCATGTCGGCGGGAACAGATCGTTCTGCCCGGCCCGCGGGAATATGGCGTTGGCATGGTCTTTTTGCCGCAGAACCGGGCGGACCGTTACAAGTGTGAGAAGTTGTTTGAAGAGATCGTAGATGCGGAAGGGCAGACCGTGCTCGGATGGCGACCGGTGCCAACCTGCAATGCGGCGTTGGGTGGCTGGGCGCGACAAAACGAGCCGATCATCCGGCAGGTCTTCATTGGTCGCGACGCGAGCCTGACTGACGATCTGGCGTTCGAGCGCAAGTTATATCTGATTCGCAAACTTGCGGAGAAAGGCATCCGCTATTCCGGCATTAAAGGCGGCGGGCAATTTTACATTCCCAGCCTGTCGCACAAAACCATCATTTACAAGGGCATGCTGTTGCCCGATCAGTTGGATGCTTATTTCTCCGATCTTAGCGATCCGGCGCTGGCATCTGCGCTGGCGTTGGTACATTCCCGGTTTTCGACCAATACCTTTCCGAGCTGGGAGCGCGCGCATCCCTACCGCTACGTCGCGCACAACGGCGAAATCAACACCCTGCGCGGCAACGTCAACTGGATGCTGGCGCGTCAGGCGACGCTGGTTTCCGAGGTGTTTGGCGCGGACCTCAAAAAGCTGTTTCCCGTCATCAATGAGGATGGCTCCGACTCGGCAATGTTCGACAACGTGCTGGAGTTTCTGGTGTTGGCTGGACGGTCGTTGCCGCACGCGATGATGATGATGATTCCGGAGCCATGGGCTGGTCACGAAAGCATGAGCGACGCGAAGAAGGCGTTTTACGCTTATCACTCCTGCTTGATGGAGCCTTGGGACGGACCGGCCAGCGTGGTGTTCACCGACGGAGTCCAGATCGGCGCGACGCTCGATCGCAATGGCCTGCGTCCCGCCCGATATTACGTTACGAAAGACGATCGGGTGGTGCTGGCCAGCGAAGTGGGGGTGCTTGACATTCCGGCATCGGAGGTGGTGCGCAAAGGGCGTTTGCAACCGGGGCACATGTTCCTACTCGACACCGCTCAGGGACGGATCATCTCCGACGAGGAAATTAAAGCAACCGTGGCGGCGGAAAAACCGTATCGGCTGTGGTTGAACGCGCAGCAGACCGCGCTCGAAGATTTGCCGGAGCGGGAAACCCCGCCGTCTGACCCCGCCACACTGTTGCCGCGGCAGCGGGCGTTTGGTTACACGTTCGAGGACTTGCGCCTGATTCTAGTGCCGATGGCGCGAGACGGGGTACAACCCATCGGCTCCATGGGCACCGACACGCCGCTGGCGGTACTCTCCGATCAGCCGCAGTTGCTCTACAACTATTTCAAACAACTGTTCGCTCAGGTTACCAATCCGCCGATTGACGCCATCCGAGAGGAGATTGTCACCAGCACCGAAACCGCGCTTGGCCCCGGAGGCAACCTGCTCCAGCCCATGCCCGAGAATTGTGCCAACCTCAAACTCCGCACCCCCATCTTGTCGAACGAGGAATTTGCCAAGCTCCAGCACTGCCAGTTGCCAAAATTCAAGCCGGTCACGTTGCCGCTCTTGTTTCCGGCCGCGGCCGGAGCCCGGGGTTTGGAGCGCGCTGTGGATCAGCTTTGCCAGCAGGCCACGCAGGCGATCCGTGACGGACACACGCTGATCATTTTATCCGATCGCGGTGTCTGCCTGGATCAGGCGGCGATTCCGGCGTTGCTGGCGGTGTCGGCGGTCAACCATCACCTGATCCGACAGGGCACGCGCACTCGCGCCAGCCTGATTCTGGAGTCTGCCGAACCGCGCGAGGTGCATCATTTCGCATTGTTGCTCGGCTACGGTGTCAGCGCCATCAACCCCTACCTGGCGTTTGAATCAATCGAGGATCTGATTCGACAAGGAATGTTGACCGGGATCGAGTACTCACAAGCGGTCCAGAACTACCTCAAAGCGGCCACGAAAGGCGTCGTCAAAACGATGGCCAAGATGGGCATCTCCACAATCCAATCGTACCGTGGCGCGCAGATTTTTGAGGCGATTGGATTGAACTCGTGGGTGATTGACAAGTATTTCACCTGGACTGCTTCGCGCATCGAGGGCATCGGCATCGAGGAGCTGGCCGAGGAAGCGCTGCGGCGACACCGGCGCGCGTTTCCTGAACGCCCCGGGCAGGACCCCGCACTGGATACCGGCGGCCAATATCAATGGCGGCAGGGTGGTGAACAGCATTTGTTCAATCCAGAGACCGTCCAGAAACTACAACTCGCCGTGCGCACCGATAACTATCGGGTCTTTCAGGAGTATTCCGAAGCGGTCAATAATCAAGCGCGCCGACTTTGCACATTACGCGGGTTGTTTCAATTCAAGTATGCGCCGACGCCCATTCCGCTGGCGGAGGTTGAATCGGTTGAGAGCCTCGTGCGACGGTTCAAGACTGGCGCGATGAGCTACGGTTCGATCAGTCAGGAAGCCCATGAGGCGCTGGCGATTGCCATGAACCGTCTCGGCGGCAAGAGCAATACCGGTGAAGGCGGCGAGGACCCGGCTCGCTACGTCCGCGAACCCAATGGTGATTCGAAGAACTCCGCCATCAAGCAGGTTGCCAGCGGCCGGTTTGGCGTGACGAGCTTGTACCTGACACAGGCCAAAGAACTTCAAATCAAGATGGCGCAGGGCGCAAAGCCGGGCGAGGGCGGCGAACTGCCGGGCACGAAGGTCTATCCGTGGATTGCGAAAACGCGCGGCACCACTGCCGGGGTGGGGTTGATTTCGCCGCCGCCGCATCACGACATTTACTCCATCGAAGACCTGGCTGAACTCATCCATGATCTGAAGTGCGCGAACTCGGAAGCGCGGATCAGCGTCAAGCTCGTGGCCGAAATCGGCGTTGGCACCATCGCCGCCGGAGTAGCGAAGGCGCACGCGGATGTCGTGTTGATTTCCGGTCATGATGGCGGGACTGGCGCGTCGCCGCTGTCTTCCATCAAACATGCCGGCGCCCCGTGGGAATTGGGGTTGGCCGAAACGCAACAAACCTTGCTGCTCAACAATCTCCGCAGCCGCATCGTGGTCGAAGCCGACGGCCAGTTAAAAACGGGTCGGGACGTGGTGATCGCCGCGTTATTGGGTGCGGAAGAATTTGGTTTTGCGACGGCCCCGCTGGCGGCGTTGGGTTGTATTTTGATGCGGGTCTGCCACTTGAACACCTGTCCGGTGGGGATTGCCACCCAGGACCCGCGTTTGCGGGCCAGGTTTGCCGGCGCCCCGGAGCACGTGGTCAACTTCATGCGCTTCATTGCCCAGGAAGTTCGGGAACTGATGGCGCAACTCGGCTTTCGCACCCTTATCGAAATGGTGGGACGGGTGGACAAACTGGAAATGCGCGCCGCCGTGGAACATTGGAAAGCGCAGGGGCTGGACTACGAGAGAATTTTTCACCAGCCGGAGGTGCCGCCCGAGGTCGGCCGCCATTGTCAGATGGCGCAGGACCACAGAATTGAGGCGACCTTTGACCGGCGCGAGCTGTGGGAGCTGTGTCGTCCGGCTTGGGAGCATGGCCAGGCAGTTCAGGTGACTTTACCGGTGCGCAATATCCATCGTGTGGTTGGCACGCTGGTGGGCAGCGAGATCACCCGACGGCACGGCGCAGCGGGGTTGCCGGCGGATACGGTGCGATTGAATTTTCACGGCAGCGCCGGCCAAAGCTTTGGTGCATTCGTGCCACGCGGGCTGACGCTTACGCTGGTGGGCGACGCCAATGATTATCTTGGCAAGGGGTTGAGCGGCGGCAAGATCATCGTGCGCCCGCCGGACGAGGCGCCGTTTGTGGCGGCGGAGAACGTCATCATTGGCAACGTCGCGCTGTATGGCGCCACGAGCGGCGAGGCGTACATTCGCGGGGTAGCCGGAGAACGGTTTGCCGTGCGGAACTCCGGCGCCCAAGCGGTGGTGGAAGGCGTGGGTGATCATGGTTGTGAGTACATGACGGGCGGACGAGTGGTGGTGTTGGGCGCCACCGGCCGCAACTTTGCCGCCGGCATGTCGGGTGGCGTGGCGTATGTGTTCGGCGAGGCTAACACGTTTGCGCGCCAATGCAATCAGGCCATGGTGGAATTGGAAAGCCTGGCCGATCCAGCGGAGGCGGACCTGCTACGCCAGATGATCGTCCGGCATCACGAGGCGACCGGCAGTACGCGCGCCGCGGAAATTCTCGCGCAATGGGACCCGGCGCGGTTTGTAAAAGTGATGCCGAAGGATTACCGCCGCGCGTTGGCGGCGCTGCAACGTGCCGAGGCCAGTGGCCTGGCCGGCGAAGCGGCGGTACTGGCGGCTTTCGAGGATAATGCGCGTGAACTCGCGCTCGCAGGAGGACATTGATTATGGGCAAGCCAACCGGATTTTTGGAGTTTTCACGAGAGTTGCCGGAGGATCGCGTGCCGTTGGAACGACTCAAGGACTGGCAGGAATTTCACCTGCCGATGGCGGAGGATAAACTCCGGCATCAGGGCGCGCGTTGCATGGATTGCGGCATTCCGTTTTGTCACACCGGCAACCTGCTGGCGGGCATGGCCAGTGGCTGTCCGATCCACAACCTGATTCCGGAATGGAACGATCTGGTGTATCGGGGGCTGTGGCGCGAGGCGCTTGAACGGCTGCATAAGACGAACAATTTTCCCGATTTCACCGGCCGCGTCTGTCCGGCGCCATGTGAGGGTTCGTGTGTGTTGGGCATGAATCAACCGCCGGTCACGATCAAAAACATTGAGTATTCCATCATCGAGCGGGGTTTTGCGGAAGGCTGGGTCACCGCTGAACCCCCGACGAGTCGCACCGGCAAGACGGTGGCGATCGTGGGCAGTGGTCCAGCGGGACTCTCGTGTGCGGCGCAGTTGAACCGGGCGGGCCATCTGGTCACGGTGTACGAGCGGGCGGACCGGATTGGTGGTTTGCTGATGTACGGCATTCCGAACATGAAACTCGACAAAGCCGTGGTGCAACGGCGGGTGGATTTGCTGGCGCATGAGGGAATCCGGTTCGTTACGCGTTGTGAAGTTGGCAAAGATTTGTCGGCCGAGAAACTGTTGCAGGACTTTGACGCGGTCGTCTTGTGTGGCGGCGCGACCCGGCCCCGCGATTTATCGGTACCGGGACGCGAACTCGCGGGAGTTCACTTCGCGATGGATTTTCTTACCGCCAATACCCGGCATTTGTTGGATGCGCAAACGCCTTATATTGATGCCGCTGGCAGGGATGTAATCGTGATCGGCGGCGGGGATACCGGGACGGATTGTTGTGGCACGGCGCTCCGGCAGGGTTGCCGGAGTCTGATTCAACTCGAAATCATGCCGCAAGCACCGCTCCAACGCGCGGCGGATAATCCGTGGCCGCAGTGGCCGAAGGTCCACAAGCTGGATTACGGGCAGGCGGAGGCGGAGGCGGTGTTTGGCGCGGATCCGCGGCAGTATTTGGTGACCGTGAAGCAGTGTCTTGGTGCCGGGGACGTACAGGCCCTTGAGATCGTCCGCGTCGAGTGGAAGAAGGACGCTCAGGGACGGTTGACTCCGGCAGTGGTGGCCGGCAGTGAGCAGCGGCTGCCGGCGCAGCTGGTCCTGCTGGCAATGGGCTTTTTAGGGCCGGAGGATGGACTCTTGAAGGCGCTACAGGTCGAACAGGATGCGCGCAGCAACGTCAAGGCCGAACACGGGAAGTTTACGACCAACATTCCGGGGATCTTCGCTGCGGGAGACATGCGCCGCGGACAAAGTCTGGTGGTTTGGGCCATCAACGAAGGTCGGGGCGCGGCGCGCGAATGTGACCGGTATTTGATGGGCGAGGTGTCAGAAGCCTTGCGCTGAACGGCTGCGGCGCGGACGCTGATAAATCGTATGAGGGCAATGTGTGAAATCATTCGCGAGCGAAAGTAAGCCGGAGTGGGTTGGCTTCGCGGAGGAGGTCTGCACTTGGGCGGGGGAGAAGGGCTGCCGGGTGACGGACGGACTGAGTCTGTTGCTGCACATTGCTTACATGCTGGAAAGCCGCCCCAATCTGCGCGAAGTCCTCGCCCCGGTTTTGCGGCAGATGGAACAAGCCATGGCTTTCCAACGCGGTGGCATCATTATTCTCGACCCAAAACGAAGCGCAATTTCCATCGCGGAAACGGTCGGTCTGCCTCCCGGGCGGGGCCAGACGGACTATCTTAAGTGGAGCCGTCCGGTAACGGACAAGGTGATCCGTTCCGGCGCGCCGGTGGTGCTGTCGGATCTTGCGGCGGCGGAAGATTTCCAATCCTTCGTCGCCGAGGTTGTTTCCGAAAAAATGGCGCTGCTTTGTGTCCCGTTGAAATGCGGCGAAGAAGTGGTGGGTTGTTTGATCGTCGAGCGGCGGAGTGACACGGAAGTAAGCCTGGCGGCGGATCGGCGGTTGCTGTCGCTGGTGGCCGATGTGATTGCTCAGAGCGTGCATTCCCATCGTCAGACCGCCGCGCATCTGCAGACGTTGCGCCTGGAGAATGAGCGGCTGCAGGAGCAGTTGGCGTCGAGTCTTCGGCCGCCGAACCTGATCGGTAACTCCACCGGGATGCGGTCGGTATATCTGCACATTGAACAGGTGGCGGGCAGCGGCACCACCGTGTTGATCCGCGGCGAATCCGGTGTGGGCAAGGAACTGGTGGCTCACGCGCTGCACGAGCAAAGCCCTCGCAAAAGCCGGGCCTTCGTCAAATTCAACTGCGCGGCTTTGCCTGAATCCATTATTGAGAGCGAACTGTTTGGCCACGAACGGGGCGCGTTCACCGGGGCGATTTCCATGCGTCAGGGGCGGTTTGAAATCGCCGATGGCGGCACGTTGTTCCTGGATGAAATCGGCGACGTGTCGCCCGTGACACAGGTCAAACTATTGCGCGTGTTGCAGGAAAAAGAGTTCGAACGCGTCGGCAGCCACACGCCGATCCGCACCGACGTGCGGATCATTGCCGCGACCAGCCGGAATCTCGAAGCGATGATTGAGCAGGGGAAGTTCCGTGCGGACCTTTACTACCGGCTCAATGTATTTCCGATTTACGTGCCGCCGTTGCGGGAACGCAAATCGGACGTGCTCCTGCTCGCGGATCATTTTGTCGAAAAGTTCAGCCGGAACAATCGCGCGAAGGTGCGGCGCATTTCCACGGCGGCCATTGATCTACTGATCAGTTACCACTGGCCCGGCAATGTTCGTGAACTGGAAAACTGCATCGAGCGCGCGGTGCTGCTCTGCCCGGGCACCGCCATCGAGGCGCATCATCTGCCGCCCACGTTGCAGAAACGCGATGCAACCGAAAAGAGCGCCGGGGGAACATTGCAAACCGCAGTGGCGGCGCTCGAATATGAAATGATTGTGGCCGAGTTGAAAACCAATGACGGCAACATGGCCGCCGCCGCGCGGAATCTGGGTCTGACTGAACGCCAAATCGGACTGCGCGTGAAACGCCTCGGCATAGATTTCAAACGGTTCCGATCCGGCGATTAGTCCCATCGCGCACAAGCTACATTCGGGTAGCTTTTTTTCGCGCACTCCTACCTGAAGGTAGCTTTGTCCTGCGGATCGGCTGTTCTCGCCATTGCTGCCGCTACCTTTTATTTTCGGATTTTTTCGAGTGTTTTCGCGTGTTTTTGACCTTGATGCATTTTACTTCAGCGTATGGCACAGGCCCTGCAAAGAGCGGAGGCGGATTGGCGATGAACCCCGCTCAATCTGTGCAACGGAACAACACGCAGTGAAATCCATGAAGCGTATTTTTATTTTTAGGTGGCCGGCAACATTGGCGCTCCTGGCTGCTCCAGCCTGGGCTGCGGAGCCGCCCTCGCCCGAAGCGACAGCAGCGAGCGACTGGAAGGTGGAAGCCAGCGCTGATTACTACAGTCAATACGTTTTTCGTGGAGTAAATGTTTCCGGGCACGATCCGCTGGCCCAAACCCGTCTCCTGCTTGAATACCAGCGTTTCACCGCCGCCTACACCGGTTACTACAGCCCGGTGGATCAGCCCGGTTTGAAGTGGTACACAGAACATAATTACACGCTCGATTATACGGCGACTTGGGAGCAATTCTCCCTTACCGCCGGGGCGCTCTATTATCAGTACCCCAACGGCCGTTCCGGAGTGGATACCTGGGACCTCTACGGCGTTCTCGCCTACGATTTCCCGCTCCTGAACCCCATAGCCACACTGAACTGGGACGTGGATGAATTCCACACCGGCTATGGCACCCTCGGGGTCAGCCATGAGTTCGATCTCACCGAGGTGATGGGCCTGAAAGATCCCAGGTCCATTACTCTTACTCCATCCGCCGCGTTGGGAATTGACTTCGGTTACAATTCCAGGAAAACGCGAGCCAACGTCAATTGGAACGATGTCTTGCTTGGCTTGACCGCCAATCTCGCCATCACGAGGAACGTCTCCCTCCACACCGGCTTGCTGGCGTCTTTCGCCCTCGATTCGCTTCACGAAATTAACCAAGGCAACGAACTCATCGGCAACTTCGGTGTCACCATCACGTTCTGAAAGGAAAAATAATATGATAACCTTTGGCTTTTGTCCCCGTTTGATCGCCGGCCTGTTCGTGGCCGTGTTGGCACTGAACGTAACCACTGTCGCCGGGGCGGACACGCTCCAGGAGCCGACCATCGAACAGCGGCTCACCGATCTGGAAGCTTACGTCAACAACGAGGCGCGCACTGAGGATGTCGCCGGCAAGATCAATGGCGCGGGGCCGGGACACAACGCCTGGATGATGACGGCGGCGGCGTTGGTGCTTTTCATGACGTTGCCGGGGCTGGCGTTATTTTACGGCGGATTGGTTCGCAAACGGAATGTTTTGTCCGTTCTCGCCCAATGCCTCGGCATTACGGGACTGGTGACAATTCTCTGGTGGGCGGTTGGATACAGTTTTGTATTCGCGCCGGGGAATGCCATCCTTGGCGGCTTCAAATTTGCCTTTCTGCAGGAGGTGGGCAGCCAGCCGAATCCGGATTACGCGGGCTGGGTTTCGCAGAACGTGTTCGCGATGTTTCAAATGATGTTTGCCATCATTACGCCCGCCTTGATCGTCGGGGCCGTTGCCGAGCGCATGAAATACGCCGCCGTGCTGCTGTTTGTGGCGCTCTGGATGTTGGTGGTGTACTTCCCGCTGGCCCACATGGTCTGGGGCGCGGACGGCTTGATGAATGGCGTCTGGAATTCCGCCGCCCGGATCAAGTCGATTGATTTTGCCGGAGGCACGGTGGTTCACATGTCCAGCGGCTGGTCGGCGTTGCTGCTCTGTTTGATCGTCGGTAAGCGCCTCGGTTTCGGCAAGGTCATCATGGCGCCGCACTCGATGGTGTTGTGCATGATCGGCACCGGCATGTTGTGGGTGGGCTGGTATGGGTTTAACGCCGGCAGCGCGCTGGCGGCCGATGGGGTTGCGGCCAACGCGTTCATGACCACCACGCTTGCGGCGGCGGTGGCCAGCGTGGCGTGGGCCGGCGCGGAATGGATTTTGCGCGGTAAACCCAGTGTCCTCGGCTTCTGTTCGGGGGTCGTGGCGGGGCTGGTCGTGGTCACTCCGGCGTGCGGTTTCATCACCGCGAATGGCGCCATCATCATTGGCTTGCTGGCCGGCTTTGTCTCCTTCTGCGCGTGTTGGAAACTGAAAGCCGCGCTCGGTTATGATGACGCCCTCGATACCTTTGGCGTTCACGCTGTCGGGGGTACGCTCGGCGCGTTGTTGACCGGGCTGCTGGCGACGACTGAAGCCAACGCAAATCTGGCGATCAACCTCAAGGAAATTGTCGGGCGCACATTGTGGGTGCATCAACTTGCCGCGATAGGCATTACCCTGGCCCTGGCTTTGATCGGCACCGTAGCCATTGCCTACCTCGTGAAGTTCACCGTCGGGTTGCGTCCCAGCGCCGAAGAGGAGATGCAGGGGCTGGACCTGGTGGACCACGGTGAAGCCGGTTATCTCCTCGACTAAAGAAAGGAACCATCCGTATGAAAATGATCGAAGCCATCATCAAACCCTTCAAACTCGAAGACGTAAAAGAAGCCCTGGCCGCCATCGGCGTGGAAGGCATGACGGTATCGGAGGTCAAAGGATTTGGGCGACAGAAGGGGCATACTGAAATTTATCGCGGCAGCGAGTACACTGTGGATTTTCTGCCGAAGATCAAACTCGAAATCGTGGTCACGGACGCACAGGTGGAGGCGGCGCTCAAAGCCGTCGCCGCCGCCGCGCATACCGGCAAGATTGGCGACGGCAAACTCTTCGTCTTCCCGATCGAGCAGGCGGTGCGGATTCGAACCGCGGAACGCGACGATCAAGCTATCTAACGCAACCTCAATCAAATTAACCATAAAGGAACGACATGACCCCTCAAGAAATACTGGCTCTGTGTAAAAGTAAAAACCTTCAACTCGTGGACATAAAATTCTGCGACTTCCTCGGCACCTGGCAACATTTCTGCATTCCGATTGCCGAACTGGACGAAGCGGTGTTCGCGGACGGATTGGGCTTTGATGGTTCCTCCATTCGCGGCTGGAAATCCATTGAGGCCAGCGACATGCTGCTCATTCTGGATCCCGACACCGCCAGCGTTGATCCCTTCCCCAAAACACCGACGCTGAGTCTCGTGGCGGATGGGGTGGACCCGATGACGCGCGAACCCTACAGCCGCGACCCGCGCAACATCGCGCGCAAAGCGGAGGCTTATTTGAAAAGCACTGGAATCGCCGACACCGCGTACATGGGGCCGGAAGCGGAGTTCTTCATCTTCGATGAGATCCGCTACGGCCAGACGGCGAACAGCGGTTTCTATTTCCTGGATAGCGTTGAGGGCATCTGGAACAGCGGCCGGGAGGAAGGGCCAAACCTCGGCAACAAAATCCGCTTCAAGGAAGGTTACTTCCCGGTGGCGCCGGCGGACACGCAGGTTGAAATCCGCAACGACATGATCAATGTGATGCGCGATTGCGGGCTGCGCGTCGAGCGGGAGCACCATGAAGTGGCGACCGCCGGTCAGGCGGAAATTGATCTGCGGTTCAACTCGTTGGTGAAAATGGCTGACGACATGATGTTGTACAAGTACATCGTCAAAAACGTCGCCCGCCGCCACAATAAGACCGTCACCTTCATGCCCAAGCCGGTGTTTGGCGACAACGGCTCCGGCATGCACACGCACCAATCGCTTTGGAAGAAAGGCAAACCCCTGTTTGCCGGCAGCCAATACGCCGGCCTGAGCGAAATGGCCTTGTACTACATTGGCGGAATCTTGAAACACGCCCGGGCGATGGCGGCATTTACCAACCCCACCGTGAACAGTTACAAGCGTCTGACGCCCGGCTTCGAAGCGCCGGTTAACCTGGCCTACAGCTCGCGCAACCGGTCGGCGGCCATTCGCATCCCGACGTATTCCCCAAGCCCGAAAGCCAAGCGCGTCGAATATCGCCCGCCCGATCCCACGGCGAATCCGTATCTCGCCATGGCCGCCATGTTGATGGCCGGCCTGGATGGCATCCAGAACCGGATTGATCCCGGCGAGCCGCTCGATAAAAACATTTACGAGCTGCCCCCGGAAGAACTGAAGCAGGTTCCCTCGATGCCCGGTAGTTTGACCGAGGCGTGCGACGCCCTCGAGCAAGATCACGGCTTTCTCCTCAAAGGCGACGTCTTTACCCAGGACGTCATTGAAACTTGGATTGGAATGAAACGCAAAGAACAGGACCAAATCCGATTGCGTCCGCATCCCTGGGAGTTCAGTATGTATTACGACGCTTAACGCGCCCGGAGATTCTAGTTGATGTCGCCTGCACTGCTTGCACTGGAAGATGGCTCTCTGTTTTACGGAGAGTCCATCGGCGTTCCCGGACAGACCGTGGGTGAGGTGGTGTTCAACACCGCCATGACCGGTTACCAGGAAATTCTCACCGACCCTTCCTACGCCCGGCAGATCGTTACTCTCACTTATCCCCACGTCGGCAATACCGGCGCCAATGCCGAGGATCTGGAATCTAACCGCGCGTACGCCACCGGCCTCGTCATTCACGATCTACCGGCCGTTCACAGTAGTTTCCGCGCCACCGAATCGTTGCCGGATTTCATGCGCCGCCACCAACTTGTCGGCATCGCCGGTCTCGACACCCGCCGCCTTACGCGCCGGTTACGCGAGAAAGGTGCGTTGAACGGCTGCCTCCTCGCGGTGGAGCAAGGGGCGAAACCCGAGGCCCAGATCGCCCTGGCCGCCGCGCGCGCGTTTCCGGGTTTGAAAGGCATGGATCTCGCGAAAGTGGTGAGCGTCAAGCAACCCTATCATTGGGATGAAGGTTTGTGGCAACTGGGCGAGGGGCAGGCCAAGGCGCGGCAGTCCCGGTTTCATGTCGTGGCGTACGATTACGGCATCAAGCGCAATCTCCTGCGGATGTTGGCGTCACGAGGTTGCCGCCTCACGGTGGTGCCGGCGCGGACCCCGGCCGAGGCCGCGCTGCAGTTGAAGCCGGATGGCGTGTTTCTGTCCAACGGTCCGGGAGACCCGGAGGCTTGTGATTACGCGATCACGGCGATCCGCCGCATCATCGCCACCGGCCTGCCGGTATTTGGCATCTGTCTCGGACATCAATTATTGGGTCTCGCCGCCGGGGCGCGCACCATCAAGATGAAATTCGGCCATCACGGCGCCAACCATCCGGTGCTGGAAATCAGCAGTGGCCGCGTGTTGATCAGCAGTCAGAATCACGGCTTCGCCGTGGACGAAGCGAGCCTGCCTCCGAACCTGCGCGTGACACATCGCTCGCTGTTCGATGGCTCGGTGCAGGGGCTTGAATTCATCAACCAACCGGTGTTCTGTTTTCAAGGACATCCGGAGGCAAGCCCCGGGCCGCATGATGTCGCCTCGCTATTCGACAAGTTCATTGCCAGCATGGAACAACGGCAGCTCGCCGGTGCCCCGCCGTCTGAAAGGAGTATCACTCCAGCGTGATGACTTGCGGCCCAAGTTTGTCCACCGGCCACTGACGTTATGCCCAAACGCACCGACATTAAAAGCGTCCTGATCATCGGGGCGGGACCAATCATCATTGGTCAGGGGTGTGAGTTCGACTATTCTGGAGCGCAGGCCTGCAAGGCGCTCAAGGAGGAAGGTTACCGGGTCATCCTGGTGAACTCCAACCCGGCCACCATCATGACCGACCCGGAGATGGCCGACGCCACCTACATCGAGCCGATCACCTGGCCGACCATCGCCCAGATTATCCAGCGAGAGCGCCCCGACGCGTTGCTGCCCACCATGGGCGGACAGACCGCGCTTAATTGCGCGCTAGACCTTGATCGCGAAGGCGTGCTGGCGCAATTCAACGTCGAGATGATCGGCGCCAAACGGGAAGCCATTGAGAAGGCGGAGGACCGCGAACGGTTCAAGCAGGCGATGGAAGCGATTGGACTCGAGTGCGCTCGAGGAGGCATCGCCCACAGTCTGGAAGAAGCGCGGCGGGTGCAGGCGGCCATCGGATTTCCGGTGATCATTCGCCCCTCGTTCACGCTCGGAGGCACCGGCGGCGGCATCGCCTACAACCCGGACGAATTCATCGCGCTTTGCGAGCGCGGCCTCGAGGCCTCGCCCACGCACGAGCTGCTGATCGAGGAATCCATTATCGGCTGGAAGGAGTTCGAAATGGAGGTGGTGCGCGACCGCAAGGACAACTGCATCATTGTTTGCTCCATCGAGAATTTTGATCCCATGGGCGTGCATACCGGCGATTCCATCACGGTGGCCCCGGCGCAAACGCTCACGGACAAGGAATATCAACTCATGCGGAACGCCTCCATCGCGTGTCTGCGTGAGATCGGCGTTGATACCGGCGGCTCAAACGTGCAGTTCGCGATCAACCCGCGAGACGGACGTTCGATCATCATCGAAATGAACCCGCGCGTGTCGCGTTCCTCCGCCCTCGCCTCCAAGGCCACCGGTTTCCCGATCGCCAAAATCGCGGCCAAGCTGGCCATTGGTTACACCCTGGACGAGTTGAAGAACGACATCACCGGCGGCGTCATTCCGGCCTCGTTCGAGCCAACCCTGGACTACGTGGTGACCAAGATCCCGCGTTTCACTTTCGAGAAATTTCCCCAGGCCGATGCCACGCTCACAACCCAGATGAAATCCGTGGGCGAGGCCATGGCCATTGGCAGAACCTTCCAGGAATCATTGCAGAAGGCGTTGCGCTCGCTCGAAATCGGCAGCTACGGTTTTGAATCAAAGCTTGATCCGGCGCCAGACCAGGACGAAGCGCGCCGCCGCGTGACCCGGGCGTTGCGGGTGCCGGGTGCCGAGCGGATCTGGTACCTGGCCGATGCGTTCCGCCTGGGCATGAGTACCGCAGAAATTCACGCGCTATGCCACATTGATCCGTGGTTCCTCGCGCAGATCGCCGACCTTGTCGCGACCGAGCAGACCATCGCGCGGCACGGCAAAACCGAGCCTTCAGCCGATTTGGTGCGCGCGTGGAAGCGCAAAGGTTTTTCCGACCGCCGGTTGGCAACCCTCCTCGGCCAAAGTGAATTACAAGTGCGCCAGTGGCGTCACGCCGCAGCGGTGCGTCCGGTTTACAAGCGCGTGGATTCCTGCGCCGCCGAATTTGCTTCGTCCACCGCCTACCTGTACTCGACCTATGGGGAGGAATGTGAAGCGGCCCCGGAGCCGAAGAAAAAAATCATTGTGCTGGGCGGCGGTCCGAACCGCATTGGCCAGGGCATCGAATTTGATTATTGCTGCGTGCATGCCTCGTTCGCCCTACGCGAGGACGGCTACCAGACCATCATGATCAACTGCAACCCGGAGACGGTCTCGACCGATTATGACACCTCCGACCGGTTGTACTTCGAGCCGCTCACGCTCGAGGACGTGGTCGAGATCATTCACTTGGAACAACCCGTCGGCGTGATTGTACAGTACGGCGGCCAGACGCCGCTCAAACTGGCCCGCGGACTTGCTGCCGCCGGTGCGCCGATCATTGGTACCAGCCCGGATTCCATTGACGTGGCCGAGGACCGGGAGCGGTTTCAGAAACTGATCCAACAGCTCCAATTAACGCAACCGCCAAACGCCACCGCGCGCACTCCCGAGGAGGCGGTGAAGCTGGCCGAACGGATCGGTTATCCGCTGGTGGTGCGACCGTCCTACGTGCTTGGTGGCCGCGCCATGGAGATCGTGCAGGCGCGCGAGGACCTGGAAACTTACATGCGCGTTGCGGTGCGCGTATCCGAGGATTCGCCGGTGCTGCTGGACCGCTTTCTCAATGACGCCACGGAGGTTGATGTGGACGCCGTGAGCGATGGTCGGCAGGTGCTTATTGGCGGCATCATGGAGCACATCGAGGAGGCAGGCGTACATTCCGGCGATTCCGCCTGTTCGTTGCCTCCGTTCTCATTGTCCCGGAAAATCCAGGATGAATTGCGCGAGCAGACCGTCAAGATGGCCCTGGCACTCAAGGTCGTGGGGCTGATGAATGTTCAATACGCGATTCAGAACGGCAAAATCTACGTGCTGGAGGTGAACCCGCGCGCTTCGCGCACCGTGCCGTACGTGTCGAAGGCCACCGGCCGGCCTCTGGCCAAGATCGCGGCGCGTTGCATGGCGGGACAGTCGCTGAAAAGTCAGGGCGTCGCCGGAGAGATTGTGCCGCCCTATTACTCGGTGAAGGAAGCGGTGTTTCCCTTCATCAAGTTTCCCGGAGTGGACACGGTGCTCGGTCCCGAGATGAAATCCACGGGCGAAGTCATGGGCGTGGCGCGCAGTTTTGGCGAGGCCTTTGCCAAGTCGCAACTCGCCGCTGGCAGCCCGATTCCCAAGGGCGGACGCATTTTTATCACCGTTCGCAACGCCGACCGGAACGGCGTGATCGAGGTCGCGCGCGGGTTCAGTCAGCAGGGGTTTGAGATTCTCGCCACGCGTGGCACGGCGGCAGTGCTGGAGGGTGGGGGCGTCGCGGTGCGGGCGGTCAACAAACTTTCCGAAGGGCGTCCGCACATCATTGACATGATCATGAACGGCGAGGTGGACATCATCGTCAACACGGTTTCGGACCCGCAGAGCCTTGCTGATTCCTATGCCATCCGGCGGCAGGCCCTGCAACATAAGGTCACTTTCTACACCACCTTGGCGGCGGCGCGCGCCGCCCGCGCGGCGCACCGGATGACGACCACAATCCAGGTTAGCCGCTTGCAGGATTTGCACCGGGAATTATTTCCCGAGGAGGGGCGGGTTCCACCGCATCCCTGAACCGCAGCGAAAGCAACCGACAGGAAGATTGGATCGGGTGGACCGCGAGATACGGAAATCACGCGGAAATAAGGGAATAAAACTTTGGGACCAAGCACTTGATTCCCCTGGCCCCATTACTTGGGGGCGGTTTCTCGAACCAACGCCCCGCCGGGGACCAGCGCGAGGGCCAATACTTGTTCGACCAGCCGTTGAAATAGCAATCCCCGCGAACCGGATGGGCGACGGTTGAACTGGAACGCGAACGCGTTCAGATTGGAATCCCAATGGGCTGTCGCCACGGCTCCCTGATGTGTGCCCAACCACCACCGCTGGAGCCGTGCCGCCACCTGATGGGGGCCGGGGCAGCAGGTTGGCGCCGGCGATCGCACTGTCCCGTACGATCTCGTGACGCTACCCTTTACTTCTTGAGTGTGGCGTCGCCATTCCGGCCAGCGGTCAGCACTTGGCTGCCGGGGCTCGCGGCGGCTGCAGCTTGTGACAATACCGGAGCCGAAGGCTGCGCTACCCGCATCAATCGAATGCGGAGTTTTATTGATTAACCCAGAATGCGGCGACCTTCATCGAGGAAGATGCCCTTGAAATTCATTTCCAGCGCCTGCGGATTCGAGGCTTTGGCCAGTGCTTCTTTTTCGGAAACAATCCCGTCCTTGACGAGTTGGAACAGGGATTGATTAAAATTCAACATCCCGTCGTCAGTGCCGGTTTCGATGGCGGCACCCAATTTATCGAGGCGGTTTTCCTCGATCAATTTCTTGATCGTGGGCGTATTGATCATGATTTCCAACGCGGGGGTCATACGGCCCGCAATGGTTGGCACCATGCGTTGACAAATCACCGCCTGAAAGGTGCCGGCGAGTTGGCGACGGATTTGTTCGCGTTCGCCGGCTTCAAAAAAATCCAGCACGCGCGTGACGGATTGCGGCGCGTTGGTGGTGTGCAACGTCGAAAGTACCAGATGCCCAGTGTCGGCGGCGCTCATCGCGGCGGAGAAGCTGGTGCTATCACGCATTTCCCCGATCATGATGATGTCCGGGTCCTGCCGCAGCACGTGCTTGAGCGCGTGGTTGAAGGAAAGCGTATCAAGCCCCACCTCGCGCTGTTCGATCACGGATTGGTTGTCTTCAAAGACAAATTCAATCGGGTCTTCGAGCGTGACGATGTGGCGTTTGAAATTGCTGTTGATGTGCTCGATCATGGCCGCCAGCGTGGTGGACTTGCCGCTGCCGGTGGCGCCGGCGACGAGTACAATGCCGCGCGGCGATTCCGCGATCTGTTTGAGTTGTGGCAGCAAACCAAGCTCCTCAAAGCTCGGTACCTGCGTTTTGACGTAACGCATGGCCAAACACCACTGGCCGCGTTGCTGAAACAGGTTGGTGCGGAAGCGTCCCACATCCGGCACGAAATAGGAAAAGTCCGCCTCCCGCTCCTCTTCCAATTTCTTTTTCAGGTGCGCTGGCGCGATGGTGGCCACCACCTTGTTCATCCATTCCTCCGAGGGATTGGGACATTCAATCGCAATCAATTCCCGGTTGATTCGAAAAATCACCGGCGCGTCAATTTTGAGATGCACGTCCGAGGCATGGCCATCCACGGCCGTTTTCAAAATTTTGTAGAACAATTCCATACGCCGAGCCTAACAGAGCGGATGCGAAATACCATCCCGGAAAAATGGAAATCCATCACCACTGGCGAACTGAAAACCGCCCCGCCGATCATGTAACCAGCACCGACTGACGTGAGGACGGAGCCGCCACTCGCCGCCAAAGTCTCTGGAGCAGGAGCGTGTTTCCGAGTGGAATTGGAACAATCGGACTTTGGAAACGCCGGCCGCAGCTTATTCCGCCAGGAGGCCGCTCATGGATTGCAGGCGTGCCTCGGCTTGCGAGGTCAGGCTCGTGAATACCATGGAAACGTGATAACCTTCGTGCTTGTTTCCCAGGCAATCCACCACGACGCCGGTACAATTGATGGGGGTATGATCGGTGGGCGAGACCAGCGAGACGGTCATTTCCACCCAGTTGGGGAAGGCGGTTTCACTGCGAAATTCGATGCCGTTCTTGTGGATGACCACCGCATCGGGCGACAGGCTCAGGCTGATCTGTCGGGAGTTGAGGGTGACAGGTTGGTCGGCGGCGGTTTGGTGGCTAAATTTCCTCGCACTCATGTTTCGTTAAGTGCAGCAATGTAACATATCCATGCCGAGCGTCAAATTCATGTGGGCCAAAATTAGTACGGATGCTTGATTTATCCAGGGAATTAGCTGGTGAGATGTTGTGAACTCCGGCACAGTGGTCACAGGGCCTTTTTATGCGCATTGCCAATCTAAATCCGGACTCCGACATCGGCGCCAGTTCTTGGTTTGTTGAAATTGAGGACCATCGCATTTTACTGGATGCCGGAATGCACCCCAAGCGCGAGGGTCGGGAGGCCATTCCGATGTATCGGTTGATTGATCGTCACGGGGTTGAAGCCGTGGCGATTTCCCATTGCCATCACGATCACGTTGGTTCGCTGCCGCTGGCGTTGCGCCAATTTCCCAAGGCGCACGCCATTCTGCCTAAACAAAGTTATTTCATCGTCGAGCGAGTGCTCCACAATTCCGTGAACGTAATGACGCGCCAGCGCGAGGAGTTGGGCGTCAAAGATTATCCACTCTACACGCACGATGAAGTGGATGAGTTGGCGCCACGATTCCAGGGCTTTCGTTACCGTCGGGAAATCGAATGGGCGGCTTTCGAAAAAGCCAAGGCGGGATTTTTCTCGCCTGAACTGGAATTTTACGATGCTGGCCACACCTTGGGATCGGCAGGGATTATGTTGCGTGGGCAAAAGCGAACGCTGTTTTACACCGGCGATGTTTGCTTTCATGACCAGACCCTCCTGCGCGCGGCGAATTTTGACGGCGTGGAAGCCGAGGTCTTGATCATGGAAACCACGCGCGGCGAACGGCCGGAGGCAACCGGAGTGACGCGAGCGACGGAAGTGGATCGTTTGGTGGCGGCCATCCAAAAAACCTTGAAGCGCAAGGGTTGCGTGCTGATTCCGGCGTTTGCCTTGGGGCGCATGCAGGAAATCCTGGCGCTACTCGCCTTGCTGATGCGCGAAGGAAAGTTAAAGCGACAGCCGATTTTCATCAGTGGCTTGGGCCGGGTGTTCACCGAGATTTACGACCTCGAAGCGCATCGGACCAATCGCAATCACAGCAATCTACAGTTGCACGAGGCGTTGCAACTGGTGGTATTGGATCCGGGACAGACTGAGCGCATGAAACTTTCCGGCGGACGCATTTTTGTCGTCTCGTCCGGTATGATGGCGGAGAAAACCGCCGCTCACGATCTGGCGGCGCGCATGATCGGTGACGAACGACAGTCCATTTTCTTTGTGGGGTATGCTGATCTCAGCACGCCGGGCGGAAGATTGAAAGCCGCGCGGCCCGGTGAAACCTTTGTGTTCAGCCCCAGCGCCGGGCGCGTGACGCGACAGTGCGAAGTGCTGGATTTTGATTTGACCGCGCACGCGAATCGGGAGGATTTGCTGGACTTCGTGGGGCAAGTTTCGCCCCGGATCGTATTACTCGGGCATGGCGGCGCGGCCTCGCGGCGTTGGTTTGCGGAACAGATTCGCCAGCGACATCCCAAGATCAAGGTCATCCAGCCCGCGCCCGGAGAATTCGTTTCACTTTAAAGCGCGGCAAACGTCCGGGTCACCCGAGCTGGCTTGCTTGAGCGGATGGTTGAATGCGCTCGAACGGAGCGGCGCCGCTTGATGCCATCGGTGAGTGGTTGGGTGATTGATTTACAGCTTCGCGGTAAAACGGCGCAGGCGCGTCATGGCTTCTTTGATATTGGTCAGGCTGGTGGCATAAGCGCAGCGGACGAAACCTTCGCCACATTCGCCGAAGGCCGTGCCCGGAACAACGGCGACTTTTTCCTCAGCCAAAAACTTCAGCGCGAACTCTTTCGCAGGCATCTTGAACTTCGCCACACTGGGAAAGGCATAGAACGCTCCGAGCGGGCGATGACATTCCAAGCCCATTTCCGCAAAGGCACTCGCGATGAAATTCCGGCGCCGGCGGTATTCGCCGACCATTTCACCCACGTCAATGTCCGGGCGTGTCAACGCTTCGATGGCGGCCTTCTGCGCCAGCGACGACGCGCAGAGCATCGTGTATTGATGAATCTTCATCATCGCTTCGATGAGTTCCGCCGGGCCGCAGGCGTAGCCGAGGCGATAACCGGTCATCGCCCACGCCTTCGAGAAGCCGTGCAGAAAAATCGTGCGGTCGCGCAAGCCAGGCAGACTCACGATGCTTGTGTGCGGCGTGTCGTAAGTCAGTTCCGCGTAAATCTCGTCTGTGATGACGATGAGGTCTTTTTCAACCGCGAACTTGGCGATGCTTTCCAAATCTTCCCGGCTCATGATGGCGCCGGTGGGATTGTTGGGGAAATTCAGCATCAAGACCTTTGTCTTGGGCGTGCATTTCGCTTCCAACATCGCGCGCGTGAGGCGAAAACCGTTCTCCGCTTTTGTCTCGACCGCAAGCGGTTTGCCTCCGGCGAACAGAATCGTGGCACGATACGACACGTAGCACGGCTCGTGATAAAGCACTTCATCACCTGGATTGATCAATGCCCGCAACGCGAGATCGAGTGCTTCGCTGACACCGACCGTGACAAGGACCTCGTTGTCCGGGTTGTATTCCACGCCGAAATTCTTGGCGACATATTTGGACAACGCGCGGCGCAGTTCGATGTAACCGAGATTGCTGGAATAGTGCGTCGCGCCACGTTCCAGCGCGAAGACCGTGGCCTCGCGGACATGCCAGGGCGTGTCGAAATCCGGCTCGCCGATGCCGAGACTGATGACGTCCTTCATCGTCGTGACGATGTCGAAGAAGTCCCGGATACCGGAGCGCGGGATATCGCGCACCACGGTGTTGATGCGGTTACGGAGCGGAAACGGTTGGCTTTTCTGCATCTAAAATTTTTCTAAAATGAGCCAAAAGGTAGCTATTCAACGCAGCCGCGTCGAGAGGCGAGTAGGCGTGTCCGTGTGCGGCTGGCGATAAGATTATCAGAGGCGAGGCGTTCGCGATGACGAATTGATAATGGCATGGTCCTGAAGGGCAATTCAGGCTCGGCGGGCACGCTTTTTGAGGCGGGCTGGTTTTTTGCGGTTGGCTTGGGCATTTGAGTAGCGATGAGGGCGTCACGCAAAACGGGAATGCTGAGTTTGTCCTTGGGGCGGTTCGCGGCGATTTTACTGGCGAGGATTCTTTCCAAGGAAAGCACTTTGAGTTTGTGCCGCCCCAGCGGAATTTCGAGGCAATGCGGGAATTCCTCGGCAAAGCTCTTCAGCCCGTCCATTCGCATTACGAGGTCGAACAATTCCGCTCCGGCCCCGGCGAGCATCGGGGGGATTGAGAATGGAAGGAGGAACATACGCGGCCCCGACAGCTTGCAAGGCGCAGGTGATTTTTGGTTCGCCCAAGTTCTCGAACCACAGGCCAACGTCCTGGGTGACGACGGGAGCGCCTTGCAAGGTGGCGGCGGAAAGTCCGACCACCATGAATCGCACTTGATGCCGCAACAAGGAGCGCAGCAGGCGGAGTTCATTTTCGGAAAATGGCAGCGGCGCGACCACGGATCAGGCTCCTTTGCAAGCGTTCCAACGGTGGTTGTTCCAGTAATATCAACGTATGCCGGATGTTATCCGGGTCGGCCTCGGGATGTGCGGTCATGATGGCCCGGACGCGCGCCGCCAAGTTTCGTCCCCACCGGATGGCCCGGGTGGTTTGATTGGTTCTGACGCGTCGTTTCATACCCATGTCGTCAGCTTACGCTTCGGGCAAGAGGTTGTCACTCCCCCGTCAATTACGGAGAGACCGAGAGCCGTTCATCAGAATTCTCCATTTGCATCAACACGCCCAGACGTTTGTAGGTTTTCAACATAAAATGGGTGGACGTGGATAACACCCCTTCGAGCGGAGAAAGTTTTTCGCTCACGAACGAGCCGATCTCCCGCAGGTTGTGCCCTTCCACAAAGAGCAACAGGTCATACGCGCCGCTCATCAGATAGGCTGAACGCACCTCGGGGAATTTGCTGATGCGCTCGGCAATGCGGTTGAAGCCGCCTTCGCGTTGTGGGGTGATCTTGACTTCGATGACGGCGGTGAGCGTATCCAGATCCAACTGGTCTTCGTTCAACACCGCCTGGTAACCACGGATGACGCCAGCCTGCTCGTAGGCCGCGATGCGGCGCGCAATCTCGGCCGTGGATTGATCAAGTTGTTTGGCCAGGCTTTCGTGATTTTCGAGCGCGTTGCGCTGCAATAATTTCAGCAATTCGTCCATATCAACTATTGTTGCCCCGCGCAACGTACTGCCTTGGCGGTTGGTGAGTCGAGCCGGAACGCGCAACAAATGGGGTGGAGGGCAAAACGCCTTAAATTAGCCATTGGCAGCATGGAGGCGACCTGCTAGGGTGAACATCCGCTTTGAATCGAGCGATAAGATTTAACCAGAGAACGAGATATGTCACAGCATCCCAGCCTCCGCGCCGCGTCCACTTTGGGCGGTAAACGTAGTGTTTTGAAACGGTTTGAGCGCATTGAAGTGCTCAAGAAACGCGGTCAATGGAAAGACGGCGACCGGATCACCGGCCTGCGCAAGACCAAGCCGGACGCCTGATCGCCAGTTTGACAACAGCCGGCGGCGGAATTACCCACACCGTCGGTTCACGCCATTCCCAAGGCTCTTCGCGTGGTTCGGCTGCAAAAATTTTTGGCGGAAGCAGGCATTGCTTCCCGGCGCGCGGCCGAACAGTTCATGCTGGAGGGGCGGGTGGCGGTGAATGGCGAGGTTGTGCGTTTGCTGGGCTCCAAAGTTGATCCGGCGCGCGACCGCGTCACCGTGGAGGGGAAGCCGGTTCGCGCCTCCAAAAAACTGTACATTGCGCTGCACAAACCGAAGGGCTGCGTCTGTTCCAAACAGGACGAGCACGGTCGGCCCACGGTTTATGATTTATTGCCGCAAGAGTGGCGCTCGATCAATTCCGTCGGGCGGCTGGATTATGCCAGTGAAGGATTGCTTTTCCTGACTAATGATGGAGACTTTGCCTTGCGGTTGACGCATCCGCGGTACGGGGTGTGCAAGCGTTACGTGGTTACAGTGGACGGCAAGATTGATGCGGCGCAAATCGAACCGTTCACACGAGGTGTATTTCATCGGGGCGACAAACTGAAAGCGCAGCAAGCGCGCGTGCTCTCGGCAACAAAGTCGGAAAGCGCCATTGAGTTGGAGCTTGCCGAGGGTAAGAATCGGGAAGTGCGGCGGTTGTGCGAAACACAGGGTTTGCGAGTGCGGCGGCTGGTTCGCACGCAGATTGGAAAAATCAAACTAGCGGAATTAAAAGTCGGCAAATGGCGGACATTGACACCGCCCGAGATTAAAACTTTACTCTCCTGAGCTATGAAAAAGAACGGATGGATGATTTTGAGTGTGGCGCTGCTCGCCGGAACACTGCTGGTCGCCCACGCGGACGGACAATTGGATCAACCCGCCGCTGCAAAACCGGCCAAGAGCGCGGCAGCCAAGCCCGTCGCCTCTTCGGCAGCAACCGCCGAAAAGCCGATTATTCTGTCTCCCGGCAACGCAACGATCACCGGCAATAACGTGAATGTGCGTGGCAAAGCCGGTTTCAAGGGGGAGATCATCACGCAGTTGCACGATGGCGATGTCGTTGCGGTAATTGAAGAAGTGATTTTGACCAAACCCAAAGCGGGCGAACCAGCTCAGTGGGCGAAGATTGCTTATCCACAGAAAGCGCATGTGTGGGTTCACAGTTCTTATTTGAATGCGGACCAGACGGTCAAACCCCGTAAATTGAATGTGCGCACGGGAGCAGGCGAAAACTACAGTATCGTGGGCACGTTGACTCAGGGCACAACGGTTAAAGCTGTTGCCACCAAGGGGAATTGGACGGAAATCGAGGCGCCGGCGGATGCGTTTGCGTTTGTCGCTGCCAGCTACGTTTTGCAGCAAGCCGGGTCGGAAGTGACTGCGCCCCCCGTGGTGGCTTTGCAGCATCCTGAACCGGAAATCGCTCCGGAAACAGCCGTCGTTCCGGACGATGGCCCGTTAGTTACACCCGCCACGGACGTGACCACGGGGAGCACGATGACCGAACCCGCACCGATTATTCATGAAGACGTGAACAGCGCGGCGCCACCGCCGGTGGTTGAGGAGGTCTGGGTGCCGCGAACGGTGTCGCACGAAGGCATCGTCAAACCCACAGTCAGCATTCAGGCGCCGACCAAGTATGGTTTGCACAGCGCTGAGAATAACAAGCTGATCAATTATCTTTACAGTCCCGCGGCGCAACTCGAGTTGAGTCGTTACTTGGGCAAGCAGATCATCGTGACCGGCCAGGAAAGTCTTGATGAGCGCTGGGCCAACACTCCGGTTCTAACCATTCAGAAAATTTACGTCGTCAAATAATGACGGCGCCGAATCTTATTGATGGTCGCCAGATTGCGGCGCAAATCCAGGGCGAACTGCGAACGCGCATTGCCACGCTCAAGGGACGTGGCGTTCAACCCGGACTGGCCTTCGTTCGCGTCGGCGAGGATCCCGCCTCCAAGGTCTATGTTGGCCGCAAGGAAAAAACGTGTGCGGAACTGGGGATCGTTTCGGAGACGCATGTACTTCCAGAGCAGACTTCCGAAGCGGATCTGCTCGCGTTATTGGCACAACTAAACGCCAACCCGCGCCTTCACGGTATTCTAGTACAGGCCCCGCTCCCCAAACATATTCGCGCGGAAGTCGTGTATGCCACCGTCCTGCCGACGAAGGATGTGGATGGATTCCACCCGGTAAACGTCGGCAAGCTGATGCTTGGCGACCCGACGGGTTTTCAACCCTGTACACCGGCCGGAGTGCGGGAATTGTTGGTGCGGTCTGAGGTGAAAATTGCGGGCGCGGAAGCGGTTATTTTGGGTCGCGGCAATATCGTCGGCAAACCAATGGCCGCCATGCTTTGCCAGAAAGGCCATCAGGCCAATGCGACGGTGACGATCTGCCATTCAGCGACGCGCGACATTCAATCGCATTGTCGGCGCGCGGATATCATTGTGGCGGCGATGGGCGTTCCGGAATTTTTGAAGGCGGACATGGTCCGGCCGGGGGTGGTGGTGCTGGACGTGGGGGTGAATCGCGTTCCCGATCCGGGCAGCAAAACCGGGACGAAACTTGTCGGGGATGTGGCTTTTGCGGAAGTGCAGCCGCTGGCGGTAAAAATTACGCCCAACCCCGGCGGCGTTGGTCCCATGACGATCGCCATGCTCATGCGAAACACCGTTCGTGCCGCGGAATCTGCCACCCAATAGTTTTCAACTTTTCAAATTATGACACCAACCCGGATTCTCCCCGACTTGCAATGTTCGCTGTTATGCGAAGAGGTGCGCCAGGAAACCAACGGAAATTTTTTTCTCATTGGCGTCATCAATTTAATTCGTGTTCCCCAGTTGCCGGTAGTGGCGTTCAAGTTGAGCATTTTCAATCGTTGGACGGCTGGTTTGGGAAAATTCAGCGAGAATGTGCGGTTGATTGCGCCAGATCAAACCACGGTCCTGCGTAAAGGCGAAGTGAAATTCACTTTGCAAGACGCGGGGTTTCACGCCACCAATGTTACGCTGTTCGGGCAGGTGGAATTCAAGGTGGCCGGGACCTACTACATCGAAGTGCTGGTGGACGACGTGATGAAACTGCGTTACCCGGTACCGGTCATGTTGACGCCGCCACCGGCTCCGGGAGGCAAACCACCGGCGTCGCCTGAGGCTCCGGCGCCGGGAGCTTGAGCGAAACCCGTGCTTGCATCCGGTTGGCTGCTCCCTTCCATTAAGTGACGTGGGCAACTTTTTCGCAACCGCTTGGCAACCCTTCACGCCCCGTGGCATCGCGGCGTTTGCGCTGGCGCCGCTGCGCCGGTTGCTGTTGATTCAATTTCTCGTGGTCCTGATGGTGGCCGCAGGGGTTGCCTGGTTTTGTCATGATCGTTACGTGCCGGTGATTTCCAACGCCATTCACCAGTTGCCCGCCGCCAGTCAGATTCGACACCAACAACTGGATTGGCAGGGGGCAACGCCCGTCATGCTGGAGGAAAACGGTTTTCTCGCTCTGAGTGTCAGCGTGGAGCAACCCGGTCAGTTGCGTTCGGTGGCGGACCTTCAATGCGAATTGAGTCGGAATCAGATCACCATTTATTCCCTGTTCGGCTATGTGGAATGGCCCTATCCATCAGGTTGGGTTATCTCGCTGGGCCAGGAAAAATTACAACCCCTATGGGGCGCGTGGCGGCCCGGAGTATTGGCCGGAGTGTTCATCGTTACAGGGTGCGGTCTGATGATCGCGTGGTTCGGATTGGCGACGCTTTATGCCGGACCGCTTTGGTGGTTGGGGCTTTACGTGAATCGGCGTTTGACCTGGCGCGGCAGTTGGAAGATGAGCGGCGCGGCGCTGCTGCCTGGCGCGTTGTTGATGCTGCTCGCCATTTCTTTTTACGACTTGGGAGTGATGAACCTGGTCGGACTGCTTTCGGTATGGGGAATACACTTTCTGGTTGGTTGGGTTTATTTATTGCTGGGATTGTACGCGACCGATCGGACGGCACGGACGGTTGCTCAAAATCCGTTCGCGCGCGCGTGCAAGCGTTGAACGAGTCATCAGGCGATTGCGTGTCGTCGGTGCATTCGGTAAATTAAATCCGCCATGGCGCCGACAAAAATCATCCAAATCCTGTTGCTCGGCGGCTGTGTGGGGCTGCTGTTGAGCGGCTGTGAACCCGGGCGCTCAGATCAAGTGGACGAGGAAAAAGAACCACAATTCTTGATCGGGCGGAATCTGGTCAATGCCATGAACTACAGCGGTGCCATCAATGCGTTCAAGCGCGCTCTCGAGCTGAATCCACATTCGGCGGCGGCGAATCTTGAGCTGGGCTGGCTTTACGCGGAGAAGCAGGTGGACGAAGCGGCGGCAATCCATTTTTACCAGGAGTATCTCCGCCTGCGCCCCCAGGCGGGTAATGCGGAAATGATTCGACAACACATTGCGCGGCTGAAACAGGAACTCGCGCGCACGGCGGTGCCAATCCCTCCCAGTTCCGCTTTGCAGCAGCGATTGGAGAAATTGGCGGCGGAGAATCGGCGCTTGCAGAGTGAAGTGGAGCAATTGCGTCAGGCTGCGGCGCGAACCTCACCGCAGCCGTATTCAACTACGGCCACCACGAGTCCGGCCCGGACACCGCAACCCACGACAACTTTGCAACCCACTCCGTTACCGCACCGAACTTCCGCTTCGAGCGCAACAACGACGGGCACGGCCACCGCGGGATATCATCGGGTCAAATCCGGCGAAACATTCACTTCAATCTCGCGGCAGTACGGTATTTCCGTGGAAGTTCTGGCGCGGGCCAATCCGGGATTGGATCCGCGCCGCATCCAGGTGGGGCAGACGGTGGTGGTGCCGCGACGTTGAGGCTGTTTCCTTCGGTCATAAAAACATAAAATTTCGGGAGTATGTAGATAACGCAAACGAGCCGTCATGCTGGCATTGCGGAGGGTTTGGATAATACAAACGCTCGAAGTTTTCGGCTAACAGTCTTGGGGCGTTGCGGCCTGAGATTCCAATTTGCGTTAAATACATACTCCCGTAAAATTTTGCGCGGAAACCGTTGGATTGGCATCCAAATCGCGATGGTCAAAATTATTATTGAATTATTGCTGATGAGGCTTGCTATTTTTGACGAAAACCGTTTGGCTGATGGCGTTGGCTTGAACATAAAAAGACGGAACATTTATTTGACATGCTGCGTCCGATTCAAGTAAAACACAGGAAAACGTCGTCTTGGGTTGAACTACTGAACTAATTCTATGAGAAAAATCGCTACCTCAGTTGGATTGCTGGCTATGGGCGCCTCCGTGCTGCACGCGGCTGAATCATCAACGCTGAATCAACTGCAGAAGAATAAGCCGTGGAGCATCCAGGCCACCTTAAACGGCTTTTATGATGACAACGTGAACACTGCGCCAGATGCGTGGGCGGTGGAATCGGCGGGCTTCGATATAACTCCATCCATCAAGTTCGGGTTGCCCGGCGAACAAACTTCTTTCAACGTCGGTTATGACTTCACGGCGCGCTTCTACGATAAGAGCATCCCGGGTCGTGCGGGGCATCATAGCTACACTCATGTCTTCGACTTGAACTTTGCGCATACTTTCAGTCCGCGCGCCGATATTTCGTTGAGCGACTCGTTCGTCATCGGTCAAGAGCCGGACCTGTTGTTTGATCCTGCGGCGATCCAGCGAATTCCAGGTGATAACATTCGTAATTTTGCCCGGGCCGAATTCAATGTTGAAGCCACTGACCTGCTGAGTTTCAGTTTGGGTTATAATAATAATTTTTATGACTACCACGACAAACTGCCAGGAGGCGTTTATACTGGTCGGGCCAGCTATTCAGGTATTTTCGATCGGACCGAACACTTGGTGCGGGTTGACAGCAATTGGAAGTTGAGTCCATCTACGATTGGCATTCTGGGTTACAACTACTCGCAGACGATCTACAATGGAGACGAAGTTATTGCGGTGTTCCCGGTGGTGCGTAGCCAGGACCGCAATAACCGCGGGCATACCGTCTATGTTGGCGCCCGGCATATTTTCAGCCCAACTTTGTCCGCTGCGTTGAACGTTGGTGCGCAGTATTACACGTATTATAATTACACGGGCAGTGATGACACTCAATGGAGTCCTTTCATCCAAGGCAGTGTGACTTACGCAATCCAGCAGCGCACGCAAGTGGATGCGGGGCTTCGTTACAGCCGGGAATCGGCCAACGAAGTGGGCGCGTCCCTTTCGTACGTCAAAGACATGGAGTATGTCACCGCATATGGTGCGCTCAAACACGAGATCATCTCCAAGTTGATCGGCACGGCAAGCGCCAGTATTTCACATGCTGAATACAACGGAGGTGGCGTGGCGGTGGATGGCGAAACCTATATGTTATATCGCATCGGCCTGGACTTGGCCTATAACTTCAACCAGTATGTTTCCGCCCATACCGGGTATAATTTTGATCGGTGGGATTCGACTGCGCGTATGTCACCCGATTTTTATCGGAATCGCGTCTATGCGGGCGTGACGGTCGGTTTCTGATCGGAGGATATTTTGGTTGGGGGCTGGGTCGTATTACTAGCCCCTATTTTTTTTGACTATGGATCCGCTTAAGCAACAAACGCAACCAGAGGCTCGCTTACACTTTTTAGACTACTGGCGAATTATTCGGATTCGCAAAACTGTCATCATTGCGGTTTTTCTTCTGGTGGTGATCACGGCCACCTTGGTCACCTTTATTCTGCCCGAGTTGTTTGCCAGCACGGCCTCCATGAGAGTTGAGCGTGACAAGTCGGACATTGATGAACTCAGCGGCATGAGCAGTCGGCTGATCAGCGCCTACGATCCCTACTTTATCCAAACCGAGTTCGAGACCATTCAGTCGGAAAGCATTCTGACCAATGTTATTAACAACCGGGATCTCCTCCGGGTTTGGGGAAATAAATACTTCGAGGGCCAACCCTTGAAACCGAATGAGGCGCTGGAAATGTTGCGCGCCCGCATGGATGTTCGCCCCCGCCGCAACACCAGCATCATTGACATCAAGGTGTTCAGCGATAACGCCAAGGATGCCGCTGATTTAGCCAACGCCATTGCCGAGGCCTACCAGCACTGGCGGCTTTCAAAAAACCAGGAAGCCGTCATGGGCGGAATTGACGAGTTGCGCCGGCAATTGAAAATCCAGGATGAGCGGATTGCTGAAATCAAGTCGCGGCTGGACAAATTACGCATTGACGCCGGCGTCTCGGATATTGACGCAACCAGCCTCGCTCCGGTGATGCAGACTGAAACCGAGGAATATAAACGCAATCTTTTAAGCCGTTTCGAAGCCGACAATGAATACAAGGAAAGGAAAGTCCAGTACGACAAGCTGAGCGCGCTTTCCACCAAGGAACTGCGGGAAGTCTTGCCGCGGATGGAAATGGATCCGGTATTAACCGATCTGCTCCAACAGCTCAACATGGCCGAGCAGCATGCGCTCACTTTGGCGGTGGACTTGGGGCCGGAGCATCCGGATATGAAGCGCATTCAGGATTTGGAAGTCGAGTTGGAGACTAAAATAGACGATCAAGTCCGCGCCATCATGAAGGCCATGGAAACCAAGGTGGCGATGGCCAAAGCGCGTTTGGACAACAGCACCGCCGCCGTGGAATCGGCGGGCAAACTCGATCAGGAACAGCTGACCAAGAGCCGTCCCTACTTTGATCTGAAGCGCACGTTGATGAGCGAGGAAGATCTGCGCACCCTGCTTTCTCGCAAGATCAATGTTGAAGAGATTGACTTGAGCCTGCCGAAAAAATTCCAGGTGGATATCATCGAATACGCCACACCCGGCAAAAAACCCGTTCGCCCGAACAAAACCTTGAACATCATTTTAGGGGTGATTATTGGGCTGGTGGTGGGGGTTGGCTTGGCGTTTTTCATTGAGTACCTGGATACCAGCGTCAAGACCATTGATGACGTTGAGCGTCTCCTCCAGTCGCCAGTCTTGGGCGTCATACCTCAGAACGTCGGGTATTTAATTGAGGAGGGAGCCGAAAGCCCCCATGCGGAAGCTTATCGGGTCTTGCGAACCAACCTTTTATTTGCGCGCAAAGACGAGAAGTTGAACAGCATTGCCGTGGTCAGCGCTGGCGCGGGCGAAGGTAAATCCACCACGGTCCTGAATCTGGCTACGGTCTTCGCTCAAAGTGGCCAGCGCGTGATCATCGTGGATTCCGACTTGCGCCGGCCCACGCTGCACAAGATTTTGCGCGTCACCAACAACCTCGGTTTGACCAACTACTTGTTGAAGCAAAACAGCCTGACCGATGTCATTCAAACTACTTCGTTGGACAAACTTGATTTTCTAGCCAGCGGCAAGTTGCCCAGCAGTTCACTGGGTATTTTGAGTTCCAGCCAGATGAAGGATCTGATCAATGAACTCAAACAACGCTACGATTATGTCTTTTTCGACTCGCCGCCGATCATGGGGGTCAGCGACGCCTCCATCCTTGCCAGTGAAGTGGATATTACCGTTCAGGTCATTCAATACCGTCGGTATCCACAGCCGATGAACATTCGCGCTAAGCAACTCATTGAGAAAGTGGGCGGTAATCTGGTCGGTATCGTGTTGAACAACATCAACATGTCACAGGACGAGAGTTACTATTATTACAGCGGCTATTACCACGATTATTACGCCAAGAACGAAGATGCCGAGCCGGTGGCGGAAGCGGTGGCGCCCGGAGAGAAAGATTCAGGCGAAATCAAACAAAAATACTGATCCACTTGTCTGAGTATAAGTTCATGAAGAAAGTAATTTCGCAGCAAAGGGCCTTCGGTGGCTGGTGGGCGGGCGTGGTGCTCCTGCTTGGGTTGATTTTGACTGGATGTCAGACCTCGCGGGATCAGATTCCTTTTACTGAGGTTCCGGATGACCAACCGTATGCGAGCGCTTCCAAAGCTGCCGGTTCCGGTGCTTCGCTCGGCGAAGCCGCGCGCCTGGCAGTTGGGGACTACGTAAAAATCACCTTCTCCGGGATCCAAAATCCGCCCATGCCGCACGAGGAAACGGTCAAGGAAGATGGCATGGTTACCTTGCCGATGATTGGTTCAATCAAAGCCGAGGGTAAAACCCTTGGTGAGTTGCAAAAAGCGATTTACAGCAAGTACGTGCCGCTGTTTTACAAACAACTGACCATCACGGCATCCTCGGAACGGCGCATCTTTTACGTGCAAGGTCAGGTGCGGAATCCGGGCCGCCAGGAATACTTTGGCCAGACCACCGTTCTCAAAGCCATTGCCGGAGCGCAGGACTTCACCGATTTTGCGGATCGCAAACGCGTTGTACTCACCCGTGCCGATGGCAGTCGAACCATCGTGGATTGCAAAAAAGCCGCGCAAGATTCTAATTATGATTTGCCGGTTTATCCCGGGGACAAAATCGAAGTGCCCATGCGCGGCATTGGCGGTACCATCGGTCTGTAATGGTTCAATTACAGATCTTGTCCGGTCGGCGCGCGGGGTTGATTTGGGAGGCGCGCCACTTCCCGATAAAAGTTGGTCGAAGTCCACAAGCGGATTTACGCTTGGAAGACGAAGGCGTCTGGGATCAACACTTTGAACTGAGTCTGGCCGCCAAAACCGGTTTTAATCTTCAAACGCATCCCGGCGCAATTATCGCCATCAATCAAACTCCCGCTGAAGCGGCGCGACTGCACAATGGCGACATCATCACGGCGGGTGCGGTGCAAATTGCCTTTCGGTTGAGTCCGACGCGGCAGCGCAATCTGCAGTGGCGTGAGTGGTTCGTTTGGAGCTTGCTGCTGATTGTCGCCGGCGGCGAAGTTTTCCTGATCATCCGGTTGCTGCTGTAACCTCGCCGCGCTCAGTGTCGGAAATGTCGGACGCCGGTAAACGCCATCGCCAGATTGCGCTCGTCCGCTGCCGCAATGACTTCGGCATCACGAACTGAGCCGCCCGGCTGAATCGCCGCCGTTGCTCCCGCTTCCGCCGCCGCAATCAATCCATCTGCGAACGGGAAGAACGCGTCACTACACACCACGCTGCCGGACAGCGTCAGCCCGGCTTCACCGGCCTTCCATACGGCGATGCGGCTGGAATCCACACGACTCATCTGGCCCGCGCCAATCCCCAGCGTGCGGTCGGCCGCGCAATACAGGATCGCATTGGACTTCAAGTGCTTGACGATATGCCAGCCAAATAGCATCGCGCACAACTCCGCTTCGGTAGGTTGTCGTTTAGTGACGATTTTCAGATCGGTGGAAGACGTTGCCTTCAAGTCGTGCTGTTGCATCAGGAAGGAATTCGCGCCGACGCTGCGCAGATCCCAAGGCGATGCCGTTTGTCCCGATTGCAAGACTTTAAGGAGCCGTAAATTTTTCTTCTTTTGCAGCAACGCCAGTGCGTCAGGGGTGAAATCTGGAGCGACAATCACCTCGCTGAAAATCTCGGCGATGGCGACGGCGCAATCCACATCCAGCGGACGATTGACGGCGATAATGCCGCCGAACGGGGCCTGACGATCTGTGACGAACGCCTTATCCCAGGCTTCACGCAGTGTGGTCCCCTGACCCACGCCGCAGGGATTCGTGTGTTTCAGAATGGCCAAGGTCGGTGCGGCGGTTTCAAATTCGTCGATCAGTGCCGCTGCCGCCGTGAGGTCCAGAATGTTGTTGTAGGAAAGCTGCTTGCCGTGTAATTGCTGAAAATACTCGCTAAATTTTCCGTATAGCGCCGCGGCCTGATGCGGGTTTTCTCCATAACGCAATGGTTGCGCCAATGGCACAGAAAGCGCCAGTATCTGCGGCAATTGTGACGCGTTTCCGTTGAAGGTGCGCTCCAGGTACGCGGCAATTGCCGCATCGTAAGCCGCCGTTCGCGCAAAAACTTTTGCCGCCAGGCGTCGCCGCAGCTCCAAGGTGGTCTGTCCGGTAACCTTAATTTGTTCTGCCACCGCAGTGTAATCCGCCGGATCCACCACCACCGTCACGCTCTCGTGATTCTTGGCTGCGCTCCGGAGCATGGACGGTCCGCCGATATCAATATTCTCAATCGCTTCCGACCGGCTGACTTGGGGGCGGGCTATTGTGGCCTCAAACGGGTAAAGATTAACCACCACCAGATCAATTGGCGCGATCTGATGTTGCTGGACAGCGGCTTCGTGTTCGGTCTTGTCGCGAATGTAGAGCAAGCCGCCATGCACCTTGGGGTGCAGGGTTTTGACCCGGCCATCCAACATTTCTGGAAAGCCAGTGTGTTCGCTAATGTCTTTTACGGTGAGGCCCGCCTCGCGCAGGACTTTGGCGGTGCCGCCGGTGGAAATCAATTCCACCCCGGCGGCCGCCAGCGTTTGCGCCAGCGGAAGGAGTCCGGTTTTATCTGAAACTGAAAGTAACGCGCGCGAAATCTTGTTCATTTGAATTCTGTCCTGAACCGGTTTTCCAGTCTGTCCGGAGACGCTGACAAGACTCCGGATTGGACGGCGGCCGGGTTGTTGTTTTCGAGTGTGAGCCTGTCCCCGAGCCGGAAAAATGGTGGTAGGAACAGGATTCGAACCTGTGTAGGCGTTAGCCAGCAGATTTACAGTCTGCCCTCGTTGACCACTTGAGTATCCTACCCACCGGCCCACTACTGCGGACGGGGATTAAGCCACAGGCCGGGCACGGTGTCAATTCAGTGCTCAACTGCGAGTACGACTGGTATGACGGCCAATTGCGAGCGCCGGTTTAGCAGAGCCGGCAGTATTCTCCCGCCAATCACTTTCAGGCGTTTTTATCCGCGAGGAGCGGGCTTTCCTTTAACCGTGCATCGGTGCTGCATGCGGATTGTGCGGCGCCTCGATTTTGGCGGGTTTCTCAAAGTAATCGTTGTGTATGGGGTTTCATGCTTCCACGCAAGATCGGGAACCCGTGCGCTTACGACTGCTTCCTCGGTAATTCGGTCCGGAAGATGTGCATGGTTCCGCGTGGCGTAAACACTGCGGCGCTTGCGCTTTGGCTCGCGCGCTCTAAACTCTCGCGCCATGCATGATTTTCATTATCAGGGAAGCCAGCTCCACGTCGAAGGCGTGAGCCTGGAAGCGCTGGCGCGAAAGTACGGCACGCCGCTGTACGTGTACTCGCAAGCCACACTGGCACGATGCTATCGGGAATTGAATCAGGCCATGGCTCCGGTCGAGCACCTGGTTTGTTTTGCGGTCAAGTCCAATTCCAACCAATCCGTCCTGCATTTGCTCGCCGGGCTGGGCAGCGGATTCGACATTGTCAGCGGCGGCGAACTGCAACGGGTGATGGCTGCGGGTGGCGATCCGCGCCGCTGCGTCTTTGCCGGTGTGGGCAAGACCGAGGCAGAGATTCGCTTCGCTCTGCAACAGGGCGTTTATTCATTCAATGCGGAAAGTGAGCCGGAATTGCAGCGCATCAACGCGGTGGCCCGTCGGTTGAAGAAGATCGCTCCGGTCGCGGTACGATTGAATCCCAATGTGGATGCCAAAACGCACGCCAAGATCACGACCGGCACGTATGCGAATAAGTTCGGCGTGGCGTTTGAGGACATTCCCGGCGTGTATGCGCGGGCGGCCAAATTGAAAAATCTACGTTTGCGCGGAGTGCAGATGCATATCGGTTCACAATTGACCGACGTGACGCCGTTCGCTCAAGCGGTAAAAAAAGTCGCCCCCTTGGTGGCACAGTTCAAAGCGCGTTACGGCATCGAATTTTTCAGTATCGGCGGCGGGATCGGGATTGTTTATCAATCCGCGCTCGCCAGCGGTCAACCGGCTTGGTGGCGGGGCGCGGGTAAAAAATTCATCACGCCGCAACAATACGCGGCGGCCTTGCTGCCCCTGGTGCGTTCATTGGGAGTCAAAATCCTGATGGAGCCCGGTCGCTATATTTCCGGCAACGCGGGAGCTTTGTTGACGCGCGTGGAATACGTGAAGCGCACCGGGCGAAAGAATTTTGTCATCGTGGACGGCGCGATGAACGATCTGATCCGACCCGCGTTCTACGATGCTTACCATGAAATTGTTCCGGTCTCGAAAAAAAGCAGCGCGACCATCCCTTCGGACGTGGTGGGGCCAGTTTGTGAATCGGGTGATTACTTTTGCCAGGACCGTCCGTTGCCGCGGGTGCGGGAAGGCGATTATTTGGCGCTGTTGAGCGCTGGCGCTTACGGCTTCGTCATGGCGTCAAGTTACAATACCCGGGCACTGGCGGCCGAGGTGATGGTTCACGGGCGGAAGGCGGCGCTGGTCCGTGCCCGCCAACCAATTCCCGAGATTTGGGCCGGCGAAAAGGTCGCATCGTGGTTGAAATGACCTGCATTTGAAAGGCGTTACGGACGATGGCCACCTCCAAGAGGATGGGGCTTGGCCTTGAGTTCGATGGCTGAAACCACGCCGATTTAACGTCGTTCCGCCCGATTTCAAACTTGCCTTTCGAGGGATGGAGCGGAAGACTGCGCGTTTGAAATATGGATTTAGATATCACTGAAAGCCCGGAGGTAATGAAAGCCTGGGCTTGGGCGGAAAAGAATATAAAGCAGTTGATCATCGGGACGGCGGTGGTGGTGATCGGCGCATTGGTCATTGGTTATAGTTTTTGGTCCCGCGCGAATCAGCGGAAAACGGCGGGGGTTGCGCTGGCGGACGCCTTTTATGCGGCCACGCAGATGACTGCCGCTGAAAGCGAGGCCGCTTACACCAAGGTGGCGGATGAGTATCGCAGTACTCCTGCCGGAGCGCAGGCGCGGTTGCTGGCGGCGGCGGCGTTGTTCGACACCGGCAAGTTCAGTGAAGCCCAGGCGGCGTTTGAACAATTTGCCAACGAACACTTTTCCAGTCCACTAACGGCGCAGGCGCTCTATGGCAAAGCGGCGGCGTTGAGCGCGCAAGGGAAGACGTCGGAGGCCGCCGACGCCTACAAGAGTGTAGTGGATCAGTTCCCACAGGCGCCACTGGTTTCGCAGGCGCGTTATGCGCTGGCCAGTCTGCGCGCGCAGCAAGGTGATTTAAATCAAGCCGTCTCGCTCTATGAGGAAGTGGCTCGTGACGCGTCGCGCAGTTCGCTTGGCGCGGAAGCCGCTCTGCGCGCGGATGAATTACGCGCCAAGTTGCCGCCGCCCGTGGTTGTTCCAACGACTGCGGAAACCAATCCTCCCGCGGTTGCCTCACCGTCCACAACCAACTGACCCGCGTGTTGCCCCTGGCGGGTTAGGTCCGGCAACCCTTCCTGCGTCCGGCGCGCGGAATCGGTTCGGCGGCGCTCGTCTTTGAGATGATTCGTCTGCGAACAATTGAGCGTTCGTTTTGAGTGCATTGGTCCATTGGGTAAAGATTCAAAACAATATGAAACTGACAATCATTGGGACGGGCTACGTGGGTTTGGTCACGGGAACGTGCTTCGCCGAAGTTGGGCATCACGTGATTTGCGTGGACAACGACACCCGGAAGGTGGAGTTGTTGCAGGCGGGCGGCATTCCGATTTACGAACCGGGCCTTGAAGCGTTGGTGAAGCAAAACGTGGCCGCTGGACGGCTGAGTTTCACCACCAGCATCGCGGCGGGCGTCGCGGAGTCGGAAGTCATTTTCATCGCCGTGCCCACCCCGCCGCAACCGGATGGTTCGGTGGACATGAGTTTCATCGAAAAGGTGGCGCGTGAAATTGCCGGTGCGCTGACGAGTTACAAGATCGTGGTGGATAAAAGCACGGTGCCGGTGAAAACCGGTGACAAGGTGGCGGAGACAATCGAGCGTTATTCCAAGGGCAAGGTGGAGTTCGACGTGGTCAGCAATCCCGAATTCCTCCGTGAAGGTTTTGCGGTGGAAGATTTGATGAAGCCTGATCGGATCGTGGTGGGGGTGCGTTCGCCACGTCCAGTGCGGGCGATGCAGGCAGTGTACGCGCCGTTCAACGCGCCGATCATCGTCACTGACATCAATTCGGCGGAGTTGATCAAACACGCCTCCAATTCCTTTCTGGCGCTGAAAATTTCCTACATCAACGCGGTTTCCGCGATCTGCGAAGCGACCGGGGCGAACGTGCAACAGGTGGCCCACGGGATGGGGTTGGACGCGCGGATTGGACGTCGTTTTCTGAATGCGGGCCTCGGTTTTGGCGGCAGTTGCTTTCCAAAAGACCTGAGTGCGTTCATCAAAATTTCCGAGCAGGTAGGTTACGATTTTCGGTTGCTCAAAGAAGTGCAACGCATCAACGCGGAGCAGATGGAGCGGTTCGTGAAAAAAATCACCGAAACCTTGTGGGTGCTGAAGGACAAAAAAATCGGGGTGCTGGGCCTGGCCTTCAAACAAAACACCGATGACGTGCGCTCCTCGCCGGCGATTGATTTGTGTCAACGGCTGTTGCGCGGTGGCGCGAAGCTGCGGGTGTATGATCCCAAGGCGATGGAGAAAGCGCGCGCGCTGCTGCCGGATGTTACGTACGTGGACGACATGAACGAGGTCGCCGCCGGCTGCGACGCATTGGTGATCGCCACGGAATGGGACGAGTTCAAACAACTGGATCTGGTCAAGTCGCGGGACTTGCTCTCGGCGCCGATCCTGTTTGACGGTCGAAACCTGTTCGATCCCGGGGAAATGGAAAAACTGGGTTGGATCTACAAGAGCGTTGGGCGCTGATGAGCTTGGGTCGTTAGCTTCTCGACCGAGATGCGTGTGCATCAAGTGGTTGCAAATGGTTCTACCCGGCATTGCCAGCAGATTTGTCAGCATTTTGACAAGGCTGACAACAGGCCGCTAAAACGGTGGTCGAAAGGGTTGCACTAAACCCTCACTGGCCGGAATCGTTCGCCTTAGCCTCATAACAACGAAAGGTTAGTTATGAAGCTACGGTTCAAATTCTATCGGCGCAGCAATGGTCGCTACTACGCCGAAGACACCATCACTGGAAAACAAACTTCGCTTGGCACGCGAGACAAGGCGGAAGCTAACCGGCTCCTGCACGCCAGAAACGAGGCGGCCTATCAGCCTGCGTTCAATAAGCAGATGGCCAAGACTTACTTGGCGGCTGGCGATCCCCGCGCCAACACTCGCACCTGGCAGGATGTCATGGACTACCTGTTGCAATCCAAAGAAGGACGCAGCCAGAAGACTCGCGAACGCTACGAGAGCGCCGTCAAAGAATCGGGTTTCGATTCCATCCGCACTCTCCCGCTCATCCACACGACGGCGGAGACGCTCTACAAAGTTTTGAAGGACTCCGGCAAACCCTGCACCAATATGTTCCTGCATCGGTTTCACAGCTTCGCGCTCAAGCTCGGTTGGCTGGCATGGCCGATCATCGGCTACAATCAATGGCCGAAACTGCGTTTCAAAGAACGGCGGGGCGTGACGCGGGAAGAACATCAGTTGCTGGTGAACGCGGAGAAGAACGCGGAACGCCGCGCTTTCCTTGAACTGCTCTGGCACGTCGGCGCGGCGCAGTTTGACTTGGTGAACTTGAAAGCTGAGGACGTGGACTGGAACAACCGCACCATCAGCTACAATCGCCAGAAGACCGGACAGCTTTGCACGTTGCGCTTTGGCGATGAAGTCGCGGAGATTCTGAAAGGCTTGCCAACCAGCGGACTGCTGTTTCCGAAGTATTCAACGCTTTCGTCTGCTGACCGCGCCACTCGGTTTGCCGAGCGGGTGGAACGGTTGGGAATCAGGAAGCGCAGTGAGGGAGCGGGAATTCCGTCCATCTGCCTGCACTCCTATCGCTACTCATGGGCGGAACGCGCTCGCGCAGCGGGCTACCCGGAACGCTACGCGCAGGAAACTTTGGGGCATCAAAGCTCCACTTTCACCCGCTTTTACTCCAAGCGGGCGCAGGTGGAATTGCCGCCGCTCGAACAATACGAGAAGCGACCAGCACCAAGCGCACCGCAGCCGAACATCATTGTGCTGCCATCACTCAATGCGGCAGGAACGGCAACGGCAGTTGCCGGAAACGAACCAGCCGCATTGCCACCGGCTGAAATGCAGGCGGCGGTATGAACGCACCTGAACTCATGCAGCCGGTGCTATGCGAAAGGGGCGAAAGTGGAAACCCCGCTGCCGGAAGATTGTGAGTGTCCGCAACCTGCCGCGTCAGTTGGCAACCGCCGCGTGAAGCAACGTGGCAATCAGGGGGATGCCGTGGAAAGTGGAAGCTGGAGGCTCGCTTTTCACGGCATCCGATGAAACACATCCTAAATCGGCGGCTTGGCATAGGCATTTTTCTCCTGCCAATGTTTTGCGATAGCACGAGTGGCTTTGTCGAGCCATTCGCGGTTTTCGGTGAGTGACAGGACTTCCGTCGTAGAGAAGAACTTGTGGCCGTTAGGGGCCGGTTTGCCCAACGGCTTGAGCAAACCCGCTCTCAGAAGAATCGGCATTTCGTGGGACATGAACCCAAGCAGGTCTGCCGCTTGATTCAAATCGAGGCGGGCGGGCAGACGGGGCAGCAATAGCACGGATTTTTCATTCATACGCGAACGGCGGCTCGTGCCGCGCGGCGGGTGGTTTCCTTTGGTGTCTGCTTCGTTGCGATCTTCTCCTCGTTTTCCTCAACAACCGCGTCCTCCATCTGGCTCGGCGCTTGGTTCTTGGTCAGGTCAAGTTTTTCCTCAATGTCTGCCTGCCGTTCGGTGAGTTCGTGATGCCGTTTTTCATGTTCAAACGGAACGCCGACTTTGGATTCCAATTCCTTCGCCCGCTTTTGCAGATCGCCGATGTCGCGTTCCATCGTGGCCGCGCGATCTTCAAAGCCTTGCACGATGGATTCGAGCGAGCGTATTGTTCCCAAAGCCGTATCCGTGACGCGCGCGCTGTAATGATTTTTGCCGCGCAACGACAATTCCACCTCGCCGCTGAAAGCGGTGTGTAGGAACAACTCAAAACCGGCGAACTTGCCGACGCGCGGACTTGCGCCGAAGTTATTTCTGATTTTGGCCGCGCGGCGCAGAAGCAATTCACCGGCGACGCCGCGATTGTCGAGCGTCTGCCCTTCGAGTTCGATGCGGAACTTGTCGCCGGACGTGTCCTGCCGCGCGGTCAAGTCCTGCCGCAAGTTTGCCAGCCGTTCGCCACATCGTTGCGCTTCTTCATGGGAATGACGCAATGCTGTGCGAAGGCGGTATTGTTCTTCAACGTGCGAGGAGCGCAGCCGGTTAAGTTTCATCAACTCGGCATCCACCTGCGCTTTTTCAATCACCAAAGGATTGCCGGAAGCAATCGCTTTGACTTCGGCGTAGGTCAACGCCGCTGAATCCAAATCCTCCAAGCGGCGGATGCTCATGTCGCCGCTCATCACCTGGGCGATGAATTTCGCTTTCGACTCCAAAATTTGCCACATATAAGCATCGAAACTTCCCTCGGTGACGTAGCGATAAATCTGCACGACGGGATTTTTGTTGCCCTGCCGCAAGATTCGTCCTTCGCGCTGTTCCACGTCCGACGGTCGCCACGGAGCATCGAGGTGGTGCAAGGCGATCAAACGCTCCTGCACGTTCGTTCCCGAACCCATTTTCTGCGTGCTGCCGAAAAGGATGCGGACTTTGCCCGCGCGAACGGAACGAAACAAAAGCAGTTTGGCGTTGTCGGCGTCGTAATCTTGGATGAAGGCGATTTCCTCCGGCGGAACGCCGAGCTTCACCAACTTCGCAGCCATGTCGTCATAAACTGAAAAGCCTTTTTCCTTCGGCGTGGATAAATCGCAAAAGACCAGTTGCGCCGAACGGTTCTCCTTCGTCTGCTCCCAAATCCGATGAATGTTTTCGACGGCGAGATTGACTTTGCTTTGCGGTTCGTCCGTTGTCGTCGGGATCATCAGCCGCAAATCCAACGCCGCCTTGCGGCCTTCGTTGGTGATTTTGAGCATGTTGTCCTCGCTCGGATCAACGCGCTCGGTTTTCAGCCGGTGTGCGCGTTCAACCAGCGACGCAACAAATTTTTTTAATGCGGGTGTTGCCGCTGCGCTGCGGATGGCGGCTTTTTCTCCGTCCAATTTCGGACGAGCAAGATTGAGCATTTGCGCCGTCTGCACGTCGGCGGTCTGGCGGAACAACTGCATGAGTTCGGGCACGTTGATAAATCGAGCAAAGCGCGTGTTGAGCCGATAACCCGCGCCGTCGGGCGATAATTCCATCGCCGTCACCGGCTCGCCGAACGTGGCCGCCCAGCCGTCGAAGTGCTGCAAATTATGCTTCTGCAAATCTTCGGGCTGCAAATAGCGTTGCATGGTGAACATTTCAGCCATGCTGTTGGCGATGGGTGTGCCGGTGGCGAAGATGACACCGCCGCCTTCATTTACCGATTGAACGTGACGCGCTTTCAAAAACATATCGAACGCGCGCTGGCTGGCGGTTTGCGGCAAACCGGCGATGCGCGTCATGTTGGAAACATAAAAGAGATTTTTGAAATAATGCGCCTCGTCCACGAACAAGCGGTCAATGCCAAGTTCTTCAAACGTCAGCGTGTTGTCTTTTCTGTTGGGAGCGGCAAGAGCCTCCAATTTGGCTTCGAGCCGTTTTTTTGCTTTCTCAATCTGTTTGACCAAAACCCGATCATCTCCGGCGCTGGCGCGTTTTGCGTTGTCGAGTTCATTTAATTGGTCATTGAAAAAACGGCGTTGTGTCTCTGCTGAAAGTGGGATGCGCTCAAAACCGGAGTGTGTGACAATGACGGCATCCCAATTTCCGGTGGCGATGCGACTGAACAATTTTTTGCGGTTGGCGGATTCAAAATCTTCCCTGCCAGCGACAAGAATGTTCGCGCCCGGATAGAGCGTGAGCAATTCCGAGGAGAACTGGCCGAGCATGTGGTTGGGAACAGCAAACATCGGCTTGCGCGCAAGACCAAGCCGCTTCAGTTCCATCGCGGCGGCAACCATCGTGTAAGTCTTGCCCGCGCCGACGACGTGGCCGAGCAGCGTGTTGGGCGTTTGCAAAATCCGCCAGACGCCCGCCTTTTGGTGCGAGTGCAATTCGACGGCGGAACTTGCGCCCGGCAACGTCAAATGCTCGCCGTTGAACGTCCGCAGCCGCGTGTGATTGAAGGTGTCATTGTAAAGCCGCACGAGCCTTTCGCGGCGTTCATCGTCCGTCCAGACCCATTCCTTGAATTTCTCTTTGATGCGCTCCTGCTTTTCCCGCGCGGCTTCGGTTGCGTCGGGGTTGATGACCGGCTTTTTATCCTTGATGTCATGCACGGTTGGCGTCTTGAGATTGAGCGCGTCGTGAATGAGTTCGAGGCCGGTGTAGCGGGTCGTTCCCCAATCGGTGACGTTGGCCGTCTGCCGTTTCACGTCCCATTCCGCCGTGATGTGCCACGAACCAAGCGCGTGAACGTGGGTGACGCGAACACCGGAAGAAACGCCGAGCAATTCGTGGACAAATTTTTCAACATTCTCCGGCGGCAACCACGTCGCGCTCAAGCGCACGTCAATTTCGGTGGCGGACAAATCTTTTGGCTGCACCGATTGCAGCGCCTCGACATTCTCACGGAAGCGCGGGTCGCTGACGCTGGCAGCGTCATTGATCGGACCGAAACGGGAAAGGAAACGGTCGTAGGCGAGATTCAGTTGAAAACGGGCGTCCTCAACCTGCTCGTTGTTGCTGCCGTCCAGTTGCGAGCGCAGGCAAAGACGCACAGCATCGCGGACGCCAATCAATCGCCGAATCCGTGAACGGGTTTCAGCGGCTATGTCGTCGAGTGGACGCAGCGTATCGCCCAAGCGGATGCAAACGCGGCCGTCCTCGTGAACACAGTAGGCATTGGGTTTGATGAAATCGGGGGCGGGAATGTTGGTTTCAATCTTTCGCGCGACAGTCGGCTGATTTTGAACCTGATAAATGTTCTGCGGCAGTTTCTCAACCGCCTGCGCCAATGCTTCGCTTAAATCGCGGTCATCCGGTTGCAAAGTCGGTTCGTCACTACGATACAGGCCGCGCGTTAACCGCATACGCCCACGCCATATAATTGCCCGCCTTCTCATCGCGCTGCGGACGCGGGCAGCGTCCCCCGCTGTGTAAGCTGTGAAGGGAATTACCAGGTTGAGTGATTACTCAACGGTGAGAAGTTTGATTTTGAAACCGGCTTCGGTCGGCGGTCGGCGAGCGGGGGGAAGTGAGGCCTGGCGGGGAGACGATTTTAGGAACGAACAGTGGCGATTTTGTGCCAGCAATGAAGGGCGCAATCGTAAGCATCCACTGGGTCTTTGGCGCGGCGGTGGAAGGTTTTGCGGCGTTTCTTTTTCATGACGAGCGTTATCTTTTAATCCGTAGTTTAACTCGGTTCACGACAACATGACAAGCCCGTAGTTTAGCTCAGTGGTAAAGAAGCGACTCGGCCAAAAAATCGCGCGGCTGCGACGAAAAGCAAAGATGACGCAAGAAGCACTTGCGGAAGCAACGGATTATTCTGTGGACTTCATTGGCCTTGTGGAGCGGGGAATAAATGCTCCTTCAGTTGAAGGCTGCGAGCGCATTGCCAGCGCCCTTCGTGTTTCGCTCAAAGACCTTTTTGATTTTTAACCCGTCGGGCAGCGTTCCGAAGTGGGCGAGCCGTTCAGTGGCGCATCAAGTTCTGTTCTTGACGCGATAGCGCCGACGCAAAAAGACCAAACCACCAATACCAACTAACCCCAAGACCGAAACACTCGGCTCAGGGACAGGGAAAAACTGTGAATAGAGTCCCCCATTGACAATCTGGTGAACGCCAATTCCATCGAGTTGAGCGACGCCTGTGAGCATTGTGATCTGTGCCATTCCTCGCAGGTCAGGCCAAAACGGCGGGTCGAAAGATGACCAAAGAATTGTAGCCCGGTAAGTCTCGGTTGGGTCAGTGGGCATTACAAATGTGTATGAACTAGGAGTGTCAAACAGGAGGTCTGGGAAAAGGTCAATACGCAGACTTTCGCCTCCCATAAAGCTGTTGGCCGCAAAATTTGCAAAGAACATTCCGCCTTGAGTAGGCTGTGGTGGGCCGTAGTAGTCGAGTGAACTGAACTCGAACACATACGAATCTCCGGCATTGAGTAACACGCCTTGGGAAAATGCGCTGAGAGGCAGAAACAAAATGGGTAAAATGGCCAATTTCACGAGTTTAGTTTGCATAATTCAATCATCTGTCATTACCGATTTCCGGTGGCCGACCTTCCTCCACCCGGCCTGAACATGGCTGTTTCCTTCTCGCCGCTTGTGCGGAATGCCCGACCGTCCAAAGTTCAAGTGTGTTGGTGCAAAATAATGAACGCCACGACATTTATTGCGACAAAAAAGACCAGCAATAACGAATCGGACCAACGAGGTTTTTCGGTTTTTGTGAAGTGCCGGCCTCGGAGAGTCATGGCTGCTCCGCAGTTTGGACACTTGCGAACGATTGAACCGCCGATGAAGAAAAAGCTTAAAGGCAAGCCCGCAATGAACAACGCCAAAAATTCGCCCGCAAAGATGCAAAAGAAATAATACCAAGGAAAATTCCACGGCGTGCGAAGCAAAACAGCAGATAAAAAAATCGTTCCAATAAATGCAGTGATAACGTAAGGGATTGACAGCGTGCTGGCGTGTTCTGAACGCGCTCCATCACACTTGGTGCAGCGATACTCGGCGGTGATGTGCGAAAATGTCATTGTCATTACTTGAAAGGTTGTCCGTTCAGATTGCCAAGCCAGCCGGAGTTGTTCAGCCAACCTGTCGCCTCGGCCGCTGTTCCAACCACTCCTGCGCCGAAAGCAGCGCCTGGAGTAAGTCCTGTGCCAACCAGTGTGGTTGATGTTCCTATGCGCTGCAAGAATGGTGTTGTTACCGAGTAAGCTTCTCCTGCCAAGTCAACGCCTTGCTGCATGAGCAATCCCTTGTAAAGCGGAGACGTCAATTCCGCGCCATACGCAGCGTAATCAGCCGCGTTGAGTGCCTGCGCTCCTCGGTCATATGTTGCCAGAAGTCGCAGCGTGCTCATGCCCTGAGCGAGTTGTGGCTCTGCCGCCGCGATTTGCGCGGCTCTCGTGGTAGCAGTTGCGTATCCCGCTCCGGCCGTTCCGGCGGCAATCAGCACGTTTCCAACGATTCTGCCTTGGTGATGGACGTGCGAACCACTTTGATTGGTACTTGGGCAATCGCCAACTGGCGGAAGGCATCTTGATTGTAGTTCATCACCCGGGTCGTCCGCGCAATCTGTTCGGCCAGCTTTCGCTCATTTTGTTTCTTCAATGCCAGATCAATGACCAAGGTGGCAATCACCGACAGGGTGAGCGTCAGGATGATGCCACTCCATATCGCCGTCCGCCAAATTCGCTGCGGCCAGAGCTTGCTGGCCTTGGCGACGTTGTCGCGAATCTCCCGCACGGTCGGCGACACTTCGTTGGTCAATTGCTGGGACCGAATCAGGAACGGCGCAATGACCTCCTTTTGAATGCCCGTTTTCAATGCGTCCTGAACGCCTGCAACAATGGCCTGGGTGTCCACCTGTGCGCCGACATTCTTCAAGGCGGATTCAACTCGGGTAACCGACCCGCTCAATCGCACAACCCGATCCGGTTATGACGGCGACAATCGCAAAATCGCCAGCACCAATGCCGCCAACGAGGTCACACGGCAGGTTTGGAACAAGCGCAACGAATTGATCCAAGTAACCGACCCGGCCAATCGCATCTTGCGTCGCGCCTTCGACGGGGCGGGAAACAACATCACCTTGACCAATCGCAACGGCAAGAAGTGGCAGTTTCAGTTTGATGCGGCCAACCGCATGACCAATTCTCTTTCGCCATTAGGCCGCTCCACGACGCGGACAATCAATCAAGGATTGGTGGTTTCCGCCAAAGAGCCATCCGGCCAGACCCAAAATTTCACCCATGACTCGCGCAAACGCCTGATTGCCCGCGCTGACGCGGTGGGCACGACCACTTACCGCCCCGACGCCAATGGCAACGTGACCAATGTCTTTGAGAACGGCTTGACGAACGCATGGACGTTTGACGCTTACGACCGCCCTGCCAGTTTCCGCGATGTTTTCGGCAACCTCATTCAATTCCGCCGCGATGCCGGTGGCAACGTGACGAATTTGATTTATCCGGGCGGGAAGAACGTTTATTACACGCTCGATAGCCACAATAAAGTGATTGGCGTGACGGATTGGGCAGGCCGACAAACGACTCTCACCCGCGATCTCAACGGGCAGGTCGTCAGCATCACGCGGCCAAACGGGACGGTTCGCTTGTTAGGCCATGATGCCGCCGGACAAACGACGAACATTCTGGAACGAACTGCGAACAGTGTTCCCATTGCCCTGTTCAAGCTGAACTGGAATAATGCGGGGCGCGTGGCGTCGGAGTTCACCGCTCCACTGCCGCATCCGTTCACGCCACCGACGCGGATAATGACTTACGATGACGACAATCAAATTGCGACGTTTAACGGGTTGGCAGTGACGAATGATCTGGACGGCAACCTGACTTACGGGCCGTTGCCCAATGGCAGCTTCGCCCCCTACGCCTATGATGTGCGCAACCGCCTCTTGAACGCGGGCGGAGTAACGAATGTTTATGACCCGTTGGACAACCGCATCGGGCAAACGCAGGGCACGAACACGACTGCTTTCGTGATCAATCCCGTCGCCGCGCTGTCGCAAGTGCTGACCCGCGTAGCAAATACGGTTCGCGCCTTGCCACCAACTTCAACGCCTGAACCGACCATGAATGCCACGTCTTTCTCTCCCGCGCTGGTTGCGCCGTTCAAGTTTCCCGCCAGCCCCTACGAATACAAGGTCATGCCGTTGCGCGAGTGTCCCACGCCGGACGCTTTGCAGCAGTGTGACACACCCGACAAAGCCGCCGAGTACTGGAAATTGCACATTGCCACCCACCCCCATTTCAACCCGGAATGCGAATGTCTGGCCGTTCTCGTGTTGAATGTCCGCCGCCGCATCAAAGGGCATCAGCTTGTGACCATCGGCACGCAAGACACTCTTTTGGTGCATAGTCGCGAGGTGTTCCGATTGGCGGTGACTACCGCCGCGCACGCCCTCATTCTCATGCACTGCCACCCCTCGGGGGACCCGACTCCCAGCACCGCCGACATCAAGGTGACACGCGATTTAATCCGCGCCGGACAACTGCTCAAAATCGAAGTGCTTGATCACGTCATCGTCGGCGCGGGTTCCTTTTCATCGCTCCGAAGCCTTGGCCATTTCCACGCCTAAACCCTCAACCAAATGAAAAAATGTCAACCCGAGTGCCAGCGATTTTGCCAGCAAGTGCCAGTCAAACGAGTACGAAATTGGTTAGTAATTGTTTGTTCCGCTTTGCACCGGTTCTGACTTGCAAATGTGCAGTAAATGCCTGAATCTATTGATGAAATTGAGAGCTAAATGACTGGTTCTCAACACTCACCAGAGAAGACCGAAACGACGAGTGCCGTCATTGAAGTCGCTGCGGGCTTGGTTTTTCGCGCTGGTAAACTGCTCATCACCCAACGCCCGGCCGGAACGCATCTGGGCGGGCTCTGGGAATTCCCCGGCGGCAAACGCGAGCCGCAGGAGACGTTTGAGCAATGTCTGGTTCGCGAGCTGCGCGAAGAACTGGGCGTCACGGTGGCGGTGGGCGAATTGTTTGAGAGCGTGTTGCACGCCTATCCGGAGCGTCAGGTGGCGTTGAAATTTTTTCTCTGCCAATTGATCCAGGGCGAACCGCAACCGCTGGAGTGCGCCGCGGTGCAATGGGCCTCCCGAACAGAGTTGAACGATTATGCTTTTCCGGCTGCGGACGCGCAATTGCTGGCCAAGTTGCAAGCGACGGCCGCGCTGTGGTCAGGGCCATCGGTGTAATGGCGGGTGCGGATGGAGGCGCGGGAGTGCGGTTGCGAAGGGGCGCCGCGCTTCCCCATTGTCAGAAGAAAATTTGTTCCCTACCCTGAGTCGGCAGATTGCTCATGACGCCGACACAACAACACGCGATGCTTTCGGCTACGTCTTGCGAGGTCGCCTTCGATAATCAGACGCGACAACTTTACGCCACCGATGCTTCGCATTACCAGATCGAGCCTATGGCGGTTGCGTTTCCGCGCGACGCCAAACAGGCGAGTCAGATCATCCAGGCAGCGGTGCAGGCCGGGGTTTCCGTGGTTCCGCGCGGCGCCGGCACGGGGCTGGTGGGCGGCGCGATTGGCGACGGGTTGGTGATTGATTTTTCCCGCTACACGCGCTGGATCATGAACTTTGACCGGGAGGCGCAAACCGTGCGAGTCGGCGCGGGCGTGGTCTTGGATCAACTCAATAATTTTCTCCGCCCGGAAGGCTTCGCCTTTGGTCCAGACGTGGCCACGAGTTCCCGCGCCACCATCGGGGGAATGATCGGGAACAATTCTTCCGGTGCGCGCACCGCATTTTATGGCACCACGCTGGACCATCTGGTCGAACTGGAGGTGGTGCTGGCCGATGGGCGGATTCTGCAGGTCGGCCCCGAGCGCGGCACGCTGCCGGTGCAGCGCGAGTTGCTGGAAAACCTGGCGATGTTGAACGCGTTGCAGATCAATGAGCGCTTTGGTCCGGGGCTGTTGAAACGCTGGCCGGGTTACGCGTTGGATCGAGTGGTGCAAGCGCCCAATAATTTAATCAATGTGCTGGCGGGCAGCGAAGGCACGCTGGCGGCGATTTTATCCGCCAAGGTCAAGGTGGTGCGCACTCCGGACGAAATCGGTTTGGGGCTGATCTTCTTTGACTCCGTGGCGGACGCCATGCAAGCGACGGTCGAACTTGCGGCCTTGAAACCGGTGGCGATTGAATTCATTGATCGGATTCTGCTGGATCAAACCCGCGGCCAACTGGCATTCCAGGCGGCGCGGGACTTGTTGGAGCTGGACGAGCAACCGGCGGAAGGCGTGCTGATTGTGGAGTTTTATTCCGAGGTCGAAGAGCGGTTGGCGGCCCTGGAACAGTTGCCACTTGGGCGGCGCAAAAAGATCATGCAAACCCTGGCGCAGATCAACCTGGTCTGGGGGCTGCGCAAACAAGGTTTGTCACTGCTCACCGGTCGCAAGGGCGCCGCCAAACCCGTGACGTGCATCGAGGACACCGCCGTGCGGCCGAAGGATTTGCCGGCGTATCATCGCGAACTTTCAAAACTGGTCAACGGACTGGGATTGCAGGCTTCATTTTACGGGCATGCCGCTTCGGGTTTGTTGCACGTGCGTCCGGTGCTGAATCTACACGATCCCGGCGACTTGAAAAAATTTCGGCACCTCACCGAGGAAGTGGCCGCGTTGGTGCGCCAGTTCAAAGGATCATTCTGCGCCGAACATGGCGTCGGCTTGGGGCGCACGGAGTTTTTGAAGGAGCAGGTGGGAGAAGACCTTTATTTGCTGATGCGGCAGATCAAAAAGTCATTCGACCCGCATAATGTTTTCAACCCTGGTAAACTGATTGGCGATGGCCGCTACCGGCTGGATCAACAACTGCGCCCGGCGGTGGAGGGCAAAATCAAATTGCCCTTCAAGCAGTACCTGGCCTTCGCCGCGCGGGACGGATCCTTTGCTGCAAACCTCGAACAGTGCAACGGTTGCGGTGGATGTCGCAAGGAAACGCCGACCATGTGTCCGACGTTTCTCGCGACCGGCGACGAACTGATGTCCACCCGCGGCCGCGCCAATTTGATTCGTGCGGTTCTGGCGGGGCGCGGATTGAGCAAGGGCGCGGACCCGTTGCGCACGCCGGAACTGGAGGCCGCGTTGAGCAACTGTCTTTCCTGCAAAGCCTGCACCAAGGAATGTCCCTCCAATGTGAACCTGGCGCTGCTGAAGGCGGAGCTGATGTGGGCGCGGATTCAGCGCGATGGATTATCGCTGAAGGAACGGATGTTCAGTTCCGTGGATTTGCTCGGACGTCTGGGCTGCCTGTTTCCGCGCCTGGCGAATGATCTGCTCGGTTCACGGGTGATTCGTCGGCTGCTCGCTCAAACGATGGGAATTTCTGAGGAACGTGTCATGCCGCGTTACACCCGGCAGCGGTTTGATCGTTGGTTCCGAAAACGCCCGGTCGCCGGCGCCGGAAAGCGCGGCAAAGTGATCTTATGGGATGACACTTTTGTGCGGTATTATGATCCGCATATTGGCATTGCCGCCGTGACGGTGCTCGAGGCGGCGGGATACGAGGTGTTGCTGCCCATTGGGCGCAAATGCTGTGGTCGGCCGGCGTTCAGTCAGGGTAACATTGGTTTGGCCCGCAAGTGGGGCGCGCACAATCTGGCGCTGGTGAGCCAGACCGATGACGCCATTCCCATCATTTTTTTGGAGCCGTCGTGTTTTTCGATGTTCTTCGAGGACTATCGCGAAATGCATCTGCCCGGAGCGGACCGCATCGCTCGACGCAGTGTATTGTTCGAACAATTTTTGGATCAAGTGTTGAGTGCCGAACCGGAGGCGCTGCGGTTTCACTCGCGCCACACAACCGTGGCGATTCACGTGCATTGTCACGCCAAATCGCTGACCAACCCGGCGTACCTGCACCGGCTGGCGGCGCGGTTGCCCGGTTGCAAGGTGCAGTATCTGGATACCGGCTGCTGCGGCATGGCGGGCACGTTTGGAATGATGGAATCCAAGTACGAGTTGTCGCTGCAAATTGCGCGGCC
>JBDHQI010000049.1:0-21930 GCA_039806955.1 Verrucomicrobiota bacterium | reverse complement strand
TGCAGCAGCGCCACTTTGCGACGAGTGCTCAATACTTTGATCTTCACCGGAGGTCACGATGTCCCCAGTCTTTCCCATTTCCCCGCAACTTCCCCTTCGACATTTGCCGGGAAATCCGGCAATAATCGCTATATGTCGTTTAGTAGTTTAGGGTTGTCGCCGTCACTTCTCGAAGGCGTCAAGGCGATGGGATATGTGGAGCCCACGCCGATTCAGCTTCGAGCCATTCCGTTGGTGCTGGCGGGACAGGATGTGATTGGCAGTGCGCAGACCGGCACCGGCAAAACGGCGGCCTTTGCGCTGCCCATCCTGTCAAAGCTTGGAAACCATCAATCCCAATCGCGGTTATTGGTGCTGGAACCCACACGCGAGCTCGCCGCTCAAGTGGAAACCGCCATCCGGGATTTTGCGCGATTCACCAATCTGAAAGTGGCGGTGGTCTTTGGCGGTGTGGGTTACGGCCGGCAAACCGAAGCTTTGAAAACTGGCGTGGACGTTATCGTCGCTACGCCAGGACGGTTGCTGGATCACTTGGAACAAGGCAATTGCAAGCTGAATCAGATTCAGCACCTCGTGCTGGATGAGGCGGATCGCATGTTGGACATGGGATTTCTGCCTGACGTGCGACGCATCGTCGAGAAGTGTCCGCGAAAACGGCAGACCTTGTTGTTTTCTGCCACCATCCCGCCAGCGATTGAAACGCTGATCAGTTGGGCGATGCACCAGCCGCAGACCGTTGAGATCGGCCTGCGCCGCTCCCCGGCCGATACGGTCAAGCATGTCATCTATCCGGTGGCCGAAACGCAGAAAACCGATCTGTTGCTGGCGTTGTTGGATCAGGTGCAATATGAATCGGTTATTGTATTTTGCCGCACCAAGCACGGGGCGGATCGTGTGGCGCGCACGCTCAAGAAGAGCAATTACGCCGTGGCGGTGCTACATTCCAATCGTACCCAACGCGAGCGCGAACAGGCTCTGGATGGATTCCGCAAGGGCAAATACGAAATGCTGGTGGCTACGGACATTGCCGCGCGCGGCCTGGATATTGAGGACGTCAGCCACGTGATTAATTACGACGTACCACAACATCCGGAAGACTACATCCACCGGATTGGCCGCACCGGACGGGCGGAATCCAGTGGCGAGGCGTTTACCATCATGGTGGCGGAAGACGCGCAAGCAGTGGCGGCTATCGAACGGTTTATTGCGAAGAAAATCGCGCGGGTGAAACTGGAGCGTTTTGATTACCGCTACACCGCGTTGTTCGAATCGGACAAGCCGGGGCAGCCCGGCGGTTTCCCTGGTCGGGCCATCGGCGTGCGTGTGCATGGGGGGTATCACTTTGCGCCCGGCGGACGGCGCCGTCGCCGCTGATTTCCAGAATTTCATTATGCCTACGTATCAATACCAATGCAGTAAATGCGGCCGCGAATTTGAAGTGCGGCAATCCATGAAGGACAAACCACTGACGAAATGCCAATTGCCCGCGGGGCGCACCAAAAGGAAATGCGGAGGTCGCGTCCATCGCCTGATCGGCACCGGGGGGGGGCTGATTTTCAAAGGCAGCGGTTTTTACATTACCGATTATCGCAGCGAAGGGTACAAGCAAGCAGCCAAGAAGGAGACCGAAGCCAGGTCCGCTGCGACGAACGGCGCCAGCAAAACCGCGACGAAATCCGAAAGCCCCCCAGCCCAGCCAGCCGCGAAAAGCTGAGACGCAGTGTCCGCCGTCATGAACGCCTGGTTACTCATTCTCCTGCTCGGGCTTGGAGGCGGCGGAACGGCGGCGCGCGCGGCGACGGGAATGCAACCGCTGCGCAGTGTTTCCGGACAATTTCTCGTTTCGGATTTTCAGCCGGCCACACCGGGGCTGGCTTTGCCCTCGGGTAAACCAAACGCCAATCAAATAGATCTGACCGCGCCGTTTCTGGTGGTGTCCTGTGAGCGGATCAAACAGGCGCTGGAGCGGGAGCTGGCGACGGGGCGGGAATGGCGGGATGTAATTCAGGTGATCATCCGACCGGTTAAATCAGCGGGTTTTGTCCCGTTGATTAAAGTGGATCGCCTGGGCAGCCAGTGGTTGTATCGGGTGGATTTACCGCAGCAGATTGAGTCGGCATCATTTTTTCGGACGATGATCCAGGTCCTATTGTTGGAGATGGCCAATCGCGGCAGCAATGAACGCAGCGCTGAAATTCCACTCTGGTTATCGGAAGGGTTAACCCAACGACTCCTGAACTCGCAGCAAGTCGAGTTGATCTTGTCCACACCTTCTTTGAGCATCGGTCGGTTGATGGTCGAGCCAAGAAACCTGAAAGTCACCGATCCTGATCCCTTGGCGCGCGCGCGGCAAATTCTACAAAAACGACCGCCACCCACGCTGGCCGAGTTAAGTTGGCCCGCGCCGGAAAAATTTACGCCCGCTGATGCGGAATACTTTGAAGCGAGCGCGCAATTATTCGTCACGGAACTGCGTCAGCTCAAGCGCGGGGACGAGGAATTGAGTCGCTTGGTGCGGGCGTTGCCGCGCTATTACAATTGGCAATCAGCCTTCCTTGAGACTTATCGGACGACATTCTCGAGTCGGTTGGCGTTGGAGAAATGGTGGGCGCTGCAGGTGGCGTATTTCCTGGGACGCGACAACCGGCAGCTCTGGACGCCCGAAGAAAGCGCGCAAAAGCTGGACGAGTTGCTCCGGGTATCGCTCGCCGTGCGCGCGCGTCCGGGCGAATTGCCCGTGCGGACCGAAGCCCCATTGCAAATGGTGTTGCGCGACTGGGATGCCACCAAGCAATTGCAGGTGGTGCAGGAAAAATTGCAAGCCTTACGCTTGGCGCTGCCGCGGGTCGCTCCGGCGTATTTGGAATTGGTGGATAATTACTACGTGACCTTGTCGGAATTCGCCAAGCAACGATCGCGGGCCACGCGCGCTTTTGGTTGGATGCCGCTGCCCGCCAGCGCCGCGAAGGCCGCCAATACGGCGATTCAGCAGCTCGACGCCCTGGACCGGCAGCGACGACAATTGGCCTCCACCAACGTCGTTTCCGTTGATACTCGGAATCCGGCAGACCTCACGCCCTGATTTTGATCGAATTTTGGGGTAACTTGACACCGTCAACTCGAAACCTATAGTGGCTTTACAAATAATGCATAGTGACAATAAGGCTCCGTCTGATACTTCGAGATCACCCGCTATTGAAACCGAATTTTTAGCACTGAAACAATTCCACACGGCTGGCCGCGGCGTTTGGTCGGAAGTTTCCGACCAGGACTGGAACGATTGGAAGTGGCAGTTGCGCAACCGGATTACCACGCTCGCGCAGTTGCAAAAGCTGCTGCCCACGCTCACGCCCGAAGAACTGGCCGGAACGCAACTGGTCAATCACAAGCTGGCGCTGGCCATCACACCGTATTTTTTCAATTTGATTGACCCGGCGGATGAAAATTGTCCGATCCGCCGGCAGATCGTGCCGCGTATCGAAGAAACACACACCGCCTCCTGGGAAATGAGCGATCCGTGCGGTGAAGATTCACATTCCCCGGTGCCGGGATTGGTGCATCGCTATCCGGACCGCGTGTTGTTTCTGGTCACGGATCGGTGCGCTTCCTATTGCCGGTATTGCACGCGGTCCCGGCTGGTCAGCAACGCTTCGGGTTACGATTTTCACCCCGAGTTTGACCGGCAAATCGCCTACATCGAAAGCCATCCGGAAATCCGCGACGTGCTGATGAGCGGCGGCGACCCACTATTGTTCAGCGATGAGAAGATCGAGTATCTGCTCCATCGGCTGCGCTCCATCCCGCACGTGGAATTTCTACGGATCGGCACGCGCATTCCGATTTTTCTGCCGCAACGCATCACTCCCGAGCTGTGCGCGATGCTAAAACAGTTTCATCCGCTCTTCATCAGCATTCACTCGAACCATCCGCGCGAACTGACCACGGAAGTGCGCGCCGCTTTGGAACGCCTGGCGGACATGGGCATTCCGTTGGGCAATCAATCGGTGCTGCTGAGCCAGGTAAACGATGACATCACCACGATGCGGGCCTTGGTCCACAAGTTACTCATGTGCCGGGTGAAACCGTATTACCTTTATCAATGTGACTTGATTAAAGGCTCGGCGCATCTGCGCGCGAGCGTGGAGAAAGGGTTGCAGATTATTGAGCAGTTGCGGGGGCACACCAGCGGTTACGCGGTGCCGACCTATGTCATTGACGCGCCGGGCGGTGGCGGCAAGGTGCCGTTAAGTCCCGGTTACGTGCTGACCCGCGATGCGGATCGAGTGGTCATCCGCAACTACGAAGGTAAAATCTTCGAATATCCCGAGGTTAAAGAAGCGGCGGTTGCCACCGAAGCTTTGGCCTAGCCCAGACCGACTTAAGCGACCGGTTCGGTTTCACGGTAACACCGATAGACGAAATTCTCGTCATGCCACCTGAATTCGCTGGCTTGGTAAAAAAATCATTTTCATTCCCGCCAAACGCAGCAGAATGTCCCGTGTTGATATGAATTTGACTGAGGAGCAGCAGCAGGCAGTTTCTGAATGGGTGGCCACCGGGGCCAAACTTTCCGAGGTGCAGACGCGCTTGGCGGAAGAGTTTGGCGTTCGGCTCACGTACATGGAGGTGCGGTTTTTGGTGGACGACTTGAAATTGCGGCTGAAGGACCCTGAACCAGCGCCGCCCGTGGCAACACCGGCTTCAGCGAGTTCGCCACTGAGTACGGTTCCTCTGCCGCCAGAAGCGGCCAAGACATTCGCCGCAGAAGACCCACTGGCAGCGGGCGGCAAAATATCCGTGACCGTGGATCGCATTGCTCGTCCGGGGGCATTGGCCAGTGGCGGAGTGACTTTCAGTGATGGGATGAAAGCCGAATGGTATCTCGATCAAACCGGACGTTTGGGGTTGGTGCCGCAACAAGCCGGTTACAAACCGGTGCCAGCGGATATCGAGCGATTTCAACTCGCACTCGAACAGGAAATGGCCAAACTCGGCTTCTGAGTTTGGCGTTAAACAAATCCCCCCGGCCGTAATCCACATTCACAGCGGGATCGTGCCGTGATTGGGGGTAATCTGCCGGGGGGATTGGTTTATGGTTTACCGACCCCGACGTTGCGGGGGCGGGCCGAAATCATTTGAGCGTCAGAAGCACAACGCGTAATCCACCTGAATGATTCTCTAAGTCAGACGGAGAAAGAAGGAGTCCCGAAGTGGAATCCATTTTCATCCTGATAGCCGAACGGTGCCCGGTGGGCGATACACAACCCGGTCAGGAATCCGGAGGCTAACAAGCCGGTTACTATGGCGATTGCGGTAATCATGGCCACACCTTCAGCACAACCGATACCATACCGTGTCTGTACGGAGCAACCCGATTCAAGCTTATTTTCCACCAAGTTTTGTCGTGATCGCTTGGGTGTGTTCGGAAACAGGGCACCCGAAGTAATGAATTTAATCAGGTCTAATACCTGGGGACATGTTGCTCGGGTAAGACTTGCGTCGCAATGGATAGCCCGCAAGACTTCGGCATGCAACCGACCGGTTTGTTGCTTCAATGGCTGCGCCTCATCAACGCCGCCAGACGCGGAGTGTTGAACTCCCTCTGGCGGACGGAGGCACGGGCGCGGGGTCTGGAGTTGGGGAAAGGAGTAATATTCACCGGTCGCCCCTACCTCAAACGGTTTCCAGATTCGCGCATTATCATGAGTGACCGGGTTTGTCTGAACAGCGCCCTGCGCAGCAACCCGCTCGGATGCAGTCGCCCGGTATCATTGGTGACTACGCGATCGGGAGCGGAAATTATTTTGGGGCCGGGGGTGGGATTGAGCAGCACAGCGATTAGTGCGGCGAAGCGGGTGGAAATTGGCGAAGGCACTTTTGTGGGTGCGGACGCTATGATCTTCGATAATGACTTTCATGCTCCTATCGGCGAGTGGAATTGGGGGGAAGCCGCACCGGACAATCCCAAACCGGTGATTATTGGTCGGGGCGTTTTTATTGGCGCCCGGGCGATTATTCTCAAGGGCGTTCGGATCGGTGAACGGGCGATTGTCGGGGCTGGAGCCGTGGTCAGTCGGGAGGTTCCGGCGGGGCACGTTGCGGTAGGCAATCCCGCTCAGGTGCTGTCGCCAAAAAACGCCCCGCGCGCCTCAACTGAGCACTGAACCCAGAATTTATCCGCGCGCCGTTTTTTGTACGACCGAAACATAAGTCTCGTAGAATCGGCGCGCCATGGTTTGCGGCGACAAATAAATCCGCATCTTCTGGAGTGTTTCCACATTCACCCGGCCTTTGGAAAATTCAGGGTCAGTGAAGGCAGTGCGTAGGGCCGTCACCAGTTCTTCAACGCGCCCCGGTTGACACAGCACGCCGTTGCGTCCGGGGATGACGTAATCGGGAATTCCACCCACCGCCGTCGCCACCACCGGGACTCCAGCCACGACGGCTTCCTTTACTGCGTTCGGGCTGACATCCGCCCGCGAAGCACACACCGCCAGCGTGGCTTGGCTAAGTTCGGCCGCGATTTCTACGTGCGTCAGATTGCTTTTCATTTGCACGCGCGACCAAAGCTCCTGCGGCAATCCAGCGGTTAACTCCCGCACATCCGGCTTCAGGCCGCCCACGACGATAAGTTCGAATTGAAATTCCGTGCGAAGCTGATCCAAAGCGAGCAACAAGACGTCGCCACCTTTGCGATAATCCAGCGCGCCCACAAAAATGAGTCGCAGCGGTTGCAGCGATGGCTGCCGCCGCAACTGATGAAATACCGGATCGGGCGCGTGCTCGATTTGTTCAACGCGAACGCGCGGATAATGCTGTTGCAACCAGTTCACCGTGAATCGCGCCTCGGTCGTAAGTGTTTTCGCGTTCGGCAATGAAGCCCGTTCAATCCGACCCGCCAATTTGACCATCCACGGCACCGGCACGACCTGTTCGTACCAGCTGATCAAGCCTTGGATCGTCACCACCTGCGGATAGCCCAGTCGGTTGGCCACGATCGCCGCCCCTTGCTCCGTTCCCCACGCATGAACCACGTCGGGCTTGATCTCGCGCAAGACACGTCGGATCACCCAGGTGTCCAACCAGAAGAACGATGGAGCTCTGGTGCCTCCTTGCACTTTGCGCAAATGAAAGGTCACTCCGCGCACCTCGAAAGTCTGATCCCGCGCAAATTGCTTGCGTAAAATGATGATGTGTAATTTGAGGCGGCGATCGGCAGCGAATTGATCAAACAAAACGCGCTGCCAGGAAGCGGGGTGCAGCCGGGGCAGCCGCTTGATTTCTTCCGGCGCATCCGGCAACCATTCGACTGGAAAGAAAGAAAACCAGGCGACCGTCAAAGGACGCTCCACCGACGGCAAATCGCTGGGTGATTTCAAGCTCATGAGCAGATCAAAAAGCGCTGGTGATTCGTCCCGTGCGCTGCGAATTGCCACGCGCGGTGGGCCAGGGCGACTGAGCAAGAGGGATATTGCACTGCAAGGCACTCAATTCGCGCGCTAATCCCATGACGTAAATGACACCGTCCGGAGCCACCAAAGGAGAGGAGCGGGAAGGGCCGTACAACCAGTAGTTCCAGATCCACTCCCTGCCACCATCATCGTCCGGAACCGTCATCACGTAGCCATCGCGTCCAGTGAACACGATCGTGTTATTTACCAGCACTGCCGCCGCGCTTTCGCCAAATAGACTGGTGTCGGCCAAATTCCAAAAGCCGCGTTGCCAGAGCATTTTCCCTTCTGCAGAAATGGCGCAATGATTGGTGTTCACCGAAACATAAATTGCTCCGTCCGGTCCGAGCACAGGCGAAGACGCCGAAATGCCGCCCGTTTGTAACGTCCAACGGAGCGAACCATCCGGATTAAGAGCATAAAACTTCCCGTCGGTGGAAGTGAAGTAAAGCTCGCCTTCACTGCCGATGGCGGGCGAGGAAATAATGGCGCCACCGGCTGCAAATTCCCAACGCGGTGAGCCATCCGGATTCAGCGCACGGAATTTGCCATCATTGGCGCCGAAGTAAATGTGTCCAGCGCCGTCTATGGCGGCCGAAGAAACAACGGGTTGTCCGGTGGGGAAGCTCCATCGCAACCGGCCCTCCGGCGTCACGGCATAGAACTTTCCATCAGCGGAACCGCAGTAAACGGTTCCGTCCGCGCCCAGAGCCGGAGAAGCGTCAACCCAACCGCCGGTTTTGAAGTTCCAGAGCTTTTTGCCACTGGCGGAAACGGCGTAGATATTTTTATCGCGCGCGCCGAAATAGACGACATCTTCGGCGCCAACGGCAGGCGAGGACACGGTGTCCACGCCAAAATAAAAGCTCCACTTTTCTGAACCGTTGGGATTAATGGCCCGTAATTGTCCCTGCCAACCCGTGATATAAATGACTCCGTCCGAACCAAGTGCCGGCGAGGATTGGTTGTAAAACCCGACCTGCGCCTGCCAGAGATTTGTCACCGTATAATGGATCTCAGCGGCCTCACTCAACGGTGCGGCAGTAAACATGACACTGCCACACATGATCCAGAGCCCACGCCAAAATTTATTCATTCGAACCTACGATGCCGGATTGAATGACCGGGATAAAGCCGGTTTTCGTTACGGATTGTAAACGGGAGGTCAAGGCGCGGAGATTTGCCCAACGTCCGCCAGACATAAATCCATTCGGAAGTGGATTTCAGCAACGAATCAAGGTGACGCTTGTCCGTTTGATTTGACGAAAGCGGATCGCCGGAGCAGCCGCCACCATGTGGTGTGAATGCTCTGAGCGCCCGCTTGAGGCCACTTCCAATGGTTGTAGAGTGTGTTCACCAACAACGGAGCGAGCACGGGCGCGCCGAGTCCCAGTCGGGTGGTCTTGAGCAGGACCAGCACGAGCAGAAAACTCACCAGGTTTGAAGTAATGATCGGCCAGGTAAACGGCGTACGATTTTCGGTGGAAATCAGTGTGCCCCAGAAGATGTAGTTCATTTCTAAAAATCCGTGCAGTGCAAGCAGGGTCAGCCAAAATGACGGCATCAATTTTTTTTCAGACTCGTGCCATTGCAACAAGGCGGGCACCACAAGGATGACGCCAAGAACCAGAACCAGATAGGTCAGATACTGCAGCCAGATGCGCGGCCAGATCAACCGCCGCAGTGCGGCATAATCCTGCTGGATACGAAGCTGCCCAATCAGCGGCCATTTCACCTGCATCCACACTTGCGCCATACTCGAGCAGATTATGATCAATTGGAGCGAAAATCCATACGTGCCCCCCGCAGCCAATCCGAGCAGAGGGAGGCAGATGAGCGTATTGGCCTGCCCAGCGAGATAGCTGCTCAGATACTGCAGCCCCACCCGCCAACTGTTGGGCCAAAGCGTGGCGACAAAGGCTTTGAGTTCCACTGCGGCCATCTTCGAGGTCGGTGTCCCCAGCAAGCGACGAACCTGTCGCCGCGCCAAGGAACGTTGAAGCAAGCTGGAGGTGATGGTGGCAAGCGGGACACTGAGCAAATCCCCACCCGCCAGCAGGAGCGCGGCGCTCAACGCGACCTTGACGGCTTGAGCCACGGCTAATTGCTGGGTGCTGACCAATACTTGATCCATGTTGCGGAGAAACACGTTCCACCATCCGCTGTAAATTTCCCACAAGACCGCGCTGAGCGTCAGCCCCCAGGCGATCCAGGTAAGAGTGGGGCGCGTGGTTTCGGGAACGACTTTGGCCACCAGCAGTGTGCCCAGGCTCCCGAGCAGCACAATCGCGCCCAAGGACAGGAGGCGGTAAATTTTTCGAGTGGTTTGCAACAACTTCCAGAGCAGCTCGTGGTTGGGGCCATTCGCGCTGGCTTGAGGCACGAATCCTTGAGCCTTGAGCTTTGTAGCCCCTCCCATGGCATAACTTACGGCCCGGCCAATGCTGGAGGAAAATCCGAGATCCAAAATCGGCACGAGCGCCGACAGGCTCAGGAACACGAAATACATGTCGAAGTCCGGCTTGGCCAGTTGGACCGCCAACAGCGGAAGGACGAGGATGCCCGCCGTTAAACGGAGCCCATTCATGATCCACGACCAAGCAACCGCGGAGCGGTAAAGGCGGGAGCAGATCCATTTCAGGTTGCTCATGTTGATTTGAGTTGCTCAATGATGGCGCACACGGCGATCAAGCCTCCGTTTCAAACGCGGCCTGTAATAACACCGGACGTAACCGGGAGCTCTCGGAGGCGTGAACCGGGCCAAAGCGGGTCAGACCTTTTAAGCGGAACCGATAGGCTGGTTGGATGGAACGCAAATAGGTAAGGATTTCACGCGCGTGGGATTCGATGTGATAGGTGGTCACCGCGATTTGAGGTTTTCCTTGGCGAATCAACCGCTCGGCCCCGCGCAACACATCAAAATCCGCTCCTTCAGCATCCACCTTAATGAGGTCTCGAGGACCAAGCACGAGACGATGCTGGGCGCAATACTGGTCCAAAGTCACCGCCGGGATTTGCTTGGTTAATGCGCCGTCGCTTTCGCTAACGATGCGGTTGGCGGTTGGGCTGTCACCCTCCGCAAAACCAACGCGGCCAGATTGGTGGCTGACCGCCATGACTTCGGTGATGAGCCGATCCTCCACCGCATTCAAGATCGCTCCGCGTCGCAGGTAGCCGGCAGTTCGCTCGGATGGTTCGAAACAAATCACTTTGGCCGCAAGCTTCTGCCGCAGCGTTCGATAAGCGAAAAGCCCTTCACAAGCGCCAACGTCCAAAATGATGCTTTCCGGGGTTAGTTGAATGGGGGGCGTGGTATAATAATGCGGGTACGTGGGATCAAACTCTTGGGCCAACGTCCAATAAACATTGTTGTCCAACTTGCCGATCCAAAAAAACTTCAGTCCCGATTTTTCTAAAGTCACTTGATGCACGTCCGCTTCAATTGCCTGAATGGTGGTCTCGCGCGCCAGGGCGCGTCCGGCCGCCCGATAGGCAAAGCGACTTGGGAGCAGCCAGGAACGCCAATTCATCCAGGCGTCACCCCAACAAAAGGCCCCGCTCTTACGTAACGACCACCAACAAACCCAGGCCTGGGCCAGCAGCACCGGAGGATTTTTCTTGCCGAATACACTCATATCGTCACCAAATGGACTTATCGTCGCCGTCCCTGTCGCCATCCACTCAACCAGCCCCAGCCCAATCCGATCAGTAATCCAGCAACGTGGGCGGTATTAGCAATGCGACCGAGCATTCCCGTGAAGCACAACACCAGCCAGATGAGAAGAATGAGCCAGCTTTGCTGATTCAGGCCAATGCCCGAGGCCGGATCTTTTCTTCCCAAGATCCAGGCGTAACCCGCCAGACCATAGATCACCCCCGACATGCCACCCACAAAGCCGGGACCGCTGACCAGATACTGCGCCATCATGGGCAGAGTGCCAGTGACCAAAACCAACGCGCCCAGCATCGCCGGGCCGCGACGCGCTTCAATCATATTCCCCAATTGAAACAACCACATCATGTTGAACAGCAGATGCAGCAGACCGAAGTGCAGAAAGATCGGCGTCACCAGCCGCCAGAGTTCACCAGCGCGAACGTCGGGTAGAAATGTGCCATCGGCGCGCAGCGGATCCGCCATGACCAGCTTGCGGACGATTTGAATTTCAGCGCCCATTTGCGAAAGAATGGCCACCAGCACACACACCGCAATCAAACCGCACGTCAGGAAGCCGAGACCGTAGGCTCCGGATTTCGCAAAGAGCTGCTCCGCCGCGCGCTGCCGTCGGATAAACCTGGCATGCGCTTTCGCTTCGTCCGCCCGGATTTGGGCGGCTTGGGCGCCGGCCGCCTGAAATTCAGGCGCTCCGGGCTGGGCCAGAAATTTTTGGAGCCGCGTCTGGGCCTCAGTAATTTGTTCCTCATCCAAAACCCAAACGATCCACGAACCGTTGTCTTCCTCCACTTCATTGGGGATTTTTTGAGCGAGCAGATAATCGCTAAAGGTTCGAGCCTGAGTTGCATTAGCGAGTTGCGCAATGGCTCTCATGCCTGATGGGTTCGAGTAGTTTTCCGACGTTTCACTGGTGCCCTTCGGGAGTAATTGACGGACGCGGTTTTCGCCGTCGCTGCGGATGATACCCCATCGGTCGCACGTTTCAATTCCTTGATTTGGTCGCGCAGCAGGGCGGCTTTCTCGAATTCCAGATTATTCGCCGCCGCAAGCATTTCGGATTCGAGTTCATGGATGGTTTCCGTGAGGTCCACGTCCATGCCCGCGTCGCGCAACACTCCCGCCGCTTCCTGGCGCGCTCCTTCGCGTTCCACCAAACTCTCCTCGACGGCGCGCTTCACGCTGCGCGGCGTGATGTGATGCTCGGCATTGTAGGCCAATTGTTTCTGGCGGCGGTACTCGGTTACGGCAAGAAAGCGCTTGATACTGTCGGTCGTCACGTCGGCATAAAGGATGACTTCCCCGTGCAGATGTCGCGCCGCGCGGCCGGCGGTTTGAATCAAACTGGTTTCGCTGCGCAGGAAGCCCTCCTTATCCGCATCAAGAATCGCCACGAGTGAAACTTCGGGCAGGTCCAATCCTTCGCGCAACAGGTTGATGCCCACCAGCACATCGAATTCGCCCTTGCGTAAGGCGCGCAAAATTTCCACGCGCTCGATGGCGTCAATCTCGCTGTGTAGATAACGCACGCTCACCCCGATGTCGCGCAGGTAATCCGTCAGCTCCTCGGCGGTGCGCTTGGTGAGCGTGGTCACCAGGACGCGTTCCCGTGCATCGGCGCGTTGACGACATTCCTCGATGAGATCGTCAATCTGACCTTTGAGCGGCTTGATCGTGACTTTGGGGTCAATCAAACCCGTGGGGCGCACGACGAGTTCAACCACCCCCGCCGCCTGAGCCGCCTTCTCACCCCGGCTCTCTCCTCCGTTGGCGGAGGGGGTGGCCGAAGGTTGGGTGAGGGGGATAATCGCCGGCTTCACGGGCAACGCACTCGCCCTGGCCCATTCCAATTCCCGCCGCGCCGGCGTGGCGCTGACGTAAATGGTCTGGTTCTGCATCGTCTGGAATTCCTCGAAGCGCAGCGGACGGTTATCCAGCGCGCTCGGCAGACGAAAACCGTATTCCACCAGCACCGTCTTGCGCGAACGATCACCTTCATACATGCCGCCGAGTTGCGGCACGGTGGCGTGCGATTCGTCAATCACCAGCAGATAATCTTCCGGCAAGAAGTCCAGTAACGTGCAGGGGCGCGAACCGGGTGGACGCCCGGCGATGTGCCGCGAATAATTTTCGATTCCCGAGCAGAAGCCCATTTCCTCCATCATCTCCAAATCGAATTCCGTTCGTTGCTTGATCCGTTGCGCTTCGAGCAGTTTGCCTTGTTTCTCAAATTCGCGGATGCGTTCGCCCAGTTCTTCACGGATGGTTACGACCGCCCGCTTCATTTTGTCCGGCGTGGTGACGAATTGCTTGCCCGGAAACACCGTCACGCTTTCGAGTTGCGCCAGTTTTTTCCCTGTCAGCGGCTCGAAGCGGGTGATGCGTTCGATCTCGTCACCGAAAAACTCGATGCGTAATCCCTCCTCCGTGTAGGCTGGACACAACTCGACCGTGTCGCCGCGCACGCGAAAATTACCGCGTTCGAAAGTGATGTCATTGCGGTTGTATTGGAGCGCCACAAGTTTTTCGAGCAGTTGCTCGCGCGTGAACCGTTGTCCGACGTGCAAATGAATCAGCATCGCCTCGTAATCCTCGCGGCTGCCAATGCCATAAATGCACGAGACACTGGCCACCACCACCACGTCACGCCGCGCGAACAAACTGCTCATCGCGGAAAGCCGCAACCGTTCGATGTCGTCGTTGGTGGACGAATCCTTTTCGATGAACGTGTCGGTGCGCGGAATGTAGGCTTCGGGCTGATAATAATCGAAGTAGCTGACAAAGTATTCCACGGCGTTGTGGGGGAAAAACCCCTTGAACTCGGCGTAAAGCTGCGCGGCCAGCGTTTTGTTGTGAGAAATGACTAGCGTGGGTTTGTTGACGTTTTTGATCACGTTGGCAATCGTGAACGTCTTGCCCGAACCGGTGACGCCCAGCAACACCTGATGCTTTGCGCCCGCCAGCACGCCGTCGGTCAGCTTCGTAATCGCTTGCGGCTGATCTCCAGCGGGTGCGTAATCGGAAACAAGGTCGAATGACACAAACCCACGCTATGCCGGTATCGTGCTCGCGTCAATGCAGGCGCACATTTCCCGTTTTTCTCGTCGCGTTGGCGACCACTGTCAGCGCTCCAAAGCGACTTGCAACCACGCAATCCGACATTGGCCCCCACCCAAGTCCACCCGGAAATCGGCGCCGCTGTTCTGGCGATTGCCCAGATAAGGCGATTCCGCCTCGAAACCCACCGTGTCCCAATTGCCCTCCCGCTTCAACCACGTCGGTGAGATCGAACGATAGGTGTTTGCGACTTCTTGTGATCCAAGTGCGTCAAATTGCAGTTGCAGGTTTTCCAATGTTTCGTCGGATTGCAACCGGATCTCTACACGCATTCGTTTGACGCCACCGCGGAACGCCACGCGGTCATCCAAGTCGAGATAGAGATAACGGTTGCGGTGTGGGTTCTCGTTCAGAATGCACGGCACACCTTGATAGGTGGCGTTGGTGAATATCCCGTCGCGAGGTGATTTCCGCACCAAACCCGCCGGAGCGGCGTTCACGTCGAAGCGGATCGCGATGGTGGATGGTGGTTGTCGGTAGGCCACGCGCTCGAGCGCTTTCCTGACCTGAGCCAACACCGGGTTTTGCGGGGTGGCAAGCAGCGCCACCCAGTCTTTCGCATTCGGCGCGGTCAGTGTGACCTCCGGCGCGGCGGCGGCGACGTGGTCTGGAATTGATTCGCCCGTGGCCGGATTGATCCACAGCACTTCGTAGCGGGGCGCGAGGCCGTCCAGGTTCAACACCAGATCGGTATTTTGCGGCAGGTAGGCAAGACCCACGGTTTTGTCGGCGGTGAGCGCCAACGCCATCCCGGCGGCGCGATTCTCAGGCTGGTTGAGAATTCGTTTCGGTTGCGGTTCAAGCTGCCACCAAGGCGTGGCCCGCAGCACTCGCGCCAGCAAGGCCACCATGTCGCTGGAAGGCACATTCATCATCGTCGTGGCGTTGTCGGTCCAACGATAGACTTCATTGATGCCGGCGGTGTAGCCCACGGCCCCGGATAAAAAACTCAACCATGCGGTGCGGCGCACATCGCAGGCACCGCCCAATTCGCCCTCGTAGATCGCCTCCCCGTTGATGAGGGGCTTGCGCGGCGCCAACGCCAGAAGGTCTGCCGCCATGCCGATGGCGCGCGCGGATTGCCGGGCGCGATCGCCGCCATTGTGGCCGCTCTGGTACATGTCGAACGCCAGCCAGTCGGCGGTGTGAAACTCCGGGCCGACCCCCGTTCCGGAATGCAGGGTCATGAGGCTCGCGGGAGCGGCTTCCCGCACGGCGCCGGCCGCCGCGAGCGTCTCGGCCTTGCGGATCGGACTGTCGAAGCCCGGTGAAAAAATCACTTCAAAGGAACTGTATCGCGCCGCCACGTAGCGGCTGAAGACGGCAATCTGCCCGGGCGGCGGATAGCGGTGTGGCGTTTCCATCAGGCCACACATCATCACCACCAGTCCCTGGTCATTCGCCTGGGCCAGCCTCCGGTCCAAGTGTTGAAAAAAGGCGGGGTTGGGTTGCGTGATGTCCGGCAGCTTCGACAGAAAGGGAGGCGGAAGATCGTGTGGAGCGTGGTCCAGCGCCCAATGCGGAGCGATGGACAATTGCAATACGGAATAGCCGCGCGTTACGCGGTTGCTGACATAATACGCCCACTCCGGATCCGTAGCGTGAACCGGCGCCGCCCAACACGTATCGCCGATCCACAGAAACGGCGTGCCGTCCGCATGAACCAGCAACCGGCCATCCGCGGAAACGCGCAGATAGCCATGCCGCGTCAGCACATTCTTGCTGTCGGCTCGTTTTACCCGCACCACACCGGATTGGTGGTGCAGTCCGAGATTGTTGGTGTCGGAACAGGTGGTTTGCCAGCGCCACGCTCCCGCAGTGGGAAAAACACCCCGGATCAAGAATCGTCGCTCTCCATCCCAGAATCCCAATGCGGTCCACGTCTGGCCGGTCGGCCCGTCGAAACGCACACTGACTTTCACGTCGGTGCAGGGATTTGCATATTCCGTGGCACTAGTGAATTGATGTTCCCACCGCTGCCATTGGGTGGTCGGAGTTGCCGCTGGCGTTGCGACAACTGTGAACATAAACACCAGGGCCACTCCACCCACACACAACCCGCCGCGCCGCGTCCGCCGCCAGCTACAGCCGGGGCCGAATCGCGAACGCCAAACCAACTCCTTCGCTGAATCCTGGGAGAAATGCGGTCGCATGACCGCAGCGTAAGAAAGGGCGCGAGCGATTCCAAGCCCACAGCGCCGGCGGCACGGTGAGCCGGCGCACTATCCGGGGTCACCACGGCAGCCGGGCCAATCCGTGACGCAAATCAAGGCAAACCGGGAGCGCCAGCACCCGCGCTGGCGTGTGGACGTTGTGAACAGCCACGCGCCGGCAAGGATGCCGGCGCTTTCGAACGATGCGCCAACACCGATTCGGCTAAAGCGGATTCGTCACGCGGCCCAGGAAAAGGCATGTCCCACCGGGCCGGTGTTGGATGGCGAAGAGGAAGGGGCGATCCACGCGCACTTCGATGGGCTCGGATTTTCCGCCAACCATGGAAGCAACCGGCATCATAACAACCGCTGTGGCCGCCGCGGCCTCGGTGCCTTTCTCGTCCAACGCCAGGAATGTTTTGTGAAAGACTTCCGAGATCTTGAGGTAATCCCCCCGCTGGCGCGGAGCCATGCGGTCGAAATTCGCGCTGCCCACGGGTTTATCGAAGGCGGACTTCATCCCCAGCCCGACCAATGCTTCGCTCAAACGCAACAGCGGCGGCTCCAGCTTGAACTTGGGCAGTTGCAGCTTCACGTCGGTCACGGAGGCCGTGGCCGCAGCGGTCAAATCCTTCGGCGTCAATCGCTGTTCCAGCGTGGCAAGCCCATTGACCTCATTGGGGAGCAGAATCAGGAAATGAACATCCCCGCCGCTGTAAGGAATTGTGACGACGCGGTACCCGTCGCGTTCGGCGTAACCGAAACGCGCCTGCCGTTCCATCGTCGGCACGTCCTGCACCGCCCCGCCGTTCACGTGAAATGGACGCGGCCTGGTCGCGTGTTCGGAGAATTCCTGCTCCCAGGGTGCTTTCAGATAGATTGCGTTCACCAGCACGAGACGCGTCTCGGAGTCAATCCCTTCGGGCGGGATCAAATCGCGGATTCTCTGGCGCGTCTGAGCATCCACCCACGCGTTGATGACGAGGCGGGCGGCCGGAGCGTTACCGACGAAATCCAGTGGCTGCAACGGCGCGCCATAAGTGTCGCGCGTCAAAGCGAGGAACGGCTGACGAAATGCATAGCCCTCCTGTCCGAACAGCCGATTTGCAACGGTCAGCGTGAGCGGCTCACTGGGACCGCCGTATTGCCTGGCGTTCTCAGCGCGCTCGGCGGTTTTCTTCGTCACCTCCGCCAGTGCCTGTTGCAGGGTGGCAAAAGACTGGTGCAGTTCCGCTTCCTCACCGGGATAATGAAGCACGCGGGCCATCTCGCTTCGCGTGTCGCCGCCGGCACCGGCAAACGTCATCGCCAGTGCGGCTTGAATCGAATAAGGCGACAGGAGGGAGTTCGCTTGGCGGCTGTGAATTTTGCTCAAAAGTTCCAGGCCCAGGGCATTTACGGACTGGGCGGCTGAAACCGGCTCCCCAGCGTCCGCGGCCTGGGCGACCGGCGTATTGAGCAGGGGAAGGGATCCCATGGCGGCGATCAATTTCACAAAATGGCGTCTATGCATAGCGGTTTTTTGACTTCAAATTTCCCGTATATTCCGGGAGTCACACAACGTAAGACGCAATCTACCGCCGCGTGCTCCCGAATTTTTTTCCGCATAACTCAAGAAGCGAATTTCCGCCGCCCGAGCCGCCGGGGAATCCCGCCCTTGCACGCTTTGACTCCTGGGGAAGTCGTCGGCACTGGACGGACTGCACGATGGGTTGGTTTGCCTCCTGCGGCCATGACCTTTGCTGAAACGCTCTAAAGCGTCTCCGGATGCTCGTTGATCCCGAGGATGCTGCACGCCTGTACAACACGCAGTCCCAGCCGTTCTGCCGCCGCCAGTGCTTCCGGCGATTCGGTGCCGGGATTCAGCCAAAGCTCATCACAGCCTTTGGCGGCAATCGCTGGCAACTCGGACAACAACACCGCGGGCGGCAGATAAACACTGATCTTGTGCGGGCGTTCGGGAACTGCCGCGATGGAGGTAAAAACCGGAAGGCTCTCGATGGTGCCGCCCTTGGGATTGACCGGAAAGACGGTGTAACCCTGGCGTTGAAAGGCGCGCACGGCTTTATTGCCGAATTTCTTCCGGTCGCTGGAAGCACCGAGAATGGCGACGGTTTTCATGCGGCGATTATCGGAATTCCTGCACCGCTGATAAAGCGCGGAATGGGCCTCTTCACCACCGCGGCGTGGCTCAGAATGGATCCGTTGCGCTCGTGAAAAGGGGCGCGAGTGCTGGTTAGTAGATGGAATCCGGGGTCAATCCATTAGGATCAACCGACAATACGTCGTTGGTGCTGAAGTGGCCGATGACCCGATGTGACGGAAGCTGGAAAGCCTGTTCTGGACCAACGCCCACATCCATTCCATAGGTGCGGTTCATTGCTGCCGTGCCATTCGTGGTATGGTTGCCGAAGCCAATGCCCACGCTGCGCACGATGGAACTGTACGATTGATGAAAAACAGATTTGGGAATAACCGTGTTGTTTTCGATCCAGCTGCCGTCACCTCGCGAAACCACACCGGTGAACCAATAACTGATAGGAGTAACGATTAGATTGTCCGCAACAATTTCATCCGGGCCGCGACTAATAATTCCATAGACGGGGAAGCTAGGATTGAGGGCATTGCGAGTCAAAATCACGTTGGCATTCACCACCAGTCCTGCTGTCGGCGGATTGAGGATATTATTCACGTTTTCATAGATGTAAACGCCGTCGCTGTAATCCACCACGCAGTTGCCATAGATCGTGGCCTTGGCATTGGCACAAATAGCGATGCTGCGTGGGGAGCCGTCCGTGAATAGGTTCCCGGCGATTGTTGCCAGACCAGGATCATAATTTTGCGAGCAAATGTAGGTCCAATTCGGCACCACAATGTTTTCCACACCCGGTAGAATGCCCGTGTTGGTGACGGTGAGAAGCGAGTTGGTCGGATCGAACACCTGGACTCCCACCAGCACATTCCACCCGGGCGCATTCGCCGTGTAAGGGATTCGCAGTCCGATAATCTCCCCTGGGGTGTAAGTGTACATCTCCGGCAAGACAGAAAATTGAACCGCCGACACACCGTCTGCCGGTGGGAGAGTGAAGCTTGAATAAACTGTACCAATACGTGCTCCGTCGGTTTCAAACACCGCCTCCACCGACATGCGACGGATGATGTTATTAGTGAATAATAGTTGTCTGGGACTGCCAAAATGGCTGCCATCTTTGCGAATGCCGCCAGGGTTCTTCACGGGATCGGGCGACCCCGAGGGGCCGCCGTCGAAGTAGTTATCTTCGTAAATCGCCGACCGCACCCAACTACCCAAGCGAACTTGTTGGCCGCCACTGAACGAGCTCGGACCGGCATTGGTCGTGTTGGAACCATAGGGATTGAGTACCTGGCAATCGCGCATGCCAAACCGCATCAAAGCTCCGTGAATGCCAAAAAACATGGAATAGCACTCCACCGCCGGATGGCAGTTATCAAAATTGCAGTTTTGGAAATCTACGCTTTCTACGCGCCGCGAATCCAGCGCATTGACAAAAACGCCGGCCGCGAAATTCGGCTCCGTAGTCGTCGCTGGCAAAGCAGTACTAGTCTTCCTCCAAGTCAGATCACGAAAACTGAGCGAACGAAAACTGGCATCCGCGACCAACATGTGGGTACGCCACTGACTGATGGTAGAATACAGTACCGCGCCAGATTCCCCGCGAAAGATTAAATCCCGTCCGTTCAAATTATGGCTTCCCAGTCGTAAAGCCTCTCGCCAACTGAGCCAATTCCGTTGCACAAACTTGGATGTATTACAACGGTACGTCCCGATCGGGAAATGAAGCGTATTAAAGTTTGTGTCCGCTTCCAGTGCGTCAATAGCCGCTTGAATCGCGAGAGTATCATCTGTGATGCCATCGCCGACCGCACCGAAATCACGTACTGAAAGTGCTACTTCTCTTAACACGTGAACTTCGGCAGAAGAATTCGTTCCTAATTCGTACACGTTCATCTGTGGGTTAAGAGTGATAAAGACACTGCGACTTAACGGTAATGTGCTGTTAGTCTGCGGAGTTACAGACAACTCTAACTCGTTGACTCCAACCGGAAAAGTGATTTGGCCCAACCCCGTTCCGTCCGCCAGTGCTTCGTAATCAAGTCCGGACTCGGCGCTGCCGCTGATCGTATAGTGAACGGTCAGCTGGCTTAGGTTGCCACTGCGGATTAATCGGAAGCCGCCACGTTGACCGGTTGTAATGTTGGCAACTGGGAGTAACGGCTCGACGTTGATGACATTAGTGGCAGCCAATATGGCCAGAACATTGGAAATTTGCGTGGGATGGTTGGTCCGATAAATAAATGGGCCCAAATCCAGTCCGGCGATTTTCTCCTCCCAATCCGACACGCCATCCCGATCAGAATCCACGTCCGCTACTTCCACTCGATAAAACCGGGACGATGCATCTGCGGCTAGCGTCACGGCAATGGAATTCCCAGTCCCAGTGATTTTATCACCTTCCAGTTGCCAAGTGGCGTTGTGTAGGGCTGGACAGCTTGAAATCGCATACTGCTTTCCCGACACCGTCGGCCAGTTGATTTGGACAGCCCGCCCCGATTCAATACTCGCAACAGCCAAAAATGATTGAGGATCAAACATGTCTGTCCCTGCCGCATACTCCGCAACATCGGATATGCCGTCGCCATCAGTATCCATATCGTCGAGAAGGGGTGTAGCCAGAGCAATTGCCGGGTTTTCTGCAAGTACGCGCAAGCGGACCAGGGGGTAGGGCGTTCCGGACACGGGTACGGCTGCCAACACCTGCCCTCCCGTGCCCGCCACTGGATCGCCCACCGGTTGAAAATCCTCCTCATTCAGCGAGAATGACGCCTCCACTTGATAGCGTTTTCCGGCTACTGAAGACCAGCGGACGAGGTAGGCCTGAGGGACGACAGTAAATCCACTGATGCGAAATACCGAAGTAGGATCAAACGGATCCGTCCCCGCCGCAGATTCTTCGAGATTGTTTTGTCCATCTCCGTCGTCATCGGCGGTGAGATTACCGGTCCAACCGTACGCCACTTCCCAGACATCGCTCATGCCATTGCCGTTCAAGTCCACGAACGGTAACACGGGGCCAGCCCACAACATGCAAGTGGTCATACCAACCAACAGGCTGGATAACAGATTTCTAAGTTTCACTCAGTTTAAAGATTACTGGTGCAGTTTGATCCAATCGAGACTTGAGTCTTTAAAATCACAAGTTGTCACGAAATTCTTGGTGTTGAGAGTTCGCCATCACGAGCATGGCGTAATTCAGCCACCACCGCAAAACATTATCTTTACGAACTTGGGGCTCTTACCCTGTTGCCGCCCGTTGGTGTCTGCGGTCACCGGCAACTTCGGCATCACCGTCCCTGGCGTAACAGAAACCGCATCCGAACCGCTCGTAGATATCATAGCTCTCAGAACTATGATATTTGTCAGAACCTAGCAGCCTGTCGGACTTAGGGAACGCAATTTTAGCAAAGTGGATTGAACAGTTGCTGGGCGTGCGCGTCTGAA
>JBDHQI010000017.1:0-86642 GCA_039806955.1 Verrucomicrobiota bacterium | reverse complement strand
CACCGTCGCCGCCGCGGTGCCGTCATACACCTTGTTGTCCGCCGTAAAGCTGCCCGTGATCTCCAGCGCCGTGATGTTGGCCGTCGTCGTCCCCACCGCAGTCAAACTGTAGTTCCCCGCCGCACTGCCGGTCAGCGTCGCCCCGGCCAGGGTCACCGGCTTGCCCAGCCCCTGGCTCGCATCCGCAAAGGTCGCCGTGCCGCCACTCAGGTTCACGTTGCCGCTGTCCCCCGCCAGCACCCCGTTGAGTGTGCGCGTCAGCACCGTCGCCGCCGCGGTGCCGTCATACACCTTGTTGTCCGCCGTAAAGCTGCCCGTGATCTCCAGCGCCGTGATGTCCGCGCTCAATCCGGGCGGCGTCAGCGTGTAGTTCCCCGCCGCCGCCCCGCCCAGCGTGTAACCCGTCGTCGTGATCGCAACCCCCGTCCCCACACTGGCGCTCGCAAACGTATACACCGGCGTGCCCCCCAGCGTCACCGCGTCCGGACTCACCACTCCGCTCAACACCGCCGTCCCGCTCGCGCTGGCCGTCGTGGTCCCGTCATACACCTTGTTCGCCCCGGTCAGCCCCGTCACCGTCAAAGTCCGTGGCGTGATCTCCCCTCCCGCTACTGACGTAAAGGTGTAGCTATAGTTGTTGCCGCCGTTCCCGTCGTTGACCAACCCCGATGGGATTAAGGTCCTTCCGGTCCCTACGTTCCGATTGTCGAAGATCTGTGTAAACGTAGCCGTCTGTCCGTTGACCAAACTACCCGTAGTAATCGTCGGCGTTCCAGCCGAACCGGTTGTTCCGTCGTAAACCTTGCTGTCATTCACTGCGGTTACTGTCAGTGCCCGCTTTTCGATCGTCAGAGTGCCGGGGACGAAAACGACCAAGTACTTATCAGAAGTAAGGCCGGAAGCGGTGACCGCATATTCGCCAATCGGACTGGTTGAGGTTGCTGAAGTGGCCAACGTCAGAGCGCCATCCAACACGCTCGGATCGTCACCGTCAATGAAGCCACTATAACTGGCGGTAAAACTTGGATTCGCTGCGCCGTAGGTCCGGTTGGCACTATTGGCAGTCACCGTCAACACCGGCCCCACCACGATGGTCATCTCATTGGTGGCGCTCAAGGATTGCTCATTTACCGCATCGGGATTGTAATCGGTAACCCGAACTTGAACCGGATAAGACGCTCCAGCTTGGTTGATGGTTGGGGTCCATTGAATCAACCCCTCCGAACTGACGGTCAATCCGGCCGGTCCGGAAACCAGATCAAAATTAAGCCCATTCGCTGGTTGATCGGAGTCTGTCGCCATCACCAGAGTGCTCCACGGCATTAAAGCCACGATGTTCGTGGTTAAAGTTGTTTCAAATGTTGGCGCGCTGTTAACTTCTGAAACGACCACCGTAAAGCTGTTTGTGGCAAACAATGGCGACACCCCATTGTCCGTAACCACGGTGGTAAGGACATTGGTGCCGGGCCCCTGGGCCTCGGTCGGAGTCCAGGTGATCACCCCATCGGCATCAATGGATGCACCTGCAGGCGGATCAAGCAAAGCGTAGGTGAGCCGCTTGGGCGCATTGGTAACGACTACCTCAAGAAAGTAGTAATCTGCATTGGGAAACCCGCCCGGCGACCCCCCGGTCCAAAGTGCGAGGCACACATTTGTGAGCGTGCGATTCAAAATCCCAATCGTTTCCCAGTTCGCATCATCAAAAGAATACAGCCCGGTAAAATCATCGGTGACGGGATCGCGATCCAAGCGCATGAAAAGATTGGTCACGGAACTTGCGTTTGCATGAGCCGCAAACGGATTGCCATTAAGCTCACTGACGATAGGAATAATTTCAGTTCCACCATAGGTGTCGTTGTAAGCAAGACCAACTTGCACCCAGTTATCGTCATCCTGGTAGGCCGCCAAGTGGACTTGCTGGTAATTTTGGGTCGGCGCAAGCGACACATTTAGCTTCATGGAAACCCAATTGGACGACAAGGAGCGGAAGAGGCTGTTCCGCGTGTCATTTGCCGATTGCCATAAATCCCCCTCATCAACCGGAACCCGCAGTGAACCAGGATGGAGGGTCTGATCGTACGACACTACGGCGCCGGCAACTTGTTCGGTATCCCGCGGCAAGCCATCGGGCGACTTGGCGATAAAGCTCCACCCATCCGCCAGCAACGCCGCACGGCTGGCATAGGTAAAATTAATCGAATTTGTTGTAAACGAACCGACATTTGCAGGATCTGATATTTCTGGATCGGTGGCGGTATTGGTTACAGTAAGCGTGGTCAACTCATTGATTACGCGATCGACCTGCTCAGGCAAAACTAGCGGACTCGTTAAAACTACTACCGCAAACTGATTGGTAGCGCTCAGACTGGTGGCATTTACCGCAGTAGGATTGGCATCAGTAACCACCGTCGTGAATAGGTTGGTGCTCGGCACCTGTGCGGCCGAGGGAGACCAAGTAATGATGCCAGCGGAATTGATGGAAGCATTCGCCGGTGCGGCTAGCAGGGCATAGCTGAGCGAATTGGCCGGAAGGTCAGCATCCGTGGCGGTATTAACGACTTGCACCAAAGCTTGACCATATGAGGTGCGATTTGCCAGGGAAGGTAGAATCGGAGCTTCATTCCATTCATCAACGGTCACCATAAAACTGTTGGTGGCGCTGCGGGAGGGAAAACCGTTGTCAGTAACAATTACCTGAACCGTATAATTTAAGCCGCCGCAGGTCTCATCCGGAGTCCAGGTTAATATTCCGTCCGGGGTCATGTTCATTCCAGCAGGAGCACCAGCCCCCAAACTAAAGGTCATGGCATTGGTTTCGGGGTCCACCGCCGTATTGGTAATTATGAGCAATTGACCTTCCGCAATCACCACATTTGCATTGGGCGCAAGCACTGGCGGCAAATTAGTTGTGGAGGGTAAAGTCAGGACCACCTGCTGTGGGGTCGTCGTCATCACGGTGTCCCAATAGAGCATCGTGTTGTCCCCAACAGTCCGGGTCGTGTAATTCGTCGTGCTGACTCCGTTCACGGTCAAATTTGAAATCACCCCGATACCGCCCAATGACACCGCCAGAGTCACGGTGTCGTTGGTGCTGATCGCGCTTTCGAAGCTACGCACGCGCGACGCCGCAATCGGCAGCCGATAACAATCAAAGCGAACCTGCCCCACCGTTTCCAGATAGTTCGAAATCACAGTCCGGTCCCGCTGATAGATATACTTTGTAACCGCACCGATCGAGGAAACCCAGATGTCCTTACCGACTGAATATGCCACCGCTCCATCGTCGTTGTCGTAACCGTGGAAGACCAAGTTGGCCCATTTGCCCTGCGCAATTGCCGCGTCCACCACGGTTTTTAAGTCGGCCGGGTTGTCCGGTGCGGCGGCGTTGTAATCATGCGGATCGTGTTCATGCGAATTGAAATTCTTCAACTCCATGAAATCGGAGGGCGTCGGATCCTCCAATTGATTGATGTTATAGCCTCGGATTGCAAGGAAGTATTCGCCAGCCCGCCCTCGCATGTCACCGTTGGCTATCCCACAAGGCCAAGCTAGGGTGATGATATCGGCGGCGGGTTGGATTGTTGTCGCCGCCAAGCCATTGATATTGGCCTCAAGCTCATAAAGCAGATTGGAACCTTCAAAAATCGTGCAGAGGTGATCCACTAAGTGACACCCCAGTTCCATTCCGTTCGTATAGTAGTCGTCATAAAATGATGGCGCAGTTGTACCATTCATTAAATACGTGCCGCTGTAGCCATTGTCTCGCAACAGACCGTACATAGCGTTCCCTCCATCATCTACCGAGATGCTTAACGCGCCACTCTTACCGCCCTTCCAATCAGGTAATGTCACTCGTGATTCAGGATTGACCACCAAACTCACCTTCAAGGGTTGTGGATTATTAGTCGCGCCAGAAGCAACAAACTGAAGTGTCGCTTGATATACCCCGGCGGCCAACCCGGTCGCATTTACAGAAGCGTTGAGTTCTCCGGTGGTCAGTCCGTTGGTGGCGGTCAGCGTCAACCAGGTTGGGAGGTTGGTGACACTCCAGGCCAAACGCTGTGGGCCGCGATGGTTGACACGGAGTTTCTGGTAGTTGGTCAAAGTTTGTCCCGCTACCGTACTAAAGACAAGTTCCGTTGGCTGCAACACAAGCGTGGTCACCACGGCCGTATCGGCGGTTATAATCTGCAACCGTCGCAAATCAGCGTTGGGAAATTCACTCGGCGACCCACCCACCCAAATGCCTAAACGAGGATTGATCAATCCTTGCGTCACATTGCCCAAGGCCACCCAATTCGTCCCATCCAGCGAATAAAAGCCGCTGATATCGCCAAACTGCAAGTCCCGATCAAGGCGCAGTTGCAAATTCGTCGCCGCAACGGATAACTCGGCATACGTCACTGGCGCGCCGTTCACTTCACGGGTAAAACCCACAAGTTGTTCCTCCGGGTAACCACAAACTCTTCCGACCTCAATATAATTGTCATCGTCCTGATATATCATCAGGTTGACCTGCTGGTAGGGTTGCGTTGGGGCGAAATTTACCTCCAGACGCACACTCATCCAGTTGGTTTCCAGATCCCGAAAGATTGTGTTTCGGGTGTTGTTGGCCGAGGCCCACATATCTCCCGCATCCGCCGGGACACGCAAGTAGCAGGAATGCAATGTTTGGTTATATGAAACGTCCGGTGGAACCGTGCCACTGGTGATTTCAGTATTGCGCGTGGTTCCATCCGGGTTGCGAGCCAAAAAATCCCAGCCGCCGGCCAAGAACGCCGCCCGGTTCGCGTAGGTGAAATTAATCGTGTTCGTGGTCTGACAAACGGCGTTAAGCACCCCGAAGGTAAAACATCCGACCGTCAACATGGATTTGATCAAACATTCCCAAAACGATAGATGGGGAGGGCATTCAGTTTTACCAAGGATAATCTCTTTTTTCCAAATAGGCATAAACAATCGCATCAAAATTGATCTTAATTACTTGCCGAAATCGCAGATAATTCCACTTGTGAGGCCAAAAACATTCTCAAAACTTCGGAATTACAACACCATCCACGACAACCAAGTAAAACTTGCAACAAGCCATTGCTCACTATACGCGGGTTTGACGACTTTGCATATCCTCTAAATACGGAAGGGTTACCGTGATGCTACGGAATCTTTACCGGAGTTGTTGCAGAAGACGGTCTATTCCTCCATTTCCGCCACTGACCTCGAAGCAAATACAGTGCTTTATAAAGTCTGCTTGGCAAAACACGCACACTGCACCGCAAGGCGCAGCGGAGGTGGCCTTGCCTAGCGGTCCGAAAGATTACCCCGAACCGAGTGAAAACATTCCGGCTTTCCATCATCCGCAACTCCACGGCATAGTAACGTCGAATACGAAGCGCCTCCGCCACCAACGAGTCCCGCTCCGCCGAGGTGATGCGCCCATTTGAGCAAAGCACCTCGATATCGGAAAGCATCGTGTCGTAAGCCGCCACGCTTTGTCGATTGACCCAAAGTAGCCTCCGTTCCCGATGCTCAAACGACCGGGTATCATCCCACCCTACAAAGAACGACATGTTGTGTTCATGCCGCCGATATTTCACCAGCGGCCGATGGACATAGAGCAACTCGCCTATCGCCAAAGTCCGGAAAGACAGCACCAAATCTTCGAGATCCGATTTTAAGGGACCGAAATAACGAAACAACTCTGGCGAAAACGCATGAGCAGGTCCGTTCACAACGGGCTGGGATGAGGATAAAAACTGGAATAAGCTCCCCATCAAGGGCCAGCAAAGACGATCATCAGCACAATCGCCGCGCAATCCACCAACGCCCTGAACTTCGCCATTGATGAAAATAGTCGTGTAGCTTGAAAACACCGAAGTCGCCCGACGGCCTGATTTTTCCCAAGCTTGATGGGTCACCTCAGCTCGCTCGGGCACTGAAATGTCATCGCCGGCCTGAGCGATTACTAATTCGCCCGCGCATAGTTCCATCACGCGATTGAGATGTCGCCCCATGCCGAGGTTCGAATCGTTCCGATTCAGCCGGATCGCATGCGGTCCTTTGTAGTCAGCCACTGTTTGACGAATAACCTCAAACGTCCGGTCTTTGGAGGCATCATCGGAAATGATGATTTCCAAAGGAGAATAGGTCTGTGCCAAAGCGCTTTCAACCGCTTCGTGAACGAGTTTTTCCTGGTTGTAAGTTACAATGACAAAACTGATCAAAGGCTTGTCCATAAAATCCTGGGTAAATGAAGTCACCGATTATTCAGTAGCGATTCCGCACCAACCCTGCCTTGAGCCAAAAACCATTCAATCACTCGTTTTTAGCTATGGCAGCTATGCAATCGACAATCGCCGTCTGAAAGAGAATCAAACCTACATCCTGCCACCATTTGTAGCAACCGCACCAATAGCTGACAATTATCACGAGTAACCTGAGCTTCTAGGATTGAACTATTATTTTGAATATGAAGGGTAACCACCCTCCATCACCGAGTTAGCCGATTCCACGAATACTTAACCCTTTGCCGGTACAAGCAAGGTATGAAGATCCGGGTATTCTACCTAGTAAATTTCCCCATCACAGTTTCGCCAGCGACCAATTCATCGCCTTCTTTGACATTGAGCAATGGGATTACATTGACAGGCAGAAACAGGTCTACTTGGGAGCCAAATTTGATCATCCCTATGCGCTGGGCGATATCAAGCTGTTGTCCCTCTTTGACATAGGCCTCGATGCGCCGAACGAGGCGTGACGCAATCTGAACAAGCGCAACTTGAAATTTTCCGTTATCAAAGAGCATGGTCTGCCGCTCGTTAACGTTGATGGCCTCGGGAATCCGCAGCGACCAAAATTTGCCTGGCCGATGGTGGGCAATAACCACCTTGCCGGCAATGGGGGATCGGTTGATGTGGACATCCGTGAATACCATTGAAATCCCAACCTGCCAGAGTTCCTGCGCGACAAGTGATGATTTTTCCAGTTCATCAAGATAGAGTTGTGCACCTTTCTTATCACATCGCAGCACACCGTTGGCCGGCAGTTTCCGAATATAAATAATCTTGCCATCCGCCGGCGACACTACGATGGCCGGATCCGGCGGCGGCGTACGCTCCGGATCGCGGTAAAAGCGCCACGCGATGAAGCCAATGTAGAACGCAAGTTGCACGGCGGGCACGACGAGGAAAACCACAATTTGCGGCCAACTGGCCCGGTTTATCAAACAGCCAACGGCGATGCCGCAGACAGCACCCACACTCAGCATGAGCGCAGTGAAGCGGGGCTGAATGCACCATTTCACCGACGCCGCCCAAAGCACGGCCACTCCGACCGCCGCTCCGCCACCGATAATCATCCAATCATTCATAAAACTTTAATAACCGCGTTTGACCATGAGATACGGCACCAACGTCCATTGCAGGAAGAACGGCCACGGATCTCCTTTACTCCATTCACAACACACTGTTTTCCCGCGCAAACTGCGTAAATAACTTCCAACACTCAACTCCTTTCGCCGCCACAAATCTACAGCGACGGGAATATCTGTGACATGCTTTACCCAGCGCCAGCCGTACTGCGGTGTGACCGGCGTGACGGCGCGGCCGTTGAGCAAATCGAAATACATCTTCGGTAGGTTGCCAACCACCGGTGAACCGAGCGAATGCCAGCCCCACGAACGGGCATTGACTTCAAAAAATTTCAACCTCCCGTCGCGGGGATCGCGTTTCCACTCCACTTCGGCCAACCCAGTAAAGTTTAAAATTTCCATCACACGCCGACTTTCTTGCTCCACTTCCAGGTCGTGTTCAGCCGTTACGTAAGTGCTGGCCCGTCCAAAATCCGGTGGATGCTGCCGACGACGGCACGCGGTGAATGCCGCTACTGGCTGGCCATTATCGAACAATCCCGCATATGACCACTGATAGCGGCCATCGCCAGGAACAATCTCCTGATATAACAACTCATCCACCGGCACTTCCGCCAGCGGGCCGGCGAGCACCGTTTCCATTTCGGCAGCCGATTCCACCCGGATGGCCTTGGCCTTGCAATGCTTGCTGTAATTGCGCTTGAACGCCGGTTTGATAATCAGCGGGAAAGGAAGGTCACTGCCTGGACAGTCAGCGCGCGATTGTGGTGCGAATGAGGTGGGGGTCGTCACGCCATGTTTCAGACACCATTCGTAATTAGCGCGCTTGTCATAAATCAGCTGGTATTCGTTCCACGGCAATCCGCCGGTGCGGAAAAATTCCGTCGCCTCCTTGAAATGCAGCGCGATTTGTCGCACCTGTTCGTCATCAGTCGGGATGAGCGCCCAGCCGAGATAATTATTTTTTTGAGCCAAGGCCACGAGCCACGGCCAGAACTCGTCGCTAGTGTACCAGGGCGAGTTATGGAACGGACAGCGGTATCGCGAAAAGCGCGCCACGCCCCAAGTATCCTGATCCACGAGCGCGCAGGGAATTTTTTCCGCGCGCAACTGCCGAAGCAGCCCCAACGCTTGATATTCCCCACCCAAAACAATCACCCCCGTCGAGCTATTCATCTTTTGAAGTATGCGCAAGTTTCTACCGCCAACATCAAGACTTTCGGCTAACGTAAGAGTACCCCTAAAACGAGACGACGCGAAAACAAAGCAATACTCCCTTACGGTAATCTCTCTCTTTGGCCGTCGTTAAGGTCATTGCGCCGTAAGCAAGCGCAAGTCTGACGGCGGACCAAGAACTGTGTACGCAAACCCGCTGACCGTGACCAGCGCACCATTGCCTCCCGTCAAGGTTACAAGTTGCGAATAGCTACCCGCCGCCGTCGGACTATAACGAACGGTCACTATCTGACTTTGTCCGGCCTTCAAATTGTATGTTCCTCCTGAAACAATGCTGAATGGCGCTGACACTGTGGCTTTTCCTGTCAAAGTATCTCCACCTGTATTCTGTACTGTAAAAGAGAGGTCACTCGTAGCTCCCACCGCAACCGAGCCAAAATCTCGACTGTCGGGCACCGCGGAAACTTCCGCTTTCGTATCCGAGCCACCACCACCGCCAGCGCCTTCACTGCCATGTTCATACGCGCCGACTGTCCACGTTATCCGCGTTGCTCCGTTCGGGTCCGTGTTCCAATTCGCTCCCAAATTGCTTCCCGTAACATTTGACTTCGGCCTGAAATCGCGGTTCGCGTAATCCAAGAAAAAGCTGGTGTTCGTGGTGAGGTTATTGGCTTGCGTGATCCCGCTCCCGCCGTTCTCCAAGCTGAGCCCCGCTGAAACGAAGACGTTATTCTTGATCTCGATGTCGCTCGTCTTTGCGCCATTCATCGCCCGCACCGCGCCCAACGGCAGGTTCACAAAGGTATTGTTGTAAATCTTCATGTTCGATTGCGTCTGCGGATCGCGAAATTCAATCCCGCGAGCGACCCCCACCCCGTCATAAAACACATTGCCGTAAATCTCCCAGCCCGTAGTGCTGCCGCCAAAATACAATCCTTCCACATTGTAATTGTGAACGCGATTGTAGCGGAATGTTCCGTAACGACTCGCCACCCACCATATATTTCCGTGATCTTCGCCCACTTCGCGGCTGTCACACAAATCGCTGTATTCCACCGTCATGTAATCGTTGCCGGTGTTATCCTGAAAGAAAGTCGTAATCCCGTGCATGTAGCAATGGCTGACCAACATGTGCGAGGTGTCGTAAGAGCCGCTGTTGCCGTGGGCGTAAATGGCATAAAGCCACGGGCTTGAGCCACTGTTGTAATTATCGCTGCCACCCGGCCCGGCAAATTCAATGTACCGCCAAGCGCAATAAGGATGATGCCCCGTGTCGTAATAGGTGTAGTCAATCGAAGTCTGGTGCCAGGTCGTTGTAATCTTGAACCCGATCTGGCGCGGCATGGTTGGGCTGTAACCGCTGACATCGTAATAACCGCCATTGCCACCGGGCGGACTGGCAAATTTCAACGCGGCAAATTCCGCCATGCCGTCACCGTAAGAATCGTCCCAACCCGTATCTGTGCCGTGATCGGCAATCGTCGCTTTCTTGATGTAAATATACGTCGAACCCGACCGCGCATCGTCGAACGTGTAACCGCCATAACTGCCATCGGCAATGTAGTAAGTATCACCCCGGGTCAAGGCGTTGGGCAGGCTGGTGTAAGCGTTGGCCCAATCCGTGCCGTTGTTGCTGCCGGTTGCGCCCGTGCGCACGTAACGATTCGCCGCCGAAGCCGAGGCAACCGAGAGCAGAAGCAAAAGAGTTAAGAATCGGGAAGTTTGAAGTATGCTTGCTTTCATTGTTACATCAAGACTAGGAATTGTCATTACCGCCTCTTTCATGGACCATTAACCAGTATTCTCAGGTTAGTCGGAGGATCCGGCAATATAATGGGCGGATGGATCGTTACTTGCACTTCGGCAAAATTGGAATGTACCCCATCATTTGCCGCGAATCGAAGAACGTACGTGCCTAGGTTCGTGGGGAACGTAGCGGTTGTAACCGCCGCTGATGGTGAGCCAAATGTCATTATGGCTGGGCCACTGACTTGCGACCAGTTCAACGTGAGCGGCATGCCTTCCGGATCGGTGGCTGAACCGTTGAGCGTTACGTTGTTGGTTGGTAGATAAAGATGGATGGCATTTCCAGCACTGACGACGGGCGGCTGATTTTCTCCAATGCCCGCACCAAATTGAAACGGCCCCAAGTCCCACGCACCCAAAGTCGGTCGAATGTTGCCATCAAAATCAACATTCGACATATTGGCATCACCACTTAAGTTCATACCCTTACCAATCAAACTGCTGCCCGCCTGCAAGCGGAAATTACCTGCCGCCGGATTCACAAACTTGCATGCGGCTTCAGTCGTTACAAAATCTCCCGTGCCACCCCACCGAGCGTCTGAACGTGTGAAGGCATTGTAGCCGTAGGATGGGCTTGCGCCCAACTCGCAATAAGAGTCCACCAAGACATTGTTGTAGTAACGCCCACGATTCAAGCAAGGGTCGGCGATGATGAAGAGCGGATACTGTCCTGTACCAGTTTTGTAGAGCAGGTTGTTGTAAAAGCGAAAATTATCCGTACTGATGACCGGCCACGCCTTACAATTATTGAAAATATTGTTGCGAATGGTCCAGTATCCCTCCTTGTCGGGATTGCAATTAACGTTGTCCGGCGTGCCTTTCAACTGAAACGTCGCCTGCGACGAGTTTACGAAGTAGCAGCGTTCAATCACATTGCTCCAGATCTGCGAACCCGTCCACCACGTTTGAAAGATGTCCGCGTGGGGGCCGTTGCCAGGGTTGGTACAGTTGGAAAACGTGCAACTTGTGAAAACATTGTTAACGCCCCAAACCCGGAACAAGTCCCGATCCTTCATGTTGTAAAAAAACATGTTTGAGACCACGCAAGAGTTCGCGTTCACCATGAAAATGACGGCATCGTAAGTATTGATGGAGGCGTAATCGTGGATTTTATGATCGGCCACCAATGAGTTGTTGCCACGGATGGCGACCAGCGCATGCCCTTCCCCAGTTGGCGTATAAGGAGACTGAATGTCAAACCCTCGAAAAACAGTGCCGCTGCCAGAGAACACCAACGTTCCGGAAGTCGCGTTACCCCGAACGGTCAGCGTCGAAACACCATTGCCCAAAACGATGATGTTAGGTGTCGAACAAGTAAACGACGACGTAATCGTCCAGTCTCCCGAACAATTCAACACGTCTCCTGACGCGAGCCGTGAGAGAGCGGTGGTAAATGATCGCCAAGCGGTAGCGGGCGTATCGCCGCTGTTAGCGTCATTCCCTACCACCGAATTGACATAGTTGGTTTTTGCTGTAGCCAAAGAACAACTAAAAATCAAAGCCGCTAATACAGCAACGGTTACGCTCGCGCCTTTCGTCCAATAGGCTGAAAAGTCAGTCCTGTAACCAGACATATATTCAAACAGTATCGCCAAATTATTTCCAATTGAACCGCTGTGGTAATGACTAACAACGAGTTCATCACGCGTCCGCGCAAACCAAAGCTGTTTCTGTACCAATGCCCCGAAAACCTGTGTTACACCACATACCACTTAAAAATCTACGCACCCTGTCAGCAACCAACGCAAGCAAACAAAATGCTCCCTAAGCTTATGGTTTCCATTCCGATCCGAAAGCCCCAAGCTCAAGGCGAAACGCGCCACTAGGCGAATACCGTGATACAGGAGAGCCAGCACATAGTAGGTGCATTGGCCGAGCACGCCGTAGTGCTTCTTCCAATACTTTAAGTTCGCCCGAAGCATCTCGATGCTGTAACGCAGTGGCGCATTAGCCGAACTGCCGCCGCCAAAATGTGTCGCGGTGGCCTGCGGCACATAAACAATCTTCCAGCCCGCGTCACGAAAACTTTTGCACCAATCCAAATCCTCAGCGTAAAAGAAAAACCGCTCATCCAGTCCGCCCACTTTTTTCACGGCACTGCGCCGCACCAACCAGAAGCAACCGCTCAAAACTTCCACTTCACCGAGACGGTTATAGTTCCAATGCCGCAGTTCAAACCCGGAGAAAAGCGGATGGCGTGGAAACACGCGATCCAGCGCCAGCACTGAACAGGTAAGATTCCAGACCGAAGGCAGCCGCCGACATGAGCGCTGCAACAAGCCATCGCCGCCGGTGATTTTCGGTCCCACCAAACCCACGCCGCTGTGGCTTTCAAGATAATTGGTCAACTCCTCAAAACAGCCTGGGTGTACAACAACATCGGAATTGACCAACGCCAGATACGAACCAGTGGCGTGCTTGATGCCGAGATTGTTGGCGCGCGCAAAACCCAGATTCTGCCCCGCGCGGATCAACGTCACTTCCGGAAAACATTCCTGCACCATGTCCGGCGATCCATCGGCGGAAGCGTTGTCCACCACGATGATTTCCCGCACCAAGCCCCCGCCGTTCTCGCGCAGGGAGATCAGGCAGTTTCGCAGGTGATGCTGTGCGTTCCAGCTAACAATGATGACCGAGATTGGGCTCATGAGCTTGAGCTGTCTGTGGAGGGTCTTTAACAATCACGCGGGCGGACGGACCAACGATGAATTTTGCCGCCTGAAAGGAAGCAATCGCTCCCAACAGAAAATAGATGTAAACAATTGACTGATCAAAGTAAGCCACCGAAAGAAAAGTGGTCGCGTGGCCGAACAGCGTGGCGCCTGCGGTCCAAATTAAAAACCGACGCTCAAAGGGCGCTTGCTTATCCCGTCGCAACGCGCGACCAACGGCGGCAAAAGCACTGGCCAGAACGCCAATGAACAGCAACATCAACGGCAAACCGCCCAACACGCCAAATTGAAGGTACTGGTTGGTGATGTCGGTGTGATTCTGACTCCAATAAACACCCGTCGGCATCCAATGCCGTGTAACATCCGTCCCTACTATCCACCATTCTCCCAGGTGTTGGATGGCTGCCTCGATCAACGCCGCCCGATGCCAGCCGGTGCTGCTACCGGTAAGATCAATTTTGGCGAGTAAATAGTACACCGGCGCCTGCATTACCAGACTCAACAACACGACCATTCCTATCGCACCCCAGCGCACGACTTTCATCTGTTTCCGCACCAACCATAACGCCATGCCAAATAAGATAATCATCATCGTCATAATCGGTCCGCTTGAGGCGCTTGCATAAACCATTGCCGCCGTGACCATCCCGCCTATGATCGCCACTTTTCTATCTTGCCACCAGCAGGCGACGACCAGCGGCAGGCAGGCGGCTCCGACCGTTCCGGCCAGAATGGGATGAGAGAACGAACCTTGTGCCCGGATTTTTCCTTCGCGAACCGTGATATCCAACGGCACGCCACTGAGAATAGAAAACCAATTATACCCCTGCAACTTTTCCCACAACATCAGTCCTGCTAGCGGAACCAATATGATGATCATCGGTTTGCAGAGCCGCCTGAAGTCCTCAAAGTTTTGCAAGAATATCCGAAACAGAAAATAAATGAGAGCATTATCAAACATGTAAGCCGAACGCAGAATCAGTGTACCGCCCACATCCTTATGAAACAAACCGCTACACACCACCCACACACCCCACGTCGCCATCAGCCGATCCATCGTCTGCCAACCTCCGGCGATACGCTCTTGCTTTATCATCACGCGCAAGCAACCCACCATCGCCATGATACGCATCTCGGTGAAATTCAAACCGCCGATGTTCAACGCCTGTCCGGTCGTCATGTAAGTCGTTGCAATTAATAACGGCAGCGGCGCCCACCGCCGCGGCAACATGTACAAGTAGTACGCACAGACGAGCGTTATAATAAAACCAAGGAGATTCATGAACTAACGCCCCCGCGCTGATTGAAATTTTTTCTTGCCCTCAAGCTGTTTGACAAAGTGAACAGCTCAAGAAAAGGTGGGCCATCACCCGGTTTGATGGACACCTTGGAGGGGCGGTGCGCATGGGTGTTTTAGTTTAGTTGTGTTTCAAAGTCCACAGGGTTCTTGTAACCGAGCGCGCTGTGGCGTCGCTCCCGGTTGTAATACGTTTCGGCGTAGCCGAAAAAATCCATTTGCGCCTCGGCGCGCGTGGCATAACCACCCGCTTCTTCGGCCAGGCCAACGCCTTCGCGCTTGTAGGTCGCCATGAAGCTTTCCATCGCGGCGTTGTCATAGGGATTGCCTGCCCGGCTCAGGCTCAACTCCAGTCCCGCCGCCACGATCAGGGCGCGGTGTTCGCCACTGGCGTATTGCACGCCCCGGTCGCTGTGATGCAGCAATCCACGCGGTGGCTGCCGATGTTTCAAGGCCATGCGCAGTGCGGCCACGACCAGACACGCTTGGAGGGTGGGTCCCGCGCTCCAGCCCACGACCCGCCGGCTCCACAGATCCAGGATGACCGCCACATACAGCCAGCCTTCTCGGGTGGCGACATAGGTCAGATCGCTCACCCAGATTTGATTGGGACCGCTGGGCGCGGGCGCTTGCGCCAGCCGGTTGGGGGCGACCGGCTGGTCATGAGCGCTGTCGGTGGTGCGGGGCACAAAGCGCCGGGGACAACGCCCACGCAGGCCGGCGGCCTGCATCAAACGGGCGATCCGCTTCTGACCGTGGCGTTGTCCTTGGGCCGTCAGTTCCTGCTGAATGCGCGGGCTGCCATAGCGCCCCCGATGCCGCTCATACACCGTTTGGATCTGGACGGACAGCGCGGCGTCGGCTTGGGCGCGGGCGCTCGGCTCGGCTGACTCCCAGGCATGGTAGCCCGAGCGGGTCACGTCGAAGGCGGCGCAGAGTTGCGCGAGCGAATGTTCCGTCTTCATGACTTGGATGTGTGGGTAGCGCTCTGCGGGGGTTCGGTGAAAATGCCCAGCGTTTTTTTTAGTATGTCCCGCTGCTCGCGCACGCGGGCCAGTTCGGCTTTGAGCGCGCGGATTTCCTTGGCGGGGTCGTCCCGCTCAGGCGTAGCGGCGCTTCCAGTCCTTGAGGCCGGGATAGCTGACGCCCAGTTCCCGGGCGATCTGGGTGCTAGGCTTGCCGGTCTTGATCCACAGCTCGACGGCCTGGCGTTGGAAGGCGTCATCGTAGCGTTTGGCTTGCGACACCGGTGTCCTAGCCGTCGTGTTCTTCGGTTCAGCAGTCTTGGTCCTGTTCATTTGCGCTTTCTATTAGCGCACCGCCCCCAAGGTGTCCATCAAACCGGGTCAGGCCCAAGGATTAAGAGGGAAGTTTCCTCTCAGTGGCCTCGCTTGAACAAGCGTTGCATCTGCTCGCGACGGATAAAGCGGACGAGCTCCGCAGACACATTTCGCTTTCTCCGGCTCAAGCAACACCACGTATAACCCGCAAATCGCAGAAAAGACGCGAGAAAGTAAGGCCGCTCAACACAGCGGTAAGCACATTTGGCCATTTCAAACAATGGATGGTTGCCGAGCGCATATTCGCGCACGCCCATCTGCCACGTCCGACGGACTAGGTTTCCTTCACCGATATTGCGCGGCTTCAGGTGGTCAACTACGATTTCACTGAATGTTTGCGTTTTGAAACCGTGCATTCGGGCTTGCACACAAGTAATCGTATCCCAGCCACCTTCTGGCACAGCCACTAATCCGCCCAGCGCTTCGAAGCATTCCCGGCGAAAGAATTGCACCGCACCCGCCACTTCCTTTAACGACTGCGGGCTGGGATGATAGCGTCCCTCGTAGAAATCAACCACCAAACCACCCGCGAGACCGAGCTCCGGATCGTCAGCAAACCGCTGCAACATCTCCTCGTAGTAATTTTGGGGGAATCGGATGTCGCCGTCTAGCAGTCCGATGAACTGATAGTCCCGCGCCTTGATCACGGTCAAACCGGATTCCACTGCAAAAACAACAGAGGCAAAATTTCTGTCGGGGCGGCGAGTTAGTCGAAGCAAACGGATAAAGTCGTACTCCGCTACATACTTCCGGACGATTTCATCGGTCTGATCGGTAGACTCATCACTCACAATTACCCATTCGACCGGACGAACCGTTTGTGCAATGACCGACTCGATCGTGATGCCAATCGTCGCCTGCTCATTGCGCACCGGAGTGATAAGCACGTAGGCGAAATTTTTCATTTTGAAAGGGCGCGATACCAGCGATTGTTAACGACAATCGAGCACGATAATTCCCGCCTTCATTTTATCACCTGCTTCGGTTCAATTCACGGATTGGCCGCTACCAGCGACTGGCCATTTTGCTTCCGGCTCGCGCGTTTGGAGGAGGCAAGCAACGAATCCACCAGCGCCAAATACTCCGACTTGCGATTATTCCAACTGTGTGTTTCGGCATAAGCAAAAGCTCGTTCCACCATGCCGTGCCGCAGTTCAGCATTGCTCAAAACTTCATACATGGCTTCAGCCATTGCATCCGCGTTACCCGACTCAAAGAAACGCACCACCGAATCATTGAAATAATAGCGATCAATTTTAGTCGCCGAAATGACTACGGGCACGCCCACCGCCATGAACTCCATGATCTTCGTGCTGTAGGCTTCGTTGCCGAAAGAATCCGCGCGCTTGGGCACAACGCCCAAATCCGCGCGGGCCATCAAGTCGGCCACCTGTAGAAGCGGAATTTCCTCGGTGAATCGCACGGCGTCCTGCAACCCCAAATCTTTCGCCAGCTGTTGCAGTTCCGTCGCCATGTTGCCATTACCGTAAATATGGAATTCGGCTGTCGGCATCCGACGCCGGAGTTTGGCAAAGGCGCGAATGGCAATGTCCAAACCTTGGTGCCACTGCAGGCCGCCGGGGAAGATGACGACGGGTCTTTCGTTGGGTGTTTTTTCGGGCGCGGGTTTGAACACGTTGCGGTCCACGTTGTTGATGAACACCGAGCATTTTTCCCGCGGCGCCGAGCGGGCGACATAACGGTCGAGCCAAAGATGATTGCCGAGAATCACATGATGGGAAAAAGCGGCGGAAAGTTTTTCCGCCCATTTCAAGGCCCGCACCAGCAGGCTGCCATCGGATTTCCGAAACTTGTTGCCGAAGAACTCCGGCAAAATGTCATGCACGTCCAAAATTACCCGCGCTCCCGTCAGTCGCGGCAGCCACGCGGCGAACACCACGAAATCCGGCACGTTGTGCGCGTGGACGAAGTCGTAGCGGCGGCGCAAATGCCGCCGCGAAACCTGCCCTGACGTAACGAGCAGAAAGCGCAGCAACGGGAAGAGATACGAGGCCTTGGAATTGCTGCGCTTGGCGGCACGGTCCTGCACCCGGATCAATTTCACTCCGTTAATCATTTCCTCGCGGGGCATCTCCGGTTTGGCGCGCAGGGCGAAAACTTCCACTTCGTCCCCGCGTTGAGCCAGCGCTTCAGCGTAACGGATTACACGCGTGTCGCCTTCATAAAATGAATGCGTCATCATGCATACTCGTTTGGGTGTCCGCGTTAGCGACGGCGCGGGCGTTGACGTTGGCCGGCGGGGTTTGAACTTGGCGCAATAGTCCGCCACTTCGCGGGGCAGAGCGTGCCAGTATTGACCCGCGTATCTGGTGCGGACGTATTCAAGCAGTTCCGCGTAAAAGGCCGATGGAAATTCAAAGGCCGAACCGTTACCGGCGGCGAACTTCACGTAATCGGGATGAACATTCACCAACACCATGCCGCCGTGCTGCGCGACCCAGTCGAGTTTTTGTTTCCAGAGTGCGATACTTTTCTCCCGCAAGAACAGGAACAGCGTTGAATCCTGAACGAGCGTGTATGGCAGTTCCATGTAACCGCCCTGACCGTCCGCCTTTTCCACCCAGAACGGGAAAATAGTGTTCATGCCGTCCGGCTGCGGCTCGAATGGATCCGCGTCAAATGTCGAAAGATCGTAGCGGATGTTCAACTGCTGCTGCCATTCAAGGTTATGAAACATGAACCCGGCGCGAAAACCAACCGCCCCCCATTCCTTGAGGTATTGATTGATGCGCGGCGACTGCGCCTGGAATGATTGGTAGCTCCGGAACAACGACCCGTCATGGTGTAAATCGTGAACGCCCACTTCAAAACCCAGCTGCTCCAACTCCTGACGAAACTCGCGGGTTACGCGATATTCACCTTCGGGAATAAAGTTGAACGAGGAACGGAAGCCGTGCCGCTCCTCCAGTTCCATCAACTCGCGGCAGCGGTCCAAACCCTTTTGACCTTCGACATCGTGCGTGAGAACGAAGGCGAATTTTTTTCCCTGCGGCCAGCCGGGCCAGTTGGCGGGCGGCGTTTCCGTGCCGGGTTTGACCGGCCAGATGCCAGCGGAGCGCGCGCGGGTGCGTTGAGCGACGCGACGCCGCAGCGCATACCGCACGCTGCGCGGCAGCAAGGGCTTGATGGCATAATACAATGCCAGCAGCGGTGAACTGCGCGATGGCAATGTTGTCGTCATATCAATTCTCCCAATTTTGAATCCCATTTCATCACATGTAAATTCACCTCAGCAGACTTCGTCCCGGTCAGTTCGCACTGCGGGCACGAACTGGAAACCAAGGATAAAATGACTTTACGCACAAAGTGAATTTGATTCAGCGAAGCCGCATCAGCAATCGTCGCCGCTGGCACCTCGATGTCAGCACTGAAGGTGCCGTTCTGCCAGACTTGACGTTTAGTCCTGGGTCAACCACTCGGGTACAGGATTGTGAAACTTGTTTAGAACTGCCGCCATGTTCGCTCGCGACTCCCGCATCAACCCACAGGCGTAGCGGGCCGCATAGTCTTTGGTCTTACCCGCTTCCAGCACAAATAGCACGATGTCCATACGACCAGCCATGCGCGCTGAAATACTGGCCGGGGTCACGCAAGCCATATCAAAAACAATATATTCGTACGCTTCCGCCTTAAGTTTGGGCACGTAATCGTCAAAATCTGGTGGCAGCATGTCGGCCAGACGGTCGCTCGTCCGCTGATTACCCCGGTGCTTGGTCATCGAAAGAGACGAGGGGGTGTTGGCCCCTTCATTGGCATCTGTTTCGACCTCAAAAGATTGCGAAGGGCCGTAGCCGGCTTTGCCTTTGTAAAACGAATAAGTTGTTCCCGCTGCGGAAGTCCAATCCACCAGCAAGGCGGTGCCGCTACCGGTGCGAGACAAGGAAGCGGCCAACCCACTGGCGAGAGTGCTGACGCCCGCTCCATTCGTGCAGGCGGTCACCCCCACCAGCTTGGGATAAGTTTCAAATTTTCTCGCTTCAAAGTGGGTAATGACGCGCTCCCGCAAACCCTCAATATGAGTCTGCATTTTCTGGTCCGGAGTCCAACCCGCCAAGGCGGAGCCGCTCTGAGCTTCCTCGGGTTGCGGTTTCATTACTTTCAACTTTTTACGCGAGGACCGACGCAGCAGGCCGGAAGCGCGGTGGATGTCCGGAATGGTCAGCAACAGTGGAATCCGCAACTGCCGGACAATTTGCGACGGGCGGCGGATCGCCCGATCCAGTACCAGACCAAGGAGAAAGATGGCTCCAAAGCCCACGCCAACGCATCCAGTAAACCCAGCGCCCACCAATTTAAACAACTTTTTCTCGTTCAACTTGGGCGGGGTGGGCGATTGCATCTTCTGCATGTTGGCCATGCCGCCCTGGCCGCTCTCCTCTTTATTCGCCTTTTCGAGGGTGGCGCGATAGAATTCATAATCTTCTTCCGCAGCCTTGCGCATGCGTTCTAACTCCGAAACCTTTGGCTCAAGTTCCATCAATCGAAAGGCTTCCTGCTTAAGATTGGTCAACATCAATTCATCCGCTTGCACGGTCCGGGTGAGCCGCTCGATGGCTTGTCGCTCCATTTCCACCGTGATTACCGGCGCATTACTGGACGTTCCCCCGTCACTCGCGGTCGGTCCGCGACGTAGTTGGTCAAGGCGGCATGTTGCATCTCCAGTGACAGTTTCTGCCGAAGCAGTTCCTGAATTTTGATGTCCAGCTTCAAAACCGACGGATGATTCGTGGTCAAATCATCCACGACGATGGCTCTTTGCCGGGCTTGTTTCATCGCTTGAATCTGAGTAAGCAAGTCCGAATAAGAATCCATCGCATCTTGAGTCAACTCCTCTTCGACGGCTGTTGAATCCGCCTCCTCTTTCGAGGCGTCTCGTCCGGCTTGAAGTCGTGCCAGTTCTATCTGGGCGTGCGACAACTGGCTTTGTAGTTCGGTGTACTCGCGACTGATGGCGACCTGCCGTTCACGCAGGTCCGGCACTCCGGACTGGGTGCGCAACTCTTTTAATTGTTTGTCTATTTCAGAAATCCTTTTCGCTGCGATCGCCACCTGCTCCACGTAATTGCTGGTGTCTCCGATCCGTAAATTATGGTGCAGACGCATGTACGCATCCACCACTCCTTGTAACAGCGGCTGAACCAGGTCGGGATCACGATGCGAGAGCGTTACGCTCATGTACATGGCGCGCGGCGGCGCCACGGTAAGCCCACTGGCAATCACTCCAGCGGCGGCCAGGAGGTTCGTGCCCCCGCCGTAGCGGGCTAACACCTTTTCCGGCGTAAAACGTTTGGCCACCGTTATCGCGGTATCGAAACTCTTGAGCATTTCGATTTCGGTATTGATGACCGTGTCGGCGCCAAAAATGGTGGGCGTCACATCCGTCTCGCGGTCCTTGGGGTTAACCGGGGTCAAGGAAACCACATACGGAATGTAGATATTGGCCGTGGATTCGTAGTTGGGCGGGCGCACGATCCAGATGGCCACGGCCACCACCAGCCCCATTAGTACGGAAGCCAACACCACAAACTTGTAGCGAAACAGGGTATATAAAATATCGCTAAGGCCGATACTGCCCTTGGGCATCTCGGCATTTTCGCCGCCATCCTGTGAATTTGATTCCATGCGCAACTTCGACCGTGATCCAGCCTGAGTGACTCAATTGGGCCGTTCGGAGTGCGTCTCCACAACGCCCGGAACCGCCGACCAACAAAACCACGCCTCCTTGATTATTAGCTGTTTCCAGCAGGGAAATCCGACTTCTGATTAATCCATCCGGGCCGTACCAACGCTCAATGCACTCGCTCGGTTCGGAGGATGCGGGCTGGATTACCAGCCACCACCGCTCCGGCGGGTACATCTTTCGTCACCACGCTACCCGCGCCGATGATAGCGCGCTCGCCAATCGTAACTCCACACAAAATAGTAACGCCCGAACCAACTGAGGCGCCACGTTTCACCCGCGTAGCATCACATTTCCAATCGGCTTCCGTCTGCAACTGGCCGTCGGCATTGGTAGCCCGGGGAAAGCGGTCATTGATGAACGTCACGCCGTGACCAATAAACACTTCATCTTCGATAGTCACACCTTCACAAATGAAGCTGTGGCTGGAGATTTTACAACGCGCCCCCACATGGGCACCTTTTTGAATTTCAACGAAGGTGCCAATTTTGGTGTCATCGCCGATCGAACAACCGTAAAGATTGGTGAACGCAAAAATTTTAACGCGTTGCCCCAGTTTTACGTCGGCAGCGATTCGCTGGTACGATGGGTCGGAGGTACTCACGCTCCCAACGCGTTGTGCAATCCGGCGGCCGCACCGACGCGGACCTTACCACTTTTACCATCCGTGCTTGATTTCGAACTAAAACCATTACGCGGACGATTTCCGGCGACTTGCGCAATGGAGATCGCCTGCCCCTGTTGCTGCAACGAAGTGCTTGAAGCTTCCAGAATGCGCACCACTTCCAGCCCGGACTGGCCACTGGTAATCGGCTTCGCCTCGCCACGGATGCAGTCTAGGAAGTGCTGACATTCCAGTTTCAGCGGTTCATCTTGTTTGATGTATGGCACGTATGCGTCACCGTAATGGTAGGAATAGGTAAATTCGGCAAACGTGTCATAATGGGCCGGAACTTCAACCCGCGCGTCGTAAATCTTCAATTTCTCCAACGGCTCGGTGTCGTCATAAACGATCATACGGCGCGACCCCACGACTGTCATTTGCCTGATCTTCTTCGGGTCCAACCAACTGTTTTGAACAAATGCGCACCGGTTCTTTTTGAAGGTCAGATACATCATGGTCACGTCTTCGATATGCCGGTTCACATGACTGCTACCCTGACACGAGACGGACTGGGGTTGCTCATCCAGCAAATACAGGATGATGGAAATATCATGCGGGGCCAGATCCCAAGCCACATTGATATCTTTTTGAAACAATCCCAAATTCAGCCGTCGCGCCGAGATATACTGAATTTCACCAATATCTCCCGCATCAATAATTTCTTTCATTCGACGAACAGCGGGCGAAAAGAGGAAGGTGTGACCAACCATCAAAATCAACCCATTCTGTTCGGCCAACGATACCAGCTCTTCCGCCTCGATCACAGTGCGGGCCAATGGTTTTTCGACGAATACGTGCTTCCCGGCAAGCAAGGCGGCTTTCGCCATTTCAAAGTGGAAACGCACCGGGGTCGCAACGACGATTGCATCCAATTCTCCATCTTGCAGCAAATCGCTGAACTGCGTGGTGGTGGCAACGTCTTGATGCAGTTTGCGCATGTGCTTCAAACGCGACTCGCTGGCATCACAAATAATCTTCAGCTCGCAGCCAGCCGCTTGACGCAAATTTCGGATTAAGTTCGGCCCCCAATAACCACACCCCACAACCCCCACCTTGATGGCTTGTTTCATAACTTTAATAAATGGCAATGCACGGATTTTGCAATCCTTGGTTGGGACAGCTTATTTCGCACCAAAACGAGAAGCCGCCACTGCGGAATGGATCGGCACAGCCGTGGTAATTCGTGCTGCTTTGGATTCGACGCGGCGCGCAACTCGTTGATCCCGGCACTGCTGAATGAGTGCGGGCAAAGTTTTGACCATGATTTTCAAGTCCAACCAGAGACTCATCCGCTCCGAATATTCAATGTCGAAATGAATCATCTGGTTAAAAGTGGTACGGTTTTTTCCACTTACCTGCCACAGTCCAGTCAGTCCGGGGACGGCGTCAAAGCGGCGCTTTTGCCACGGTTCGTACATTTCATACTCGTAACGCACACAGGGGCGCGGTCCGACAAGGCTCATCTCCCCCCGCAACACATTGATAAGTTGTGGCAACTCATCCAATCCGGTGGCGCGTATTATCCGACCCAAGGGAATAATGCGGGAATCTTTGCCGGCATCCAGCTTGGTCATGGGCGCATCTGATTTGATCAGACTCGTTGTGTACCCCTGATGCGAAGCGGTCTCCGCCCCGACGCGCATGGTGCGAAACTTGAAGCAAACGAACCGTTGTCCTTTGTAACCGATTCGTTCCTGGCGAAACAAAACCGGACCGCGAGATCCCAGCTTGATCCCAATTGCGATCAGTGCGCCGACCAGGAGGATAGCCGGGAGAGTCAGCAGAATAACTACGGCGTCAAGCAAGCGCTTCCACATCGGTGCGGCGCTATTGTTGACAGATCCATTTTCCACTGTTTGCTTTTGTTCCAAACCAACGACTTTCCGATTTTCGACATTCTCCATAATCTTCTGAATGTTGCTTGTCGCTTGCCTCCCTGGTGGGCAACCGAACAACACCAATCATTTTCCATTCAAATAAAATCGTTGCAAGTGACATTGAATCAAAGACTTGGACATTCATTACGGAACGTCTATCCGGCTAACTACGGAGCGTTTCTTCGCCCGAATGGGCAGAGGAGATCGAATGGCAAGATTACTGGGAAGTAGCGCAGATGAAGATTACGATTATTGCCGCGCCCGATACACGACGCAACGCTTTCGGCAAGCGCAACCTAGACCACGAACCTCATGTCCGTAGTTCAACCGATGAACAACGAAATTTTGTTCTATTTATGCAACACCGTCTTCACCCAGGTTTGGTTCTCCAGATACCAACGCACGGTTTCACGAATACCGCGTTCGAAGGTGTAGGCCGGCACCCAACCGAGTTCTTGTTGCAGTTTGCTTGCGTCAATGGCGTAGCGACGATCGTGACCCGGACGATCTTTCACGAAAGAAATAAGGGCGCGCGTATTGCCGCCCAATTGTGGCGCCAATTCATCAATCAGATCACAAACGAGCTTCACAATGTTGAGGTTCGCCCATTCATTGTGACCGCCAATGTTGTAGGTTTCGCCGCTCTTCCCCCGATTTAAGACCAGCCAGAGCGCCTCCGCATGGTCACGCACATACAACCAATCGCGCACATTCATGCCGTCGCCGTAAATCGGAATCGGCTGGCGCGCCAACCCCTTCTGAATGACCACCGGAATCAACTTCTCCGGAAATTGAAAGGGACCGTAATTGTTGGAGCAGTTGGTGATCACCGTGTTCAACTGATAGGTGTGGTGATAAGCCCGCACCAACATGTCACTGGATGCTTTGCTGGCTGAGTACGGTGAATTGGGCGCGTAAGGTGTAGTTTCAGTGAAGAACCCCGTTGCCCCCAGCGAACCATACACTTCATCCGTCGAGACGTGATGGAAGCGATGTTGGTCAAAATGTTCTGCCCAAAATTCGCGACACGCTTCCAGCAGATTAAACGTCCCCACGATATTGGTGGTGATGAAATCTCCAGGGCCGGTGATCGAGCGATCCACGTGCGATTCCGCCGCCAGGTGCATGACCTGCGTAATTCCATGCTGCCGCACGACGCGAACCACTTCGTCCTTGTCGCGCAGATCCACTTTCTCAAACACGTATTTGGGGTGACGCGAGACCGACGTCAGATTCTCCAGGTGGCCGGCGTAGGTGAGACAATCCAGGTTGACCAGCTTTTCAAGCTCCGGTTTGTCAATGAGGTGATGAATCAAGTTTGAGCCGATAAAACCCGCTCCGCCGGTAATCAATAATTTCATGATAGATCTAAAACTTGGTGCAAACTGTGTTCCCAATCGGGCAGACGCAGCCCGAAAACTTTTTCCAATTTATCGCAATTCAAAACCGAGTACGCGGGACGGCGCACCGGCGTGGGATATTCTGCGGTGGTGATGCCTTCCACCTGGCGGCATTTCCGTTCCGACTCCGGCAGCGCTTCAATAATCCGCCGCGCAAATTCGTACCAGTTGGTTGAACCGCTGGCGGCCAGATGATAAATCCCGCGGAACTCCTGTCGCGCTTTGGAACGCATCACCTGCTGCGCCGCCTGAGCGCTTGCCTCGGCAATCATGCGCGACCAGGTTGGCGAACCGAACTGGTCCCGCACCACGCGCAACGTCTCGCGTTCACGCGCCAAACGGTGCATGGTCTGCATAAAATTCCGTCCGCGCGCGCCATACACCCAGCACACGCGAAACAGCAAATAATCCGCCCCGGAAGCGACCACTGCTTTTTCGCCCTCCAATTTTGAAGCCGCGTAAACCCCCGAGGGAGAGGTGCGATCGGTTTCCACATACGGCGTGGTTTTCGAGCCGCCAAACACGTAATCGGTGGAATAGTGGATCAACCAGGCCCCGAGCCGGCGAACTTCGTCCGCCAGTATCTCCGGCAGGGCCGTATTGATTTTGACGCACAGATCCTTTTCGGTCTCGGCCTGGTCCACCATCGTATAAGCGGCGGCATTCACCAGCAGTTGCGGACGGACTTCAGCCACCAAGGTTCGGACCGCGCGCGCGTCCTCCAAATCAAGATCGGCCCGACCCACGGCGACAACCTGACCCCAAGGCGCCAAGGTTCGCTGCAACTCCCAGGCAACCTGACCATATTTTCCGATGACCAAAATCTTCATGCCGAATATCGCCACCGGGCCATTAATCAAACAGACGTTCCCGGGGCAGGTCGTTTAATCGCGGCCCCCGTTGGTCTTTTTCAGAAAGTTGCGGGTGGGCCAGCGGCCAGACAATTCCGATGTCGGGATCGTTCCAAAGGAGAGACAGCTCATTTTCGCGACTATAAAAATCGGTGCATTTGTAGGCAAACATGGCGGTTTCACTTAACACCGCAAAACCATGAGCAAACCCCGGCGGGATGTAAAACTGGAGTTTATTTTCCGCCGATAGATTCAAGCCATGCCATCGCCCAAAGGTCGGGGAACTTTTGCGAAGGTCCACCGCGACATCAAATACTTCGCCCTGTAAAACCTGGACCAGCTTCCCCTGCCCTCTCGGATTTTGAAAGTGCAAGCCCCGCAATATTCCCCGTTGTGAAAATGACAAATTATCCTGAACAAATTTCCATTTTAGCCCGGCGTCGTGGTAGCGCTGCTCATTCCAGGTTTCCATGAAGAAACCGCGCGCATCTCCAAAAACACTGGGCTCGATGATCACCAAGCCCGATATGTCGCAGGTTGCAATTTTCATGTTCGTCGCAATTCAAGCGCGCCCGGCAGTCGGCCTTCGGGCTTCGGCGACCACTTCATGCTCCAGGTAGTCGCGATATTCGCACTTCGGCATTTTGGCGACAAGCCCCTCGAGTTGCGCCAAGTCCAAAAAGCCGTTGCGGAAGGCGGCTTCCTCCGGGCAACCAATCTTTACGCCAGTTCGCTTTTCGATGGTTTGCACATAGGCGCTGGCTTCATGCAAACTGCTGCTTGTTCCCGCATCCAGCCAGGCGAAGCCGCGCGCCAATAACGCCACCCGCAACTGTTGGCGACGGAGATAGGAAACGTTGACGTCAGTAATCTCCAACTCACCACGCGCGGACGGCTTTTGACTGCTGACGATCTCCAAGACCTGATTATCGTAAATATACAAACCCGGCACCGCGTAGTTGCTTTTGGGTCGCTGCGGTTTTTCCTCGATTGAAAGCGCCTGTCCTTGCGCATCGAATTCCACCACGCCGTAGCGTTCCGGGTCATTGACGTGATAGCCGAAGATGGTCGCGCCATCCTTGAACTCATTGAACGCCTTTCCGAACGCATCGCCGCCGTAAAAGATGTTGTCCCCCAGGATCAACGTGACGTGGTCTTTACCGATGAACGATTCCGCGATCAGAAAAGCCTGCGCAATACCTGCCGGTTTCTCTTGTGCGCGATAGTCAATCGTCAGCCCAAAACGCGATCCGTCGCCCAGCAACTGTTTGAACCGCGGCAGATCGTGCGGCGTGGAGATCAGGCAGAACTCCCGGATGCCACCCTCGATCAAGGTGGTCAACGGATAATACACCATCGGCTTGTCGTAAACCGGTTGTAGTTGTTTGCTGGCGACGAGGGTTAACGGATAAAGCCGCGAACCCGCTCCACCAGCCAAGATTATTCCTTTCATCGTTTAATTCAAAAGTGCGTCTTAAAATGCCGGGAAACAAAAACCGTGCAAGTCATTTGCTCAACCAACATGTCCTCCATGCGTATCCGTAATACCCCGGCTCTGCAACAAAACCCGGAAGCTCCGTCCCAAATGCTCCGGATGAATCAGCGTTTGCAACTCCCGACTCCACCGCGCGCTCCACGTCGTTGCGAGTCTGTGGTCTTGCATCAATTGCTTTGCGAGGTTTGACAAAAACCTTCCCTGCAGACCGTAAAACTCCGTTACCAATCCCAACCCTTCTCCCTCGCGTTGCAACCGCGAGAAATTAACGTGCGCCGTGAGGTCTTGCGCACCGGGCAACCCGAGCACGTCTGGGACAGCTCGATGCTGATGATAAGCTCGAACCGTTCCGTTCGGGCGATGTGACGATAAAAAATCCTCGGCGTCCAATCCGTAATCCAGAGTCAACAGCCAACCCCGTCGTAAAGCTTGCGCCGCACTTCGCCACCATTGCTCGGCGGCGGAATTCAGTTCCAAGGTATGGTCCGCGGGTAAGACGCATTGCAACTCGGGTGGAACTTGAAACCATTCGGGCAACGTCACCGTTCCCGACAACTTGGTCCAGTGAAATGCGTTTGCCGACCAGACCACGCCCCATTCAAACCACTGCTGCGTCTGCTGATTCCAACCCAGTCGCCGCACTGGAAATGCATCCAATAACTCGTTGGAAAAAATCACCCCGCGCAAATCATTGGGAAGTTCGGACGCGTCGCGCACCCAGGCAACCGAGGTGTCGAATCGTTGCAAAGTCTCCGCTTGCCAAGCTCGACGCCGCGCCGACGGCTCGATGATCACGTAGGTCAGCCGCGACATCAGTTCTGGTTGGTGTGCAACCAACCAATTCAAAACATCGCCGGCCAATTTTCCATCGTGGGCGCCAGCTTCCACCAGGTAAACCGGATCGCCAGGCAAACGCTCCAACCAACGTGCGAATTGAAAGGCCAGCAACGTCCCGAAAAGCGATCCGACGCTGACGCTGGTATAGAAATCTCCCGACCGCCCGACTGTGCCACTTTTCTGCTCGTAATATCCATATTCGGGACAATACAAGGCCAGCTCCATGAATCGGGAGAACGGGATCGCGCCCTGAGCGGCAATTTCCGCCTTAATAATCTCGGTCAATTCGCCCATTTGAGAATGATTCCTGCGGCTGGTGCGGATTTAGCTAAAGGTGACACGAATCGTAAAGATTATATGGCCAAAATTGACGCGTTTTTCAACTTGATGTTCGAACAAAAGGCCTCCGACCTGCATCTCTCGGCGGGTAACAATCCGATGCTGCGCATCAACGGCGAGCTGCATCGCGTGGAACATCCGCCCTTGGATAATGACACGCTCAAGACGATGATTTACGAGATCGCGCCCGACTACAAGATCAAGACGTTTGAAGAATCAGGCGACGTGGATTTCGGTTATGAGATTCCCAACATCTCCCGCTTTCGCGCGAACTTCTTCAATCAAAAAGCCGGAGTGGCCGCCGTTTTTCGGCAAATCCCGAGCCGCGTGCTTTCCTTTGAAGACTTTGAGAAATTGGAAGCGCCCCTGCCCCCCGTGCTGAAGAAATTCGCCATGCTGAACAAGGGACTGGTCATCGTCACCGGTCCGACTGGCTCCGGCAAATCCACCACGCTCGCGGCGATGCTGGATTACGCGAATAAAAACCGGCGCGACCACATCATCACGATGGAAGACCCGATCGAATTCGTGCATGAGAGCAAAAATTGTCTGATCAACCAGCGCGAAGTCGGTTTGCACACGAAAGGTTTCGCTTCGGGATTACGCGGCGCGTTGCGCGAAGACCCGGACATCATTTTGATTGGGGAGCTGCGCGACCTCGAAACCATCGAACTGGCAATCATGGCCGCGAACACTGGTCACCTGGTCTTCGGTACGTTGCACACCCCTGGAGCGGCAAAAACCGTGGACCGGATTATTGACGTGTTTCCCGCCGATCAGCAGAACAAAATCCGGGCGACCCTTTCCGAATCCCTGAAAGGCATTGTCGCTCAAAACCTGTTCAAGCGGATTGACAAAAAAGGACGCGTCGCGGCCCTTGAGATTCTGGTGTTCAACACCGCCATCGCCAACCTCGTGCGCGAAGCCAAGACGCACCAGATTCCCGGCATGATCCAGGTCGGCAAAAAAGCGGGCAACCAACCACTCGACGATTCCATCATGGAACACCTGCGGATGAAACGCATTTCGCCGGAAGAGGCGTATGAGAAAAGCCTCGAGAAACGCAAGTTTCGCCCGTTCCTGGCTCATCCACCCGAAGACGAAGAAGCGTAACCTCGCAACCCATTTTTACCGATTATGATGCGGCGCCCGGAATTAGATCACATCCTGAACACCATGCTGGATTCCCAGCCCGAGGTATCCGACTTGATTTTCACCGTAGATCGGCCTCTGCAAGTCGAATCCTTCGGCGAACTCAAGCCCGTCTCGCTGGACCCGCCCATCGAGAAATTAACTCCCTATCATACCGAGTCCATTGCTCTGAATCTGATTGGCGAAAATCAATGGCACTTGCAGGACCTGATGCGCAAAGGCTCGTGCGACACCTCGTACCAACTGGCCGAGCGCGCGCGCTTCCGCGTGAACATCTTTTCGCAGCGTGGCTGCTACTCCATCGTCTGCCGTAAACTGAACACGCAGATTCCTACTCTGGCCACGCTGAAGATGCCGGAAATTCTGCAACAAATTCCCAAGGAAAAAACCGGCCTCGTCCTGGTCACCGGCGCCACCGGCTCCGGAAAATCCACCACGTTGGCGGCCATCCTCAACGAGGTCAACCTCACCAAAGCAGTGCATATCGTGACCTTGGAAGACCCCGTTGAATTTGTTTACCCGAACGTGCGGGCCACCTTCAATCAACGCGAACAAGGCACGGATTTCGACAACTTTTCCAACGGTTTACGCGCGGCTTTGCGCCAGGCCCCCAAAATCATCCTGGTCGGTGAAATGCGCGACCGCGAAACCGTCAGCATCGCGTTAAGTGCGGCGGAAACCGGCCACCTGGTACTCAGTACGCTGCATACGATTGACGCCGGCCAAACCATCAACCGTATCCTCGGCATGTTTGAACCCGAGGAGCAGGATTCCATCCGCGCCCGCCTGGCGGACTCGTTGCGCTGGATTGTCGGCCAGCGGCTCGTGCCCCGCATCGGCGGCGGTCGCCATGCCCTGTTGGAAATCATGGCTTCGAATCTCCGCGTTCAGGAAACCATCCGCATGGGTGAATCCGATGGCAAAAGCTTCTACGAGATCATCCAGGCCAGCTACGCCTTTGGTTGGAAGACCTTCGATCACGCGGTATTGGAAGCCTTCGAACAAGGCAAAATCACCGAGGAAACGGCCATGCTTTATTGCACGAAGCGCGGCGCGGTCACACGTGGCATTGACAATATGCGCAAATCGCGCGGAGAAATTACCAGCAACGTCGGCTCACTTCGCATGAAAGGCATCGTGGACTTCTCCGGCAAATCCATGGATCGAAAGCCCGCGTTGAAAATAAAATAACTTCACCCCATGAATGACCAATTTGATTTTATCAGCGCCAGCGATAAACCCGCACTGCTCGCCTTCTCCACTCCGGAATGGCTGGAGGAGGTCAAAAGCGCGTTGCAGCAACTAGGCTACAAAGTCCATACTGCCGCCACACACAGTGACTTTCTCGTGCGCTTCTCGCAGGTCCGCTACCAAGTGGTGGTGATTGAGGAACGCTTCGCCGCCAATAATCTGGAGGAAAATCTGACCCTGCAAGCGCTACAGCGCATGCCGGTGGCGCAACGGCGCCATTCCACCATCATCCTCATCGGCGAATCCTTTCAGACATTCACCCCGATGCAGGCCTTCCAGCAAAGCGTGCATGCGGTGATCAACAGCTCCGAACTGTTCCTCATCAATCAGCTCATCGAAAAATCCGCCGCCGACAACCAGATGTTCCTGCACAGCTTCAACGAAGTACAATCCCGGCTTTATACCACACCGGTGGCGCGTTGATCTCGGCGCCAGAGACGGGAACGGCGATCATAACGCGCATTGGCGGTGAAGTTGGCGGATTCAATCTTTCCCTTTGCCATCCGGACCGAGATCGAATGTAGCCAGAATCGGGCGGTGGTCTGAACCTTGGCCCCAGTTGGGAATGGTAGGGATGTAAGTTTCCTCCCGGACCCATTCCCTGGCCATGCCGGGACTCAGCAGCAAATAATCCAACCGTGAATAGCTGTCCTCGACACCATAATAGTGCGTCCAACTGATGTTGCGAGGAAAGTAACGCGGGTTGGTCGGGTTCGGAAGATTGTCGCCGTTGCGTTCGGCGGGACGCGTATCCACCAGTTTGTTTTTTCCGATGCCGATCACCGTTTTAACGGCCGGCGCGTTATAAGTGTCGTTCAAATCTCCGACCACCACCAAATTGACTCGGGGGTCTTGCGTCAAATAGCGATCCACTATCCCCCGGAGCAACTGCGCCTCAGCCTGTCGCAGTTCAGCTTCATCCGCGTTGGGAATCGGGCGGCGTGATTTCAAATGCGCCCCCAACAGGATAAACCGGTAGTAATCGTTCACCTGAATTTCCACATCCGTAAAACCGCGGCTGACCTGAAAGCGTTGGCCGCTCAGGAGAAAATTGGCGTTCGTATGCGAACGATGTGCGACGATGGGAAAGCGACTCAGCACGCAGATATGAATGTTGGTATCAAAACCGCGCACGTACTCGTGGTGCGGCAAATCAAGTCCCGCCGATTTAAGGGAGCGCTGGAGTTCAAGCAAGGCGCTGAACTGCCCCATCTCCTCAAATGCGATGACGTCTGGTCGCATGGCGAGGATGGTTTCGCGAATCTTGGCCTTTGCGGCTTCCGACTTGACATAGCGACGCGACTCGGTCGGTTGATCGAGATAATTTTCCAGGTTGTAAGCTGCAATCCGGAATGTTTCGCATCGAGTGGTTATCGTCGTTAACGCCAGCAATCCGATGCCTGGCACAAACTTCAGCCATTTCATGCGAGGGGAAATAGTCCGCCTCATCCATTATGTCAAAAGCAATCAGCCTGAGGCTGCGGGCGCCGGGTTTTGATTGCGTTTTTGCAGAACCATGTTGGCAGCGGTAACCAGGCCACCGCCGATGAGCAATCGCGCGGTCAATGTTTCGTTGGGATAATCCAAACCGCTCCAGGCGGAAAACCAACCCGGAAGAAACAAGGCCATGGCGCTGGCCACCACCGGTTCAAGACAATAAATTAAACCGGCTTCAGTGGCGGTTACGTCCGGCTGCCAGCGGTTCATAAATAGATAGCCGCCCAGCGTGCAGATGATCACCAGTACCGCCAAAAATCCCAGCGCGGTTGGCGATGCAAAAGCCCGCCAACAGGCTTCGGCTCCTGGCATCGTCAGCCAAACCCCTGGCACACAAAGCAACGCGAGTACGAAGAACATAACGACCGAAAAGCGGAGCGTGTCGTTGCGCGCGTAACGCGGATGTTCGAGCAGAAGAATTTGTCCGCCAAAGAAGAACGAACCGATGATCGTTTCAATTTCGCCACGCCCCAGTTTGAAGGAGCGGAAATCGAGTCCGGATAAAATCGCCAGCCCCGCCAGCACCAAAACGACGCTGAAGATGACTTTCACGGGCGGCCAGCGCCGGTGCGTCACGGCGACCCAAAGGGGAATGAACGCCGCGTAGAGCTCCGTCAGAAAAGCCGAGACCGACGCCTCCGTGTGGGACAATCCATCCATTTGGAATATGATCCCGCCGCCGCCAAAGACCGCGAGCCAACAGCCCTGCTCCACTTCCAATCGCGTGAGTTTTCGCAGTTGACGATGAAGCCATACCGCCAGCAACAGTCCGGCCAGCGCGAAACGATACAGCGCAATAATCAGCGCGTAAAACCAGGTGCTGACTCCCGGCACGAGCTGGAGTTGCTCCATGGAAAGCGCCTTGACGACGGGAAAACTGAGTCCCCAAAAAAGCGTCGCCACCAGCAACATGATGATGGCTTGACGATGGCGGCGATTCGCCGCAGCGGTTGGGGCGTTGGTCACGGGTAATTCAATCCGTATCCCGCGGCAACGTGGCTACAAATTTCTCCCACAAGCCGCGTTCCACGTAAAGTTCCAGAAAGAAACCGGGCCGCAATTCGTATAACCCGGTCATGATCCAGCGTTTATTGGATCGGTCGTCGAGCGCCGCTCCCAAACGCGCCGAGCAAAGCACCACCGGCGCGTACGGGTCTTCGGGCAGTTGCTCATACCAACCCACCCGCGTCAATTCGCGCAAGGTCCACGGCAACGGCCAATAGCTGTCCGGGGAAATGACCTTCATCATCATCGCCGGCCCGTCCGGAGAGACGCGCGCGATGGCTTTGATGCGCGCCGTGAGTTCCCGTTCATGCGGTGCAGTTTGCGCATAAGTGTAGGGATTGCGCCGATCCGCAGTAAACTGGTGTGTCAGCAACCACGCTTGCACGCCCAGGTGCAAAGCCATCGCCCCCAACAACAAATTCATCAACAGGCGATTGATCATGCCGCGCACCGAAGAGACCAGCACGGCCGCTCCCACCCCGGCCAATAAGATCACGCCCAACCAAAAGTTGAGCGCGCACCATGGCGTTTTGTAGCCAATGACCGTATAGATCGCCATCAATGCAATGGTGAAAAAACTGAGAAACCGGACCAAGGACGGTGAAGCAACGCGCGCACGATTGCCGCCAAAGCCAGCGACCATTCCAATCAGCGCCAGTAGGAGTAATGCCGCTTCGGTCCAAGGCGGACTTTTGGCGGGGTGGAACCAGAGCAGGCGTTCAAAATAAAACCACCACGGTTGAATGTGCGGCGAAGCGCCACCAGCACGCTGCAACCACGGCTGGTACGTGCGCAATGAATCCAGCAGTCCGGCGCTGTTGGTAAAAAACGACGTAAAGAAAAGCAGCCAGACGATACCGGCCAACGCGCCGGCAAGCAGCAGATGCGGAGTTGGAACCCTGAGCCGCAATGTTTTTGACGGCCGTGCGCCGCAAGCCGCACTGGTGGATTCGACGCGGCAAAAGCGCCATCGGCTCCAAAACACGGTGGCAACCATGCTGAAACCCATTGCCGCCACCGTCAGCACGAAGGTCTCCTTGGTGGCGATCATCAGTCCCAGGCTCACCCCCGTCAGGCCGGCCCAAATCGGCCGGGGCGTCCGCCAATAACGCCAGCCGGCGGCCAGGGTCGCGAGCGTGAAAAACACCAGCAGGATTTCGTGAATGAAGTAGCGACTATAAAAAACAAACGCGGGCGAAACGGCCAGGAACAAGGCGGACCACGCCGTCGCCACGTCTCCCAGACCATCTCGAAACAGCAATACCAGGAGCAGTAACGCCGCCCCAAAACCAACCGTAACCAGACGCAGTTGCGCGTCGGTAAAAGTCGCCCTGGCGATGGCGGCAGCGTGAGCTTCCCGGAACTCGCCAGTCGTGGGGTTTTGCGGCGGCGTGGCGGAGTCAGCGTTGGAGTTGGCGACGCCGCTCAGCGCGATGAAGGGCAGCGAAAAATAGTAGAGTGCGGGACCGTGGAACTCGTGGGGATCGTATTGATACTCGCCCAGCTCATACAACACCGCGAGCTTGGTGGCGTTGATCGCCTCATCGTTGTGCAACGGGCGGTTGCCCAGATCGGAAGTACGCAAAATGAGCGCGCCAGCCACTGCCAACAGCAAAGCCAGAGCGCTCCATTGCTTCATTGATTCGGCACGGCGTAAACTTCAATTTCCTGCCAGCAATTCAACGGACTGATATGGCTGCCGCGCGTGTAACCCCGCACGTAACGGGCTTCGATGCCCTTCGCATCCACCACCTTGCCGTAATGACGTTCAAAGTATTCCCGATCCGCGCCGACGCCCTGCCCTGACGAATTATCCGTGTCGTTGTTGAACAGTGTGGTCACTCCCGTCTTGAATTCGGGGTCGTTGGAGACTTGCAAAATCACGTCGTGCTCCACCTGGATGTAACGGTGATCGTGCCACATGGCGATCGCTTCGATCTTGTAAGGTTTGCCGAGGTCCACCTGCACCCATTGCGTGCCTTTGCGCATCTCCACCGTGTCATAATCAAACGCCTCCTTTTTACCGTCGGTGATCTGGCTCAATTCGCCCGTGAACGGACGCACGCTGCTCGTGACCTCTTTGCCGAACGCCACATTCTCCGTACCTTTCACCACCTGCAACGGTGCGGGTGGCTGGTCGGAGTTGGGTTCGATATTGCCGCCGGTCGGCAATTCATCCGGCGTGCCTTTCAAGGTCGGCGCGGGGAACTTCAGTTTGAGCGCTTCCTTGTCCTGCGCCACGGAGGTCGTGGTTAACGCCAAGGCCAGCAAACCGGCGCCACAAACACCAATAAAAAAACTTCCACCCTTCATCTTCATATTTCAAATTTCGGTTGAGACTACCAAACCCCGCGTGGGGTTCAAAACTAATTTACCGACTACTCGGAAACGGGATTTATTCAACCGTCGCTCCCCAGTGCCACCACAGCCTCATGGAGTTGTCGGGCCAAAATTTTGCGATCCGTTGCCGGATTGGTGACGGAGGCAAACCGCACTTCGGCCTGAATCTGCCGCTTCGTCATCAAGTTCAAAAGATGCGGCAGAAAACTGGTTTCGCCCCAAAAGCAAACTTCCGCACTGGCGTCGCCATCGGACAGAATATATCGAAGATGCCCAATCCAAAGCGGCCGTTGCATCGCTACGATCGGCTCCAGTAATGAAGATTTGAACGGCAACACCTCCCGACCGTTCCAGCTCGTGCCTTCGGGAAAAAGCACCACCACACTCCCGCTGGCAAGAACGGATTCGAGCCGCTCATTCACCCGGCGTACGTCGCCGCGGCGGGTGCGATCCACAAACAACGTGCCTCCCAGTCGTGCGCACCAGCCAAACACGGGCCAGTGCCGCACTTCCGCTTTGGAGACGAACACTGCGGGCGTCAACGCGCTCAACACCAGAACATCCACGTAACTGAGGTGATTGCAGATCAACAAACCCGTGACGGGTGGCGTCCCAACAACCGTGGTCTGCACCGCGAAAACCCGCAAGCTGCGGCGACAACACCACTGCAACCAGCGCGAGCGATCCGCCGGGGCCAGCCGTCCGCCAGCGCCAAGCCAGCGGTAAAAATAAACCAGAAAGAATAGCGTCAACTCGGCGGCAAACCATGTCGCTCGCAACACGAACCGCAGTTTGTCCCCCATGCAATCCTCAAGCAACAAAGTTTTGCGTCAGCGCCGCAAACAACGCTTCGCGCGTGGCCCAAGCCACCCACTCATTCGCACCGGTCACCAAGCCAAACCCAGCGCCGTATCCCGGACCGTTCACCACACAGGCGTCGGTGCGACACTCGCGCAGTTGCGCCTCGGCCGCGCGCCGAACCCGGTCGCGCCCCCCTTCCACCTCATATTTCCAACCCACCAGTTTGGCCTCGGGGAACCACGCACGCAGCTGTTGGATAATTTTCGGCGTTGGCACCAACTCGGCAAACAGCGCGCCATCCCGAGTGGCGATTTTACCAGACTGGATTTCCTCCAATTCTCCCGTCGCAGTGCGCGACCAAATTTTTCCGAAAGCAAAATCACTCACCGCCGCCGCATGGAAAACGGCCCCGATGTTTCCGCCCGAAAACGCGGCTAATTTCCGCTCCAGATCGTGCGTCGTCGTAAAAGTGATGACTTCCCGGGCACGCCGCTCGCCCTGGTAAGACGCAGACTCCGACAACAACAAGACCACGTCGTGGCCGCGATTAGTGAGAAAATTAGCCAGTTCAATCCCGAGGCGTCCCGTGGAAAAATTAGTCAGCCGACGCACTTGATCCAGCGGTTCATACGTCGGCCCGGCGGTGATGAGACATTTCATCGGAGCAAAGCATGCCAGCCAGATCTTGAAGCGGCAATCCCAGCGATTGCGCCACGGCGGCAATCCGCCCCGCCATTCGGATGAATAATTGTTTTCAACCGCAGTCAATTTTCAAGATGCAGAACATCAATTCATTTCGCTGGCAACCGGTCTTCTCCATTTCACTCCTGGCGCTCTGTGCCGGATTATGCGGCTGCGCGCAAACGCCCCAACCGGTTGAACCGGTCACTTTCCGCGTGATGACCTACAACATTCACCACGCCGAAGGCCTGGATGAAAAGGTGGATACGGCGCGCATCGCGGAATTGATCAAACAGCAGGGCGCGGATCTCGTGGCGTTGCAGGAAGTGGACAGGGGCGTACGCCGCACGGCAGGCCGGGATTTGACTGCCGAGCTGGCCGCGCAAACCGGCATGACCGGTGTGTTCAGCAACAATTTTTATTTCCAAGGCGGCGAATACGGCAACGCGGTATTAAGCCGTTTTCCCATCAAACGCTGGACCAATCATCATTACCGAATGCTGCGTCCCGGCGAACAGCGCGGCCTGCTGGAACTCGAACTGGACGTCCACGGGCGCAAAGTGGTGTTCATGTGTACGCACATTGATTACCGGTCAGACGATAGCGAACGCTGGCAAAACGTGGCGGAAATGGAAGCGATAGTGAGTGCGCAGGGCGACGCGCCAATCATCCTCTGCGGCGACTTCAACAGCCTGCCCGAAGGCCGGGTTTACGAACGATTGAGCAAAACCTTTCACGACACCTGGGCCACCATTGGCCACGGCAACGGATTCAGCTTTCCCTCCAAAAAACCGAATCGGCGCATTGACTACATCTGGTTCAATCAGCCCCAGGCGTTGAAACCGCTAAAAATCTGGCTGCCGCAATCGGAAGCGTCCGATCACCTGCCTCTCGCGACGGAATTTGAATTACGCTGAAAATCAGGTGCGGCCACGAGGCACACGGCAGCGGAATGGATGCAACCCTTTCGGGTTTGTTTAATTTGTGGAGGCGATTTCCCGGGGGGCTCGTTTCTCGCAACCTTGGGCTGAGGGATAGAATCCCGCCAGCCCGCCTATTTCATAGGCTGTGGTGAAAGGCAAATCGCTGACGGGAAAGTGGGTCAATCCGAAGCTGTGGCGTACTGGGGTGGCTTCGAAAATCTTGCGGCAAAAGCAAAACGATTCGGGGCGGGCTTCCCAAGGCGGTTTTTCTCCAAACGCACACATACCCGCCGCACACTCACCGTCACCTGCACTGCCACTTTCAAGAGTTTCAAACGCACCGCACCTACCGCGCCGTCGATGGCGTAGTTGTCAATGACGCCATCTGTCTGCATTTGGTTGATGACTTCCAGCGTCGCTTTCACGGTCAGGAATGTAGCCAAGTTGCCGCCGGGATGCAAAGCAGGCATACACTCGATGAATGTGTTGAACTTTCTGCAGCAACAGGGCTTCAACTATTTCAAGAGCGTCCAAGTCGGCATCACGGCGTGGAGCGAGGAGATTGACCGCAACGTGCCCCGGTATTGAGTCTTGTAGCAGCCGGCGTGAGTCGGCTCAAACTTGATACCATTACCAGGAGGCAACCGCGAAATACGCCAAATACGCGAACCGGGACAGAAGTGATCAGCGCAGGTTTCTCTTTGGCGATCCCGCTTTCGCGTGGTTTGTGTGGTTCGCGGTTCAATTGGAGCGAACTCACGTCCGCTGCCACCAAGAGAAAGATATATCGGCCACACTTTTATTTAATTCGCTCTAATTCAACGCAAAGCCGCAAATGGGCCAAGGCTCAAAAAAGCCCGTCCGGGCTGGCATCTTTGTAGAATCACGCCGCCATGAAATCTCCCAGCCCCGCTCAGGGGCGACATCTGCCCGAGTCTGAATATATCGCTACTACGGAGCTTGGGCTTCTGATTGATTGCTATTCGACAACGGTGTCACACCTGCGGTGCTTTCATGAAGAAGGCGTTGGATAATCCGAACCTCGACACTCAAAGCGGCAGGAATTCGACCCGGTTGGCAAATTCTTTCGGAGTTCCAACTTTTGCCAGAAGTTCCAGTTCGTTGACCGTTTTGCCGATGGTGACGTCGAGTTGATGCGCGTAGATCACCCCGCCAAAACGCTGACCATTGCGTTGTCGTTTGGTCGCCTCGGCCAACAGGTCTTCATCCTGACTGAACAGCACACGGCCAAGTATTGCGGCCCGGTCCGAGATTGAGGGGCGCGACGTTGGTGATGGCGAAGTGGATCACGGTCCGGTTTTGCAGATGGAGACGGTTAGTTATCTGAACCATTGTTTGTATCGGGGGCGCAAAGGCCACCCTGGCGGGAAAGTGATGACCACTCAAAACCAGGAACCGCGCCAAAGGGTGGTTCCGGAGTTGAGCCATCCGCGAAACCAAACACGTTACTGCCCCAGGACCCGGTAGAATCCCGCAGTGTTGCTCGGAGCGACCAGCAGATTGAATCCACTCGTTGTCCCACCCACATCTTCCCACACCGGGTCCGCCAGATTGGTGGTGGACTGCACCTGATACGGGGGAATGCCGCCGCTCCAGCTCAGTTGGAGATTGGGGTCCTGCCAGGCGACACCCAACACAATTCCCGGCGCGGCACTGACCGCCACATTCAGCGTCGCATTGGAGAAGAGACCGCCGGGATCGCTCGCGCGCACGACAAAACTATTCGTGCCGACATTCGCCGAGAGCGGCGTGCCGGCGAGTGCGCCGTTTGCCGCTACCAGCAACCACGCCGGACCGCTGATTTTCGAATAGCTCAAAGTATCGCCGTTCGGATCACTCGCTTCGCCGGCGAGCGTGCCGGAATAATTCTGGCCGGCGAGCACGTCTGGCTTTGTGAAGGGGTTTGTGACGAACACGGGCGCACGGTTGCTGGCCGCCTGATAGTGTGAGAGGATTTGTGCGGCAGACAGGGCGTGGTTGTAAACTGCCACATCCTGCATGTAACCGCCCCATTGGTTGTTATAAGCCGTCGTGCCGCCCTGCCGCGAGCCGATGCTCATGGCGTTGGTAGTGCGAAGCAAACCACGAAAGTTTTCCTTGGGGAAATCCGTCGCCGCGGCATTGGAAACGCCATTGACATACAACGCGACATAGCCGGCGGACCGATTCAACACGCCCACCACATGTTGCCACTGATTGTTCGGGACAATGTTGCCCGTCGCCAGTACCGTCCCACCGTCATCCTTGCGCACGAAGAAGCGGAACGCGCGACCCGGTCCGCCGCAATCGAGATTGAATTGTTCGCCGCCGCCGCCCGTGCCTTTGGTGATCAACCCTGCGTCTGTGCCCGGTACACCACCGCGCACCCACGCCTCCACCGTCAGGCTTTGATTTGAAGTGCTGCCGAAATCCACCGGAATACCGCCCACGTAACTGTTTTGCGCCGCCAGAAAACCGAAGCGCGCCGCCGTGTGCGTGTCCACGAGATTGTAGCCCGGCTGCCCGAGCTGCGTGCTGTTGTAAGTGCCGTTGCGCCCGCCGACGCAATCAAACGCCGTCGTGCCGCTCAGTTCGTTCAACGGCCAATAGCCGATGGGATTGTGGCCAAGCACCAGTGAAGCGTAAGGATAATTGAGACCGACGACATTGAGCGTGGCCGAACTGCTGACGGCGCTCCCGAACTGATTGCTCACGAGCACGGAGTAACTGCCCGCACTGGCGAGTTGCACGACCGGCAGGCTGAGTGTGGCGGCGTTAGCCGCGCCCGGAATATTCACACCGTTGGCGCGCCAATAGTAAGTGACCGGCAATGCGGCGTTCGCCACGACCGAGAAACTGATGCTCTTGCCCACCGCGCGGGTCGAAACCGCCGGTGTCGGCTGTTGCACGATCTGCGGCGCGCGATACACCACGAGCGTCGCCACGGCACTCGTCGCAGAACTGCTGCTGTTGGCGACAACGACATAATACCCGCCCGCGTCAGCCATCTGGATGGAGTTGAGGACGAGATTGGTGTTGTTCTGGCCGGGCAACAACGTGCCGCTGCCGGGATTCCCTTTATACCATTGATAACCCAGTGACGGCGCGCCCATCGCGGTGACGGTAAACGTGACCGGCGAGGTTGGGACGTTGTTCGTGGCCGACACCGGTTGTTTGGTAATGGCGACTGCCGCCGGCATCACCAGTCCGCTCACGCCGAGGATGGCGGTGGTGCGCGAGCCGCCCGCCGTTGGGTTGGTGATCGAGAGGGACGCAACCGTCTGGTTGAGCCCGAGCGCGGCGAGGTCAAGAGTCGTCTGATAAATGTTTGGATTATTCCAGCCGGGATTCTCGGTGGTGAACGTCGCTTGCCCGAGCCGCACGCGGCCAAAACCCTGCACGGCCACGTTCGCCGTCGTGTTATACCAGTCCTGCGCGTTGAGATTGAACACCTGACTCTTCGTGCCATTGGTGAAATTCAGGACGAGCGTCCCCAAACCGCCACCGTTCGCCGAGGTCGCGAGAATGGCCAGCTTGTTGAACGGTTGTGGGGTCGCCAGCGTCAAGGTCCCCGAGGCGGGATAACCATTGCCCAACATCAACGCATTGGTACCGCCATAGGGACCCAGCTCGAAAACCGAACCGTCCACCTGACTGCGCACCAACCGATCCGACGGAAGACCTTGAAGCCCCTGGCCGCTCGCCGCGATTTGCGCATTGCCGTTCAACCCTTCCTCATAAAAAGCCCAATTGTTGGGAATGTCGAAGCCGGTGGCCTGCGGCGCGGCGGCGGTGGCGTTGTTGGGCACAATAATCCTGGCGTTGAATCCGGTGACAGCCAGTGGATAGCCGAAGTTCGTGCTGAGCACGTTCACAACCACTCGATGGTTCATTTCGTCGAGGCTCGCGTCATCGAGATTCAGGATGTTCACGAACAACTCGAAGCCGGCGAAATACATCGAGTTGGTGGAACGTTGCTGGTAATCGAGCAACGCATTGTTGCTCACCCTCAATACCCCGTCGTTATCAATCGCAAACGTGCCACCGCTGTTTCCGGACGCGATCGAGTAAACCAAGTTAGTGCCCGTATTGGGTGGAACATTGCCGACGATCGTGCCATTGGCGACATGCTCATAAACACTCAAGCGCGTTGGCTGACTCCCGCCCGTCACGGTGCCGACGATGGAATAATAGCCGAGACTGCCATAGCTGGAGAAGCCCGTGGTCACCGGATTGTTCTTCCCGACGCCGGTGACCCGGAAAGTATAAGTGCCCGCCGCCAGATTAGTCGTGATGCCGGCCCACAGTGTGCTTTGCGGATTGCTGCTCAGGATGACGGTGCCCGAATCATCAGCGATGGCCACCGCCAGTCCTAAATTGGCCCAATCACCCACCGGCCGCGCGGTCAAGGCCACCCTGCCACCGGTGGTCGTGAAGCGAAAGGCATCAGTGTCACCCGTGGTTTCAATCACCCCTTCCGCCGAGACCGCCCCCCCGGGATAAACTTCGAGATACCGTGCGGTGGCCAGCGTGCTGCCCGTATCATCCGCCCGATAGTCCACGTTGTTGTTGTTGTTTACAATCCGGCTGAGTTCGTTCTCGAATTGATTCGCGGCCTGATATTCACCTCTGGCCCATTGCGCCACCGGCTGATAGTAACCCACGCCCATGATCGGCGCCCAACCCGTCTCGCCGCTGCCATGACCGCCATAGTATTCGTTGGTGGTGGTAACGCCGTCCCACTGGCCTTGGTGCGATAGATTCAACGTGTGACCCGCTTCGTGGGATGCCACTTCCGCCGCGCTCTTGCCGGTGTTATAAACCGACCAGCACGGCGTATCACCGCCCCAGTTCCACGAGCCATAAAAAGCCACTCCCGCCCCGGTCACTGGCGTGTCCGTGAACGCCACCCGTTGCCGGCTGGTCTCCGGCGCTTGCAGATAAACCTTGAGGTCCGTCGTCACGTTGATGTTGAACGGCATGTAATCCTCCGCTACCCGCTTCCACACATCGCGAATCGTGTTGTTGTTCACCCCTGCCGGCTTGGAATAATACACACCGCCCCACGTCGGCGTGTAGCCACCCGCAAAATCCAGCAGCAATACTCCCTTGGCCCCCGGCAGACTTTGCAGTGACACAATGTTGCTGTTGTAACTGGGAACGGTAGTCGGCCATTCGTCCGGGCGGATCGGCGTAATCTCCGCCGTCAGATTCGTGTCCGCAGCCGCGTTGGCGCTGGACGCAATCGGGGCTGGCATGCCGACGCAAATCACTTCGTCCAATCGGCGCTGCCATAATTCCGGCCCGCCGCCCGGGCCGGTCGGTTCGATTCGATACGCCGTCTTGCTGGCCGGAAACTGCACCACCCCGACCGCCTTGCCCGCAACGCCCAACTGCGGTGGTGTCAGAAAAAAGAACTCTCCCGACTCCGGCTCGGTCAACACTCCGGAGACATAAGATATTTCGCCGTCGCGATATTGCGTGATGCGAACCTCCCCCACCGCCTCGCGACCTTCGGTCAGTTCGAAGCGAATCGGCGTACCCTCGGTGGCATTCTGAAACTGACGGATGAAATCGGTGGCCCAGGCGCGTTTGGATTTACCCGGCTCCCGCAACGCACCGGCGTAGGGGTTGAGTGGAGGTTTTACTGTTTGAGCCGGTGAAAATTCCACAGGCCCTGGTATCGCGTTGGTGCCACCCGGATCGGGAGGCACATTCGCAGCGACCGGAGTCGCGGAACCGTTGGTTTGCTTTTTCCCGGGGTGGAGAGAAAAAGCCATCCAGAATACTGCCAGGAAAGCCACAACTAAAAGGACACTCCCTGAAATCCAGAGGACTCGTTGGTTCATGAATCGTTTGGGCATAGGCATGAAAACCATCGAATCATCGCACGCGTCAGATTCTTCTCAATACGAAAATTCGTTCGCTGTTGGTGGCTACGCTTGTGCCGCCGCCGCCGCCTCACTTGGCGGCACTCAAAACCTTGGCGGCTCGATCCCGCACGATTTCGTTTTGGGACTCCGCCTGCATTCGCTCCGCGGCAGCCCGAGCCTCCGCCGGTGCGGATTTCGCAGTAGCGGCAGCAATGTTGATATAGGCCAGTTCGGCTTCGACCCGAACCTCCGGATTCGCCAGCAGGGGTGCGACCAGTGTGAGAGCGGCGGGGGTCTGGACATTTCCCAGGCCCGAAAGGATGGCTTTGTGGTCATCGGCGCGCTGGGTTCGCGTCAACAGTTCCTCGAAGGTCTTCAATTTTTGGTCGGCTGATTGAGCGTCGGCTTCCAACAGGCGTACGCAACCGCGTAACGCCAGAAAGCGATGGCTCTCATCCGTGGTGGTGGTAAAGACCTCGAATAGGGGAGCGAGCGCCAGAGGCTCGGGCCAGTCCGCCAGCACTCGTACCGCCGCGTCCCGCACCGATGGCTCGGAGTCGGTCATGGCTTGCCTGACGGATTCCAACGCAGTGGCATCACCCACGAGGCCGAATACGCGGAGCAGGGAACATTTCGCCGCAGCCGGACTGCTCTCGAATGCCCGGGTCAACTTGCCTGTCGCGGCCGGTTTGTCCGTGATGCGCACGCATGCGGATTCCAAAGCCGCCTGAATGGCCGCGCGCTCATCCGCGGATTTCGCATTGGCCAACAGGTCCGTCAGGATTCCGAGGTCGGCGACGGTGACCGCTTCTCCCAAGGCCTTGATGCCGGCGGAACGGATTTGCGGGTCCTCGTCGTTGGCGGCCCGGGTCAGGCTTGGCAGTGTCGCCGCCAGATGGCGGCTGCCCGCGATCTCGACCAGCCGCCGGCGGGTGATTCCCGAGGCTTGAGTCAGCCTCGTGCCAAGCAGGGTATTCACGCCGTCGTCCGCCCAGTTGGCCAGTGCAGACTGGGCCGCTTTCGCGACCTCCGCATCGGTGGCCGACAACAATTCGAACAGCACCGGGAGGCAGGAGGCATCGGTCCGGCGGATCATGATTGCGATGGCCGTTAGCTGGAGATCAGGCGCAGCGGTGCGCGCTGCGGAGAGGATGGTGGGCAGCACGGCGTCGTCTTGACGATCGGCAATGGCGAGCAGAAGCGGTCCCTGGCGATTGACCGGCACGCGGTTCAGTTCGGTTGCCAGCGCGTCGGTGATTGTGCGCCCACGCAGTTCCCGGGCGGTCTGCAAGCCCATGCCGAATGTCGCCCGGTCCGGCGAGCGCAACGCTTCGAGCAACAGCGGCAATCCCTTGGCCTGCCGGGCGAGGGTTGCCCCACGCATCGCCTCCAACTGCCGTTGCTTCGACACAGCCACCTTGCGGACGGCATCGTAAATTTTCGTGGCAGCGGCATATTTTTTTTCATCGAGACATTTTTCTGCGCAGCGAATGCAGCCCAATGCGATGCCAGGTCTTGTCGTCGGTGGTGCTTTCGAAAGGCCGCGCAAGAGCGCTTTCGAGGCCGTATTGCCGCCGATACGGCCGAGGGCGACGGCGGCCGCCTCAACGACTTTCGGGTCCGCCGCGTTCAATTGGGCGCTCAGGGGACGGACGGCTTTGGCATCGCGGCGCACGCCGATGGAATTGATGACGCCCACGAGCAGTGGTCCCTGCGTCTTCTTTAACGCGCCGCGCAACGCCTCGTCGCTGGCTTTTCCGGGAATGGCTTCCAGGGCAATGCGGGCCCAAGAGGAGAGTTCCGGGTCGGGCAGCAAAGCCGCCAACGCCGGCACGGCCTCCGGGGTGCCATAAATGGCGAGCTTTTTGCAAGCCAGCGCCTTGTCCGCCGGTGGCGAATGGGATTTCAGCACGGCGATCTCCTGCCGCGCCTTGGCGACGGACGAGGCCGGTGACGGATCGGCGCTCACGGGGGCTGTTGCCGTCAAACTAAGTGCGAGCGCAACTGCAAAACCTGGGATTAGCGATTTCATATTTCCTCTGATTGTCATTTCTTTCGTCAAACCCGCCAGGGAGCGCGCAGCGCTTCGGATCGCAGGCGGTTGGCTTCTTCGTCTCCGATGAACTCGTTCTTCACCGGGTCATACTTCACGCGCCGCCCCAGGAACAGGGAGATGTTCACGGCGTGACAGGTGATGTGGGACCAGCAGGCGACCTCGGCGTTTGCCCGCGTCAGCCCGCGCGTGCGAACGCAATTCAAGAAGTCGCGCACATGAAAGTTTGCCGGGTAGCCGGCGATTCGCGGTCGCGGCCCGGCAACCAGGGTGGTGGGTTCGGCGACAACCTCGCCGTTGTCCCCGGTCTCCACCCAGCCCGCAGCGCCCTCGTAGCGAACGGGACAGGAGCCAAGCTGAAGCCAGCCCTCGTTGCGCAACACCAGTTTCACTCCGTTGGCATATCGTGCGTGCATGTCCTTTCCTTCGGGCCAATATTCCACCGGCGCGGTATTATCCGTTTGGTTGGCCCACTGGCAGAGGTCAACGCAATGCGAGCCCCATTCGAGACAGCCACCACCCACGAGTCCGCCACCTTTTTCAAAATTGAAGGCGTCGAGCAATTTCTTGTTAAACGGTCGCCATGCCGCCGGGCCGAGGAACAAGTCCCAATCCACCTCGTCGCGCGCAGGTTCGGGTTCGGCGGGCAGCCAGCCGCTGGTCTTGGGATCCAGGCCGCCGGGGTGCGCGTACAAGGTTTGGAGTCGGCCCAGTTTGCCCCGCTGCGCCAGTTCGGCGGCAAAGGCAAAATTGGGCAGGCTGCGACGTTGCGTGCCCGCTTGAAACACCCGGCCCGTGCGACGGAAGGTCTGCGCGAGTGCGAGGCTTTCCGCAATGTTCTTGGTGCAAGGCTTCTCGCAATAAACGTCCTTGCCGGCTTCTGCCGCCAGCGTGGCGGCGGCGGCATGCCAGTTGGGACCGGTGGCAATGAGCACAGCGTCTATGTCGGATCGCGCCAACAGCTCCCGCAGATCGCGATACATCGCGCAGTCGTTGTTCCCGTATTGTTCGTCCGCCTTTTTTTTCACCGCGAGTCGCCGCGCCGCCTTCACGTCGCAGATGGCGACGAACTGGACGCCAGGTTCATGCACGAAGCACTCCAGGACGTACGCGCCGCGATTGCCAATGCCAATGGCGCCGAGAACGATTCGTTCACTCGGCGCGATGGCTCCATCCCGACCCAAAGCCCGGGCCGGGATGAAAGCTGGCATGGCCACGGCCGTGCTGGCAGCCAGGGTGGCGCGTTTCAAGAAGTGGCGGCGACTGTGCGTGCGCCGGGAATTGTGGTTTGCTTTCATGATGATGATGATTTCGTGGATGCAACCCCGAGGGGGAAAGACTCAATAGGTTGCCGCCAGCCTGACCGGCTTAACGAAGGAAACTTCCTCGCTGTACCCGTGGACCACCCGGGTTTCATAGTCCCCAAACTGAACTTGTTAATCGTGCCGTCAAGTCTAGATTCAGCGGCGATGAAGTATTAGCCAGCAAGCTGCTGACATGGGTAAATCTACTACCTGATCAAAGACCGTTCCGGTCGTAGTCACTGTTCACTCGCGGGCCGGCCTGGACAGAATTCAATCTGCACCCAGCGCCGCGTCAGCCCATGTCGGTTGGCGCAATTCAATGCACAATTCAGAAGCGCCGACCCTCAAGTGAAGAAGGCGTCCACCACCGATCCGACGGCGGTTTCGAGCGCGGATTGAAACAGGCCGCCTCGGGGAGACGCATAGGGATTAATCCGCTCCGCCCCGGCGGCGGCGGAGCGAGCGGATTCCAATTGCCGGCGCTGGCGTTCGAGTTCCGCAATTTGCGAGGCCCGCGCTTTGTCAAAACCTCCGGCGCGGATGAATTCCACAATGCGCCGCAGTTCATCCTGGTCAAACCAGGTGCCATGCGGTTTGCAGACATCCACGATCACCGCCGAGCAGTTGGCGAAATTCACACGGTTCATCAACTTCCGGCAGACCGGACAGGGGACGTAGCGCACCTTCTCCAGCGGCGCCGTCTGCGGCGAATGAAGCGTGGCGGCCGTGCCCAGCAGGGCCGATTGCTGCTCGCGGTCCGTGTAAATCCGTTGCAAGGTGTCCACATCCGCCCACAGCCCTTCGCAACGCGGACATTCCCGCAGGTGACTGTCCCCGATCACCATGGGTTGCAGGCTGACGCCGCAGCGCGGACAGAGCCGCCTTTGGTCCGAATTCGCGCGCGCGCGACTGGCCGGAGCGCCGCAGTGCGAACAGAATTTCGCCCCCTGGAAAATCATTCCGAAGCACGAGGGACACGCCACCGTGGCCAGGCGCGAATTGCAATGCGCGCAGCGCGTGGCGTCCGAGGCCACCGCCGCACCGCAGTTGGGACAATTCAACGCTTGAGCTGCCATGCGCAAGAAAATCTCCGCGCGCCGCCGTTTCCGCAAGCACGGACTGCGCCCACCCGATTACACAAATCGTCCGAAATTATGCTTCCCTGCCCGCGCCAACGGGACAATGATACGCCAACTTAACGAAAGGCAATTATGGGTCTGATGGATTATCTGAAAACGCAGTTTCTCGAAATCATCCAATGGCAGGACGATTCGCGCGACACGCTCTCGTGGCGCTTCCCGGACGAGGACAAGGAAATCAAACGCGGCGCGCAACTCATCGTGCGCGAATCGCAGACCGCGCAGTTTATCTACCTGGGCCAGTTCGCCGATACCTTCGGTCCGGGCAAATACGCGCTCACCACAGACAACATCCCGATTCTCTCGACGATCAAGGGCTGGAAGTACGGCTTTGAATCGCCGTTCAAGGCGGACATCTACTACGTCAACACGCGCCTGTTCACCGGCAACAAGTGGGGCACGGCCAACCCCATCATGCTGCGCGATCAGGATTTTGGCATCGTGCGGGCACGCGCCTACGGCACGTTCGATTTCAAGGTCGTGGACGTGAAAACCTTTCTCAAGGAAGTCGCCGGCACGGATAATCATTTCCGCCTCGATGAGTTTGCTGACACCATGCGCTCGCGCATCGTCAGTGTGTTCACCGACGCGCTCGCGTCGTCCAAAGTGCCGGTGCTCGATGTGGCCGCGCGCTACGCGGAACTCGGGGAAGCGCTGTTGCCCGCCATCAATCCCGCGGTCACGACCAAGTACGGCATTGAGATCAGCAGCTTCATCGTTGAGAACGTGTCCGTGCCACCCGAAGTGGAACAGGCGATTGACAAGCGCAGCAGCATGGCGGCAATTGGCAACCTGAACGACTACGTCAAGTTCCAGATGGCCGAGGCGATGGGCAAAGGCGGCGAGGGTGGCGGCATGGCGAACACGGCCGCGCAACTCGGCGCCGGCCTCGCAATGGGTCAACAAATGATGGCCGCGATGGGCGCGCCACAAACCACGCCCGCTGCTGTACCGGCAGGCGCAGTGCCGCCACCGATTCCAGGCGCGGGCGGCATCCCCGAATTGCTCGGTACCGACGAAGTTGCCAAGGTTCTTGGCGTGAGCGAAACCGATGTGCTCGCCACACTCGAAAAAGGCGAACTCAAAGGCAAGAAAATTGGCTCGACTTGGCGCGTGACCAAAGCGGCACTGGATGAGTTTTTGAAGAGTTGAACGGCCATGACTGCCACCAATCCCAACGGGATTGGAATCATCCAGCCCAGCGTTGCCGCGCAGCGGGTAATCGTCCAAACCATTTGCCAACTCTGAAAGAGTTGGAGCACGTATGGCCCAATCGCTTGCCAAAATCATCGTTCACACGGTCTTTTCCACCAAGGATCGGCGGCCATTTCTCCATGACCGCGTGCAGCGCGAGGAATTGCATCGCTACCTGGATGGCATCTTGGCGAATCACGATTCCCAACCGCTCATCATCGGTGGAGTGGAAGATCATGTTCATATTCTCTCGACGCTTTCACGCACTTGTGAAGCGTCCGAGATGGTCAAGGAAGTCAAACGCGGCTTCTCGCTCGGGTTGAAGACCAAAAGCCGTAACATGAATGATTTCGCCTGGCAGAATGGTTACGGCATTTTCTCCATCGGTTTCTCTCAAGTCAAGGCGGTGAGAAATTACATCGCCGGACAAGAAAAACATCATCGAACGGTCACGTTCCAAGATGAGTTCCGGGAACTATTACGACGGTATGAAATTGAATTCGACGAACGATACGTTTGGGATTGATGCAACTCTTTCAGAGTTGTGGAAAATATCGAACTCACCCCGGGTAGCCTCTCGGCAACCCGGGGCTGGAAGATGGAATCCCGTTGGGATTCTCTCCATGCGTCAAAACGCTGGACGGTCTGCCCGAATCTGCCGACTTCACCCGATTTCAATCCCCGAAAGTGATTCCTGAAGCCCAATTATCATTTCCATGTCCAACCAACCTTCCATTATTGGTCAAGCCACCGCCCAACAAAAATTCTCCTGCCCGGCCTGCGGCGCGGCGGCGGAATGGAATCCCGCCAAACAAGCCCTGATCTGCCCGTTCTGCGGCACAACGTCGCCGGCCCAGATGGAGTTGAACGCCGCAGGCAAGCAAGTTGTCAAGGAACACGATCTGGTCGCGGCGATTCGCGGGATTCCCGATGACAAGCGCGGCTGGCAGGCGAAGAAGACTTCTGTGAAGTGCCAGAGTTGCCAGGCCATCTCGGTGTTCGATCCCGAGCGAGTCGGACAACGCTGTAACTTCTGCGGTTCGGCGGCGTTGGTGCCCTACGAGGAAATCAAGGAGGCGTTCAGCCCGGAAAGTTTACTGCCCTTCAAGGTCAGCGAGACGCAGGTACGCGAAAATATTCGGCGGTGGTATGGCAGTCGTTGGTTCGCACCCAACAAACTCAAGCACGCGGCGCTGACGGACACGGTGAAGGGCCTTTACATTCCTTATTGGACGTTTGACGCGCAGGTTCACGCGGACTGGACCGCTGAGTCCGGGTATTATTACTACGAGACGGAAACGTATCGTGACGCCAATGGCCGGACCCAGACTCGACAGGTGCAAAAGGTCCGCTGGCAATGGTCCTCCGGCAGCCTGAACCACTTCTTCGATGACGAACTGGTGTCGGCGTCGCGCGGTGTTCAACCGGATTTACTGGGCCGGGTCGAGCCGTTTCCCACCAAGGAACTCACCCCCTACAACGCGGGTTTTCTGTCGGGCTGGGTGGTGGAGCGTTATCAAATTGATCTCGTCAGCGCCGCCCGGCACGCGCGTGAGGTGATGGACGGAAAGGTTTATTCCCTCTGCGCGTCGCAGGTGCCCGGGGATACCCATCGCAACCTGAGCGTGCATTCGGATTATTCAGGGCAGACGTTCAAACACATCCTCGTGCCGGTGTGGCTGCTCGCTTACAATTACGGCGCGCGCGCCTTTCAAGTGGTGATCAATGGCTACACCGGCGCAATAGTCGGACGATATCCCAAGAGCTGGGTGAAGATTTTCTTCGCCGTGCTCGCGGGACTGGTGGCCTTGGGAATTTTTGCGTTGGTGGTGTGGCAGCGGTGATGAGCAAACGAAGCCTGCGCACAACTCATCCCGGTTTGTCGTTGTTGCGGATGAACTGGAAAGTGTATTTCATTGCGGCCCTTCCATGTGCTGGATGCAAAATACCATCCGCCATGCTCACGGTGCGTTCAGGTGGGGAAACAATACCACGGAAATCACCAATCCGTTCGGCAACGGGGTCGCATCCGTCCGCTCAGTCTTGACCAGGAGTTGTCTCACTTCCCATTCGAGTCGTTTAATCATCATCTCCCCGGCGCGTTGCCAGCCGATGCCACTGTGTTTGCTGGCGTTGGCGAGCACCTTGGTGTCGGCGGCGGCGACGGGGAGCTGGCCGAGCTTCAACGCTTCGAGTTGCTGGGCCAGCGGCAGGACTTTCACGAGAGCTTCTCGGTGAGGAGGTCCCGATTTTCGCGGCGGAAAGTGCAGAGGGTGTCGTGGTCAACCGGAACGAAGCGGGTGACCATGGGTTTCAGACGCGCACACCACGCGTCGGTTCAATCCGGCTGAAAAATCGCGTTTCTGAGTCCGACAAGCGGCTCGAGCAACAAACGCATTTACGACTATGAAAGTGGGGCGAGCAGTCCCCTGCCCGGCACGCACGGAGTGACGCGCTCTACCCGTCAATGAACACAATCATCGTCCCATCGGTAAAAACATCAACCCGTATCTTATCGGAGGTTCTGAACTCCGACATCAATACATATCAGGGCGGTTCAAGACTCTTGGCGCGCTTGTGTCTTTTTGCGACTGAGAATTGTGAATACTTCCGGCTTTCCTGACTGCGAATTTTGCCTATCGTCTTGCCCGACATGGCTGGTTCGTTGAACACGTTGACCCGCGAGGCGATTCTGAAGGCGCTGCAAGCGCTCTCGGATGAGTTGGCGCAGCGTCAGGCCACGGGTGAATTGTGCTTGTTCGGCGGCACGGTCATGGTGCTGGCATTTGCGGCCCGACCTTCCACCAAAGATGTGGACGCGATTTTTCAGCCAACTCAGATGATTCGCGCCGCCGCCCGGCAGATCGCCGCCAGCAATAATCTACCCGAAACATGGTTGAATGACGCAGCCAAAGGTTTTATCTCGGCCCGGCATGAAACCATCACCGGCAGTCTGCCGCAATTCCCCCATCTGCGTTTGACCATGCCCACGCCGGAATATCTGCTGGCGATGAAGTGCATGGCCTCGCGCATCGGCTCGATGGCGGGCGAAGCAGACGACGTCACGGACATTCTCTTTTTGATTCGCCACCTCAAGCTGGCAACGGCGGCGGCAGTCATGGAAATCGTCGCGGCGTATTACCCCAAAAACCAGATTCCCGTGAAGGCACAATATCTCGTGGAAGGATTGTTCGCGGAGGGCAAGGTATGATTCCGCAAACGCTGGCCGAAGTGGCGCAACTCACCGCGCGCGGGGAATCTTTCGATTTCTCTCTGCGTAATTTTCTCGACGGCTTTTATGCCCAGCCCCAGCCGGAAGCAATCGCTACCTCACCGGCGCCACTGGCGGAAAAAATTCCGCAACTGGGCGCAATCGAAGACGCTTATCTAGCCGCCACGGCGGAATGGCTGGCGTGGAAATTCAATCTTCCAGAGCCGGCCTGGGTTCGGGCGGACCAACGCTTTCTGCGCCGCCCCTGGTTTGCTTCTTCTCTCGATTCCCTGCGAGCGGTGTTGCTTTTGGAAAGTCCGGCCGCGTTTCGGTCGCGCAATCTGTTCGTCAGCGAAAATGCGCTGACCCGGGCCTGAGGGTTGCAATTTCAATTATGTTTGCGGAAATCAAATCAGTTCACTTTGTCGGGATTTGCGGCACGGCGATGGCCGCCACCGCCGCCGCGTTGCAGGAAAAGGGCTATCAGGTCACCGGCTCGGATCAGAACGTTTATCCGCCCATGTCCATCTTCCTGGCCGAACGTCAGATTGAGGTGATGAATGGTTATGCGGAACGCAATCTCGCGCACCAACCCGATCTTGTTGTCATCGGCAACGCCATTTCGCGCGGCAATCCCGAGGCGGAATACGCGCTGGATCACAAGCTGCGATTTTGTTCGCTGCCGGATTTGCTCCGGGAATTTTTCATCCGCGGCAAACGCTGCGTCGTCGTCAGCGGCACGCATGGCAAGACGACGACCACGTCGCTGCTGGCCTGGGTGTTTGAACACAATGGCCGGAATCCGAGCTTCCTCATTGGCGGCATCCCAAACAATCTCGGCCAGGGCGCGCGGTTCACGGACAGCGAATGGTTCATCATCGAGGGTGACGAATACGACACGGCGTTCTTCGACAAGCGCAGTAAGTTCATCCATTACCTGCCCGAGGTCGCCATCGTGAACAATCTCGAGTTTGATCACGCCGACATTTTCGAGAACCTCGCGGCGGTGCAGAAAACCTTCTCGCATTTCATCCGGCTCGTGCCGCGCAACGGCCTGTTGCTCGGCAACGGCGACGATCCCAACCTCGCGCCGCTGCTGAACGTGAATTTCTGTCCGGTGAAGCGCTTCGGCCTTGGCGAGCACAATGCCATCCGCGCCACGAATCTCCGGCTCGGTCCGACGGCGAGCGAGTTCGAGATCCCCAGCGCGAAGTTTCATCTGAACCTGGTCGGCGAACTCAACGTGCGCAATGCGCTCGCGGTGGTGGCGGCGGCAAAACACTGCGGGTTGACGAACAAGGAAATCCAGAGCGCGTTCGACACGTTCAAGGGCATCAAGCGCCGCATGGAGGTGCGCGGCATCTCCGGCGGCGTGACGGTGATTGACGACTTCGGCCATCATCCGACGGCAATCCGCGAGACGTTGCGGGCGTTGCGGGTGAAATACGCGAAGGAAAAAATCTGGGCCATCTTCGAACCCCGCAGCAACACCACGCGCCGCAATGTGTTTCAGCAGGAACTGGCGGAGGCGTTCGCGGATGCTGATGGGGTGATCGTTTCGCAGATCGCGCGATTGGAGTTGCTCAAGCCGGAAGAGCGATTGAATCCCGCGCAGTTGATGGCGACGATCCAGGCGGCCGGCAAGAACGCCGCGTATCTGGCCGACGCCGACGCGATTGTGGCGCACTGCGGCACGCAGGTGCAGCCGGGCGACGTCGTGTGCGTTTTCAGCAACGGCGGCTTCGGGGACATTCACCAGAAACTGCTGGCGCGATTTGGGCGGCGCAGTTAGCAGGCGCCGGCCTGGCGCTTCCGGATCAATGTTGGGTGAATGGGGGCTTTCTTTTGCACTCCAATCCCATGGTCCGGACAAATGAATCTCCTTCCGCCGCGAAAGCCATAATTCCGCCTTGGTGTCCGGGTCTTAATCATGGCTTAATCGAAGCTGGAATAGAATCCCCCCGCATGGTTGCAGCACAAAGATAACATGACCAATAACTCCTTCCGGGCCGTTGACACAATTTCGCCTGGCTTTCACTCAGCGAATCAGGCTTTGCGACTGGCTTTACCCAATGACCAACCAACCGACAATTCAATATGAACTCGCGTCTTCTGGTTACTAAACTTCTGGCCGGTCACCTGACCACGGCCCTCTTGCTGGGGTGGGCGGCCGTGGCCGGGGCCGCGGATGCCGATCGCGTCGAGAATATTCCACACGGTGACCGAGTGCCAGCACCTCAAGCCGATAACCCTGCCGATGAATGGCGCGAACCCCTTCGGACCGATTTCACCGATTGAAGCGATACCCCTCCCCGCGCGCGGTGAGGATGTGGCGCGGCGACTGGGGGTCGTCTTCCAGTTTTTGCCGCAGCCAGGACACATGCACGTCCACGGTGCGTTCGGTGATGAATTGTTGCTGGCTCCAAACGTGTTTGAGGATTTGTTCCCGCGTAACAATCCGGCCCCGATGATTGATCAGAAAACGCAGCAGTTCGGCCTCCTTCGCGGCGAGGCTGACGGACAGGTCGCCCTTGGTGAATTCCATCCGGGCAAAGTCCGCCACGACGTCGCCAAACTCGATCCGCATCACGGGGGTCAGTTGTTCCTTGTTCACGCGGCGCAACAACGCGCTGACGCGCGCCAGCAGCTCGTCGGGATCGAACGGTTTCACGAGATAGTCGTCCGCGCCGAACTTCAAGCCTTGCACGCGATCGGGGATTTGCCCCTTCGCCGTCAGCATGACAATCCCGCCGTCGAAGCCGCGTTCGCGCACGGCGTAACATAAATCCATGCCGTTCAGGTTCGGTAGCATCACATCGAGGATGAGCATGTCGAACTTGTCCTCCAGGGCGCGGCGCAATCCGCTTTTGCCCTCGCGCGCCACCTCCACGTCATGCCCTTCGGCGCGCAATAAATCAGCCACCACGAGGGCCACGCCGGCTTCGTCTTCCACCAACAGGATGCGGGCGCTCACGATTGTTCCTGTGCGATGGGCAGCCGCACGATGAACGTCGCGCCGTGGCCGGGTTGGCTGTCGAGCGTGACGCTGCCCTGGTGCAGTTCCACGATTTCCCGCACGAGGCTCAAGCCGAGGCCGCTGCCGCGAATCTGCTGCGCCTCCGCCCGCGCGCCGCGCACGAACGGTTTGAAAATGTTTGCCTGTTCCGCCGCCGGAATTCCCGGGCCGCGATCCGTCACGCGCACTTCCACCTGCGGCGGCTTGTGATGGTTCACCGCTTTGGCTGAAACGCCGATCCAGCCGCCGTCACTTCCGTGTTTGGCGGCGTTGGCGATGAGGTTTTGAAACGCCCGGCGCAGCGCGGCGGCATCGCCGCGCACAGCAGGCAGCGCGGCGGGCAATTCACATTGCACCGTGCAGCCCGCGATCTGCGTGTCATGCTTGGCGGCGGCGATGGCTTCGCCGAGCACCTGGCCCACGTCCACCGGCTGGGGCGCGAGCGCGGCGCGGTTTTTCTTCACGCCGGCCAGTTCGAGCAATTGTTCGATCATGTCGGTGAGCTGCTCGGTGTGTTCGATGATGAGGCCGGAGTACTGTTCGATCTGTGGGCGCTCGTGAACGACGCCGCGCTGGAGGTTGTGAGCCGCGCCGCGGATGACGGTGAGCGGCGTGCGCAGTTCATGCGAGACGTTGGCGACGAAACTCATCTGTTGCTCGGCGAGCTTCCGCGCGCGGCGGGTGTGCTGAATGAGCGCCAGGCCGGTCGCGAACATGATCAGATTGATGCCGACGGCGATGCCGAAGTTGCGGCGGCGAGCGGCGGCCACGGTGGCTTCCAACACACCAGGCCGCTGCCACGTTTCCAAGCTCCAAACACCACTGGTCTGTCCCGGCCCGCGTGAAGTGCGTTCGGTTTTTCCGCGCCGGTTGAACCGCAACGAAACTCTTTCGGTGGCGGAACCAACCGCATCGGTCGTGGTCGCACAGAGCAGCGAACCATCACCGGTCTGGATGCGCGCGTCGTAAACGGTGCGCCCGCCGGGATTGAGGTGTTTGGCGATGAGTTCCGGCAGCCAGCGGTCGCGCGCGTAGGCCAGGTCCAGTTCCAAAATCAACCAGTGTTCGCGCCCCGCTTTCGCGAAACCGGGAAACTCCAGCAATACCCCCCGCTTATCGTTGAATGGAGGCGAACCGCCGTTGAATTTAGCCAGGAGATTTTCATGCAGCGCGGCCCACTCGGTTGGCCAGTGGGTCGGGACAAAACGCGCGGCGGTCGGGTCGAGGATGGAAAGTTGCACTTGATTGCTGACGGTCTGGCCCAAGGCGATCCGGCTAAAGAGGGGCCGCGGACGGGTGGCCTGCCATTCCTTGAGGCGCGCGAGGTGCGCGGCTTCACGCGATTGATTGGCAAACTCCGCGCGGTCGGGCCTGAGTTGATCGCACGCGGCGCTGAGTTCTGCGTCGAACTCGTGCGCGAGCGCTTGGGACTCTTCCGCCAGATTGTCGCGGCGGCGCGTCATCTCTGCCCGGGCGATTTCGCCGGTCCAACGGTATTGCAGGACCGTCAACACCGCGCAGAGCAGGAACATCAAGCCGCCGAGCCACCAGTCGGCGTGGGGAATTTGTCGCAAGCGGCTCATGATGTCGGATAGGACTCGGACAGAGCATAACCACGCCTCCGGGCCAGGGCAACGGTCCGAGCTGCCTCTTAACACTCCTTAACATGACTTTGCCGGGACTTTGCGCCTAAATACTGCTGTTGCAGAATTTGTCATGCGCCCAGCAGCAATACTGATGTCCACGCCGCCGCCCGCGCCGCCCGCGCCGCCCGCGCCGCCTGGCAGCCCCGCAGCGGGCGTGGTCACGGCTTCGCAACCGCCCAAGCCGGTGCGCGCCGTTCAGAAGCGGGCGTACTCGCTGGTGCAGTATTCGGAAACGACGACGCGATTCCTGCGGATGCTGTGGGTGTGGCTGATTGTTCTGGCGTGCTCCGGCGCGACGGCGCGCGCCCACAACTTGCCGGGGACAGCGGTGCTGTTGGATTTTTATCCGGACCACGTTGGGGCGGAGGTGACGCTGCCGCTGGGGGATCTGGAGTTGAGCTTCAAGCAACCGTTGCTCGCGAATCCGGCGGAGGCGCTCGCCCGACATGAGGTGGCGTTGAAAGAATACATCGCCGCGCACGTGAAGCCGGAGACGCTCGATGGTCGCGCATGGAGGGTGTCGGTCGAGCGGCTCGGGTTGCAGACCAATCAACCGCCGTTCGACCTCGTCGCCCACCTGGCGCTGACCCCGCCGCCCGAAACAACGCCGCGAAAAGTCGTTCTTCATTATTCGCTCATCAACCACGAGGTGCTGAACCACAAAGCCATGGTCTCGGTTCGCAACGATTGGGACACGGCGGTTTTTTCCGGCCAGCCCGAGTTGTTGGGCATGATTGAATTCGCGATTGTGCCGATGGTGATTGACCGGACGCGCGGCAGTTGGTGGGAAGGCTTTCGCTCCGTGCTCGGCGTGGGCATGCATCACATCGCGACGGGAACGGATCATCTGCTGTTTCTGCTCGTGTTGTTGCTGCCGGCGCCATTGCTGGCGACCAACAAGCGTTGGGCACATTTCGGCGGCTTCAAACGCAGCTTGCTGCAATTGCTGAAAATCGTCACCGCGTTCACGGTCGGCCACTCGCTGACGTTGCTCATTGGCGCGCTGGGGTGGGTGCGGCTGCCAGGCCAGCCGGTGGAGATTCTCATCGCCCTTTCCATTCTGGTTTCGGCGGGACACGCCGTTCGTCCGTGGTTTGCCGGGCGGGAAACCTGGATCGCCGCCGGCTTTGGTTTGGTTCACGGCCTGGCCTTCGCGGGGAGCATTGCGGAATACGGTTTCTCGCCGTGGTATCTGGCTTCGACGATTCTCGGCTTCAATCTCGGCATCGAGCTGATGCAACTGGCGGTCGTGGCCGTCACGATCCCGTGGCTGCTGGTCTTGAGCCGCACGCGATTTTACACGCCGATCCGGATCGGAGGCGCGGTTATCGGCGGACTGGCGGCGCTGGGCTGGATCGTCGAGCGCGCCTGGGCGTGGCGCAATCCCTTCGAACCGGTTCTGAACCAAATTGCCGCGCACCCGCTCTGGGCCATGAGCGCTTTCGCGGTCATCACCCTCATCGCGCTTTGCCTGCAACAATTAAGCCCTGGAAAAAATTATGAAAACCCCTGACCACTCCACGCGAACCTCACGACGCTTCCCCCGGCACGTGCGCGGGCTGCTTGCCGCGCTCGGCATCACACTGGTTTCGACCGGCGCGACCTTTGCGCAGGCGAACGTCACGAACGTCCTTAACGCCGCAACCGCGTTTCTCGCCACGTTGAGCACGACGTATTCAAACTCGACGGTGTACACAGCCACCCTGGCCAACGCGGGCAAATGGTCGAACATCCCGGTCGGTGGCACGCCCCGAAATGGCGTGCAATTTGTGAATTTCACGAGCACGCAGATTGGTGCCGCGCTGAACGTCGGTACGAATCTGTTGAGCGCGCGGGGGATCGCACTGTTCGACGAAATTCGCAAGGCGGACGGGCTCATTGGCGGGGCCAGTCAGAGCACGTGGGGTTCGAACCTCTACTCTGTCGCCTTCGTTGGCGTGCCGTCCACCACGGGAATCTGGATGCCGCAAATGGGCGGTCATCACATGGCCTACAACATCACGTTCAACGGCACCTACCACAGCGGCACGCCGATGTTCATCGGCACCGAACCGAACAGTTGGACCAACAATGGAGTCGTTTACTCCCCGCTGGGCTTGCAACGCAGCACCATCATTTCCCTGCGCCAGACCTTGACCACAGCGGCGCAGTTGACCGGCACGTTCAGCGGCGTGCAGTTCGGGCCCAGTTCGTATGACACGACTTTCCCGAAGAATTATGACGCGCACTTTGCCACGTCGGGCCGCGGCCAGTCGTACACCAATCTTACGACCACGCAACAGGGCCTGGTGAAAACCTTCATCCTGTCCTGGGTCACCAACGTGCATGAAACCATCGCCACGAATTATCTGGCGGATTATCTGACGGATGCCGCGCTGGCGGAAACCTTCGTCGGCTACTCGGGCAGTTCCACCACGCTGGCCACGGCACCCAATTATTTTCGCGTGGATGGCCCGCGGGTGTGGATCGAATTCAGCGTGGAAAACGGGGTCGCCTATCCAAGTTCCGTCCATGACCACGGACTGTGGCGTGACAAACTGACCGACTACGGCGCCGCATTCGGCACGAACACCATCTCCACGACCAACCGGCTGCCAACGATCACGACGCACCCGACAAGTTTGACCAATGCCGCCGGCAGCAGCGCGAGCTTCACCGTCGCGGCCACGGGAACGGGCACAATGTACTACCAATGGTACAAGGACGCCGTCGCCCTTTCCAGCGCGACGAATGCCACTTACACCGATACGTCGGTGGCGACCGGCGACGCGGGAACTTACAGCGCGAAAGTCTGGAATCACATGGGCATCAAATACAGTTCCAACGCCACGTTGACCGTCGGCACGAGTGTGTCCATCACCACGACTTCCCCTCTGACGGACGGGACGGTCGGTTCGGCGTATTCCCAAACCCTGGCGGCGACGGGCGGCACCTCCCCCTACACCTGGACCACTCTCAGCGGCACGCTGCCGACTGGCTTGGCGTTGAGCAGCGGCGGTGTCTTAAGCGGAACCCCGACGGCGGCGGGCACGTTTAACTTCACCGTGCAGGTCACCGACAGCGCGAGCGCCACTGCGACGAAGGCCTTCGCGGTAACCATCGGCACGAGTGTGTCCATCACCACGACTTCCCCTCTGACGGGCGGGACGGTCGGTTCGGCGTATTCCCAAACCCTGGCGGCGACGGGCGGCACCTCCCCCTACACCTGGACCACTCTCAGCGGCACGCTGCCGACTGGCTTGGCGTTGAGCAGCGGCGGTGTCTTAAGCGGAACCCCGACGGCGGCGGGCACGTTTAACTTCACCGTGCAGGTCACCGACAGCGCGAGCGCCACTGCGACGAAGGCCTTCGCGGTAACCATCGGCAGTTCCACCACGAATACCGCGCCGACGCTTGCGGCGGTGGCCGACCAAACCATCACGCCCGGCACGTCGCTCTCGATCACCAACGTGGCGACGGATTCCGACACGCCGGCGCAAACGCTCACCTTCGCGCTGCTCACCGCGCCCACGAACGCGACGCTCAACACCGGCAGCGGCGTGCTGGCGTGGCGACCGCTGATCGCGCAGGCCAACTCCACCAACGCCTTCAGTGTGAGCGTGACCGACAGTGGTTCGCCGGCGATGAGCGCGACGCAAAGTTTCACAGTGTTCGTCTCCGCTGCGACTGCGCCTAGCAACACGGTGGTGGGCTACAGCAGCGGCATATTTGAATTCTCCGTCGGCGGCATCGTCGGCCCGGATTACATCATTCAAGCCTCGACGAATCTCAGCACTTGGGAAACGCTTTCCACCACGACGCCGACGGCGTTGCCGTTCAGCTACACGGACAGCGGCGCGGGCAGTTACCCATTGCGCTTCTATCGCGTGTTGCTTGGGCCGTAGCCGCCGGCGTTTGACGAATGCGAATCACGACGACCAGACGACCCAACGCTCCATGGTGTGGTCTTTACGCCCGGGTTTATCCTTGCCCATGGGGAAGCTCAGGAACCGGCGCGGGGCGTGTTCCACCTTGCGCCAGCGCCTTTCCTTGCCGATGAATGGTGCGAATTCTTACGCCTGATCAAACCGATTGAAGCCATTCGAGCTTAATCCTGCCTTAATCATGCCTCGGTTATTGTCCAATTCAGAAATCAATAAACGCAAAATGAAAATCCGAACTGCGTCTCCGAATGCCTTCGCGCAAAATATCCCATCCGCTGTTGTGGCGCGTTTTCCAGCCCTGATGCTCTCAATCGTCTTTACGGCAATCGTCGGGATGGGGGTGGCGTCCAACGCGGCGGATGCTGATCGCGTCGAGAACACCACCTTTACCACCGCCGTCACCATCAATTTCAATGGCGCTTCGGCGACCGTGAGTAACGGTGCCGGCAGCGGAGTGACCTACGCGCAGGACGGCGCGGGCATCAATGTGACCTCGACGGTGGCCGGGGTGGAATATGTTTTGTCCGGCACTTCTGCCGGCGGCTATGTGAGCATCGTGAGCACCAACGAGTGCAAGCTGACCTTGAACGGGGTGAATCTCACCTGCACCAATGGCCCGGCCATCAGCCTGTTGTCCACCAGCCGGTGTTTCGTGGTCATGGCGGACGGCACGACGAATGTCCTGTCCGACTCCACGGCCGCTTACACGCAGACCGGCACGGCCACGTTTTACTCGGCCGGGGTGCTGGCGTTCAGCGGGCGGGGCAGCCTCAGCATCGCCGGCAAGAAGCAGCACGGGATCGCCACCAAGAATTACCTGCGCCTGCTCGGGGGCGACGTGACCATCACGGCGGCCGCCAAGGACGGCATTCACACGGACAAGTCGTTCATCATGGACCAGGGCACGCTCGCGATCACCGCGACGGGTGACGGCATTGATGGTGACGCGGGCAACGTGGTGATCAATGGCGGCGCGATTGACATCTCCAGCAAGACTGATGATGCGAAAGGCATCAAATGCGACGGGACGCTGGTGGTGAATGGCGGCGCGGTGAACCTGACCGTCAATGGCGTGCAAGCCAAGGCAATGAAAAGCTCCGGCGACATGACCATCAACGGCGGCACGCTGATGTTCAATCTTTCCGGCGGGGTGTATTTGAGCAGCGTGGCGGTTTTGAAGACCAACGGCAGCGTCGTTACGACGAATTATTACATGGATCCTTCCTACAGCACGGCGATCAAGTGTGACGCCAACCTGACCGTCACCGACGGACAGATCGTCATCAATCACACGGGCACGGCGGGCAAAGGCATTTCCGTGGACGGCAATTTGTTGATTCAAGGCGGGACGTTCGACATCGCCGTGAGCGGCGGAAGTTCGTCAGTGTTCACCAACACGTCAGCGGCGCGGGATCTGGCCGCGTCCGATTGCATCAAGGCGGACGGGACGTTGCAGATTCTCGGCGGGACGATCACGGCCCTGGCGAGCGGGAATGCCGGCGATTGCATTTCCAGTGAGGGGGCGGCGGTCATCGGCGTGACTGGCGTCACCAATACGCCGGTGCTCAATCTCGCGACGCGCGGATCGAAGGTGCTGGTTTCCGGCTCGGGCATGAACGCGGATTATTCCAACCCCAAGACTTTTTCGGTCGAGGGCAATCTGACCTTCAACGGCGGCATTTTCAGGGCCACGACGAAGAACGACGGCGGCGAAGGCATGGAAAGCAAGTCCGGCATCACGATCAACAACGGTCTGATCGAGATCACCTCGTATGATGACGGCATCAACGCCGCCACCAATATCACCGTCAACGGGGGCTACATCTATTGCTATGCGTCGGGCAATGACGGGATTGATTCCAACGGCACGTTCGTATTCAACGGCGGCGTGATTGTTTCGTCCGGGGCAACGGCGCCGGAGGAAGGATTCGATTGCGATCAAAATAATTTCGCGATCAAAGGCGGGGTGTTGATCGGCACCGGCGGCGGCACCAGCACCCCCACGTCCGCCAGCAGCACGCAACGCTCCGTGATCTATACGGCCGCCGCGACCACCAACACGCTGCTCCAGGTCAAATCCGCAGCGGGCAACAACCTGGTTTACCGGTTGCCGCGAACATACTCGAGCATGAAGCTGCTGTTCAGCAATTCCGGCCTCGCGGCAGGAACGACGTATAACATCGTCACCGGCGGCACCGTCACCGGCGGCACGGAATTCCACGGCTACTACGTCGGCGCAACCGTCACCGGCGGCACAACCAACAAAACCTTCACCACCTCGACCACCTCGATGGTCACCACCGTGCAATAACCTGGAAACACACCATGAAACATTTCGCGCTTTGCATCATTTCCGCCGCGCTGGCCTTCACCGCCGGGCGCGCCCAGGCCACGGTCAACGCCGACTTCGCCGCCAACTATTCCTCCGGGTGGACGAGCGGCGACAATGGCGGGGCGGGCTTCGGCGCGTGGACCATTGACACCATCGCCGGCGCCGGGCTGGCCACCAATGGCATCTGGGACAGTTCGAGTGCCGGTCTTAATCTCGGGAATTCGTTCGGCTACGGCGCCTGGGGCGAGGGCGCGAGCATCCGCCTGGACCGGGCCTTCACCACGGCGCTGAGTGCGGGCGATGTGTTCGCCTTCGATCTCGGGCTGAATGCCGATGCCGGCACGGGCGGCAACAAGGGGTTTGAACTGCGCACGTCCGACAACCGGGTCATCCTGGCCGTGAATCAAGCCGATTCCGACCTCATCACGATCAACGGCACGACGGCGTTGACCAATGCCGGCACCACCACCATGCACTGGACCATCACGCAAACGTCCGCAACGCAATTGTCCGTCTATGCCACGGGCCGCAGCGGATCGGAAGCGACAACCATCATCGTCACCAACGCCGTCGCCAGCTACGGGGCGAGCATCCGGTTCTACGCGAGCAATCTGGTGAATGACGCTTCCGCCGCCCAGCGCGGGGTGTATTTCGACAACCTCATTTTGAGCCAGTCGGGCGGCACCGGGACATTCACCTACACGGTGGAAAGCGGGGCCACGACCATTACCGGCATCAGCACCAACGCCAGTGGCTCCGTGATAGTGCCGGCCACATTGGGCGGCTACCCCGTCGTCGCCCTCGGGCGCTCGGCCTTTAAGGATGCAACCAACATCACGAGCATCACCTTCGCCTCCGGCGCGAGCGTGACCAACATCGGGGCGATGGCGTTCCAAGGCTGCACCGCCCTGACGCTGGCGGTCCTGCCGGCGGGCACGAAGTCGCTGCCCGTGGGTCTGTTCCAGGGTTGCGTGGGCCTGGTTTCCGTTACGATCCCGACGAGCGTCACCAACATAGGCAGCATGGCCTTCGCGAATTGTCGCAGCCTGCCGTCCCTCGCGCTGCCATCGGGATTGCAGAGCTTGGGGGAATCGGTCTTTCTGAACTGTCGCAAACTCGCGGCGATTGATTTTCCGGATAATCCCAAATCCCTGCCCGGACAGACGTGCTATGAGTGCCGGGCCTTGGCGGCGGTGGATTTTGCCGCCGGGCTCACCAACATCGGTTACGCCGCCTTCTACAATTGTCTGAGCCTGACGACACTCACGCCGCCCGCGACGCTCGGGACCCTGGCGGCGGATGCGTTCAACGGCTGCTCCGGCCTGACCACCTTGTCGTTCAGCGGTGCGTTAACTTCGATCGGGGATCGCGCCTTCTACGCTTGCACCAACTTGGTGAGCCTGTATTTCGACGGCAGCGTCGGCAGTCTGGGCGCGGCGGTGTTTGGCAATGACCCGACGTTGACCGCGCTTTACTTCACCGGCAGTGCGCCTACTGTGACGGATGACGGCGACGATCTGTTCGCAGCATCGAGCCTCCCGACCATTTACGCCCTGAGCAGTTCGGGATGGAGCAGTTCGCTGGGCGGGGCAACCGTGACCGCGTGGTTGCCGGTCATGAGCAATCCCGTCCTGCAATCAGGCGCATTCAGCTTTACCGTGGATTGGGCGAATGGTTACACCGTTCGCGTGCAGGCCGCCACCAATCTGGCAGATGCCGCCTGGTCGGATTGGAGCACCAATACGATCAGCAACGGTTACGCGACTTTTAGCGATACCAGCGCGGGATCGTATGAACAACGCTTCTATCGGGTCGTGGGTGAGCAATAACGCCTGCGCCGCCACCGAGACGGGGCGACGGACGGCGTTCGAGGCAGCGCTCCTGCCGCCGGTCAATTCTTTGAGGCAGGCGGCTGGCCATCGTCGCAGCGAGCCCCTGTTTGGTCTCTCACAGGCCGTCGCCGGGGAATTGCGGATGATCCACACCAGCGTGACCGGCGTGAAAACTGAAGTGTTCGATCAATCCGGACTGGTCTTGTGCCATTGCCGAACGTCCACGGCCTCCATCCCGGCGGCGCGGATAGCGGTCAAGCCGAGTTCCGTGTCCTCGTACGCGCGGCAGAATTTAGGGTTCACACCGATGCGGCGCGCGGCTTCCAGGAAAATGTCCGGCGCGGGTTTCTGGTTCTTCACCATTTCGCTCGTCACCACAGCGTCGAACAGGTCGCGAATTTTCAAGTGCTCCAGCACCTGGTTGATGATTTTCTGCGTGCCGCCAGACGCGACTGCCAGCGGGATTTTGCCGTGATGTGTCTTGGCAATTTCAACGACAGCGTGGATGGGTTCGACCTCGGCCATCAGCGGCAGGTACGCCTCTTCCTTTTCGTGCGCCACGGCGATGTGATCGAGCGAGCGGCCTTGTTCCGTGGCGAGCAACTTGAGGATATCGCGTGAGGGCACGCCGCCGAGCGAATAAAAACGGTCTTCGGGGAAATGCAGGCCGTGGCGCTGGGTGATCATCTGCCACGCGCGCCAGTGCAGCGGCATGGTGTTGGCGAGCGTTCCGTCACAATCAAAAATCAATCCTTGGGGGGGCATAAGCAGAGTCAGAATTCAGAAGTCAAAATTTTTACCGCATAGGCTCCAAGCAATTTGCTGACTTCAGCAAGTTGAGGAACCAGTTCGGTTGCATCGCCGTAATTTAAATCCCACGCGAGAATGAGATAGTAACGACATTCTTCAAGCGAACCCTGGGTGATGTTCAAGAATCGAGCTTTGTCAGCGCGACTCCGCTTCTTGAAGCCTTCCGCGATATTCGCGGGAATGGAAACCACCGCCCGGCGCAGTTGCGAGGTCCGTCCGTAAGTTTCCTTGCGCGGAAAATTCTCGATGAACTGATAAGCAGCAAGAACCAATTGATGCGCCTTCTGCCAGACGATGAGTTGCTCAAAACTTCGCGCTGGCGCGCGCTGATCCGAAGGCGTTTCGGCTTCTGGCTTCTGGCTTCTGGCTTCTGAATTCATGCGTTCAACGCCTTGAGCTTTTCCTCCATCGCATTCGTCATAAGCGGAACGATCAGGCCGTCCATGTCGCCGTCAATGAAGTTCGACAAATTGTAGAGCGTAATTTCAATGCGATGATCGGTGACGCGATTCTGCGGAAAATTGTAGGTGCGAATTTTCTCGTTGCGTTCGCCGGTGCCCACCTGGCTTTTGCGATCGGCGGCGTACTTGGCGTTTTCCTCGGCAATCTTGCGTTCGAGCAAACGCGAACGGAGTACGGTCATCGCCTTGGCGCGATTCTTGATCTGCGAACGCTCATCCGCGATACGCACAATCAGACCGCTGGCTTTGTGATGGATTTGCACGGCGGAATCCGTGGTGTTCACGCCCTGCCCGCCTTTACCGGAGGCGCGACACACAGTGACCTCGATGTCGTCCGGCTTGATTTCCACGTCCACTTCCTCGGCTTCAGGCAGCACGGCCACCGTCGCGGTGCTGGTGTGAATGCGTCCTTGCGCTTCCGTGGCGGGCACGCGCTGCACGCGATGCACCCCGCTCTCGTGTTTCAACGTCTTGAACACATCCTGACCGCTGATCTGAAAAACAATTTCCTTGAAACCGCCGAGATCGGAAGGATTGGAATCCATCGTCTCAACCTTCCAACCACGCGCCTCGGCGTAGCGCGTGTACATGCGATACAAATCAGCGGCGAACAGCGCGGACTCCGACCCCCCCGCTCCCGCGCGAATTTCCACGATGGTATTTCGTGAATCCGTCGGCTCGGGCGGCACCAAACCAAACCGCAATTGTTGTCCGAGCTGCTCGGTTTCGATTTCCAACCGCGCCACCTCTTCCCGGGCCAGTTGCGCCAGCTCGCATTCGGCAGGTTCACTCGCGAGCAGCGCCCGATTCTCCGCGAGATCATTCTGCGCTTTCACATAAGCGACTCCGGCAGTCACCAAATCCTTCAAGCGCGCGTACTCCCGGGTCAGCTCTTGCGCGCGCGGCGGATGATCAAAAAGCGTCGGCTCGCTGAGCGAAGCTTCCACTTCCGCAAAGCGACGACGGAATTTTTCAATGTGCGGTTTGAAATCCATTGTTCACCGTGGCTGCGTTCGTGCGAACGCGGGCTGCTGAAATTGATGCGGCGCATTCTCATGAATGCCGCCACCAAAAAAGAAACCGCCCGCTGCTTCCGGCAAGGAAAAGCGGGCGGTTTGGAGAAAGCGCGCTATTTCTTTTTCTTCTTGCCGGCTTCAAAGGCGGCCTGGGCGGCGGCGGTCTTGGCGGCCCGTTGCTGAAACTTGTCCACGCGTCCGGCGGTATCCACAAACTTCTGCTGCCCCGTGTAGAACGGATGGCACACGTTGCAGATGCCAACGATGACCGTGGACTTGGTGGAACGCGTCTTGATCACGTTGCCACAGGCACACCGGATTTCCGCATCCACGTAATTCGGATGAATATCAACTTTCATAAAGAGCAGACAAAATAGCAGGGTCGAGCCGCCTGACAAGCGGGATTTTGGGACAAATTGGGACAAATAGACCAGCGGCTTGAACGGATGCGGCTAAAGAAGCCCTGCCGCCCTTTTGCACGCCAGCTTGTTGCAGCCAAGTGTAACTTCCCGAGTTAGGAACGACTTCCATGTTGTCCCCAACTCGGGGCGGAACGCGCTCCGTCCAAGGGCAAGCACTCTTCTTTATCTTTCGCAATTCCTGACCCGGCATCTAGTGCTGCTCAAAACATTTTCTTTACGCTCGGCTCATTTTTCCGAAACTATCCTCCCGACAACTTGTTGGCCGCGCGTGCGCACTCTTTACAACATTCTGTTCCTGTTTGGCTTCATTGTCAGCGCGCCGTATTACTTTTGGCGACTCCGGCGTCGGGGTAATTGGTTCAAGGGTTTTGGCGAACGGTTCGCCCAATACGACACTAAATTAAAGCAGGCGCTGACCAATCGCCAAACGCTCTGGTTGCACGCGGTTAGCGTGGGTGAAGTTGGCCTGTGCATTCAGCTCATCCACGCGCTCGAATCCCGGCTGCCCAACGCCAAAATCGTCGTCTCGACCACCACCACCACCGGCATGGGTGAATTAAAAAAACGACTGCCCACCAACATCAGTAAAATTTACTATCCGATTGACCGTCGCAGTTACGTGGCGCGCGCTCAGGCGGTGGTGCATCCCTCGGCGATTGTGCTGGTGGAAGCCGAAATCTGGCCCAACTTCATCTGGCGTGCCAGATCCCAACGCACCCCGCTCTTTCTGGTCAACGCCCGCATGTCCGATCGGTCGTTCCATCGTTACCGACGCTACGGTTTCCTGTTTCGCCCCCTGTTTGCCACCTTCAACGGTGTGGGCGCGCAGTCCGAAGCGGACGCGAAACGCCTGCAAGCCGTCGGCTGTCGGCCCGAAGCGGTGCAAGTGACCGGCAGCTTGAAATTTGACGCGGCACACGCCACCGCAATCAATCTGCCCGATGTGCCCGCACTACTGACGCAAGCGGGGGCGCGCGCGGAAGCCCCCGTTCTTGTTTGCGGCAGCACGCATGATGGTGAGGAAGCCTTGTTGGGAGAAATTTTCCTCCGCTTGCGACAAAAAATTCCCGACCTGTTTCTCGTGCTGGTGCCACGACACTTCGAACGCACCCGGGAAGTGGAACGCGCAGTGCAATCGCTCAAGATTGGTTATGTGCTGCGGACGGATTTACGTGATCGCAGGAACGATAGCGTGAGCGTGGGAGATTGCCTGATCGTGAACACCACCGGCGAACTGCGGGCCTTCTATGAACACGCCACCGTGGTGTTCGTAGGCAAAAGTCTCACCGCGCGCGGTGGCCAGAATCCCATCGAACCGTGTGCGCTTGGGAAAGCCACGGTGTTTGGACCCAACATGCAGAATTTCCGGGACGTGGTGAACATATTGCTGGCGGCCCAGGCGGCCATTCAAGTTCACGGCGCAAAAGAATTGGAAACCACCTTGGAGCAATTGTTGACGCAGCCAAAGCAGCGGGAACAACTCGGACAAAACGGAGCGACGATCGCTCAGAAAAGTCGCGGGGCGGTTGAACGCACGGTGGACATGATCGTGGCCGGCTTGAACGGCAGCGGTCTTTATGTTGCGCCCAAGGAAACTGAGGCGGTTGAAAATCCGATGCCGCATTAAGGCGGCGGCAGCTCCGTAAAAATGCGCGTGTGCGCGCGATGTTGCAACACCCGGGCCAGTGGCGTCGTGCCCGTTGTCATTAGTGATTCCCGCAGCGCTGCTTCCTTTCCCGAACCGGACGCAAGCACCCATACTTGCCGGGCGGCGCAGATCGCGGGATACCCCAGCGTCACCCGGGTCGGCGGAGGTTTTGGGGAATTTTCAACAACCCGGTAAACAGCAGGATTGTTCCGTTCACTTTCGGTTTCACGTGGAAACAGGGACGCCACATGACCGTCCTCACCCATGCCGAGGAAAATTAAATCAAGCATCGGTTGTCCGGCAACATTCTGCAGCACCAGTTGTTTAAGCTCCGCTTCGGCCTGAGCTGCAGCTTGCGTCGGCGCCAGCTCGCCACGCACGCGATGAATCTGCGTATCGGCCAGACCAAGCGGTTGAAAAAAAATGGCGCGCGCCACGCCATAGCTGCTCTCAGGATCGTCAGGGGCCACACAACGCTCATCAGCCCAAAAGAAATGCACATCCCGCCACGAGAGCTGAAGCGTGAAAGATTGACGGATGACTTCGGCAAAAAGCCTCAGCGTGATGCGACCGCCCGAAAGTGCGACGAAGTGCGGCCGCTTTGCCGACGCGCTTTGGGCCAGTTCTTTCAGCCAAAGTTTTGCCACTTCATGCGCCAATTCATCTGGCGTGGAAAATTTAACGACCTCAAATCGGTTCATTCGGAACGCAAGTTAGGTTTCAAGCGCACTCGCAGCAAGCGCGAAGGGCCTCAAACTTGGCGATCGGGACGAAGCGCCGATTGTTGAAGCGATGGACTTCGATTCGTCGCTAACGCAGCGGCCACTTTACTTTCGCGAGGTAAATGCTGGATTTGCCTTCATGCGATGAGTAGTAGCTGACCCAGAGCAACCCATCGTGCCACACCAGTCCGGGATAACTGCAATCGCCCCCACTCGGCAATGCCAGAACCGACTTCAAACTATCAGGGGTCATCTCGAACAGGGCACAGGTAGCTTTACCAGCGGCATAATCGCGTCCGCTGGCCACCAAGGTTCCGTCCGGCAGCTCGATGAAATTCGGACCGCCGATCCGCACCGTTGTGGGTGTAAACTTCCAGTCCGAATAGGGCGAGCGGCTCGAACCAATCCATCCGCCCTGATCGCTCGCATCGCGGCGCACCAACATCAGCGCCGTACCGTCGCGCTGAAAGCGAAGCGTGGCTTCATTGGGAAAGCCAGTCAGGGTGAACGCAGCGATGGATTTCCAATCCGTTCCGTTCGCGCTGCAGAACAACTGGAGGGGCGGTCGGGAGTCTGGCTGCCGCAGCGCGACGTGGTAAGAAACACCATACGCCTGGCCTTCATGCCAGGTAACCCGCCACAGCCATTCGCCGTCCTCCAGCACTTGCCGCGGCAGCGACCAATCCCGTCCATCTTTCGAAAAGGCCACTCGCGGTTGTGCGCCCTGCAATTGCTTCGTGCCGCGATAAACCGAGCCGCCCGCCACGAGCATCAATTGTCCATCGGGCGTGATGGAGAGTTTGGGATCGCGCAGATCAATTCCGGTTTCCGCGAGCAACGCCGCAGGCTGCCAGTACTCGCCATCTGCTGATTGCAAAATCCGCAATTCACCATCACCCCCCACATGCGCCTCCGCCTCGCGGAAACAGCAAAACCAGCGATTTTGAAAGCGGATGAGATCGGTGAAGGCGTTGTGCGCGCCCCGATCCCAGATTTTTTGCACCGAGATGATTTCGGGTTGAGCCGTACAGCCGACCAGCGAGGCCAAAGCCAAAAACGTCATCAGAACGGTTTTCATCGGACGAGTATCAACGGAGACGCGGGATTCGTCCAGCCGACAAGCACGCCTCGAAGCTCCCTCGCTCTACGGTGCGCAACCGGCTCAAAAACAAGCCAGAACTTTTGATCCGAAGCTTTAATCGCTCAATGTCGTCCAGTCCAGCCGTGATGAAAAATTCGTGTCCCTGCGCGTTGGTTCGTGGTTAAACTCTGCCTGTCATGACGGAATACGAAGCGGTGATCGGACTGGAAACTCACGTCCAACTCAAAACGAAATCCAAGATGTGGTGCGGTTGCGCCAACACGTTTGGCGCGGAACCGAACACCAATGTTTGCCCGGTCTGCCTCGGAATGCCCGGCGTGCTGCCCGCGCCCAATGAGGAAGCCATCCGCTTGACCGTGCTAACCGGTTACCTGCTGAATTGCGAGGTGCCGCGCTTCGCCAAGTTCGATCGCAAAAGCTATTTCTATCCGGACGTCGCCAAGAACTATCAAATCACCCAATACGACAAACCCAGCACGGTGAACGGTTTTGTGGAATTTGAATGGAACGGGCGAACAGAAAAGGTGCGCATCACCCGCGCGCACTTGGAAGAAGACGTTGGCAAGAACACGCACTTCGAACGACACAGCGGCGTGGATTTCAATCGCGCCGGCGTGCCGTTGCTGGAGATCGTCTCCGAACCCGATCTCACCAGCGCGGATATGGCCTACGCCTATCTCAATGCGCTGACCGAAATTTTACGTCAGGGCGGCATCAGCGACTGCGACATGGAAAAAGGCATGGTGCGCTGCGACGTCAACGTGAGTGTGCGTCCGCAAGGCAGCACGCAACTTGGCGCAAAGATCGAGATCAAAAACATGAATAGTTTCTCGGGGGTGCGCCGCGCCCTGGAGCATGAAATTCCGCGCCAGATTGAGGCCCTGTCTCGTGGCGAAAAATTACCGCAATCCACCCGCCGTTGGGATGACGTGGCAGGCATCACCGAGCAAATGCGCACCAAGGAAGACGCGCACGATTACCGTTATTTTCCCGACCCGGACCTCATGCCATTGGTCCCCGGTGCCGATTGGCTGGCGGGCGTGAAGGCGCGCGTGATTGAGCTGCCGCTGATCCGCAAACAACGGCTGATGCGCGATTACCATTTGCCCGCGACCGATGCCGAAGTGCTCAAAGGCAACCCGGCTTTGAGCCAGTATTTTGAAACCATTGCGTCCCGGGCAAAAAATCCCAAGTCCGCAGCCAACTGGATCATCAATAATCTCCTGGCGCAACTGTCCGAGTTGAACAACGCCGAGAAGGCCGAGCAGGCGGCCCTCGGTCTGGAAATTGAGGACATGAAATTATCCGGCCTGGCGGATTTGAAATTTCAACCGGAAGCCTTGCTGGAACTGATCCACCTCGTTGAAGCCAAAACCATCAGCAGTTCCGCCGCGCAGCAGGTCTTTGCGGAAATGTTTGCCACCGGAAAAACGCCGGATGCGATCGTCAAGGAAAAGGGCCTGGCCCAGGTCAGCGACACGGTGGCAATCGAGAAATTTTGTGATGAAGCCATCGCGGCTAACGCGAAAATCGTGGCGGATTACCAATCTGGAAAAACTGCGGCGCTCAATTCACTCAAGGGACAGGTGATGAAATTAAGCAGAGGCAAAGCCAACCCGATCCTGGTGGGTGAAATCCTGGAGCGAAAATTAAAAGGACAATAACTTCGTTGTGTGGCGAAGGCCGTGTCGCCACTCGGCCAGAGCCAGCTTCACGGATGCTTGCGTTACGAATAAACCGCTCCGAGGCTTGTTTTCTCAGCGGTTTTTCATTATATTTATCGGATAACCGACGGAACCCCGGTTTCCGAAAAAGTTAAACACAGCAAATGTCAACGCATCCTCAAAGCATTATGAACCGGCCACGCTCCCTTCCGTGCGAACGCTGTGGCTTTACGTTGATTGAATTACTGGTGGTCATTGCCATCATCGCCATTCTCGCCGCAATGCTGTTGCCGGCCTTGAGTCGGGCCAAGCAGAAGGCGCACGGCATCTCGTGCCTCAATAACCACCGTCAACTGACGCTGGCTTGGCGCATGTACACCGAAGATGCCAATGACAACCTGTTGTTCGCGTACGGGGGCGCGGTGCAAAATGCCTTGACGCCGTACACCTGGGTACAGGGAAACATGATATCAGATCCGACGAATACGATTTACTTCGACATCAGTCCGCTGGCCAAATACGGTGCCAATAGCCATAAACTGTGGAAGTGCCCGGAAGATCGCACCAAGCACGTCCGCAGCATGTCCATGAATTACATGATGGGCGGTAATGGCGAAACCGCTCCTGATTATTACGGCATGTGGACCGATGCCAAACGATTTCGCCTCTTTCGCAAATACAGTGCCATCATCAATCCGGCCATGACCTGGGTTTTGCTGGACGAACGCCCGACGTTGATCAACGACGCATTTTTTGTCGTGGATCTGGGAAATTATGACAACCCTCGCGCTATGTCGTTGATTGATCACCCCGGCATCCAACATGGCCAGTCGTGCAGCTTTTCCTTCGCCGACGGCCACTCAGAAATAAAGCGGTGGCACGACGGCCCGTTTTTGACGCCCAACCCCACCGGTCGGGTGCCGGCGCCGAACAGCGCCGACTTGCGTTGGTTGCTGGAGCGTACCTCGCAGAAACTTTGACCCGTCTCACTGTTTAATCCCAGAACATCAAATTATACTTATGAAGAAAAGATACCGTTCCCTAAACCGCGTCTCCACCGCCGCCTTGGTGGCCGTCGGCTTGGCGCTACTACCCGCCGCCTACGCAGATCAACTCACTCGCTTCGACTTCAGTGAAGGTGCGGGCTTTACCACCACCGATCCCGCCACCGGCTTGCTCGGCAACCTCGGTCAGCCCTTTGATCCCAATGTGGATTACGCTCAACTTATGGACGCATCCCCTTCCGGACTGCCAGGGGACCGCTGCCTCACCAACTCCGGAACGGGATTCTTGATTGCGGATGATTCCGCCACGCCGGTGCTCGATATCCGTGAGGGACCGATCACTTTGGAAACCTGGATTTATATTGACGGCAGCACGCCCGCGCTGGCGGCACAAGGAATGGTCGCCTACGGTAGTTCTTACAAAATGGGCCTGAAAGGCGGCTGGCAGGTATTCACGCTGTTCGGTCTCGTGGACATCACGAATACCGTCACGGGATTGCTGCCCTCTGATCAATGGGTGCATGCGGCGGCCGCCTGGGAGTCAGGGGTTGGCGTGCATTTCTACGTCAATGGTGACGAAACCTTTGTCGAATACACCAATAGCGCCAGCGCCCGCGCCCCGTTAAACCATTACTTGGGACTGGGATCGGAAGGTACGGGCAATGGCACCGTGGCGGCCTTCGACCGAATTCGCATCCATCACGCGCTGTTGACGGCATCCGACCTTGATAACGTCGCCGCCACAGTAAAAGCGCCCCTGCCTTCGACTTTGATCAGTTACAACTTTGACGAAGCCAATTTCCCCTGCAAGAACGCGATAGCTCCCGAGCTCCCGGCCGAGCCAGCACCCGCCTTCCTGGCCGCCCAAACCGGACCCGCGTGGTCCAGTGATTCACCAACCGGACAAGCCGGTGATTTTTCGCTGGATTTCTTGAACCAGACTTTTTCTATTCGTCAATACATCACCTTCCCCGGAGCAGCGCCCCTGGACCTGAGCGTGAACGGCAACAGTTACACATTGCAGGCGTGGGTTAAACTTCCCACCACGGGAATTGACGCGCGGCGAGTCATCTACCGCACTGCCGGCCCGACCCCGCAGGTGTCACTTTCCATCAATGTTAATCGAGGCTTGCACACCACGTTATATGGCAATGCAGATTTCGCTTCCTCGGTCATCGTCCCCAACGACAACCGCTGGCATCACGTCGCCGCCGTCATGGATTACGGCAATGCACAGCTTCACTTCTACCTTGACGGAATTCTGCGGGAGACCATGGCCCGCACCAAAAACGGAGGCAACGCAACGGCTAATCCGGCGAGTCCACTGACCATTGGCAAAGAAAGTGACACCGCTTTCTTCCGCGGTTCACTGGACCGGGTGATCATTGACAACAATGCCTTGAGCGCCGCCGAACTTGATTTCCCGGCAATTCCCGGACTCGCCACGTTTCCCACGCTGGCCTCGCACCCATCCAACACGACAGCCAATTTGGGCGATACGGTAGTGTTTACGGCCGCGCCGCATTCAGATACGCCCGTGTCAATGCGCTGGTATTATCGCGAACACCTGGCTGACCCGGTGGGCACACCGCTTGACGAGCAAACCACAACCTTGACGCTGAACAACATCACCGCCAACGATCTGGGCTTTTACAGCCTGATGGTCACCAATGCGGCCGGGGTAACCGAGTCGTATTCGGCACACTTGCAGCGGACGCCGACACCCGGCTTGATTGATTTCGAAGCCCCAACGTACGCCGTAGGAACGCTGGACGGACAGGACAATTGGGTCACAGACGCCAATACGGATGCCGCCCGCGTACTGACCGCGACTGAAATTGCCGCCGAACTCAGTGCCGCCGGATTGACCGCAGGCGATTTCGTCCACAGCGGTAATCAAGCACTCGTCGTCGGGTTAAGTGGAGCGGGCAGTTCCTCGATTCGCCCAATCGCCGGACTCGAGAATACGCAAAACATCACCTTTGACTTCTGGGCGCGACCGCTGGCCGGCCCGGTCAACGGCAACATCTTTATCACCGTGGAAAATGCCGCCGGCACCCGAGCAGCGGGAGTGCGCTTCGGCCCCAATACCAGCATTGACTACGGTCTGATTTCCGGCAGTTGGGTGGCCACAGGTTTAACCTGGGATTCCACCAACTGGTATCACTTGAAATTCGAGCTGGATTACGCCGCGCGCACCTACAACTTCTACGTGGACGACGCCCGCCAGAACCTCAATCCCGTGCCGTTCTACTCCGCCGCCTCTGATAGTTTCCGCCAAATCCGGGTTTTCCGGGGCGCTAATCAGATTGGCGCTCTCATTGACGATATGAACATCACCTCGGGACTCCGCATCACCAGCATCACCACGGAAAACAACCAGGTCACAATCCACTGGGAAGGCGGCCTGGCCCCCTATCAACTCCAACGCCGCAGCGCTCTTAATGCGGGCGATTGGGAGAATGTGGGCAGCCCCGTCAACGGCACAGAAGCCGGCGACACGATCAGCAGTGGTGCCATGTTTTACCGCGTGCAGGGCAATTAACCAAGCCCATCTTTGATTCCGCGTTCGCCGATGCAGTCACTCTGCACCGGCGAATTTTTTGCACCCGAACGCAGGCAACTCCATAAATGAAAAAGCCCGGCGAAAGCCGGGCTTTGAAATTTTGATCGGAATGCTTATCCCTTTTTGACTTTCTTGTCGCTTTTCGTCGCCTTATCGGCTTTGGTCTTTTCACCCGAAGCCACCTCTTCCTTTCCTCCGCGCTTACCCCGTTTCTCAGTTTTTGGCGCTTCGGCACTCGGCGCGGCTTCAACTGGAGCAACCGTGATCGGCGTGGTGCTTTCCACGCGCACCTTGAGCACGCCCTTCACTTCCGTGTGCAGATGCAATTCAACTTCATGTTCACCCAGCACCTTGATCGGGTGCTCGAGGTGAATCTTGCGACGATCCAGCGTGACATCAAATTGATGCTTCAACTCATCGGCAATCATGCCCGCGGTGACGGCCCCAAACAATTTGCCGTCCTCGCCGGTCTTGACCTTCACCAGACAAACCAGGTTGGTCAGACTCTTGGCGAGTTCCGTCATGGTATTGTACTCATGGGCTTCCCGCTGGGCACGACGCTGGCGCAAAGCTTCGAGGCGGCGCTTGTTTCCGGCGCTTAACGGAATGGCTAGGCGTTGCGGAAAGAGGTAATTGCGGGCGTAGCCAGCGGCAACGTTAACCTGATCCGATTCACCGCCCAGACCGACGATGTTGTGTGTAAGAATAACTTCTGTCTTTGCCATAAAAATGTTCGTTGCAACTCTTGATATTTTTAAAAGGGAACGTCGTCGCTCTCCAGCGGCGCGTCGCCGTCTGCAGTTTCATTGGCTGGAGGCGCGGCCGGGGTGCTGGGTCGGCGACTGGAGCCTTCTTCGCCCTCACCACCACCCGCACTGCCAAGAAATTGCACGGTCTCCGCCACCACCCCGAGCTTGCTCTTTTTTTGACCGGTTTGTTTATCGTCCCATTGATCCAGACGCAACCGGCCTTCGATGAGAATCGGGCGGCCTTTGCGCATATATTTACCGACGTTCTCCGCCGTACGGCCAAAGACATCCACGTCCACGAACGTGACTTCCTCCTTGCGCTCACCGGCGTCACTGGTCCAGACGCGATTCACCGCAACACCGATTTTGGCAATCGCCGTGCCCTTGGGGGTGTAACGCAGATCCGGATCACGCGTCAAATTCCCCACCAAGATGACTTTATTAAAACTGGCCATGGCCTGACCGCGGGTTACTGCGCCGCTTTGGGCGCGGGTGAATGGGTGAAGATCACCCGGAACACCTCGTCGTTGCGCACAAATTTATTGCGCAACGCAACGACCGTGGCCGGGGTGCTGCTAAAAATCACGTTGGCGTAAAAGCCACTGCCATGTCTTTTGTCCGCTACGCGGGCAAAAGTTTTACGCTCCATTTTCTGCACGGTTTCAATGTGGCCGCCCGCTTCGGCGATTTCAGCGGAAATTTTGTCGAGGGCGTCTTTGACGCCATCTTCCTTACCCGCCGTATTCAAGATGAATAAACCTTCGTATCGTTTCACTGCTTCGTTCCTTCGTTGTTCGGGTCGGTTACCGCCCCGTTAAATTGACTCATGGCCGACTGCAACCCGCGATCCAGCCAACACTCTATCTGAGCCTGCGCCCGGATTAAAACTCTTTCCAGCACCGTCAGTTCTTCGCCACTCAGGCGGCCCAGAACGTGCCCCGAAATCTCCCGTCGCTCATTCTGCCGCCCAATACCGATCCGCAATCGGGCGTATTGGCGCGACCCCAAATGCTGCTCAATGGACTCCAATCCATGATGGCCGCCACTACTGCCGTCCGGCCGCAAGCGAATCTGCCCCAGTGACAAATCCGCATCATCCACCACCACCACCAAATGATCGAGCGGCAACTGATAAAACTTCACCAGCGTTCCGACCGCGATGCCGCTTAAATTCATAAACGTCTGGGGCTGGCACATCAATAGGCGCCGACCACTCCGTTCCGTTTTGCCCAAACGCGACTGAAATTTTTTCTCGTCGTGCCACGTCACCCGCCAACTGGCGGCCAGTTGATCGAGCACCATAAACCCCGCATTATGCCGCGTCCTGGCGTATTCCGTCCCGGGATTGCCCAATCCCACGATAAGCCGCCAATCTTCCATGCACCGAAGGCGTTGTCATCCGCCCATCGCGGAGCGCAACAGCAATTATTTCTTGGCCGGAGCGGCTTTGGCATCCGGCTTCGCTGCGGCCCCCTTGGCGACAGGCGCGGCAGCCGCGTCTTTCTTTTCCTTCGTCATTTCAACTTCGCCGGCAACAGCCGCCTCAGCCGCCACGGGTTCCGCCTCAGCTCTGGACTTCACGACGGAAACCACCGGGGACAGCTTGTTGCCAATCACTTCCACACCCGCAGGCAGTTTGAGATCGCCGACATGGAGGGTCTGTCCCACTTCGAGTTCCGTGACCCCCACAACAATCCGATCCGGCAATTGCTTGGGCAAAGCTCGAACCCGCAGTTTAAAAATGACGTGTTCAAGTACGCCGCCGCTATTCTTGACGCCGGGGGCCTCGCCCACGGTCTCTACGGGCACATTGATGACAACCGGTTCCGTCTCGCTCACCTCTCGGAAATCCACGTGTACGACTTTGCCGCTCAACGGGTGATGCTGAACTTCCTGGAGCAGCGCGAGGCGTTTTGTTTTTCCAACCTCGAGATCCAACAGGATGTTTTCCGAGTGGGAACGATGAATCAGGTCATTCAACTCAGACCCGACCACTTCCAAGTTTTCAGCTTTGGATTTTCCACCGTAAATCGTAGCGGGCACACGGCCTGTGGCGCGCAATTTTTTCAGTCCGGTACGCCGCACTTGCGAACGCACAAAAGCATTGAATGGCAATGATTTCATAACAAAAATTTTCCGACAAACATCCTAACTGGTGCGACCGCCATTGGCTTCAAACAACGAGGTCACTGACGAATTATTATGGATTCGCTTGATGGCTTCACCCAACAAACCCGCCACCGATAAAGTGGTGATTTTCACTCCCCGAATGGTCGGGCGCACGACTGTATCAGTTGTAATCAACTCGTCAATCGCTGATTTACGTAATCTTTCAATGCCTGTATCCCCCAAAATCGCGTGGGAAACACAGGCGATAATGCTTTTCGCACCCTTTTTCCTGAGCAATTCCGCGCCTTTGGTCAATGTCCCCGCGGTTTCAGTCAAGTCATCCACCAACAGCACATTTTTGCCCCGAACCTCGCCAATGATGGTGGTCGATTCCACCTCCGTCGCGCTTTTCCGACGTTTGGCAATGATGGCCAGTGCCGCTGAGAAATGTTGCGAATAGGCATAGGCCATTTTCAATCCGCCAACATCGGGACTAACAACGACAAGGTCCTTGAGCCGCTGCTTATGCAAATACTTGTAAATTACCGGAGCGGCATAGAGATGATCCACCGGAATATCGAAAAATCCTTGAATCTGCTGCGCGTGTAAATCCATCGTCAGCACCCGGTTGGCCCCCGCCGCCACCAATAAATTTGCCACTAGTTTGGCGGTAATCGGCACGCGCGGTTGATCTTTGCGATCCTGCCGCGCATAACCATAAAACGGCAGCACCGCGGTGATTCGATTGGCGCTGGAACGGCGCAACGCATCCATCATGATGAAGAGTTCCATCAAATGGTGGTTCGTCGGCGGCGAAGTTGGCTGCACCACAAAGACATCTTCGCCGCGCACGTTCTCCTCGATCTTTACGAAGGTCTCGCCGTCGGGGAAGGCCTTGACGCTACACTTGCCGAGGCGGATACCGATGTAATCGCAAATGGCATGCGCCAGCGGCCGATTGGCAGTTCCACTGAAAATTTTCACAAATTTACCGGTTCAGGCTGATGCTTAAATGAAAACCGCCCGAAAGCCGGGCGTAGTGCGAAGAACACTCTAACAACCCAACCCGCTGGCGCAAGGTGAATGTTTGGACGCCAACGGAAAATTCTCCTGTCGGACGCTCAGCGGCAAATCCAGCCGCCGCCCACCACCAGATCCTCCTGATAAAAAACTGCAGCCTGCCCCGGAGTGATGGCGCGTTGCGGTTCGGTCAGTTTCACTTGTGCCAGGCCGGAATCCAGGCACGTCACCGTGGCGGCAGTGCCCGGGTGATTATAGCGAATCTTCACTGTGACTTCGCAATTGGCTGGAGGCGTTTCCCACGGAATCCAATTGCAATCGCGCACGGTAAATTCAGCGCGCGCCAGTAATGAATCATCACCCACCACGACGCGATTTCGCCCGGCGTCCAATTCCACCACGTACAACGGTTTGGCTGAGGAGATGCCCAGACCCTTGCGCTGGCCAATGGTGTAAAACGCCACCCCTTCATGCTGTCCAAGCACCCGACCGTGAATATCCACAATGTCGCCGCACGTGTTTTCCACCAGCTTGGATTGGCGGAGGAATCCGCCGTAGTCGTTGTCCGGCACAAAGCAAATCTCCATGCTCTCCACCTTGTCCGCCGTTTTTAGATGACAATGCCGCGCCACCTCGCGCGTGTCGCTCTTGGTCTTTTCCCCGAGCGGAAACATGGCGCGCGCCAACTGATCCTGACGGAGGGAGAACAGGAAATAACTCTGGTCCTTGCGCAGATCACGACCGCGCTTGAGCAGCATCCGACCGTTGGCCGCGCGCTCAACCCGCGCGAAATGTCCCGTCGCGATGTAATCCGCCCCCAACTGGTTGGCGCGGTCAATCAACCGGCCGAACTTGAGATTCTGATTGCACATCACGCAGGGATTCGGCGTGCGCCCCGCCTTGTATTCGTCGGCAAAATACTGGATGACGTGCTTCTGAAACTCTCCCGATTCGTCAATCAGGTAATAAGGAATGCCCAGTTGATGACAAACGGAACGCGCATCGGTCACCGCTTGCGGGCCGCAGCACTTGTCCTCCGCGCGGTTCACACAGTCTTGCGGCCACAGTTTCAACGTGACGCCAATCACGTCGTAGCCCTGCGCCTGCAACAGCGCGGCGGTTGCCGAGGAATCCACGCCTCCGCTCATGCCGCAAATCACCCGCTGTTTTTTCGGTGCCACCATAGTGCGCCAGTATAGAAGCAATCACCATCGTCGCAAGAATTCGCTCCAACCACACCCGGCTTCGCTTAACGATTCACTTCCACCATTTCCACGCCCGTCGCGGTTTCCTGATAAATAATGGCGGACAAACCCGGCTGCGACTCGATGAGCTTCCGTCCCGCCGTCACTCCCAAAATGCTGGTCGCCGTGTCAAAAGCATCCGTTTGCATTGCGTGCGCCGCGAGCACCGAAACCTGACACCGATTGGTCAATCCCATCCCCGTGCGCGGGTCCACAATATGCGAATAACGCACCCCGTTAATGATCACAAATTGTTCGGTGTCTCCGGCTGTGGAAACGGCGGCATTGGTCAACAGCAAGGTTCGAGCTTCGCCCTCACGCTGAAACGGGGTGCCGATGGAAACCCGCCAGCCAGCCTGTCCGGGCGGCGCCTCACCTGCCGCAATGTCGCCGCTGGCCGCCACCAGCGCGCGGGCCGTTCCGTGTTGGCGCAACACGGTCAACGCCGCGTCGGCGGCATATCCCTTGGCAATGCTGCCCAAATCCAATTGCATATTGGTCGCGAGCAAAGTCACCGTGTGTTGTTGCGCGTCCAGCGCCAATTTCCGCCAGCCCACCGCTTGACGGGCATGGGCAATTTGTTCGGCGGTTGGTAAAATTTGTGTGCGCCGCGCGCGCCGCCATAACCGCACGATCGGCCCCACCGTCGGGTCCAACGCGCCGCCGCTCAGTTCCGCCACCCGACACGCCTCGGCCAACACCGCGAACAACTCCGGACTCACCGGCACCGGTTGCCCAACCGGCTGCTGGCACAACCGCATCAGTTCACTCTCAGCGTCATAATCGGTCAGCATGTCATCCAAAACCGTCACGCGCGCAAACGCGGCGTCGGCAGCCGTCCGAGCACTGACCGCGTTCGTGGCGTAAAGGGTGATGGTGAACAACGTACCCATCGCCGGATGCTGAAATTGAAAGCGTTCCCACTCCGGCGCTGACTCCGCCCGCCCTCCCAGCAACAGGGTAATCAGCAACAATACCGTGACGCCGCTCAAACGGAATGAACTCATGCTTCGCCTCGATAAACGGCGCGGGCGTTGCACGTCTCCGCCACCACGACTTCCTTGAGCAATGGCAGCCGGCGTTTCAGTTTGCCCCAGATCCAAGCCGCCAGCACTTCGCTGGTGGGGTTTTCCAATCCAGGAATTTCATTCAAATAGAAGTGATCCAGCTTTTTCCAGACCGGTTTGAACGCCGCCACAATTTCCGCGTAATCCATCAACCAGCCCAGCTTCGGATCGCACTCGCCTGCCACTACAAGCTCCACTTTGAAACTGTGCCCGTGCAAACGACGGCATTTGTGCGTTTTCGGCACCAACGGTAGATGGTGCGCCGCCTCAAACTGAAACGACTTTCTTAACTCGATTTTCATGATTCACAATCCGTCCACGTCACCAGATCCGCCAACGCCGGACGACCGTCATGCCGCCAGGTGAGCGGCGGGCGTTGCATCTGTCCCAACGCGCAAATCCGGCTGGCCCCCCAGCGCCCCAATTGCCGGGCCAGCGTCGAAAATTGCGAACGCGGCACGGCCAGTCCCACGGTGGAAATCTGCCGCCGCTGCGCATCGGCCACTTGCAACACCTCCGCCGCGTCGTTCACCGGTCGAATGTGAATGAATCGGTGCAGGCAGGAAATTGGGAACGGCGCCTCCGCTTCGCACACCACGGTCCAGACTGTGGAATCTTCGCTTTGCCATACGCGCGTCTGATCACTCTGCGCCGCGCGCATGGCGTAAATCTGCCGCCGCGCCGCAATGGTCGCCGCGGCGCCAACCGGCAGCGCGCCGCGGGGCTGCGTTTGTTCGTGACGCGCCAACGCTTCGGCCAGTTGCGCGGCGAACTGCTCCGGGGCCGCGACGCCGCCAGTTTGCACAAAAAATACATGCGGCGACAGGCAGCCCAATTGATCCCAGGCCACCACGTCCGCTGCCGCGTCACTGACAATTTTTCCCAGTTGCGCCGAGGTGAGCATGTCCCTGGCAATGTAACCGAAACTCAACCGATGCCCGTAACCCAGGAAACGCACATGGGATGGCAACTCGCGTCGAATCCGGGTCAACGTCTCGTCCTGTCCAGTGGCCGTAACACAATCCGCCGTCGTCCATAGAACGTGTTCCAGTTCCGTCGCGCCACCGGGCCATTCAACCACTTCCAGGCTCGCGGCCAACTTCGGTTCGATTCGATAAAGCGAGTGGGCCAGCAACCGCGGCAGCAAGGTGGTGCCGCTCGCGCATTTTATCACCTGCGCGGAGCGCACGAGCAGACCGAAGATCATGCTGGTCAATGTCGGATTGGGAATGTTTCCCGCCGCGATGTGAACCAACAGTTCCGGACCGGTGGCAATCGCCGTTTTTCCGCCGCCCCGTTCCGCCCGGGTCACGCCCCATTCATCCAACCGCTGCACGTCACCAAAATCCTGCTCCAACAGCCGCTCAAAATTTTCCCGTGTCAACTGGCGGAAGAATTCATCCAGACCGTGCGCCAGGGTCTCGCGACTGAAGCCCAACTGTGGCGGACCGAAGTCCAACGCCAGCCGCCGGAATTCATTATCCGGTTGTAACCAGTTTGCGGCCACTTCGGTCAACACGTTGATGATTTCGTCGGTGGAACGTTGCGCCAGATAGTCGTGCCGGTTGCGTTTCAAAGCGTCGCACGCTTCCGCCAGCAACTTCGGCGTGAGCGTCGCCGAGGCGGGCAAGTCGGCCAGAAAATAATGAGGCAGGTTCATGCGGACATCAGGGAGCAACCGCGTGGTTCAGCCGCCACCGCGCGACCGAGCAATTCAAATCCAACCGGCCGGCGCACCGCCAAATCCTCAGTTTGCACCGCCAGGACAGAAAATACATTGGCCAGATCAACAATTTGCAACCAGCCGGTTTCACCTTCATCCACTTCCCGACCCGTCTCGGGTGAAATCACGCGCACTCTTGCCCACGGCGGAAACTGAAAGACCCGACGTCGGGACGACTCTCGTGCATCCAGTGAAGCTCCAACCACGCCGGGTCGCCCCATCAAGTCGTAGGCTTGTGAACTCAACTCGCTCATTCCGTATTCGCAAATGATGTTGGTTTCCGGAATCCCCAACCGCTCGGTGATCAGTTGATACAAACTGGCCTTGGGCAGCGCCCGCGAACGTCCCTTGTAACCACCGGTTTCGAGCACAAATGAACCGTCCGGTAAACACAGACGGCAGTCACGTCGTTCCAATTCATCCAACAATTGCACGAACGAAAACGCCGTTCCCAAAACCAACCACGGCCGCGAGTCGGTATTACCTTTTGCCGCGCACGCTGTCGTTAAGCCTCCGAGCAAGGCAAAGGCGCGATCAAAATCCAGCCACCAGGTGCCGTCGGCATCGGTCTGGCCGACAAAGCCATTCGCCGACGCGCCCATTTTTTGCCGCGCAAAATCAAACATGTGAACCAGGGACGAATGGGGCGCTTGTTCCGCATTGGGCGTCAACGAAAGGAAACGCGCGTTCGTAGTGGTGAGCGGCAGATGCCGCTTCAACCACGGCCACAACGACGCTTCGTAAAGCGCCAACGAATCCGCATGGTGAAAGTGCCGGCTGGGCTGCTGCGTGGTGGTCCCGCTCGAATGAAACACCCGCGTCCGTTCCGCCGGCGCGAGGCAGGTCAAATCCCATTCCTTGAACGCAGCGGTCGGCACGGCGGGAATTTGCACCCATTGCGTGACTGCTTCCGCAGTGACTCCCTGCGCTTCACACCATCGCCGGTACGGCGCGTTGCCTGAAAACTGCAACCGAAACAACGCCGCCGCCAAATCATTGAACTCCGAGTCCCGCGATCCTGGCTTGGAGGCGGCAGAAAGACCGGTCGCGCAGTGCTGGATGAAATCATGCACGCGCCGGGCAAAATTGGAAAAGTCCGTGGTCATTGCGGTTTTTATTGGCAGGCTGGTTTTCCGCCACAGCCTGAGTCGGAAGTCTAGCAAAGGAACGTTGCGCGACAATCTCTTTGTAATGCCGCCACCGTTTCCATTCGTACTCCTTGGATTGCCACGAGCGGTGGTTTCACCTAGCAGCCTGTCGGACATAGCTCAAGACGCTGGGTAAGATCGTGGTGGTAGCACCCGGTGCGGTTGTGGAAACG